>JARWZW010000055.1 GCA_029866155.1 Caulobacter sp. | reverse complement strand
CGCGTGGCCATCTGGGGCCATTCGCGGCATGGCAAGGCGGCGCTGCTGGCGGCCGCATTTGATCCGCGTTTCGCCGCCGTGATCAGCCATCAGTCCGGACGGGGCGGCGCCAGCCTGACCCACAGCCCGGCCGGCGAGAGCGTCAAACAGATCACCGACGCCTATGGCTACTGGTTCGGCGCTGCCTTTGCGAAACAGGCAATCGTCCCCTCTCCCGATCTGGACCAGCATCAGTTGCTCGCCCTGATCGCTCCCCGCCCGGTCCTGCTGGGCAACGGCATGGCGGACGCCTGGTCAGACCCGGCCGGGGCCTTTCGCGCGGCGGAAGCAGCCACCCCTGTTTATCGGCTGCTCGGCTCGCCCGGTCTCACTGCAAAGGACATGGAGCAATTTGATCCGGCCGCAGACCTGTCCTTCTACAGCCGCGGTGGCGGCCATGGGGTGAGGACAGAGGACTGGGCTGCCTTCGAGCGCTTCCTGGGCCATGCTCTGGAGCGGCGCTGACATGTCGGGCTCCGGGAACAGCCCCCAGACGGACTCGCCCTCCTATCGGCTCGCCGCCCTGGACGCCGATTTCCTGCTCGGCGATTCCATGCGCGGGGTGCGGTTCCAGCTCGAATACGCCAAGGCCGAGGAGGCTCTGAGGACCCGCGGGATACGCTCGACGATTGTGGTGTTTGGCAGCGCCCGGATCGCCAAGGGCGCCGAAGGGCGCAAGGGATACTGGTATGAACAGGCGAGAGCCTTTGGCCGTCTGGCCTCGCAGAGGGGCGGGGCCCTGCTGGCGGACGCCAGTCCTCTGGACAATGTCATCGCCACTGGCGGCGGGCCGGGGATCATGGAGGCCGCAAACCGTGGCGCGATGGAGAGCGGCGCCCCGTCCATCGGCTTCAACATCACCCTGCCTCAAGAGCAACAGCCCAATGGCTGGACCACCCCGGACCTTACCTTTCGCTTCCACTATTTCGCCATGCGAAAGATGCACTTGGCCATGCGCGCCAACGCGCTGGTGGTGTTCCCGGGAGGCTTTGGCACCTTTGACGAACTGTTCGAGATCCTGACCCTGCGCCAGACCCAGAAGTCGCCGCCGATTCCTGTCGTGCTTTTCGACCGGGCCTTCTGGACCGGCGTGATCAATTTTCAGGCCCTGGCTGACCAGGGGCTGGTGGCAGCCGAAGATCTGGCGCTGTTCCAGTTTGCAGAAACCGCCGAAGAAATCTGGGGGCGGCTGCTGGCGGGGGGTCTTCGCCCCCGCCAGTCCATTGAAGGGTCAGGATCGGGAAAAGCGACCTAGGCGGCTTTCTTCTTCACGAAGATGGTCTGGGCGTTGGTGTATTCCAGCAGGCCTTCCAGGGCCCCCTCGACACCGACGCCAGACTGCTTGTGGCCGCCGAAGGCCGCCAGGGGCGATAGGTGCTGGCTCTCGTTGATCCACACCGTGCCGGTGGCCAGACGGGCGGCGATCTCCAGCGCACGGTCCTCGTCCGCCGACCAGACCGAACCGCCCAGGCCGTATTCTGTGGCGTTGGCCTTGCCGATGACCTCGTCCAGGTCGTCGAACTTCAGCAGCGGCAGAACCGGGCCAAACTGCTCTTCCTGGACGATGCGGCTGTTCTCCGGAGGATTGTCGATGATGGTCACCGGCACGAAATAGCCGGGCGCCTCGCTCTTTTCGCCGCCGATCAGGAACTTGTAGCCCTTGGCTTTCGCGTCCTCGATCAGGTCCAGAACCCGCTGGTACTGAAGCTTGTTCTGGATCGGTCCAAGCTGGGTGCCCTGTTCGGCGCCGTCGCCCATCTTGACCGTCGCGGCATAGGCGACGATGGCGTCCTTGAGCGGCTCATAGATATCCTTGTGGACATACATCCGCTTGGTGGCGATGCAGATCTGTCCGGTATTGCGGAAAGCCGCCCAGAACAGCTGCTCGGCCACCTGGGCCACATCTACGTCGGGCATGACGATGGCGGCGTCATTGCCGCCCAGTTCGAGGGTGACCCGCTTTAGGGTCGAGGCGGCGCTGGCCATCACCTTGCGCCCCGTCTGGGTCGAGCCGGTGAAGCTGACCTTGTCGATGCCGGGATGGCTGGTCATCCAGGGGCCTAGGTCATCTCCGCCGGTGACGATGTTCAGCACGCCATCGGGCAGCACGCCGCGCAGGAGTTCGCCGAGGCGTAGCGTGGTCAAGGGGGTGAAGGGCGAAGGCTTCAGCACCACGGTGTTGCCGGCCAGCAGGGCCGGGGCCACCTTGAACATCGCCAGGATGATGGGGAAGTTCCAGGGTGCGATGGCGCCCACAACACCGATAGGCACATGGCGGGTCTCGCCGCGCCTTTCGGCGGTGTCCTCGGTCACCGTTACCGGCAGTTCCAGCGTTGAAGTGGCCTGGCACCAGAAGGCGCCGCCCAGAATGTCGCCCATGGCGTCGGCGTGGGGCTTGCCTTGTTCCGAGGTCAGGAGGCGCTTGAGCTCCTCGACATTGCCGGCCAGGACGCCGGCGATGCCCAGCAGGGCTTGGCGGCGCTGGTCGATGGGGGTGGCGCTCCAGGCGGGGAAAGCGGCGCGCGCCGCGGCCACGGCGGCGTCCAGCTGGGCCGGGCTGGCGTCCGGCGCATGGCCGATAACCTGCTCATTGGCGGGATTCAGCACCGCAAAGGACGCGGCGCCGGCGACCGCCTTGCCGCCGATGGTCATGGTGTAGTCGTGGGCCTGGGTCATGACGGGCTCTCCTGGAGGATTTTGAAGACCCAGCCTAATTCAGGCGCCGCAGGGTCAGCCAATCCTGCCGCCGTATGCGCACTATTTCCAACCCGCATTTTAGCAGGTGAAGGCTAGGTTATTGCATTGCCGATGCCCAACATTCAAAACTTGCAATTGTCATTTGACGCAATGGTTTTGGCTGGTGATAAGATATAGGTGGGCTCAAGGGTTGGTGGTCCTCGACGTGAGAGCCCCCAAGGAATGTCCCCGAAATCGAAATTTTTAAGGTCTCCAGCATGAGATTTTTGATTTTATTGCTCGCTGTTTCGATGTCATTGCCTACGGCAGCGGTCGCTGGAAATTTTCCATCTGGTGAGCTTGAGGCTATACAGGCTTCCACCCTAGGGGCAACTCAAGGAAAGAAGCCCTACACTGGAAACAGTTTTGATGCATATGTTCTTAGCCAAGATTCAGTGTCTTACCTTGTGTCATACGTTGGCCAGGAGCGTGTTAATAGAATAGGCCCGAACGGGGTGACAAAATCAAATCGAGCATATGAGAATGGAACGTCAGACCTTTACATTGAAACTCAGAAGGTTGGTTATCAGGTTATCAGGGCTGGAATAGCTTCCAATAACATGGATTGGATACATAGAGGGCTCATGGCCTTGGAGTGGGGTCTGCAACCTTCTGTACTCGGCGAGGACGGATCTTTTCCTGATCAACGCGAAACAGACACCGTGATCGGTCGTGCGCTTCATCCGAAATCAATATTCCTCGACAGTGCCGCTCATGCTGTTTTGGCTATCCGTCAAGCGGACGTTCCTCAGGAAATGAAGGATCGAGCGGAGGCGTTGGTGCCTAAATTGTACTTGGCCGTAAACGAAATTGTTGATTCGGGCGATGCCGCAAAATTCTTCAAAGTTGTCGGCAACTCTAGCCAACTGGCATTCGTTGCAGTGGCAATTCATCAGGTCGGTTTATTAGCAGATGATGAGTCGCTCAGAACCTTGGCGCAGCAACAGATACAATCAATAATCGATAAACAATTTGAAGATGGTGCGTTCTTGGAGCGCGGAGGATTTGATACGTCCTACCAGATGAACACATTGGAGCTAACCACCGCTTACAACGCGACGTTGCCCGCTGGTGAATGGCGCAATCGTGTCGCCTTGAGCAACAAGTCAGCCGCCGATTGGTTTTTGTCTCGGGTTCGGCCGGATGGTACTGTAGATACAACAGGAAATACAAGGCAAGAACCTTGCGGATCAACCCCAGGGTACTTTCCAAAAGGTCTCGATATAGACAATATTCCGATCAGGCTTCTCTATTATGGATATCTTTCTGGGAGAATTCAGAAAATATTGCCGGCAGCAAATAAAATACAATTCGCAGGCGTAACTTATGACCACTTTGGCCATTGTTCCAACAAAGTAGTCGATTAGTGAGGGTAATAAAACTCCATTCGCTCAATTGCGTCTGGTGTCAGCTTTAGTGTGAAAACCTCTTTTTGAATTTTGCAGTTTTTATCTTTTGGAGGCAAGGTGGAATAGGCGTTGGTCAACTAGAGCGGGACTCGTTTACACGGAACCATATCCGGAGTTGACGAGGTATTTTGCGCACTCCTGTGGGCTGAAGAGATGGAGGAGCTAGCCAACTTTTCGCCAGGTGGCTTCGACATCTCTGGGCTGGGCCTTTCGCATCAGGTGCTTGAGCTTGGGGAAGACCTGTTCAATGGGGTTGAGGTCCGGGCTGTAGGGCGGCAGGAAGATCATCCTTGCACCCTTGGCCCTGACGGCGGCGCGGGCCGCCTTTCCCTTGTTGCTCCCCAGATTATCCAGCACGACGACGTCCCCCGGGGACAGTGTCGGGGCAAGCACCTGCTCGACATAGAGCAGGAAGAGGTCGCCGTTGATGGGGCCATCTATGACCAGAGGAGCGTCGATGCGGTCATGCCGCAGGGCCGCGATGAAGGTCATGGTCTTCCAGTGGCCGAAGGGAGCGTAGGCCCTGAGACGGCTGCCCTTCGGTCCCCAGCCTCGCAGGGGGGCCATATTGGTTTTTACCCAGGTCTCGTCGATGAAGACAAGGCGATGGGGGGCGATCAGGCCCTGATGGGCTTTCCAGCGTTTGCGCCTGCGGGCCACGTCAGGGCGTGACTGCTCCTGAGGCAGCAGGGTTTTTTTTGAAGCTCAGCCCCTCGGCATGAAGAAACACCCAGACGGCCTGTGGCTGGGTCTTGATCCCGCGCTCGGCCAGCTCCGCCGTCAGGCCGCGAAGCGTCACAGGTCCAGAGGCGGTCCGCTCCCGCAGCCATGCGGCGCAGTCGCCAGACAGGATCCGTGGCTTGTAGCCGCCGACCTGGGCCGGAGCGAGGGAACCCGTCTCACGCTTTCTCTTGGTCCACTTGGAAACACAGGACGGGCTGATCTTCAGCGCCGCCGCAATTTCCCGGTTGGTCTCACCTGCAGCCTTGCGCAGCAACGCCCGTTCTCGAAGATCCATCGAATAGGGTGCCGTCATCCATGCCAGCCTCCTCACCAGCATCGATGTTGAATCAAATCACCCCTGATTTGGGAATCCCGATTCCGTCAAAACGGGTCATGCTCTAGGGGTTCGCTTGATGGTCTAAGCTACATTCTCAGATAGGTTATCTGTCAAACCGAGCCAATCCTGCCGTGTCATCTCCCAATAACGTGACCGACGCTCGGTCCCGTCCGGGGCGCAACTGAGCCGCTCGCCCATGGGCTGGAAGCCCGCTGCTTCGATGACTCGGGCCGACCGGACATTGTCCAGGGCAGCCGTCAGACCGACCAGCTGCACCCCCAGGACTTCGAACATGAAGCCGAAAGACCGGGCGGCCCCGGCGCTGCCCTGGCCGGAGTTCTGCTGGTCGGCTCTCCGGGCGCCGGCGATCTCGGCAGAGGATCGATCCGGCCAGATGCTGAACCGCGAATAGGCGGCGACCGAGCCGGCCTCGTCCAGGGTGACGATCAGCAGGGCCTCACCGGCCGCCTTCAGATTCAGGGCCTCGCTCACCCAGGCGGAGATACTGGCCTCGGTGATCGGCCGGGGCAGGTCATAGATCGGCCCGGAAACTGCCGGGTCGGACAACAGCACGGTCAACTCGGCCACATGCTCGGGACCGGCGATCCGGCTCATCGGTCCCATCCAGGCAGGATCCGCCTCCCGCACGGCCCGCCGAATCGCTGCCTCTTCCTTGGGCGTTGCCGTCAGGACGGTGATCGGAGGTGCGCTCATGGGGCCATGTTGGCGCCAATCGGACGGCTTGCCGAGAGGGGCCTCAGACCCCGCTCGCAGGAGTTTCGAGGTCGAAATGCAAGACGTCTCTGCCAATCCCCATCTTGTCGTAGAGCGCAATGGCTGGAGAATCGTCCTTGTCGGCCTGGACATAGACAGAGCAAACATTCCGGGATTTTCCCAGGTCCGTCAGCAGCCTGATCAGGCCGGTTGCGACCCCCTTGCGCCGCCATGGCTCCTCCACTGCCAGGTCAAAGATATAGAGTTCACGCCGCGCCCGTTCGAGTTTATCCAGTTCATAGGCGACGAGTCCGCCGATCACTGTCTCGGCGTTCAATGCCGCCAAGGCGATCAGATGGTCACGGTCCAGCCATTGCTTCAGATACGCATCTGTCGGCGGCGCGGTCTCGTAGGTCTGCGGATCTTCGAAGGCCCGGCCAAAGAGGCCGTGAAACTTTCGCATGAGCGGAACATGGAGCGGCGACAGGCGAAGAAGGCGGTAAGTAGACATAACGTTGATATACCAAGTCACCGCGCCAAAGTCTGTGTCGTCATCCTGACGAAATGCGCAAGTGTGCAGCGCGGGGAACGCGTCGCGCCTGGCGCCGGTGCCGACACTGCGCCTTTGCACACAGTGTCCTTCAACCTCCGAACCAGTCCAGCCGGGTCTCGCGGCCATCGACCCTCATTCCGGCCAAACGGGCGCGTCCATCCTCGCCGACCGAGACCAGGGCAAATACGGCATGGTCGCCCGGCGTGCGCATCAACGCCTCCAGCGCCTCTGCCTCCTTCTGGGCGGCATGGAACCGGTCTATGCCGATCTTCAGGGCCACCTGCCGCGCTTCGGGGGGGCCCAGGCACAGGACCTCGCCGCGAAGGACAGGGCCGCCAAGCCTCGCAGCGGCGGCGCTTGTTTTCGCCACGCCGGACAGGCCGTGATGGTCACCGATCGGTCGCAGGGCGATCCAACCGTCCGGCTCACCGGGTTTCAGACCCATCCTGTTGCAGTCAAAACCGGGCGGGGCCGCATCCAGGAAATCCAGTTGTACGTAATGTCCGCTCAGAAGGCTGCGGGGATCGACCTGCTGAACCCTCAGAGCTACCTCCGCTCCCGCTTGCCGCGCCTGGTATTCACGCAGGACCATCAGCACAAGGGCGGCAACCAGCAGCAGGGCGGCGAGGATCGTTAGCCAGGGACGAAAGCGGGTCATGGGGCGCTCCGTCTGCGCAGAATCCAGCCGGCGACCAGGGCCGCAAGGGCAGCCAGGCCGAAGACGGCTGCGGCATAGATCAGGTCCAATCCCAGATCGAACATCACCGCCGCTACCGCACCGATCAGGGCCGCCACCCCGGCGGCGGTGACCAGGGCATGCCGGTCATGACGGCCCAGGGCGATCACGCCTCCTGCGATCAGCAGCCACAGTCCACGGTGAACGAGCCTGAGGTCCTCGCCAGACAGCCCTGCCGCCGCAAAGGCCCAGAGGGCGCCCCAGACCCACCAGCCATAAAGAACCCCGGCCCCGGACTCTTCCTGTCCCCGCAGCCAGCGCGCCGCGAAGGCGGCAAGGGCCAGCAGGGCGCTGGCGACCAGGGCCTTTTCCTGCAGGCCGTCCCTTCCATGGTCCGGAAAAAAGGTCATCTGGGTCGCCGCCAGGCCAACGATCACCGCAACACCGGCCCCGTGCGCCAGGGGGATCGAGCGCCAGGCTCGGGCGGCGACCACGGTGGCCAGGCCAGCCAGCAAAAGCCAGCCGCTGGTGGGGGCGGCGAAATCGCCAAACCCGATCAGGACCAGGGCGGCGATGCCTGCGCCGCTGGACCGGCCGACCAGGGCCAGCAGGCCCGCCGCCAGGCCGGCGCCCATGGCGGCCGTCTTGGGATCGCCGGCGATGTCGAAGATCTGTCCCGTCAGCCCGATGGCGGCGGCATAGAGGGCGGCGGCCAGGGCCAGCAGGGCGTTGGCGGTATTGGGCCGGCCTCTTGCGCCGAAAAGGGTTGCCCCGCCCGCCGCGCCCAGGAAGGCGGCGATCAACAGGCCAAATCGCGCCAGGCGCGGCAGGCCATCCCAGTTGGCGGCCACCAGGGCGATGATTGCGGCCCCGACCAGCAACGCCCCGATCATCACCAGGGCTGTGGCTGCATCAGTCCGCCGGGGCTGGGCCACCATGGCCAGCATGGCCTCTCGGCTGCCCGCAGGCGCCAGTCCCGCCGCGATCCAGCGGTCGAGATCCGCCGTCAGTCGCTCCCGGTAACTGGCCATATGCCCCCCTGCCGGCATTCTGGCGGAAGACGTGGCATGAGGCGGAGGAAGGGGTCAAGTCGGAGGGTACGGTTCGCCGGGGTCGCCGCCCTCCTGGACCAGCGCAGGGCATAATGACCAGGGTCGCTTCGACGAGCGGGTGGGGTCTTGACCGGACTACTCGCCAGCTCATCGGATTGCACAGCTTCCTGAGACGACTGCAGTTTCCCCTTGATCACCGCCCATCCCGGTGAAAAGCCGGACAGACCTTTCAGAACAGGATCGACCATGACGGATACCGGGGCCCTGGTGCTGTTTTCAGGCGGGCAGGACAGCGCCGTCTGCCTGGTCTGGGCGCTGGAGCGGTTTTCACGGGTCGAGACCATCGGGTTCGACTACGGCCAGCGCCACCGGGTGGAACTGGAAGTCCGGCTGGCTTTTCGCGAGCGGCTGGCAGGCGCATACCCCCTGGCGGCGGACCGCCTGGGCCAGGACCACTTGCTGGACCTCGGCGTCCTCGGGGCGATCAGTGACACGGCCCTGACCGATGACCGGGCCATAGAGATGTCGGCCTCTGGTCTGCCCAATACCTTTGTGCCCGGCCGCAACCTTCTGTTCCTGACCTTTGCAGCGGCGGTGGCCTATCGCCGGGGACTGAAGCACCTGGTGACGGGGGTCTGCGAGACCGACTATTCCGGCTATCCCGACTGTCGGGACGACACCATCAAGGCCCTGCAGGTAGCCATAAATCTTGGGACCGAAAGCCGTTTCGTCATCGATACGCCTCTGATGCGGCGGGACAAGGCGGCGACCTGGGGCCTGGCCATGGCCCTGGGCGGCCAGCCCCTGGTCGACCTGATCCTTGAAGACAGCCACAGTTGTTACAGGGGCGACCGGACAGTTCGCCATGACTGGGGCTATGGCTGCGGAGCCTGTCCAGCCTGCGAGCTGCGCGCATCTGGCTACCGGCGATGGCAGGCGACAGCCGGCGAGCAGGGTTGATTTCCCGGGCGGTTGATTGTCGCGGTCGGCGCCTGCTAGCCTTCGTCTCGGGGGTAAGATGAAACAGCCACTGGAAGAGCCGTGGTGGAAGCGGGCCCTGATCGTCGGGTTTGCAGGGCTGCTGTTCAGCCTCTGCATGGCGTTTCTGATCTCCATAGGGTCATCGCTCAGGATCGCACCCTTTGTGGCGATCGAACGGGCAGGAGTTGATCTGGGCCAGCGTACCTATGTCGCCTTTGCACCATGGCTGGACCCCAGCTTCCAGTCCGGGGCGGGCGCCAGCTATGCCTTCATCGATGTGGATGCCGAGGCCTGCCGCCGTTTCAGCCCGGATCCGGACGATTGCCTGACTGATCGTCCGATACCGACCGCCCTGATCACCGATTTCGCCCGAGCCGCGGCGCTGTCTGGGGCCCGGGTGGTGATCATCGATGTCGCCCCGCCTGAGGACCTGGCTGAACGCAACAGCCTCCTGGCCGCCCTGTCGAGACCCACCGGCCCCTATTTCATTGCGCCCCTGCGCAGCCGCCCGGACCTGTCGGGCGGGACCCTGGCCCAGAGGCTGGACCGCCAGGGCTCCCTGACCCCCAGGCTGGCCCAGGGCCGATTACGGCTGGCCCCCATCGCCACCTCGGCCGATATCGGGGCCGGCGACGGGGTGATCCGTCATTTTCCCCTCCTGACCCCGATCCGCGAGGGGCAGGGACAGCCTGACCGCTGGTTGCCCAGCGCGCCGTTCCTGGCGGCCATGCTGGCCCAGCCGGATACGGCCCGGGCCGTTGACTGCCGCTTCTATGGCGCTGTGGCCACCGGTTGCGCCACGGCGGCCCAGTCGTCCCTGATGGACTCTGCCGTGGCCCTGGGCCGTGACCCGGCCCTGCGCAACCGTATTCAGTACAGCCTGCCCAGCCTGGCCGCCCTAGCGCCTCAGAACGAGGTCCGGCTGCGCAGCCGCTATCTGGGGCGCTATGATCGCTATCCGGCCTCCGGCCTGCTGGACGAGACCGGATTCGCTATTCCGGAAGGGGTGCTGACTGACAGGATCGTGGTGCTGGGCTCAAGCCAGACCCAGGGCAATGACTGGCACGCCACCCCGCTCGGGGCAATGACCGGCTCGGAGATCGTCCTGAACGCCACCCGCGCCCTGATCGAGTTCAGCCCGTTGAGTGAAGGGACTGGAGCCAGTCCCCCGGCGCGCCAGTTGCTGCAGGGGCTCACCGCCTTTCTGGCCAAGCTCAAGGGGATCGGCCTGGGCGCCCTGATTATGACCCTTTGCTGGCTGACCATCTTTGGCCTCAATGACAGGATGAAAAGGCGGGGTCGGCTGTCCGGTCTTCTCTCGGTGCTGTTGTTTTTCGGATTCATCGGGGCCCTGTTCGTGCTGGAAGTGTTTGCCGGCCTCGGCGCCTTGCGCGGCGCCAGGGGGCCCGTCCAGGCCGTTGACCTGCTGACTCCGGTTGTGGCCCTCGGACTGGAAGGCTTTGCCGAGGCCGCTCGCAGCTTTACCCACCAGGCTGAGGCCCTCGGCCAGAAACTGTTGAACCGCATTACGGGCCAGGCTGTCGCGGCCTTGCCGACCCAGGAGCCCTGACCATGGATGAGCGCCTGCAATTCAGAACAAGCGCCAACCTGCGCATCGCAGCCCTGGCCGCGCTGGCGGTGGCAATCAGCCTTGCTGGCAAGGCCGCCCTGGCTTCCGACGCCCGGTCTGCGGCCGGCCAGATCACCGAGGTCACCGGCCGGCCCGCGCCCGGCGACGCCCTGGTCCAGCGGCGCAGCGGCCAGCGCCAGCCTGCCGCCCGCTTCCTGTTTGTCGAACCGGGCGACCAGGTCATGGTGCGCCGGGATGGCGTGGCAGTGCAGGTCTTCCTGCGCGGCGGAGCCCAGAAGCGGGTGACTCGAGAAACCAGTCCGCTGAAGGTTCCGCTGGGCGCTTCCGTCCGTCCGCCGTCGGGAGCCGGCGCCTTTGTCGCCAGTCTGGGCGGGCTATTTGACTCGGCGCCGCGACCGATTCCGGTCGATACTCAGGTCCGCACGCCGGCCAATCCCGGACCTTCGCCCGTGGTTCTGGCGATGCTGGCGACGCCGGACCAGGCCTTTCCGCCCGGCGCCGGTCCGGTCGCATTGATCTGGACCGGAGGCGCCGAGACAGCGGTTCTGGTCACCGAGGACGGAGAGGTCCGGCAGAGCAGCCGGGGCTATCCCTTTGTCGACATGACCGCCCCGGCCGCGGGGGACTTCACCCTTGGTCTGCGCGACGAGGACCTGACCTGGCGGTTCACCCGATCCGAATTGCCGGACGGGCTTTGTGAGGAGGCCGATCGCCTGGAGCGGGCCCTTTGCCTGATGGCGAGGGAAGATGGCCGCTGGGGTCTGTTCGGCCTGGGCGAGATCGTCGCCCTGGCGCCTGACGATCTGGAGGCCAGCCGCATTCTTCAGGCCCTTCGGTCGGGGGAGATCACGCGCCTGCCGGTCGCAGCGCCATTGCCCTGATCCTCTGAAGCGGAATAGCCTCACCCCGGGCATTCAGGGTGAGGGACAATGCGGGCCACAGGGTCGCGGGACTATTGGGCGCGTGGCGCCAGGTCGGGACTATCCCGGGGTCTGGCGGTGCTGCTGGTTCTGGTCTGTCTGTCGGGATTGGGGCCGGGCGGACCTGTCTCCCAGGCCCGGGCCGCCAGCGGGGACGGACCTGGGCAGGGCCTAGCCTGCCAGGGGCGCGCGGATGGTCTGCTGGCTGCTCTTGATCTGAACTGGGACCGACAGGTCGCCCTTATGCAGGCTCGGGGATTTGATCCCCGGCGCCAGGCACGGGCCGTGGCCCGCTGGTTGGAGGGACTGCCGCCGGACGCTGCAGCCCTGATTCTGGCCTCGGAGGGGGGCGTCATTGCGCTTACCTGGTGGACAGTCGAGGGCTGCAGGCCTTTGGCGTCGGCCCCGTCAGTCCCGAAGCTCTGAAGGTCTTGCATGCTGACTGGCGGCAGGCCGCACGAGTCGACCAGATCGGCGCAGGCAAGCGCGGCCTGATGTCGGCCGACGGTCCCGCTGGCCGCAGCAGGGCCGAACGGGCCGAGGAGGCCTTGTCCGCCCTGTCATCGGGGGTCTTGCCGGGGCCCGTCCGGGAGTCGCTTGGCAGTTATGGCCGACTATTGGTCCTGCCCTATGGCGACCTTGGCGCCGTCCCCTTCTCAGCCCTGCCCCTGGGCGCCCAGGGGCAGAGACTTGTTGATGTGACTGCGGTCATGGTCCTGCCGGGCGTTCAACTGGCCCGAGGGGCCGGCGGCCCTTGGTTGAACCGCCGGGGAGAGCGGCAATGTCCGCAATCCACGGCGAAGCTGGCGCCCGCCCTGGTGGTCGGGGACCCCAGGATGTCCGGTCGGCCCGACCTGCCGCCTCTGCCGGGTGCACGGAGGGAGGCCAAGGCGGTGGCCCGGATTTTTGGCGTGTCGCCTGTCCTTGGGGCCGCAGCGACGCGGCGCATGGTGCAGTCCAGGGCGCCGAAGTCACGCGTTCTCCATCTGGCGGCCCATGGCGTCGCCCTGCCGGATACGCCCCTGGATAGTTACCTCGCCCTGGCGGACGGCCCCTGGCGGGCCGGTGAAATCATGCAATCCTGCCTGGAGCCGGTTCAGGTAGTGGTGCTCAGCGCCTGCCAGACGGGACTCGGGCGAACTGTGGACGGCGGGGTGATCGGGCTGGCGCGTGCCTTCTACCTGGCTGGGGTCGATGATGTGGTCATGACCCTGTGGAGCGTCGATGATGCGGCGACCGAAACCCTGATGACCAGGTTCGCCGCCCTGGTGCAGGCGGGAACCGGCGCTGACGAGGCCCTGCGCCAGGCCATGCAGGCGACGCGAAAGACCTATCCGGACCCCGCTCTTTGGGCGTCTTTCTCCGTTTTCGGCTCTTCGATGCTTAAAGATAACGAAGTTCCGTAAAGAATCGGCCACCGTCATGCCTTTGTCATGCCGCGATCCGCAGGCGGAATAGCCTCCTGAATTGAAGGTGAAACTATGAAAGCTGCCTACAGAACATTCGGCGCACTGGCTGCCGGACTGGCTTGCGCCGGTGGATTGACGGGAGCCTCGTTCGCTGCCGGCGGCGAGCCCATCTATGCAGGATCCATCAACGGAGACGGGCTGACCGCCCGGACACCAAGCAATGGTTGCACTGGCAAGGCCAGTTTCGATGTCCTGCGAGGAAACGCCGATGGCGTGACCACCGTTCAGCTTGTCCGGGTGCGCAAGGACCTATGCCGGGCCTATCTTCCGGCCGGGGTCGTGCTGACCTGGTCCGCCAGCGAACTGGGCCTGGCGCCGGGCCAGCCCGCCATGCTGATCAATCCCAGAACGGACCTTGTGCAATAGAACCATCACCCCACCGGGATTCACGGTTCGGGGTCCCGGGGGGAACATGTCAAAACTTGAATCTATCCGTCTGAATTTGCGCATGTTCTCAACTGACGCCCCCTTTTTTGGGGGAGAGTCCGAACATGGCATGGCCCATGCTCAGCGCCTCGGCGGCGGGCAGGTCCTGGCTGCGAAGGCAGGGAATCGGAACAAGAGCATGTCAGGCCGGTGTGTCAGCGGTTCGGCGGCTCGCCAAGACCATGGCGTTAGCGGCGCCATGCTTGCCCTTCCGACCTTCCAGGCGGTGCTGGCATGATCTACCACCACACTGAAAGACGCCTGCTGGGATCCGTAATCGGCCTGATTGTCCTGGCCTCCGCCTGCGCCTCATCCTCGGCGGCTCTGGCGGCCGCCCAGGTCCGTGCCCTGTTTGTCGGGGTCGCCGACTACAGGTATGGCGGCCCGGATTCCAAGATCCAGGACCTCCAGGGCGCGCCCAACGATGTCGCCATGATCCGTCAGGCCCTGGCGGCCAGGCGCCCTCTGGACTCCGAACTGACCCTGTTGGGCCCCGAGGCCACCCGGGCCGCCATTCTGTCCGCTGTTGACTCCATGACCCGGGATGCAGCGCCCGGCGATACCTTCCTTTTCTATTTCAGCGGCCATGGCCGGCGCTTCGTGACCAAGGGCGGTGATCAGGCCGACGGCCATAATGTCACCATCGCAGCCTTTGACGCCCTTCCGCCGGGGCGCATTCGCCCTGACCGCAACTATTCGGTTGGCGACATCGGCGACGTGTTCGATCGGGAACTGCGGCTGGCTTTCGACATCATCACCGCCCGGGGCGTCAATGTCGTCACCATATTCGACAGTTGCAATTCCGGTTCTGCGACCCGCTCGGCCTTCCGCAAGCGGGTGTCGAAGGGCATACCTGAGGTCCCTGGTCTTTCGATCGAGGCGCCTCAGACCCCGGTCCTGACCGCCGCGCGGTCAGCTCGGCCGACGGCCGCCCGTCCGGGCTACCGGGTGCATTTCGCCGCAGCGCCGGATGGAGATGTGGCCAATGAGGGGCCGGTCATCGAGAACGGCGTCGAGGTCTGGCGCAGTGACTTTACCGTGGCCCTGTCCGGCGCCCTGCTTGAGGCCCGTCCTGGCGCCAGCTACCAGGAACTTCTGCTGGAAACCCGCACCCGCCTGGCTCGCGCCGGCGCCGACCAGCAGCAGGTGACCACCGACGGCGACCTCCTGACGCCCTTCCTCGGCGAAGCTGCGGGAAGCGTGCGCGTCTTCGAGGTGGCGGACGGACGATCGGGCGCCTGGTCCCTGAAGGCCGGTAGCCTCTCCGGCGTCTCGCCCGGGTCCGAGTTTGCCCTCTTCCCGACACTGGCCCTGGCCCTCGACCCTGGGGCGTCGCCTGTTGCGCGGGCCACCGTGCGGTCAGCGGACGCCTGGACGGCCCAGCTGGCGGTTTCCGGACCGTCCGGCGGACTGGCCAGCGGGTTCGCCCGGGAGACCCGGCGCAGCTTTGGCCAGACGTTGCTCAAGGTCGCCGTGGTTCTTGAGGACGGCGCGCCGCCGAGCGAGCGCACACGGCAGGTCGAACGCGACCTGCGGGCCCAGCTCAGGGGCCTGTCGGCGGTGAAACTGGTGGATCGCGACCCGCAGATTGGCTTTCAGGTCTCTGCCGATGGTTCCGTCAGCCTCTGGACCGCCGACATGCGACCGATTGGCCGCTTCGTCACCGGGTCTGCCGAACTAGCCGAGGCTACCAGAAATCTGGCCAAGTTCTACACCCTGCTGGCGCTGGAAGATGGTGGCCAGGGCCCTACTGTGAGTTTCGAGGCTTCGGAGGCCAATTGTCAGGGCACGGATACCACGCCCTTTGAACGTGTGCAGGGCGAGCCCTCTTTGCATCAGGGCCAGGAAATCTATCTGACGGCCCGGAATGCGTCGGACACCCCGATGTTTCTCTATGTCTTCAATCTCGGCCACGATCATTCGGTCGCCCTGATCGGGGCCAGCGATAAAGCAGTTCCGGCCGGTCGTTGCTGGGAGTCCTCGCGCTTGAAGGCCTTTGGCGACGGTCGCGATCACCTCATGATGATCGCCTCCAGCAAGCCCCTGCCCAATCTTTGGTCCCTTCAGCAGGACGCGGTCCAGGGCCTGAGCCGCGGGATTGGCGACATGGATCCCCTGGAATCCCTGATCCTCGGTTCCCAGTCCGGAACCCGTTCCACCGCCCCGGTCGCCGTTGGCGCCTGGAGCGTTCGTCGCATGACCTACAGCGTCCGGCCGGACGCCGGATGATCCCAGTCCCAACTCTCTTTCCCAAGATGTCTCAAGGAGCACCAACCTCGATGTCCAAGCTGACCTCACTGATCTCCGCCCTTGCCCTCGCGGCCGGCCTGATGTCCGCCCTGCCGGCCGCCGCCGCGACGCCGGTCAAGGCGCCGCCCGGCCAGAAGATCATCAACGGCCTGCCGGCGCCTGAGGGTTTCCTGCCCTTCCAGGTTTCGCTGTTCCGGATCGACAAGGGCCATTTTTGCGGCGGCACCCTGCTCAATGACACCTGGGTCCTGACCGCTGCCCATTGCGTTTCCTGGATGCCAAGCCGCGATCAGAACCCCCTGGAGCCGCATACCCGCGTCCTGGCCGGCACCAACAACCTGCTGGTCGACGGCCAAGCCTTGAACGTGGTTCGGATCATTGCCCATCCGGCCTATGACGGAGACACCCAACAGAACGACATTGCCTTGCTTGAGCTGTCGCCGGAAAGCCGCGCCCGCCTAAACGAGGACACCCGGGCCCTGTCGCCCTACGGCCTGACCCTGGCCCAGTCCAAGAACCTGGGGAAATCGCGGACATCCCCCGACATAGCAGTGGTCAGCGGCTATGGCACGACCGAGACCGGCGATCTGTCGACCCAGCTGCTCTACGCCAATGTGCCGGTTGTCTCCAACGCCACCTGCAACATGCCGGAAAGCTATGACGGCGGCATCGCCGATACGATGCTCTGCGCAGGTTCGGCCGAGAACGACTCCTGCCAGGGTGATAGCGGTGGTCCCCTGGTGATCGGTGAGCCCGGCAAGTGGACCCTGATCGGCGTCGTCAGCTTCGGCGAAGGCTGCGCCGTGGCCAATAAGTATGGCGTCTACACCCGGGTCGCGAGCTACACCGACTGGATCAAGGCGACCATGAGCAGCGCTCGCCCCTGATCTGAGGCCCATGGCTTCGCGCCGTCCTTGGCCAAGCGGCCCGGGACGGCCGAACGCCTGATAGAAGTCCCTGAAAGTCCTCCCCTATGCGCATGATTGATCGTCGCGGACTGCTGAGGGCGGGGCTTGCGCTTTCGGCCCTGCCGACGCTCGCGGCGGCCCAGTCGGTTGGCCAGGGGGCCCAGGCCCTGCGTCCGACGGGTGCGCGGCGGGCCCTGTTGCTGGGCAACGCCAGCTATGTCCACACCCGCAGGCTGGTCAATCCGGCCAATGATGTGAAAGCCCTGGCCGGCGCCTTGAAGTCCATGTCGTTCGAAGTCACGCCAGTGATCGATGGCGGGTTTGACGCCATGAAGAGCGCCCTGTCCGGGTTTCGTCGTTCGATCCAGACCGATGATGTTGCCCTGGTCTATTATGCAGGCCATGGCCTGCAATACGCCAACTCCGACTCCGGCCCGGAGAATTTCCTGATCCCGCTGGATGCGGAACTGGCCAGCGCCGAGCGGCTGTCTTCGGAATGCCTGGCCCTGTCGGAGGTGTTCGAGGAGCTGCGACGCTCCACTGCCAAGGTGTCTGTGATCGTGCTGGACGCTTGCCGTGAGAACGGGTTCGCCAAGACCTGGGACAACGACACCCGGGGGCTGGCGCCGCCGGCGGGCTGGGCGCCGCCGCAGCAGGTGGCGCGGAGTGCGGTGGTGGCCTATGCGACCAAGCCTGGCGGTCTGGCCGAGGATCGACCCGGGGAGGCCAATGGTCTCTATACCTCCGAACTGCTGGAGCAGATCCGCCGTCCTGGCCTGACCGTTGCGACCCTGCTGGCCGAGGTGTCCGGCGGGGTCGAGCGACGCTCCAAGGGCCGTCAGGAGCCCTGGACCCTCGCCGCCGGAAGTGGCGGCCTCTATGTGCTCAATCCCGAGGTGGTGGCACCTGCCAATCATTCTGCGGGCGCTGACAATGCCCAGCTGGCGGCGGCCATGCGGGCGGCAGCCTGCAAGACACAATCCTGTTTCGACAGCGAAATCGCCGCAGTTCGGGATCCGAGCCTGCTGGCTCTGGCGCGCCAGGCCAGGGGACAGATCGAAGGAAGCGGTTCCGACGGTGGCGCGTCCGGCGCGCCCTATCGCAGCATCGGCCCGGCCGGTGCAAGACGACAGCGAGCGGCTTTCCTTCTGGGCGTTGGCCGATATCAGCATCCGGCGATCAGTCAGCTGGTCGGGGGACCCAATGACGCGGGATATCTAGCCATCCAGCTCGACCGTCAGGGCTTCGACGTTACGCTCAGCCTCAACTCTGACCGCGCCCAGTATGATGCGGACGTGGAGTCCTTTTTCCGCACCCTTCAGCCGGACGCCGAGGTCCTGTTCTATTTCTCCGGCATGGGCGGGCTGGTGGCGACCGCCGATCCCAATCTCTACAAGAGCTTTATGGTGCTGGTGGACGGGGCGCCGTCGATCGAGAGTCCGGGAATTGTTCTGCTCGACCCTTTCCTGGAGCGACTGCAGGCGAACAAGCCTCATTCGCGGCTGATGATCCTGGATACCTGCAGCTTCGAGATCTCAGAGAAGTTTCCGGACGGCCGCCCGGTCTCGGCCCCGCGCGCCGGGTTGGAAGTTTCCCCGAAGGACTGTGGCTTCGCGCCTTCCAAGGCTCCCAAGGGCGGGCCCATCTTTCAGGCTTCCGCTGCTGCTTCAGGCGCCCTCTTCTGTTATGCGGCCGAACTGGGCACAGCCGCCTATGACACCATGCCGGGGACGCGCAACGGCGCCTTTGCCCTGGAACTGCTGCCGCGACTGCCGGCCAGTCGCCCCACCCGTGACCTGATGCTCGAGGTTTCCGAGGCCGTCCGCATCCTGACCGGTGACCTGCAGGTGCCTTATGTCACCTCGACCGGGGCAACGGTCGACCTCGACCTGACCTGAGGCCGCCGAGGGACGCCGACCCCTTGGGGGCTATCTCGGCGCCAAAAGCTTGCGAAGGGCGCCCTCGATGGCCAGTTCGCGGCCAAGCGGCGTGAAGAAGGACCCGTTTATCTGGGTTCGCGCCATAACCGTCCAGCGGAAAGCGCTGAACAGGGACATGTCCGGCGTCTGGGGCTGGTTCCAGAAGTCCGCAAGATCTCCCTGATGGGTCAGGCCGGGCATGTCATAGAAGGCGCGCCCCAGAACCTTGACCGGACACCCAAAGCCGATGGCCGCCAGACCCGCTGTGCTGTTGATGGTAACGGCGCCGCGTGACTGACGGGCTAGGGCATTCAGGTTGCCGCCATCCAGCACCAATACGCGGTCCGTCAGACCGGCCGCCTTCGCCCTCGCCTGGATATAGCGCTCCTGCTCCCGCATCCTTGGTTCCATAGGATGCAGCTTGAAGGCCAGTTTGGTGTCGGCCGGCGCATGGCGGGCGAAGTCCTGGATCACCGCCGCGATGAAGCTTTCGTTGTCATAGTCGGAGTTGTGGGTCAGCTGGGTGTCCCCGGCTTTCTGGACCAGTCCAAGATAGTATGGATGGACGCCGGACAGCAGGTCGGCCTCGACCCTGGGCCAGCTGTTCATGCCCAGCACCCGTCGGAAATACATCCGGATGTATCCGAACATCTGCTGCCGGGTTGAGATTGCGTAGGGGGTCGGGCTTGGGCCGGCGACCACCGTCAATGCGGTCTTTCCCAGATAATGGCAGATGGTGGCGTAGACCAGGCCGCGGGTGATCAATCCGACATCGCGCGCCAGGGTCGGGTCAGTCTGTGTCTTGTCGAAATCCTGGCGATAGATCTCCGGATCGCGAGGCAGGGCGGAACGGACATTGACGCCGCCGGAATCCAGCGTGATCCAATGAGGCCTGAAATAGCCCTCCTCGAAGACATGGACCGAAAGGCCCGCGTCCCGCGCCCAGGCGATGGCTTCGCCATGAGGTTCGACGCAGTCATTGAAGCAGACAAGATCGGTGACGCCCTGCTCGATCATGAAGTCCGCCAGCCAACGACCAATCTCACCTGCGCCGGAGGGACAGCGGATCGCGCCCGTGTTGAGACCCCAGATCACTTCGTCGCCGGTGTCGAAATTGACCTTGCTGACCCGTGCGCCGGCCCCTGTCAGGGCGGCGGCCAACTGATGATAGAAGGGTCCGAACGGACCGCGCAGCAGCAGGAAATGCCTCGTGGTGGGGCCTGCCGTCTGCAGGACCGGATCGGCATCCTTCCGTCTCTGCAAGGGCGGGTCATTCAACAAACGACGACTCGATTCCTGTCTGCGACCGTTCAATCACTGGGAGGTTGTTAGCGTCCGGTGGCGGTCACGCAAACCCCTGGTCATTCAATTCCCTTGCCTGCCCCTTGCCGCTAATGTCGCCATGACATCAAGCGCCTCGACCGGCCGCCCGGTCTGTCGATCCACATAGCGTGGATAGACTAGCAGGGCCGCCGCCGTCAGCTCGTCCAAGGTCACCGGTCGGGTCCGGCGGGGAATGGCCAGTCGGTCCCGGGTCAGTCCCCAGCCCGCATAGAATGGCCGACCATAGGTGTGTACGGCGACGCCGCGCATCAGAGCCTCGAATCCTGAAAGGGAGGTGAGGGTGTGCAGTTCATCGCATTCATCCAGCAGATCTGTGATCCCCCAGTCTAAGGCCAGACCATCGGCCAGAGGAGCTGTCTCTGCGGCGGTAAGGGCGCCGGGTCGCAGTCCTGCCTCCACATCGGGATGAGGCTTGTAGACAATATAGGCTTCGGGTCTCTGGGCCCTGACAGCCCGAAGCAGGGTCAGGTTGTCCTTGACCTCGTCGCCGGATCCCCGGCGGACCGACGCATCGTCCGCGACCTGTCCGGGGACCAGGATCCTGAGCCGACCCTCGGCCCCGGCGAAGGCGCCCTGGCGACGGACGCCGCCAACATTGTACTTGCTCAATCGCAGGCGGATGACCTGGTCCCGCAATTCAGCGGCCTGGCTTAGGGTCGCCGGGTCCATGCCTCCCGTCTGGAGGATCTGCTCCAACCGGCTGGGGGCCGCGGGATCGTAGTAGATGCCGACATCATCGGCGACGAGGGATGAAGGCGGCTCACGTCGTGACCCCAGGCCAACCGACCGCAGGAACCCGTCTTCCAGTCTCACCAAGGAGGCGCCAAGCCTGCTGGCCTCGGCGGCGAACTGGTCGTCAATATGGGAGGCCCAGCGTACGATCCGTCCTCCGTCGCGCTGCTGCCGCTTCAAGGCGATGGCGGGCGACATGGTCCAGGTCAATGTGGAGCGTTCGCCCTGGAGGAAAGGCAGCACAGCCGGTCGTTTCCAGCGCTGAACCCCGACCACATGGCTGAGTCCCTCGGTTTCCCGATCCCGCCGGCGGGATGCAGCGATGACCCGGGCGATCCTGAGGGAGTCCGAACGGGCGTTGGTCACCGGATCGATATTGATCGGATAGTGAATGAAGGCGGCAGCGACCAGGGCGGCGAGGGACGGCCGCGCCGTACGGCGGTCGCAGACTGAACGATCATCGGTCAGGCCCCAGCCGCCATAGGCCGGCATGCCGAAACAGGTGACGGGAGTTCCGACGATCAGGGCTTCCAGGCCTGCCTGGCTGGACGCGACATAGACGCGGTGGGCGCGACGGGCGAGGGACGCCCAACTGACATTGGCGTCGTAGATACGGATATTCCGGGCGGCGGCCAGGGCTCGCAGATGGCCGCTCTTGCCGCGCCGGCCCTCCATGGGATGGACCCTGGCCAGGACCTGTCTACCAGGGTTTTCGGCGACGGCCGCCTCAAGCATATCGGCGAACGTCTGGGGCGAGCAGCCGCCTCCGGCAATCGAGCGGTCCCCGGCGATCTGGTCGAGGACGATTACGGGCGCCTCGCCCCGAAAATCAGGATCATCCTCCGCGACGTCGGACGCGGCATTGTATTTGCCAAGGTTTTCCCGAACGATGATCGCCATCAAGGCTTCGGCTTCGTCCAGGCTTTCCTGGGGAATTGTCCGCCAGTTCTGGATCAGTTGTTCCAGCCTCGAGGGTCTGGAACAGTCGTAATAGATGCCGTCTGGGTCGGCCACCAGGCTGAGCCGCCGCCCGCCCGGTCCGGTTAGGCCCGCCGAGCGCAGGAAGCCGTCTTCCAGCGCCAGATAGGTCAGTCCGCGGCGACTGGCCTCGAGATGAGCCTTGCCGATCAGACCCCAACCGGCCAGGCCTCTGGCCTGGCGCGGCGGAGGCAAGCCGGGCAGCAAAAAGACGAATTGGGCGCCGGGACCCAGAAACTCCCGCAGTCGCGGCGTCTGCACCATGACGCCCGGCGAGCGAACTGCCCAGAGACCTTCGTAATCCACTGTTTCCGGCCCTGTCATCTATGTTACCGGAAGGCTCCTCGTCGCACGAAACTGGGCCAGGCAACCCGTTCGGAACTGTTCATGGAACGCCAAGGCCCTCTAGGCAAGCCGTTGAATATCGCCTCGCGCCTGCTGGCCCTGGCGAGCCGCCAGCGACCAACGCCGCCCTTCTGTCCCGGCGGCGGTCCCATGGCGGCCAGGCCGCCGCAACGGGTGCTGATCCTGCAATCAGGCGCTAATGCAAGCGTCGACTACTACCTGCGGCCCCGGCTGCAAAGATCGGGGCTGGAAGGCGCGATCGTCGACCTTGACCAGGACCCTTCCGGGATCGATCTGCTGCAGGCGCCGGACCTGGCGGTGATCATCTGCCGCTACATCAACAGCTCCTGGCTGACCTCCCTGAACCAGGCCAGGGAAAGGCTTTCGGGAATTGTCTATTTTGTGGATGACGACCTGGCGGCCATGATGGCTGATCAAGGGCTGCCCTGGCGAGTGCGGGGCAAGGTCGCCCTGGCCTATGGGCGTCATCGCGCCGCCCTGGAGCCTCTGGTCAACGAGGTCTGGGCTTCGACTCCGGCCCTTGCCAGCCGGTTTCCAGGCGGCGCCCGGGTCGTGCCGCCGACTCCCTGCGATTCCCCCGCCGATCCACTGGAGCGTCCGCCCGGCCGTGTGATCTATCATGGGACGGATGTTCATGGCCCTGAGCGATTGTTTGTCCTGAGTATCGCCAAGGTGTTCCAGACCATCCGGCCGCATATCCGGTTCGAGATCACGGGCGATGCCAGGCTTCAGCGCCTTTCCGCAGGTCTGAACAATGTGGATGTGGTGTCCCAGACCAATTGGCCGGACTACCTGAACTCGCAACGCAGCCGCAGCGCCGCAGTCTTCCTGGCCCCGATGTCGGGTGGCCTTACCAACGCCAGCAGGGCTCCCGTCAAGCGGTTCGATGCGGCCCGCCTCGGAGCCTGTGGTGTCTTCGCCGATACCGAGCCCTATCGGAGTGCCGTGAGGCATGGGGTGGATGGACTGCTGGCGCCCATGGAGGTGTCGGCCTGGGTCCATGCGATTTCGCGCCTGCTGGAGAATCCGGATCTCCGCCTGGCGATGGCGCGCGCGGCCAGGGACCAGATCGCTGACCGCTTCGCCAACCCGCCAGGCCTTCCCTTTTCCGGGGCAGGAGGATGACGCCATTCATGCGGCGTCTCGTCCGCAGGCTGGCCAAGCTTCGTCGGGATCCGGCGGGCTTCGCCCTCGACCTGCCCAATCCGATTCTGAGGTCCCTGACGCGGATTGATCTGATGGTCGCCATGGCCGTCGGGGATCTGCTCGACCTTCGCAGCTTGGCGGCCCGCTTGTCCTGGGGCCTTCAGGGAAGACCTGGACGGCTCTGGCCAGGCAGGATTGTCGTCACCCCGAGCGTCGAGGCTGCTGTGATCGCTCGCAGCCGGGCGGGGACTGTCCTGGCCGGCGATGTTGCAAGTCCTGACCGCCCCCTGATCCTCGAGACCGGTTACCGTTCGGTGGAAGTCACTGCCTACGGAATCGAGGGCGGCGAACCGCCGACGGTCCAGCTCGTTCCCGTCTCCGCCATGGGCGTGGTCCGGCGCGCCCTGCAGCAACGGGTCAGCCTTGATGACGCCCTTCGCCGGGCCTGGCCCAGCCGGCCTCTGTCGGTCCCCCGCTCCAGCCGGACCGAACTGGCTGCCTGGCTTGCCCAGCCAGCGTCTTCAGCAGTCCTTCCGGATCACTCGCGGCTGGTCAGCATCCTGATGCCTGTCCGCGACCCGGACCTGCGGCATCTGGAGGCCGCTCTGGCCTCGGTCCTCGCCCAGACCCATCGGGCCTGGCAGCTCTGTATTGCCGACGACGGCTCCCGCTCCTCCACCGTCAGACACAGACTTGCCGAGGCGGCCAGGGACCCAAGGGTTCGCCTGGTGACTCTCGACATGTCACGGGGAATCTCCGGCGCCACCAATGCCGCCCTGAGCCTGGCCCGCGGGACGGTGGCGGTCTTCATGGATCACGATGATGTCCTGACCGCCGACGCGTTAAGGCATATCGCTCACGCCTTCGAGGATCCGGAGGTTGAGGCGCTCTATTCGGACGAGGCGGTCATGGACGGTGAGGGGTGTCTGACGGCTCCGACCTTGAAGCCGGCCTTTGATCCCGAACGGCTGCTGGCCCAGAACTATGTCAATCACCTGTTCGCCGTCCGCACCGAGCGGCTTCGTCAGATCGGCGGCCTGGATCCAGCATTTGACGGGGCCCAGGATCACGATCTGGTTCTGCGTCTGAGCGAACAGCTTCCCGCCGGGGCGATCCGGCATCTGCCCCTGATATTGTACCACTGGCGGCGGGTGCGCGGTGGCGGCAGCTTCTCCCAAAGGTCAGCCGATCGCGCGGCTGCCGCCCGACGCGGTCTGGTGGCGGCACACCTGCAACGCCTGGGCGCCGAGGCCAGGGTCGAACCCGGCCCCCTGGGGTTCAATCGCGTTCGCTGGTCGCTGCCAGGGCGGCCCCGTGTCAGCGTCATCATTCCCAGTCGTGACCGGCCCGACCTGCTGCGGGCCTGTATTGCCGGTCTTCGGCGTCATACCGACTATCCCGACCTTGAGGTCCTGGTGGTCGACAACGGCTCCGTGCTGCCCGAGGCCCTGGCGCTGCTGGAAGACCTGAAGGCGCTACCAGGCGTCGCTATGCTCAGAGATCCGGGACCCTTCAATCATTCGCGGCTCAACAACCGGGGTGTGGCCGCCACAACTGCGCCGGTTCTGGCCCTGCTGAATGATGATATCCTCGTATCCGACCCGGACTGGCTTTCTGAAATGGTGTCCTTGGCCGTCCGGCCAGACGTCGGTGCGGTAGGAGCCAAGCTGCTCTATCCGGACGGTCGCATCCAGCATGCCGGGGTGGTGCTGGGCCTTGGGCCGCACGGCATTGCCGGCCATGAACTGCGCGGGTTTGCCGGGGACGCGGTCGGACCTCAGTACCGCCTGGTGACAACCCGCCGCGCCTCGGCCGTGACGGCCGCCTGTCTGGTAGTGGAGCGGGCCAAGTTCGATGCGGTCGGCGGCTTTGACGAGGCCTCTTTTCCCGTTGCCTTCAACGATGTCGACCTTTGCCTGAGGCTTTCCAGGGCCGGCTATGAGCCGGTCTGGACCCCTTTCGCCCGGCTGATCCACAGGGAGTCAGCCAGCCGCGGAAAGACTCTGGACGCCGCCTTCCTCGAAGCGGTCAAACAGATGAGGTTGCGCTGGGCTGCTGATCTAAAGGATGATCGCTTCAGTCATCCCCAACTGTCTCGACAGGATGAAACCCTGTCCCTCGCGATCGTTCGCCAGGGTTCGGGGCGGCTGCGCTGAGGCCTGGTGACGTAAAGGGCGGGCAAGCCCGCCCCCTTCCGGATCAGTTGGAGATATTGATCGCTGCAGCCGCTGTCGTTGCGATCTGGAAGACGATCGTCGTGATGTCCTTGAAGAGCAGGAAGCCCGGATTGACTATGGATGGCACGACCACAATCTCGTCGCCCGGGCGGGGCCGGTCGCCTGCCTTGGCGACGACTGCGCTGCCGTCAGGACGACGCAGGGCAAAGCGGCTCTTGTTGGCGTTAGGCGCAAATCCGCCGGCCCGATTGACGTAGTCGCGGATCGACTTGCCTTCGGCGAAGACAAAGGCTCCCGGACTGACAGCCTCCCCGGCAACCAGAACCACATCTGTCCGGTTGGGAAAAATCACCCTGTCGCCGCTTTCCAGCTTCAGGTCGTGAAACTGGCCGTCCGTATAGACGGCGACCTTGCCGGAAGGTTCGACCTGCCGGGCCCTGGCAACGAAGCGCTCGAGTTGCGATGCCTGTCCCGCGGCGATGGCGGCCGTTTCGCTGGATGTCGCCGGGGCGGTCAGAGCCGCCTTTTCCAGATTGTCCAGCGCCCGGTCGAGGGCTTCTTTTTGCTGGATCGCCACGGAAGGGCGTTCGATGTGGACGTAGGTCGCCTCGACATCCGACCCTTCGAGGGGCACCTGGGCCAGAAGCTGGCTGAGCTTGGCGCCCCTTGGCAGCACGAAGATCGATGGGCCCCTGACGTCGCCCTGAAGACTGACGCTGATCGACTGGGTGAAGACGTCGGACCGCAGGATCACGTGGTCGCCGTCCGACAGGATCACCTTTGAAAAATCCGAGGTGCTGTAATAGGCCGACTGCCCCAGTCCGTTGCGGACGCTGGTGACCCCGATGCTGCTGACTGTCCCGGTCGGCCGCGATAGGGAAACGATTTCCGCCCCTGTCAGGCCCGTTGCTCCGGCCCTGGCTTCAAAGGCATAGCCGTTGATCGCGTCCCCGGTGACCCCGACCATGGCGCCGCGCCGGCCGATGTGGATGACGTCGCCGTTCTTGAAGACAAAGCTGCCGATCTGGCCCTGAATGATGAAATCGTAGAGGTCGAAGGTAATCTGCGCCTGACCGTTACGCATCACCGTCACATTTCGAAAGCTGCCCTTGGCGGGATCGATGCCGCCCGCCTGGTCCAGGAAGAACAGGACGCTGTCGCCGGTCGAGCCGAGATACCGCCCGGGTCTGCGAACATCACCCGTGACAAAAACCCCGAGACTGCCACCCTGCAGGATGTCCACATAGACCCCGACCGTGTCGGTATAGACCGATCGCAGCGCAGTCGCGAGGCGGGACTGCAGGGTGGAGGCCGGCGCGCCGCCGACATTGACCGGGCCGATTCCCTGGATGAAAAGCGCGCCGCTGCCGTCCACCACCTGAACAGCGTCTACATTGACCGCACCATAGATACGGACGGCGATCTGGTCGCCAGGCTGTATCAGATAGTCAGGCCCCTTGGTCGGCCGCGCCGCCGAAAAGGCGCCGGTGAACAGCTGTGTTCCGAAGACTGGGACGGGTACGCCGTCAGCCAGTTCCGTCAGCTCCAGTGGCGCGGGCGTTGGCGGCAGGGCTACCGGCGGAACAATCGGGGTCTGGGGCGCTGGCGGCGCGACGATCACACCGGACGGCGCAGGGCTGGTCGAGGAGGTCTGGGCAAGGGCGGCCCCGGGTCCCAGCAACAGCAGCGCGGCGGCGACGCAAGTCCAGACGGCCTTCATACTAAACTCCACGATGGTCACGAACGGC
Organism: Caulobacter sp.; assembly: GCA_029866155.1. GTDB lineage: Bacteria > Pseudomonadota > Alphaproteobacteria > Caulobacterales > Caulobacteraceae > Caulobacter. The sequence goes on along the minus strand of JARWZW010000055.1, from coordinate 31,094 downwards.
GGCGATGGACAGGGACACCAGGGCATAGCCGGCCATGGCGAAAATGAGGATGGTGATGAACTCAAGGACCCGGTTCGGATAGGTCGGCGCCTGGGGGCGGTTGGGGTTGACGATGTTGACCACGTATTTCTCGCGCTGTTCCGCCGTGGCGCGGGCCTGGTCGAAGGCGGTCTGGGCCAAGGCCAGGGTTCGTTCGGCGTTGGCGCGTTCCAGCTGGACCGTCTCGAAGTCGGTCACCTGCTTCGAGAGCGGGGCTGAATTGCTCTGCTGGGCCCGGAGGCTGGCAATCTGGCTGTTGATGGCGGAGAGACGCGCCTGAAGCTGCCTTACGACCGGAGCATTGGGTTGGCTGTAGGTCATCAGACTGGCCAGTTCGGCGCGGGTCTGGGCCGCGGTGGCCTCCATGGCGGCGACCCCGCCCACCACGGCGGCGCCGCTCTGGGTTGGATCGAGGTCAGATCCGGCGGCCCGAAAACTGGCGACCTTTCGCCTTGCAGAGTCGGCGACCCGGTTCGCCTGTTCAAGCTCCGACTTGGCGGATTTGAGAGTTTCAGTCCTCATTCTTTGCGACATACCGTCCACGAACTCACCGGTTAGCTCGATAATGGAATCAGCAACTTTTTCAGCGGAATCCGGATTGAACGAGCGGACTTGGACAATGACTGTCGTAGCCTCGCGGTCCAATTTGACGATGACGTGTCGCCGATAAAACGCCAGGAAGTCCTCCTCTGAAGCGTTGCTGGGCAACCACTGAAGAAGGTCAAGCCTTGGTTGAGCGTAAAGGTTTCGAAGTTTGTGGCGTCCTTCAAGTACTGTCAGCATATCGGGAGAGCGAATGTAGTCCGATACTGCGGTGATGTCACTGAGCCCGCTCGGAGCGCCCATCAGTCCTGCCAGCAGACCCGTCGGCGCAGCGATCTCTTTGCTGCGGATTGCAAATCGGCTCTCAGACACGAACAGACGCGCCGATATTGCGCCGTAATACAGCCCAGACAGAAGGGTCACTATCAACATATAAACGACAAAAGGGCGCTTTGCTGCAATGGCCTGAGTTCTTAATCGAAATTCCTGACCAGCGGTCGTCATTTCGGCGCCCGTGGGCTTTGTGATTCCTTTGGCCAGGCTCGTCATTCTAGAACTCCAAGCCGTCTGCTGAGCCCGTCAGGGCCATGTTGTAGCGTTTGACAGTCTTTAAGACGTCATCAGAGACGATAGGTTGGCGTCCACCCAGAATAACAACGCGATCACACAAGCGGATTATGTCCTTCAGGTTATGGGATACCAAAATGATGTCCGCCCGGGAGCGCCGTTCATCTAATGCTGCGGCGCATTTCGCCCGGAAGTCCGCGTCTCCGACTCCTAGAATTTCATCGATCAATATTGTCTCGAAATCAATAGCCATGCTCAGGGCGAAAGCAAATCGGGCGCGCATCCCGGTCGAGCAAACTTGCAGCGGCCAGTCCATATACTCACCAAGGCCGGAGAACTCACGCGTGAACTGTGCGACATAATCGGGGTCTCGATTGTATATTCTTGCTACGAACCGGGCATTGGCAATCCCCGAAAGGTTGGCGCTGAACGCTCCACTGAACCCAAGCGGCCATGACATCCTTGTGTTGCGGACAACATACCCTTCATCAGGAGTGTCTGCGCCTGCCAAGAGTCTCAACAGTGTAGACTTCCCGGAGCCATTTGGCCCGATAAGTCCAACGTTTACGCCTTTGGGGAATTGCAAATTAAGATCAGAGAATACCGTATGACGACGACCCATCGTAACGTAGGATTTCGAAACACCAACACATCTTATGTTCATAGCACCAGATATCTCCGTGTGGCACGCTCCAAGATCAAACCAGTCGCGGCCATGAAAAAGAGACACCGGAAAAGATACCACGCATCCGCGATCGGAGAGACATATGCTGGCCACCACGCCTCCCTCATTAACTCAATGGCGTGGAAAAGAGGATTCCAACTCATGTAGGGAAGCAGAAAGGTGGGCGTATCAGCTGCGGTAACAATTACACCGCTGACAAACTGTCCCATTCTTCGAATTGGGAGGGAAAGATGGTCTACTGCAGGCACTACCCTGGCAACAGAGGAAAGTATTATCCCAAGTAATGAGCCAATGAGGCCGCAGGACCAGAATGATAAGATAACTTGAAGTGCGTTTGCCGGGGCCGGGCTCCTCTCTACAATTAATGCGAAAATTACAAATAGGCAAAATACAAATGTATTTACTATCCACTCTTTTATTGCTTGGGCCAAATAAATATCTAATGCAGTCATTTGCGGAAACATGAGAAGACCACTGCCGCCACGGACCTTTCCGCTAGTATCCTTCATGCTGTCCATAAATAAAAAATAGGCCGCCCATCCAGTCACTACAAAGGCCATTAGCGGCATGCCTTGTGGTGTCAACTGATGTGTAACGATCGCAACAGCGTAAAACATTGCAGCGATGAACGCTGGTTTGAATATTACCCAAAAAACAGCAGACTTTGACTCGCCGAATTCATGTACGAGTTCGCGTAGCACCAGCGCCACAATCACTCTTAGTTGAATAGACAAGGCCCCCGCCATAGACTGGTCCGGCGGGCTTGTGGTCGTCATGGGCGGGGCCTCTTCACGCGGTAGTCCCACCCATAGCGGGACCGGGACAAAATGTCAGCGCTTCAATACCCCGGAAAGATGGGCTATCATCGATCCTGCCCAGTCTGCAGGCGCTATCCAGCGGTTCAGAAATTCGTGATCGGCCTCGCCGTCGGCCCGTCCATCTGCGAAGTCCAGCCAGTCAGCGAGACCCTGGAGCACGGGAAGCGGGGCATAGGTCGGGTCCGGCCGGCCCACCAGGGCGACGGGTCGTCCGGCCATGACACCGTCCAGAGCTATGGTGGAGGGCGTGGTGATGATCCTGCGGACCCGCGCCGCGGCATCCCGTCCGCCTTCCGTCTGCCGCCTGGCCATGGCGCTGGAGACAAAGGTCAGGTTGGGACGCCCGGACAGGGCCTGGGCTGCATCGTCGAGCCAGCCGCCTGCGGGATGGGCTCGTACATAGAGGGACCTATCCGGCCGGGCCTCCACCAGGCCGGATAGACAGTCCCGAAAGAGGTCTCGTTCCTGGTCGGTGTAGCGCTCCCAGTGCAGGTTCTCGAAGACGCCGAGATCATAGGTTGGCGGTGCAGCAGTCAGCGGCGCAGGCGCCCGGCCGATGGTCACCAGACGGGCCAGGGTGGCCCCGGGCAGATCAGGACGGGCCTGGCGGCGATCAAACCAGCAGAAGATGGCGTCGGAGGCGAGATCTTCCCAGAGACCCGCTGAATCCGGGCTAAGGCCGACGTTTTCCAGGCCATGCTGGAAGGTCGCGGTATAGAGGCCCGCAGCTCGAGCCCTCAGGACCAGGGCGTGACCGGCTGCATGGGCGGCGGCTGTGCTTTCGGAGGCCGTGAGCAAGAGGTCCTTCCCGAACAGGGACGGCCCGCCCCCTGAAACCATGGCCTGGCGCCGCACGGACCGGGTCGCAAAGCCTTGAGCCCGAAGTACTTGCCCAACCCGCGGGGAAGCCAGGTCCAGCCAGCTGGAAACCCAGACCGAGATTCGCCATCCGGTTTGTTGGCGCAGTGTCAGCAGGACCGGGAGCAGGACGTCGAGATCCTGAACGAGATCGATATAGACAAGAACTGACGGGCGCCGCGCCATCATTGTCCGGCGGCTGTCTCCGGCGGCGGGCGCAGGAAGCCGACAATTTCCCCTCCCAGTACCGCCTGGGCGGCTGCAGGGACCGGTTGTCCGCTCCAGGTCGCCAGCAGGGCCTCGTCCGTGACTGCATCGCTGGCGTCGATCAGCACGGACGACCGGCCGATGCGCCGCAGCCTGAGCGCCAGGTCAAGGTCCGCAAACCCGTCGGGCAGCCGGGTGCAGTCCATGCCGCCCACAGCGACCAGTGAGTCCCTGGAGACCACCAGAAAGCCTGCTGGCGAGGCTGTTACAGGCCGTGAGCCGACGCCGGCCGGATCCTGGATGTCGCTGATGATCTGGAGTCCTTCCGTACCAGCGCAGAGTCCCAGCCCCGAGAGAGGAGCCATGTTCTGGGCGACGATCGACACCGTCACCGTGCCGATCCCCGGCGCCAGGGCCCAGGCGCAGATCTGCGGTAGAGCCTCGGGCCGCCTCAATCGCACATCTCCATGACACAGAAGAATGACCTGGCCGGTCGCCGCCTGGGTCAGAACGCGCCAGCGTGCGCTTTCCGCCCCGGTTTCCGGCAGATCAACCCGCTTGATCATCAGGCTGCCGATACCAGCCGGCGCCAGGGCCCTTATGTCTTCCTCCCTGACGCCGTCCGGCGCCAGGATTTCAACCTGAAGGCCGCCGCAGCCTGCCAGCAGAGCGCGCAGAGAGGTCTTGTCCGGGGCTTCCCAACCGCTCCAGATTGCCAGACTGATTCTGCGGGGGATGGCGACGGGCGCCAAGACATTGTCCGTCGCCTGGGTCAGGGCCGCTGTCGACAACCGGCCAGGCAGGGTGACCCAGCGCAGTCCGCTGCGCGCCGCCCATCCGGTCAGGACCCCCAGTTCGCCGTGGGTAAGGGTGGCCGCGAGGTCGCCCTCGAACTGTTGCAATATGGCGCTGCGAACCGCCAGGGCGCCCGTGAAGCCTCCGCCCAGCAGGGCCGCGATATCGGGTTCAAACTGTCCAGGGACTGACCCTACTGACCAGCTACAGACATCGAAGGGCTTTCGAGACTGGTTAATCACCCTGGCCAGATCCGGATCCAGGGTCTGCCCCGGATTCAGGAACACCACGCTACTCCGCCTGGCCAGCAGGGTCGTCAGGCCGCGTCTCTGGTCTTCTGTCGGCCCAGGCGCAATCCGCATGGCTTCTGTGTCAGGCCAGGTCTGGCTGCGGCAGCTGGCGAGAGTGGTCTCCACCATTGAGTCCGAGCCTTCTCCACAGACCAGGAAGGCGGTGCCCGAAACGGCTGGACGGGGAGCGACAGGCGGCGAAACCTGGGTCGGCGTCTGGTCCAACTGGCCTTCCGCAACCCCGGAGTCGACGAGGTCGAAGGCGATCACGGCGTCAGATAGATCAATATCCGGCGCCTTGAGGGCGCCCGGGAAGCTCTTGCTGCGCCGAAGGTCGATACGGGACCCGGTGATACGAACCCTCAGGCCATGACCGTTTCCCAGGCTGGCCAGGTCCGGAAGCTGAAAGACAAAGCCCCTGGCTCCCGCGGGAGCGCCCGATTTCTGCAGCCTCGGGCGATCCTGATCGCAGGGGGTCGAGCCCAGGAACCGTTCGTCGTCAAAGATATCGACCTGAACGGCGGCTGCCGGATTGCCGGGGTCACAGGCCCAGCCGCTGATCTCCGAGCCGGACCAACGCTCGAGGAAGCCGGCCTGGATTTCCAGGCTCGTGGGGGCAGACTCTGTCTCGACCGCATCTAGCCGGGGAACAAACTCCACCTTTCCCTTCTGGAGAAGAACATTTCGCGGATGTGCGACTGCCTCGACTCGAATGGACCGGCGTGCGGATTCAGACATGTCGCCCGGAATGCGCAGGCGGAAACCATGCCGACCGTCGCCCTTGCCGAGATTGACCAGGTCCTTCCGGGGCAGGTCGGCCAGGGACTCCGCGACGACCCGCCCTTCGGCCAGTGCTACGATCAGAACCCGGCGATTGGCGCGGCCAGGATCGCAGGCCCAGCCGATGATTTCTCCGGCCCTGACTTGATCGACAAAACCTTCTATCCGGTTGCGACCAAACCGTGCTGCAAGTCCGCGCAGCAGTCTTGTCGCCATCGCCCCGCCCTGGCCCGGGTCGGCTCTTCCCTCCTGGCTCATTGACCAACTCCCGAAGCGGACAAGGTCATCCCGGCCTTTTCCTTGAGTTCGGCGATGCGATCCAGGTATCGGGCCTCGGCGGCCTGCAGTCGCTGGACTTCCTGGCGAAGCTGTCTGAGCTCCTCGTCTTCAGCGGATCGGTCGACAGGGGCCGGAAGGCGGGTGGCCGTACCCGACTTCAGCATCTCGATATTGGACATCGCCTCACGAAGATGCTGTTCATAGTGGGATTTCAGCCATTCGGTCTCGGCCATGCGCGCCGCCAGTTCAGTCCGAAGTCGCATGACTTCGTCAGCCGGAGCGGCGCCATTGACAGGCCTGCGGGTGCGGGGCGCCATTCAGACCGCCATCGCCGCTACGCCCGCCGAACGGAGCAATTTCAACAGCCCTGACTCCATGCGGTCCCAGCCAAAGCTGCGGGTCAGCAGCGCATCGCTCGTCTGGACCAGATTCTGCCGCAGCCCCGGGCTCTCTATCAATTCGCGCAGTCCGGCCTCCCATTGATCCGGCCTCACCGCCAGCAGCGCTCCTGCTTCCGCCATAGGCCGGTAGGGCTCCACATCCGATGCCAGGACCGCAATTCCAGCCTCGGCATACTCCACCCACTTGGTGGCTGTCTTGACCCGATTGAATGGAATGTCGCGCAGCGGCGCCAGTCCGATGTCAAACCGCAGTTCCGACAAGCGCTTGCGAAAGGCCGGATAGTCTCCGAAGACGCCTGGCTGGATCTGCAGCCGGGCCTTGATCTGCCGGGCCGCAGGCTGCTTTCCGATCGATCCGAACAGGGTGACGTCAACCTGCGGATACTCCTTCAGGATTCGGTTTATGGCCGGGGTGACAAGTTCCAGGTCATGATTGTGTGACGCCGAACCCATATAGCCGAGGGTCAATCTTTCTCGCGTCATATCCAAGGATCGGCGGGTGGGCGGTGCAGCGGCGGAACCCATGGGCATGCTGGTGATCCGACCATGGCCAACCAGGCCACCAAGGCGCGCCGCCAGCGCCGGCGTCGCAGCCAGCACCAGGTCCGCTTCGTTTAGGATGGAGTGGAGCGTATGCAATCGGCGAGGATGACGGCCAATCCGGTACCGGTCGATGCCCAGGATGATTGGCAGGCCAAACAGATCGTCGTCGATATGGAAGACAATTGGAACACCCTGTCGACGCGCGGAGTTGCGGATCGCGTTCCAGAGCAGCGGCTCGGCCAGGCGGGAGACCACGACTCTGGTGGGCCTGAATCTTTCGAGTTCCAGGTCGACTCTGGCGGCCAGATCTGACGCCAGCTCCGCGAAAACCGCTTCCGCAAGGATTCTGACCGCCACCTCGCCGCGACCGCGCGCCGTCGCCAGCCCTTCAACGAAAGCAATTGACTGGGAGGGACCGAAGGCGTCGGCAAAGACGAGTAGTCTATCGGTCGGGACGCTGGATACCAAGGCGTCGCTGAAGGCCGCCAGATCCCCGGACTGGGGCCTGGTTCTCGGCTGGGCTGGCGGAGTTGTCCTTGAGGGCTGCGCCGGGCGCGGCTTGAGCGGTCGCATCCTGGCAAGATCGCCGGCTGGGCTGCGGATTGCGGCCAGAGACGATGACCGAAGGGACCCCTCCGGGGCGAACCGGGCGATATCTTTGGCAATTGGGCCGCCAGTCCAGCGGGCGGTTTCCGCGCCCAGCATCACGTGGCGGCCCTTGGGGCCCCAGGCTCCGGCCAACGGGCCGGTCCAGAGTTGTGACCTGGTCACCGGCGCTCCTCCTGACGCGACCCAGTGCCGCCGCCGGACTGCAAACAGCCAGGGTGCGGGAGCGGCGGCCAGGCGGGGACCATCACAGAGCATGTCGTCGTCGAATGGCGTCAGTTCCAGGCTGCCGTCGGGCGCCTCGCCTAGGGAGAGTCCTGCCGCAAACAGCCTGTCGGCGGTCTCGATTCTGGGTGAAACTGTCGCTGTATCGCCACGGCCTGACCAGTCGGCCAGGTTCTGGAGCAGGGTCGGCGACTGCGGGCGACAGGCGGGATCGGCGATGATCAGCACTTCACCATTGGCCAGCGCCGCCGCAGTATTGGCCAGATAGGCCGCATCGAAGTCACCCCAGAGCAGGAATCGGCGAACCCGAAACCGGCTGTTGGTCTGGGACCAGGCGTCGACGACCTGGCCCCTCTGTTTGTTGGACGCGCCATCAGTTCCACCGATCAGCACCACCACCTCGATCCGGGCGCTTACATCCTGGGCCAAAAGCGAGTCCAGAAAGGGCGCCAGGGCGTCGTCGGCCGAACGACTGATCACGGCGATGGAGATGGTTTCACTGCTGGCGCTTCCGGTCGCCCTTTCCGGGCCAGGGCCAATCGCAGTGACATCGGTGCGGCCTAGCAGGCCAGGGCAATAGAGGCTGCGGGTGGCCGGGGATCGCAGCAACAGGTTGGCGGCGCGGAACAGGTCCCTGGGAGCGGCAAGGGAGCCGCTCCGCACCAGGGTGGTGAGGGCATGTTCGTTGATGGCGAGGGCCGCGGACAGGTCGCGCTCGGCCAACAACAGTGGGTCCAGCCCGCCCTGGCCAAAGCGCAGGGCGCCCACCTGTCTTGCGCCGTCCAGCAGGTCCAGATCCCAGTATAGAATTTCGGGCGGAGCGCCGGGAACGCCCCTCAGCGTAGCCGAAATCTGGTCTTCCAACCCGCCGTCCAGTGCTTCGGGCGGCGCGTTGCAGTAGAAGCCCCGGGACTGAATTTCCAGGCGATAACTCAGCGCCAAATCTCCCACAGGACCCGAAAGGCGACCAGCCCGCCCACGCCTTCCGGTGGCGTGGTGATGGGCCAGCAGAACGAACCACGTTAGCACTGCAGATCAAACGGAAACACAACCGTCCGGATGCAATGATCCACTGGCGCGACTTTTCCCGCCCCGTTACTGGTAAGCAACAAACCTCACGCGTTTCTAGTCCGCGCTCCGCAACAGGTCGAGACGTTTAGACAGCGATGCAACCGCACCCAGACAAGAATATCCCCGACAATCCGGCGCCTGAAGCTGCACCGTATGCCGTGACGCCCGAGATTCCCGCAAGGGCGCCCGAGTATGGCGGGTGGGCGAGGATGGACAGCGACGCGGTCCTGCGAGGTTGGGCCAGGGACCGGGCGGACGCCTCCCGTCGGCTTGATGTCGAAATCTTCATTGACGATCAGCGGATAGCAGTTTTGCGTGCTGACGCCCTGGACCCCAAGCTGGTTCAACTTGGACAAGGGGACGGTCGTTACGCCTTCGCCTTTCTGACCCCGCCGGATTATCGGGACGGCCGGCCTCACAGCTTTCATGTTCGAGTCCGGCAGGCGCCCTACACCCTCAAATGCAAGCAGGACAGTTTCGACCTTCCGCCGTCGGCCACGCCGCCGAAACTGGAGGTCACGGTGGTCAGTTTCGGCAGCATTCGCGGATGGCTGCATGGCGGACAGTACGCCAAGTCAATCCGCCTTGCTCTTTGGGCCGACGGCAACCGCATCGATCCTGACCTTGACACCCAGTGGTCGGGCTCTGGCGACGCCAGGGAGTTTCTGTTCGAGCCTTCAGGCGAGATTCTCGACCGCCTCTGTCGTCAGTCGCTGACCCTGGCAGCGCCTGGCATGGCCGAGGCCGGCTATCCGGTCGCAAGGCTGGACCGGCTCTCGCTAGGCCTGCGGGCCCGGATCGACGCCGACGGCGAGGTCAGAGTCCGCTTCTTCGGCGACACGACTGCGATCAATGGCGAGACCGTCTGGTTCAGGCTTACCCGGAACGGCGAGTCCCAGGCCCCCGATCTGGAGGGCGCGCCGGTGCAGCAGGGCAATGCGCAGTTCCGGCTTCCGAGCGGCCTGGACCCCGAGGGGCTTGAAGTGAGGGTCGTCTGTCGCGGGACGTTGCTGAGCTCCCTGTGGGCGCCCCTTCGCCAGGACTGCCGTGACTGGCTCCAAAATCCCGGATTCCGGCATTGGGGGCCGGACGGGGTCGCGCACTGGAACACAGCCCGAAGCGCAGGCCGTGGATTTTTCGCCTTTCCGCCAGCCCAGGCCCTGGCCTATGGCCTGACCGGGGATGTCCTGCGTTTCGACCTGGCCGAAGAGCGGAATGGTGACCTGCTTCTTGGTCAGGAATTTCAGCCTCATCGGCTGTCGGCGGGCGCCTTGCCGGTCAGCGCCATGGTGCGGTCCGATCGTGAAATCACCCTGGCCCTGGCCCTGACCAATCCGGCTGGCCGGGCCGTCGGGCGCGCAGAAATCGTTTCGAGCAAGGACTGGCGCTTCCTCACTGTCGATATCCCGTGCGAAGAACGGCCGGGTGAGCCCCTGACCCTGACCCTTTGCGCCAGTGTTACAGCCGGAACAGTTGAGGTTGCGGGCCTGACGATCGGCGACAGTTTCGAAGTTTATGCGACTGCAGAGGATGTCCCTCAACAGCCGGGCCAACTCGCGGTCAATACGGATCTGGTCCAGTGGCCCTCCGGGATTCTTCGCGACAACCTGATCGGGCGTTCCGAATTGGCGCGCGGCTGGTATGGCGCAAATCATCGCTCGGAGGCGCCGATCAGCGTCCGTGCCCTGACCAATGGCAATTATGAAGGCGATATCGCCCTGGCGGTCGCAGTTCCCGAGGTGCCCGAATACTTTCGGCTGGAGATCCGGCTTCACCCGGAGACAGCCCTGCTGTCGAGGGGGATGCTGGATTTCGAGATTGGCAGTCCGCCTGCCGCCCGGCGGTTGTTCCAGTCGGCCGTCGCCGGTCTTCCCGAGTACGGAGAGATCGAGCGGATCCAGATTGTTCGCCGCCGCACTGAAGGCGTTGTCCATGCCGAGCCGGGCTCGGATGAACTCCTGGTCGTCCTCGCCCGACGCCTGATGATTGACCGGTCATATCACCGGTTTCGTCTGCCCTTTTCGCTGGATGCGACGGGTTCGCAAGCCATCGCACCGGGCGAACGGCCTGATGAAGAGTATTTTCTGGTCTTCGAGTTCCGGCAGCCCTGCGCCTTTGCTGTGCGACGCCTGAGACTGACATCCCAGAAAGACGCCCGGCCGGCGTCGCCACCCGCCTTTCTGGCGCTGGAAGACCGCAACATCGAGGCCCATGCGCGCCGGGTTCGCGGCCTGGAATCCTGGGTTTCGACCACGGTCCAGAGTGCGACCGGCGAGGCGTCTCCGGGGGGGGATTCCGGCCCCTGGCTGTGGTCGCTGGCACCGGCCGGAGGCGTCGAGGTGCTGGTTTGCGGCGCCGAGGCCCCTGAAGCGATGTGGGAAACCCTGGCGGGACTGGGGAAGGGCTCGGCCGTCCCCCGAACGGTGCGGCTTGTCGCGCAATCTCCGGACAGGGTTGCCATCGCCGGGCTCGAAGCGGCGGTGGCCGGCCAGCCCTGGACATCCTGGCTGTCGCCCTCCGGCCTTGGTCGGGTCGAGCAGCTGGATGCCGCGATCCGCTCCAGCGACGCTTCCTGGGTGGTTGTTCTGGAAGCCGGCGATCAGGTTACAGATGGTTGGCTAGAGGCGCTGGTCGGGGCGGTCGGAGCCGATCCGGAGGTTGCCCTGGCCGGCCCCCTGTCCAACGCGGCGTTTCTCGGCCTGATGGCCCCCGACCGTTTGCCGGATCTTTCCCTTACGCCCCTCGTCTGTAGCCCGGGTGTCAGCCCCGCCGCCATGGCGCTCCGCCTCAGAGGGGAAGCCTGCGGAGGCGGAACTCCGGTTCCTGTCCTGGGAGATGCCGGGTTGATGATCAGGCGCTCCAGCTACCTCGCCGCAGGGGGCCTTAATCCTGCGGCGTTTCAGACCTCAACGGCAGCCCTTCTGGATCTGGCGATCCGGATTGCCGGCAGCGGCCAGGGGCTGCGGATGGCGCTGGACAGCTATGTCCACCGTCCGCCGGCCGCGGGAGCCGGAACCCCGGCAGACATTTCCCGGGTTGAACTCGCCAAGCTGGCGTCGCTCCATCCGGATTGCGACCTCGGGTCCATGCTCCAGAAATGCAGGGACCTGCCCGCCCTGGCGAGGCTTCGCCAAGGCTTGCCGGCTATCTCGGAACCGGGGCAGGGCCGGGGCGAGGGGGGGGGGCAGCCATGAAGGTCGTCTTTGTTCTGCCAGGCCGCGGCGGTGGCGGCGGCGCCCATTCGGTCGTCCAGGAGACCCTGGGTCTCCGCCGCCTCGGGGTGCAGGTCCAGATCGCCACGACGGGCGAGACGGTCGAGGCCTTCCTCGGCCTGTATCCAGACCTGGTCAAGTCTGGTGTCGGGGTACCGGTGTTTGCGGATGGCGAAGGTCTCGCGGACGCCATTTCAGGACAGGACCTGGCCATCGCCACCACGGCCCCTTCAGCCCATATGCTGGCTGACAGTCTGACGCTCCTCGCCGCCCGTGGTGAAGCGGCCCCGGCTACAGCCTATTATGTCCAGGACTATGAGCCGCTATTCTTCGCACCGGGCTCGGCGGCCTGGCAAACGGCCCGGGCCAGCTACGAGGTCCTGCCCGGCGCCCTGCTGTTCGCCAAGACCGATTGGCTCTGCGCCATGGTGACCAGCAATCATGGCCTGCCGGTGCACAGGGTCCGCGCCAGCGTTGATCTGGATCTTTACCATCCTGATCTGGGCCACGATCGGAGCGGGCCGTTGCGGATCAGCGCCATGATCCGGCCCAGCACCCCCAGGCGGGCGCCCCTTCGCACCGCCCGGATTCTGGCGCGACTGGCGCATGTTCATGGGGACGACGTCACCCTGACGAGTTTCGGCTGCGAACTCGAAGAGCTGGATCGTCGCGGCTTTTCCCTGTCGACGCGGATTGATCATCGCGGGGTGCTTCGCAGGGTGGAAGTCGCTGACCTGCTGCGGACTACGGATCTGTTTCTCGACCTGTCGGATTTTCAGGCCTTTGGCCGGACAGCGCTCGAAGGGATGGCTTGCGGTTGCGTGCCGGTGCTGCCCCTGTTCGGCGGAGCAGCGGAGTTTGCCAGGGACGGTGACAACGCCTTTCGGGTCGACACCCGCAGCGATGAGGCGATCCTTGCCGCCGTGGCGGCCTTTGTGTCGTCTGACAGGCAGTCCAGGGCCGGCATGCGTCGACGGGCCATCACCACCGCCATGTCCTATTCGATCGCCCAGTCGGTTCATTCCGAAGCGGATCTTTTCGCGCGCGCGCTTGAAAGACGTCTCTGATTTCAATGTGTTTGCATGGCCGGGCTTGCCCTTGACGGATTCAAACGGGTAGATTGCCGCACCCTGTCGGCCTGTTTCCGGCTGGTCTGGGGTCAAGCTGCCTGGCCGGTTGGCCCGGTTTCTAGCGCCTGGAGAGTCGCATTACCTTCAAGGCCACACCATGCGCGTGCTAGTCACCGGCGGCGCCGGATTCATTGGTTCGGCCGTTTGCCGTTACCTTGTCAGGGACACCGGCGACACGGTGCTGAACCTCGACAAGCTGACCTATTCAGCCAACCTCGCGTCTCTCTCCGAGATCGAGGAAAGTGACCGCTACGGTTTTCGCCGGGTGGACATCACCGACCTGGCTGCTGTTTCCCTTGCGTTCGCCGATTTCCAGCCGGACAGCGTCATCCATCTTGCCGCAGAAAGCCACGTAGACCGTTCCATCGACGGCCCTGCGGTCTTTGTCAGCACCAACATCGTTGGCAGTCATGTGATGCTGCAGGCTGCTCTCGAGCACTGGCGCCAACTGTCCGGCAGCCGGCGGGAGTCGTTCCGCTATCTGCATGTCTCGACAGACGAGGTGTTCGGAAGCCTGGGTCCGACCGGTCTTTTCGACGAGCAGACCCCCTATGACCCAAGGTCTCCCTATGCCGCCAGCAAGGCGGCCTCGGACCATCTGGCCAAGGCCTGGGGCCACACCTATGGCTTGCCGGTGCTGGTGTCGAACTGCTCGAACAACTATGGGCCCTTCCACTTTCCGGAAAAGCTCATTCCACTGACAATCCTGAACGCTCTGGAGGGGCGTGCGCTCCCTGTCTATGGCGACGGCTCCAATGTCAGGGACTGGCTTTATGTTGATGATCACGCCCATGCGCTGCGGCTGATCCTCACCAGTGGCCGGGTCGGAGAGACCTATAATGTTGGGGGGCGCAACGAGCAGACCAACCTCTCGGTCGTCCACGCCATCTGTGACCTGCTGGATGAACTGGCTCCTAGGGCGGTCGGCGGGGCCCGCCGGTCGCTGGTCGATTTTGTCATCGATCGCCCCGGCCATGATCACCGCTATGCTATCAATCCTGCAAAGATCGAGAGCGAACTGGGGTGGCGGGCGAAGGAAACCTTCACCACCGGGCTGCGGCGCACGGTCAAATGGTACCTTGAGCGGCGAGACTGGTGGGAACCGCTGCGGTCCAGCTATTCGGGTCAGCGTCTTGGTCTGGTGGAGCCTTCCTGATGCAGGTCGAGGCCCTCGGCATTCCTGACGTCCGGCTGCTGACCCCGCCGAGGTTCAGGGACGATCGTGGCTTCTTTTCCGAAGTCTGGAGCCGCAAGGCCTTGCTGGCGGCCGGGCTGCCTGCGGAATTCGAGCAGGAAAACCACTCCCTGTCCCGGTCTGCGGGGACCGTGCGCGGCCTCCATTACCAGACACCGCCGGTGGCTCAGGGTAAACTGGTCAGGGTGGTCCGTGGGCGGATATTTGATGTCGCTGTTGATCTGCGGCGGCGTTCGCCGAGTTACGGCCAGTGGGTGGGCGCCGAACTGTCCGCCGATGATGGCCGGATGATCTGGATACCGGCGGGATTCGCCCATGGTTTCTGCACGCTCGAGCCGGACACAGAGATCGTCTATCTTGTGGACGCCCCCTATTCGGCGGCCAACAATGCCGGGCTGAAGTGGAACGATCCGCATATCGGCATTGACTGGCCGGTCTCTGAGGGCGGCGTGACCCTGTCTCAGGCCGACCGTGACGCACCCGGTTTCTCGGCTCTGGAGAGTCCCTTCTGACAGTGATTGGAGATGCGCCGGTCCTGGTTCTGGGCGCCCGGGGACAGGTTGCCCGCGAGTTGGCGCGTCTCGGCCTCGAACTTGGCATGTCCCTCGAGACGGCCGGGCGGGAGCGTCTCGATCTGTCCTCTGATTCAGCAGACGAGACGGTCCTCGGCGCCCTGATCGATCAGACCGGTGCCCGGGGCGTGATCAACGCCGCCGCCTATACGGCGGTTGACCTGGCTGAGTCCGAACCGGAGCGGGCCTTTCATCTCAACCGCGACATTCCCGGTCGTCTGGCCCGGGTCTGCGCGGACCGGGCCATTCCCCTGGTCCATTACTCAACCGACTACGTGTTTGATGGCGCCAAGGCCGCCGCCTATGTCGAGACTGATCCGCGCAGCCCGCTCAACGTTTATGGGCGGAGCAAGGCCGGAGGCGAGGACCAGGTGCTGGCCGCCGGGGGCGACGCCATTATTCTGCGTACAGCCTGGGTGTTCGGGGCCTTTGGTCGAAACTTCATGAAGACCATGTTGTCGCTCGCCGAGACCCGTACCGAGTTGACGGTGGTGGACGATCAGCGGGGAAGACCCACCTGGTCCAGGGATGCGGCCCAGGCCGGGCTGGCGGCGCTAGACCTGCTGCGGCGGGGCGGCCCTTCAGGCCTCTATCATGCGGCAGGCGCCGATGATGCCAGTTGGGCGGACCTTGCCGAACATCTGATGGGGCTTCGGGCGGTTCCGGGGCGTCCGTCGCCTGCTGTAAGGAGGATCACTACGGCGGAATTTCCAACGGCGGCGCAACGATCCCCCTATTCTGGGCTCGACAGCAGCCGGTTGGCCGCCCAGACCGACTGGCGACCGTCCGGCTGGCGCAGCGCCGCCTCGGCGGCCTATGCGGATCTGCAGTCGCTTGTTTCGAAAGGTATCGTGTGAAGGGCATAATCTTGGCGGGCGGCAGTGGCACGCGCATGCATCCAATGACGGTGGTGACGTCGAAGCAGCTCCTGCCGATCTATGACAAGCCGATGATCTACTATCCTTTGTCCACTCTGATGCTCAGCGGCATCAGGGACATTCTGATCATATCGACTCCGCATGATCTCCCGGCTTTTCAGCGACTGCTTGGTGACGGCGCCCGCTGGGGTCTGAGGCTGAACTATGCAGAACAACCCCGACCGGAAGGCCTGGCCCAGGCCTATGTGATCGGCGCCGATTTCGTCGCGGGCCAGCGTTCATGTCTGATCCTGGGCGATAACATCTTCTACGGCCATGGTCTGCCCAGGATCACGGCCGCCGCTGCTGAAGGAGATGGGGCAACCGTGTTCGCCTACCGGGTCACCGATCCCCAGCGCTACGGGGTGGTGGAATTCGACAGCGAGATGAGGGCGCTCTCGATTGAGGAGAAGCCGGCCATGCCGCGCTCCAACTGGGCGGTGACAGGTCTGTACTTCTATGATCAGCAGGTCGTGGACATCGCCGCCGATCTCAAACCCTCTGCGCGAGGCGAACTTGAGATTACCGATGTCAATCGCATCTATCTCGAGCGTGGGCAACTGTCCGTCCAGATGATGGGGCGGGGCTATGCCTGGCTTGATACAGGCACACCGGACAGTCTGCTCGAAGCTGCCGAGTTCGTCCGCTCGCTGGAAAAGCGCCAGGGTTTCAAGATTGCCTGCCCGGAAGAGATCGCATGGAGGATGGGCTGGATCGATGACTCCGGACTCGAGACCTGCAGCAAGGCCTATGCGGGTCCCTATGGCGCCTATCTTCGGGCCTTGCCGGATGGCCCCCGCGGCCTCTGAGACGGTGCGAAAACTCTGCAAGGTATGAAAACGCCGGCGAGGGGAACCTCGCCGGCGTCTTTTCTATAGAGTTTCCGGGTCGGGTGAGGACCTGGGATCAGCCCTGGCTCTCCAGCCATTCGACGATCCGCTCAGCGGCGTCGACGGCGGAGAGAGTGGTTGTGTCAACGATCAGTTCCGGATTTTCCGGTTCCTCATAGGGGCTGTCGACACCGGTGAAGTTTTTCAACTCGCCAGCCCGGGCCTTCTTGTAAAGGCCCTTGACGTCGCGGCTTTCCGCAACGGCCAGGGGGGTCTGGACATAGACCTCGATGAACTCCCCGTCGGACAGGATCTCCCTGGCCATCCGCCGCTCCGACCGGAAGGGCGAGATGAAGGCTGTCAGAACAATGAGGCCCGCATCAACCATCAGCTTCGACACCTCCGCGACCCGGCGGATGTTCTCGACCCGGTCCTCTTCGGTAAAGCCAAGGTCACGGTTGAGGCCGTGCCTGACATTGTCGCCATCCAGCAGATAGGTGTGCCGACCCAGGGCGTGCAGTCGCTTCTCGACCAGATTTGCGATGGTCGACTTGCCGGCCCCGGACAGACCGGTAAGCCAGATGACACGACCTGTCTGGGACTTGGCCGCCGCGCGGGCGGCCTTGTCGACATCTGTTGCCTGCCAATGAATATTGCTCGACCGGCGCAGGGCGAACTTGATCATACCCGCTGCGACGGTCGCATTGCTGATCCGGTCAATGAGGATGAACCCGCCGAGATCCTTGTCCGCCTCATAGGCCTCGAAGGGAATGGCCTGGTCCAGAGACAGGTTGCAGACAGCGATCTCGTTGAGCTCGAGCGCCTTTCCGGCCAGATGCTCCAGGGTGTTGACGTTGACCTTGTGCTTGATCTCCGTAACCTGGGCGGAGACCAGCTTTGCGCCGATCTTCATCCAGTAGGGGCGGCCAGGGAACAGGCGTTCTTCGCTCATCCAGACGAGATTGATCTCGAACTGGTCGGCCACCTCAGGCGGATGATCCGAAACGGCGATGACATCGCCGCGGGAGATATCAACCTCGTCCTCCAGGGTCAGGGTGACCGACTGGCCTGCGACGGCCTCCTCAAGGTCTCCGTCCAGAGTCACGATCCGGCTGATGGTCGAGGTCCGGCCGGACGGCAGGACCCGGATCTGGTCGCCCGGTGCAACGCGGCCGGAGGAAATCAATCCGGAGAAGCCGCGGAAGTCGAGATTGGGACGATTGACCCACTGGACCGGCATGCGGAACGGCATAGTCCGCATACGGTCCTCACCGATCTCGACCGTTTCCAGATGGGTCATCAGGGTTGGCCCGTCGTACCAGGGAGTCTGGTCGCTGGCCGTGGCGATGTTGTCGCCCTTCAGGCCGGAAATCGGGATGGCCAGAATATCCTTCAGGCCGATTTCCGCCGCGAACTGTCGGTAGTCGGCGACGATCTGATCAAAGATCGCTTGATCCCAGCCCACCAGGTCCATCTTGTTCACGGCCAACACGACCTGCGGGATGCCCAGCAGGCTGACGAGGAAGCTGTGCCGACGGGTCTGGGTCAGGACGCCTTTGCGCGCGTCGATCAGGATGACCGCAAGGTCGGCGGTCGAGGCTCCGGTGACCATGTTGCGGGTGTACTGCTCATGACCGGGGGTGTCGGCGACGATGAACTTCCGGCGATCGGTCGAAAAGAAGCGATAGGCCACATCGATGGTGATGCCCTGTTCGCGCTCGGCCGCCAGGCCATCGACCAGCAGGGCGAAATCGATATCGTCGCCCTGGGTGCCGACCTTCTTGGAGTCAGCCTCCAGGGCCGCCATCTGGTCCTCGAAGATCATCTTGCTGTCATACAGAAGCCGGCCGATCAGGGTCGACTTGCCGTCATCCACCGATCCGCAGGTAATGAAGCGCAGCAGGGATTTGTGCTGGTGCTGAACCAGATAGCCTTCGATGTCTTCGGCGATCAGATCGGTATTGCCGTAGGTCTGGACGCTCATCAGAAGTACCCTTCCTGCTTCTTCTTCTCCATGGACGCGGCCTGATCGTGGTCGATCATCCGGCCCTGGCGTTCCGATGTGGTGGTCAGCAGCATTTCCTGGATCACGGCGGTGAGGGTCTCGGCCTCGCTCTCGACCGCGCCGCTGAGCGGATAGCAGCCCAGGGTGCGGAACCGCACCTTTCGCATCTGGGGAACTTCGCCGGGATTGAGCCGCATCCGGTCGTCATCGACCATGATCAGGGTTCCGTCACGCTCGACCACGGGCCGTAGGGCCGCAAAGTACAGCGGCACGATCGGGATTTTTTCCAGATGGATGTATTGCCAGATGTCGAGTTCCGTCCAGTTGGAGATCGGGAATACGCGAATGCTCTCACCCGGCGCCTTGCGGGAATTGTAGAGCTTCCAAAGCTCCGGGCGCTGGCTCTTGGGATCCCAGCGCTGGTTCGCTGAACGGAACGAAAACACCCGTTCCTTGGCCCGGCTCTTTTCCTCATCGCGCCGCGCGCCGCCAAAAGCGGCATCAAAGCCGTTCATCTCGAGCGCCTGTTTTAGGCCCTCAGTCTTCCACATGTCGGTATGCAGCGCGGAGCCGTGATCGAAGGGGTTGATACCCCTCGCTTCAGCCTCGGGGTTTTTGTGGACGATAAGCTCCATTCCCAGCTTTTCGGCCATCTTCGCCCGCATCTCGTACATCGCCTGAAATTTCCAGGTTGTGTCGACGTGCAGCAAAGGGAAGGGCGGACGGGATGGAAAGAAGGCCTTGGCCGCAAGATGCAGCATCACCGCGCTGTCCTTGCCGATGGAGTACATCATCACCGGACGCTCGGCCTCGGCGGCGACCTCTCGCATGATGTGGATGCTTTCCGCTTCCAGCCTCTGGAGATGGGTCAGACGGGAAGGCGATAATGTTTCAGACTGCATGGGAACCCGGAAAATCAGGGGGGACGATGAGCGGGACGGAAGGGCTCTTCGACTTTGAGCCCTTGTCGTTCAGCAGGCGGATGCTCTTTTGAGGCCAAATTTCCATCAACGCGGCGAGAAGGCCACGTAGCCTTGCCAGCACGCCAAGACAACCACAAGAATGCCGACGGCCCAGGTCAGGGATCGCAGGGGAAGCACTTTTGTTGTCCAACCAGCAATAGGCGCGGTCACGATGCCTCCGGCGATCAGCCCGGCGACGGACCAGATTTGTTTCTCGAGGCCTGTCCCATCCCAATGTCCCGTGACAATGGCAACCAGGAAGCCGAACGAAACCGACAGGGCGACGAAAAATTCAGCAGTATTGGTCGTTCCTATGGCCTTTCTGGGCTCTTGTCCGCTGCCCAGCAGGGTGCTCGTGACGACAGGACCCCAGCCGCCGCCGCCGACGGCGTCGAAAAACCCGCCAGCGACGCCAAGGGGCAGGGGGTGGGCCAGGGGGATGACCTTGGGTCGCGTCTGTTTCCAGGCGCGCCAGAGAATGATCAGGCCCATGATGCCCAGCCAGATGATGATCGGGCCCTTGAGCTTGTTTCCATCCACTGAGGTCAGGAGGTAGGTACCGGCCAGGGCCCCGACGATGCCGCCGATCGACAGGAAGATCAGCAGTCGCCAGCTGACGTTTTTATAGAGTATATGGGAGCCGGCCGAGGCCGCTCCAGTAAAGACCTTGGCGGCATGAACGCTTGCGGAGACATTGGCGGGCGGAACGCCCAGCGACAAAAGAACCGTACTGGAGATGACGCCGTAGCCCATGCCGAGGGCCCCGTCGACGAGCTGCGCCAGCGCCCCGACGGCAAAAAACTGCCAAAACTGCGGGTTGCCCAACAGGGCCATGATATCCGGCATCTGGATTCCCTTGGCCACAGACAACCGTCCACCCCGGTCGCCTTTCCCTATGACGCGCTGCAACATGGTTCGGCAGGCCGAGTAGCGCAAGACTCTAATTGCAACGGGAGTGATAGGTATTGAAGGAATTGGTCGGAAAGGGCCATCAACGCTCGGGGCGCAAGTGGCTGATTGGTCCGGACAACAGGCTGCGCCCTGCCGAAGAATTCGGGCTCTGCATGCTTCCTATTTGGGGAATCTCGCCCCTTCCCTGCCCAACTCATTGATCGGAGCGATTTTTTTGGTCGCAATTGTCGCTTTTCAGCCTCGTGCGCTGTAAACGGGTGCTGCTTAGTGGTTCTGGCGTACGAGTGGGGCTTGGGCGAATGGGTGCTTTGAAAATCGGCTGGAAGGGCTCGGTCAACGACCGGCGCGTCGCCAGTTTCCGATATCGCGTGGAGGCTCCGGCCGAAGCCCTTAAGGCCCGTGGCCATTCGGTGGAGTTGTTCAAGCCCGCTAACGCAGATCAATATCAGGTCGCCGTCTTTTCCAAGGCCTATTCCGAAGATGACCGCCGGGCTGCCGAGCGGATCGCTTCCCGGGGCGGCCGCGTGGTTTTCGATATCTGCGACAACCACTTCTACAACCCTTTCGAACTTCCACGATACGAGCGGGCTCGGGCGGAAATTCTCGAGATGATTTCGATCGCCAACCAGGTGACCTGCACGACCGAAGCCCTGGCCTCGATCATTACCGAGGAGACCGGGGGGCGTGTCAGGCCGGTGGTGATCGGCGATGCGACAGAGCGCCTGAGAACCCGTCGGCGGCGGGCGCGCCCTGCCAAATCTTCGCTGAACCTGCTTTGGTTTGGCTCCCACGGATCCCCGAATGCGCCCTGCGGCATGACGGACCTGCTCCTGATCCGTGAGGAACTGGAAGCCCTGGCTTCCCGGATCCCGGCCCGGCTGGTGGTCTGCAGCAACAGCGCTGCAAAGTTCGACGAACACATCGCGCCGATGCGTCTGCCTACGGCCTATGTCGAATGGTCCGAAGAGGCACATGCCAAGGTCCTGACCCACGCCGACGCCGTGCTCATCCCAGTGACCCGCAATCCGTTCACTGATTGCAAGAGCCATAACCGTCTCACCTCGGCGATCCGTTCGGGACTGCCTGCAATCGCCACCGGCATCCAGAGTTACCTCGAATTCGAACCCTTCTGCTCACTGGACGACTGGAGCGAAGGCCTGGCGGCCCTGGTGGACAATTATGATGGCGAATCTGCCCGCGCCATGGCGTCCAGGACCTATATCGAGAAAGTCTGGTCCATGTCCGCCCTGACGCCCCGTTGGGAGGAAGCGCTCGATCTGTCCAAGGTTGACGCCCACAAGGCCCGGAGGATCCAGCGCCGGGCCCTCAAGGCCGAGCCTGAAATCTTTCAGGGGCGTCTGGATGCGATCGCGGCCGGCAACCTGACCGGCTGGGCGAGAAATCCAATGGACCCGGACCAACCCGTTGAAGTCGTCCTGGAGTGCGACGGGGAAATTGTCGCCAACGCCCTCGCCAACCTGCCCCGCCCCGATCTGGGACTGTTCGGACTTGTCTCTTCCGACTGCGGATTTTCAATTCCGCTGGGGCCTCTCAAGACGACAGACGGGCAACGACTACGGGTTCTCGTGTCGGGCTGCGATTATCTTGTCGGCGAGAATCCCATACTGATTGACCCAGCAAGCGGCTCCGCGCCCGGTCTGGTCGCCCCGCCTGCGGCCCCGTGGCCGTCAGCAGATCTATTTGCAGATCGCGGTCAGGCCGTTCGGCTGCCGGTCGAGGCCGCCATCACCGCGCAGGAACATCTTCAACGGAACCTCGAAGCCATTGAGGCGTTGACCCGTGACCTCAGGCGCCTTCTTGCCCGATCCGTAATCGCCACAGCCGATTCCCCGGAGATGGCCGATCGCCTCAGCGCCGCTATCGGGCTTGTGGCCCCACCATTGCGCGCAGATGAGTCCTGAGTTCCGTTTCCCAGCAGGTGAGGCCAAGTCCTAAATGCCCTTAGTTTCGTTGTCCGGCGCGGAAGCGTTTGCCAATCTCAAGGCCAACCGCAGATCGCTCTGGCCTGACGGCCGCAAGGACCAGAGCCGTCTCGACGGTGTGGCGAAGGTTCACTTCAAGCCCAGCTTCAGCCTCACGCCGGGCGAAGCGGTATTCACCATGGGCTCCTGTTTCGCCCGCAATATCGAGCGACGGTTCAGTGAGCTGGGTTTCGAGTTGCCGACCATGGCCCTCACCCTGCCGGCTGAAGAGCGGGCGAGCGATACCGAGAACGATCTCCTCAACAAGTACCCGCCCCACTCCATCCTGAACGAACTGCGCTGGGCCCTTGATCCGGAGGCCGCCTTTCCGGAGGGGGGCTTCTTCAACGTCAAGAAAGATCTCTGGCACGACCCGCATCTGGCGGGAAACGTCGCGCCAGCTCCCCTCGAGCGGGTCGTTGAGCGGCGGCGCATGGTCGAGGAAATCTACCGCCAGGTTCCGCGTTGTCGTCTGGTCGTTATGACCCTCGGCCTCACCGAGGCCTGGTTCGACAAGGAGACGGGCTACTATCTCAATGCGGCTCCGCCCCAGGCCGCCTTCAAGGCAGACCCGGACCGGTTCCGGATGGACGTCCTGACGGTTGATGAAATTCTCGTGGTTCTCGAGCAGATCCGCGATCTTCTGATGCGGTTCGGTCATCCCCAGATGCGGATGATGCTGACCGTATCGCCGGTCCCATTCAAGGCGACCTTCACCGGCCGGGACGCTATTATCGCCAACAGCTACAGCAAGAGCGCTCTGAGGGCGGCGGCGGAGATGTTCGTGTTCCGGCATGGCAATGTCGATTATGTGCCCAGCTACGAGATCGTTACCCACACGTCCCGCGCCTCGGCCTTCATCCAGGACAATCGCCACATCACTCCCAGCGTCGTGAACGAGATCGTGGACCGGGTCGTCTCCGCCTATTGCGCCGGATTGGCGGGTGTCCAGCCCACAGAAGATAGCAGCCGCATGTCGCCGACCCTGCTTCGCGAGTTTCTCCAGGAAGGTGATTTCGCCTCGGCTGTCGGCGTCTTCGGGCGGCTTGAAAAAGGACAGCGGTACCAGCGCTGGGGCTATTCGGAATTTGACTATCGACTCTCCTATGGCAAGGCCCTGGCCAAGCTGGAGGGCCTGGCCGAAGCCCAGGCCCAGCTCTCCAAGGCGGTTGTCCTGAATCCCCAGGATAGCGACGCCCACTACAACCTGGGGCTGGTTCTCGCCAAGCTGCAGCGCTCCATCGAAGCCGAAGAACAGATCGCCCTGGCGGTCGCTCTGGATCCGGAGTCCGCAGAAATCCGCCTGCGCTACGCCCGGCAGCTTGTCGCCAATGGCAAGCCCGATGAGGCTGCAGCCGAACTGCGGATCGCAGCGGAGCAGCACCCCAGCCACCGTCGGGTGCGAGCCTTTCTGGACACTGTGCAAGAATCCCTCAACACCCAGAAGTCGGAATCGTCTGCCGATGCGGCGGGCGAGACATCCCTGCTCAACCCGGCTACAACCGCGTCCTGACGGACTTTGTCGCAAGGCTCGGCCGGACATCGAGGGAGACACTGGCGGATGCCGCGTGGTGTTTGGTTCTGCGCCGCCTCTGACCCACTGCGGTCGGGCGAACTTCGGCGGCTTGGCCTTCCCGCCCTGCTGACTGAAGCCGAGGGCTGGAGCAACAGCTTCCTGCCGATCGAACTGGTCGCAAGGGCCGGGAAGGCGGACGTCGCCATTCTTCCCATGGCTGCAATCGACAGCCTGCCCCTGATCGCCCAGTTTGTCTCATCCACCGTGTTGATCGAGGTCGACACTCAATGGATCGATTCCGCGCCATCGACCCTCGCCATCCTGGCTGGCCTGCAGAACCGGATAGCCGGCGTCGTCGCGCGGGGGCCTCGTGCTGCGGCCTGGGCTGTGCGGGCTGTTGGACCAGAGGTTCCGGTCTGGACGGTCCCGGATGCGGCCGTCCGCGCCATTGAGCTGAAGGCGGCGGCCCTGCATTTCGATATCGGGACGCCGCACCCGGATCCGCACGACCTGCCCGATTCCTTCGAGCTCTGGTTCGCCGAGCCCGGGGACCGGATAGACCACGAGGAAGTGGCGGCGCTGGTCCGGTCATGGCAGCCCCCTTCCGGACAGGCTGTGGTGGTTGCGGCCCCTGAAACAAGGGTTTGGCTTCAGCAGGCGGGACTGGATTTCAAAGGGTTCGACTGGTCGCCGGATCGGCTTCAATCCGCCCTGACCCGCGCCAACCGCTGCGTGTTCTTCGGGCCCCAGACCGCAAGCCAGTCCCGTCGCCGGGCCATGGCGCTCCGCTCGGGCGGGACGGCCTCACGCGGACATCGCTCAGACGATGAGGTCCTGTCGCCCACGGCGGTGGGGCGGGCCTGGTCCTTCATTCTGGAGTCTCTTCGTCCTGGCGTCGTCTCGACCCGGGAGCGGGGGGCCGTGTTGATCGCCCTTGATTTGATCCAGGACCTGGATGTGGCCTTGCCGCTGATCGACGCCATGACCGACCGGGGCGGTATTGACCTGAGGATCGTCGTGACGGGCTGGTTGCACAGGCGCAGTCCCAGAGTGGCCCAGGAACTGGCCGATCGCGACTTGAAGCCGTTGATCTTCAGCCGTGACGCGCTGCTGAGTGGAACCGCACCCTCGCTTGATGGGGTCGGGGGGGTGGTCTCCTTTGCAGAGAGCAGTCTCCCAGCCCATGAGCGGGCCCATGCCCTGACCCGACGAGCTCGTAGTCTCCGGATTCCCACCTTCAGCTTCCAGCACGGGGTGGAAAATGTCGGGCTGACCCGACTGGATCATGAGGATGGCGAGGCGCCCTCCCTGTTGTCGGACCATATCTTTGCCTGGGGGCCGGTATCCGCGGGGGTCCAGGCGTCCAGGGACCTGCGGCCACGGCTGGTGCATGTTGGTCGTCTGGCGCAAAGCCCCAAGCCGACGGCCGAACTGAGCGGCGCCCTGACCACCTTCCGTTCGATTGTCGCTGTATTCGAAAACCTTCACTGGAACCGGTATGACAACGCCTGGCGACGACGGTTCCTGGCGGACTGCGTGGAGTTCGCGGCGCTAAACCCCGAACGGGCGGTCCTGATCAAGCCACACCACGGCGGGCTCTGGACCGTGCGCAATACCCACCAGTTTCCGCAATGGCCGACAAACCTTGTCCTGGCTGACCCAACGGACCCCTTCTGGGAGCCGTTCACGGCTCCCAGCATACTGCAGGTCGCAGATCTGGTGATCACCACCCCTTCGACTGTCGCCCTCGACGCCGTCCAGGCCGGCAAGCGGGTCGCCGTGGCCGCCTATGGGCTCAGCCTGCCGGCCTATGAACCCCTGCCGCTTCTCAATGGGCTTCAGGATTGGCGCAATTTCGCCGCCGCTGAGCAGTTGACGGACGAAGCGCTCAGGCGCGCCAGTTTCCTGATGAAGACAGCCGCTGGCGATCGCCCGGCTGAAAGCGCCCTCGACTATCTCTTGACCACCATGAGCGAGCGGGCCGGGATGCGGCTTCGTCACGCCGCACCGCTGGAGGCCGTCCCTTGACCGAATGGATTGATGTCTTCGTGGGAGCTGACCGGTCGCAGTTGATGGCGGTGGCTGTGCTGCAGCATTCGATCGAGCGGCACACCAGCTGGCCCGTTCGGGTCTGTCCGCTCATTGATCTGGACCTGCCCGAGCCCAGCGACCTGCGTCAGGGCTCCCGCACCAACTTCTCCTTTGCCCGTTTCGCCATTCCCGAACTCAAGGGCTATCAGGGCCGGGCCATCTATCTTGACGCCGATATGCTGGTGTTTCGCGATATCGCCGAGCTGTGGACGCTGCCGTTTGCTCCGGCCACGGTCAATATCCAGGAAGAGCTGCCAGACCATGCCAGGGCGCAGACCAAGGCCGGCGCCCCCGGGGTTCGCAAGAAGCAGTGCTCGGTGATGGTCATCGACTGCGACAAGGCCCGCTGGGATGTCCGCGAGATCGTCGCCGGCCTGGATGGGCGCTACAGCTATGAGCAGCTCATGTACGAGTTCTGCATCCTGGACGAATCCGACATCCGATACGGGGTTCCGTTCCATTGGAACAGTCTCGAGCATCATGATCTCGATACCCGTCTGATCCACTATACCGACATGAACACCCAGCCCTGGGTCTGTCCTGACAACCCCTTCGGCCACTATTGGTTCAAGGAGGTGCTGCTCATGATCGAGACCGGCCTGCTGACCCCTGGCGATCTCGAGCGGGAAGTGGAATTGGGTTATTTTCGGCCGTCCCTGATGCAGGAACTGACCGAAATGCCTCATGAGGCGGGCTTTGATCCCGCCGCGGCCACTCGATATGGCCAGATCGACCGCAGCGCGGCATTTGTGAAACATGCCGAGGTCAACGCCCGCAAGAAGGCCAGGGCGGAGGCGATCAAACGCCAGGGCGCCGTGGTTTTCGTCTGACGGCTACCCGATCAGGGAGAACCGGATGACCAGGAACACGGCCATATAGGCGGCTGCCCCCAGCAGCACATTGACCAGCGGGCGGTAGCTCAGGTCCAGGGTCCGTGCAGGCGGTGCATCCGCTCCTGGCCGTGACTGAACAAATTCGAGCAGATCGGCGAAGGCGCTGTCAGAGGTAGCCGCCGTCGATTGGGTCACCGGGCCGGGCGACCGGGCGACCTGGGTCAGCCTGGCCTCTTCATGCTCTGGATCCAGGGTCAGGCAGGCGGCCATGGCCAGGTCGGCGACATGGTCCTCACCCAGGGCCCTGGCGACCTTGGAAAGCTCCCAATGCACATTGGCTTCGGTGGGGGCCAGTTTGGCCGCCTGTCGGAGGATTTCATAGGCCTGGGTCGGACGGCCCACCCGCACCAGTTCCTGTCCCAGCTTGGCATGGGCGGAAGCATGAACGGGGTCCAGGGCGATGACCGCCTCGAACTCCTGCACGGCCTCGACATGGCGGGTGAGGCGGGCGAAGGCGACGCCGGCGCTCAGATGGTCGGAGACCCTCAGCTCGACCGCTTCGGTCTCGTCGCGGTTCTCTACCAGGCGCTGGAAAAACTGGATGGCCTCTTCGTACTCACCGGCCTTGAAGGCGCCCCGCGCCTTTTTTCGGAGTTTTTCAGTGCGTTCGGACAATGGTCCAACCCCGACAAGGTTTCAGTTTGCGCGCCCTGCCGCGGTCGGGCGCCGACCACCGGAGTCTATAGGCGCTCCGCTCCAGCTTGTCAGCCGAGCCTTTTGAGCCATCGTCTCTGGCCCTGCAATCAGGCTAAACGCTCCCCCGGTGATTGAGTCCATTTAGAAACCTCTCCTGCCGCGGATACTGTCCCCACAAAGAGCCTCCGGGTGTCTTGAAAATGCCGGCTCCACATCTGAGGTTGCCCGGTAACCACGCCAGGGAGAGCAGGGCCAGAGGTGCAGCTTTTTGATGAGATCATCGCCAGTCCGGCCAGCTTCATCGATCTGTTGCGGGATCGACCGGAAGATATTGCGCTCAGGCTGGAAGATCTTGACCCGTCGGCCCGCTTTCCCCTGTTGAGAAGCAGCGTCATCTCGACGGCGATCATCGATCAGGCTGGAAAGCGGCTCCATTCCACTGGCGCCTTCGGCGTGACGGGGGCTGCCCAGCCGGACAGCGACTGCGTTCGTCGCGCCAGGACCGATCCCACGCGCATGACCCTGGGTCGAGGCCTGGACGAGCGTGGAGAGACGGTCAGTTTTGTCGCCTATGCCTCGGCGCCGGTCGCTATGGGATGGCTATTGCCCCCGCAACAGAAGTCGATCCTGGCACAGCATGCCACGTCCGTTCTGGCGGTGAGCGCCAGCGTCACCTCCGCAGAATCGGATTTGTTCGCTGCCAGCTATTCCTATGGCCTGACCGACCTCCAGGCCCGCGTGATTGTCGCGGTGGTCTGGACAGGCTCGGTCCGGGCCGCGGCCCAGACCGTCGGGGTTTCCTATTCGACGGCCCGCGAGGCTGTGGCCATGGCGCTAAAGGTCAGCGGCGCTGGCCGACTTCCGGCCCTGATTGAAATGATCACCGTCCTGGCCACCGGGATCTTTCCGAAAGAGGCGTCGAACGGGGACTTTGTTCTGGAGGCGACCGGGCTCACCCGCCGTCAGCTGGCCCTCGCCAGTTGCCTGTCCTCGGGACTGACCCGGACCGAGGCCGCCAGGGCCGTCGGCGTCTCCCCAGCGGTCGCCAAGAAGGAGATCGACCAGGTCCATTCGCTTCTGGGAACACGGTCCGCTGCGGCCCTCGCGCGCCGCCTGAACGAGATCAAGGCCCTGGCCATGCTGACGGATGTCAGCCTGGGCCAGATCGCCCTGGATGACGATGTGCTTGTGCCGACCACCTTCCTCTCCCGGTCGGACGGCACCCGGATTGCCTATAGCGACTATGGCCCCCGCAGCGGCAAGCCGGTGCTGGTCCTGCACAGCAGTTCGACGACCAGACCGGTGGCATCCTCTCTTGTCCGGGCCCTTCAGGCGCGCAATTTCCGGGTGCTGTCCGTCGACAGGCCTGGCTTTGGACTGACCGACCTGCCCCTGGCCGAGCCTGCAACTGCCCGCACGGTCTTCGAGGCGGCTGCGCGGGATGTCTCCCTGCTCTGCCGGCATCTCAAGCTGAAACGGATTGACCTGGTCTGCAGGGGCGCGGCCCAGGTCGCTGTCGCTCTGCATGACAGCTTTCCGTCGCTTCTGGGCCGGGTCGTTCTGGTCAATCCCGACCCCCCGCACCAGGGGGCGAGCGGGCAGAGTTCTCCAACGGACGTCCTCAAGGAGGCCTTTTTCCGCCGTCCTGGATTGATCGCGGCCTTGGCGCGGATGCTGGCCGCCAGCCTGTCTCCACACAAGGTGCAGGCAGCCATGCTGCGAACCTTTGCCCGCTGCGACGCCGACATTCGGGCCACGAGGGATGCCCGGCAGTTTGCAGACTATTACCGGTCGGTGAGGCCCTTTGGGACTGGCCGGATCGAGGGCTATGTCCTGGAACAGACGGCCATAGTGTCCGATACCGCCGGGCCGCCGCTTTCGGGCGCCGCCCAATGGACCCTGCTCCTGGGGATGAAGGACAGTCTGCACGCCGTGGACAGGACCAGAGAATTCTGGACTCAAAAGGTTCCGGAGGCGCGATGCGATGTCGTGGCGGATGCCGGGCGGCTGCTGTCCATGACCCATCCCGAACGAATTCTGGCGGCCCTGGTTCATGAGGCCGGCGGCCCCTGACATTGGATCACCCTACAATTGGGGATTGGTTCCGCAACGGGACCCTTCCAAACGCAAACCTGCCCTAAGACCCCGAAGACAGGCCCCCCGCGCCTGAGTTCAGACCCTGGAGATCACGATCATGGCCAACCTCATCGGTGACAACAATCCCAACACCCTGACCGGAACCGAGCTCCAGGATCTGATCCAGGGCCTTGCGGGCGACGACATCCTCACCGGCCTGGGCGGCAATGACACCATCGAGGGCGGGACGGGCGCCGACATCATCGATGGCGGCGACGGCGACGACATCCTGGACGGCGGCGATGACGCCGACCAGATCACCACGGGATCGGGCAACGACACGGTCAATGGCGGCACGGGGTCGGACCAGATCATCGTCGGGGCCAACCTCAACGCCGCCGATGTGATCAATGGCGGGGCCGGGGACCTGGACGTCCTGTCGATCTCGGGCGTCTATGCCTCGGCCGTGGTCCTGGGGGCGACGACGGTCAGCGGGATCGAGTTTTTCGCCATCGGGTCTGGCCAGGTGCGGCTGACTCTCAACGCGGCGACCCTCAATGGCCTGGTCGGGATCGTCCCGACCTTCAACGCCTCGGGTCAGCAGCAGACGGATCTGTTCGTGCTGGACGGATCGGCTGTTGCGATCGGCTTCAACGCCTTTGGCGGCGCGGGCGCCGACCAGCTGACCGGCGGGTCCGGCAATGACGACCTGCGCGGCGGGGCCGGCCAGGACATCCTGGTGGGCGGCGCCGGCGCAGACCGGATCGAAGGCGGCCTCGACGCCGACACCCTGACCGGCGGCGCGGGCAATGACATCTTCGTCTTCGGCTACAATACGCCCCGCTCGGATTCCTCGCCCTCGACCATCGACATCATCACCGACTTCGAAGGCGCCGGCGTCGCGGGCGGCGACAAGATCGACCTGCCCTCCTACGCCTATGGCCGGGGCATCGCCTTCAACGCCACCGCCATCAACTTCACCTTCCTGGGCGCCGGGGTGCCGTCCGGCATCCAGCTGCCGAGCGAGCTGATCGGCGACGGCTTCGCCGACGTGTCCTGGAAGCGGGACGTGGCCAACAACCGGGTTGAGGTCTGGGTCGATGTCGATGACAACGGCCAGTTCTCGGAACTGGACCTCTATTTCTATCTGAACGGCGCCGTCAGCCTGACCCAGGAAGACTTCACCGACACCTTCCCCGTCTGGCGCGGCACGGTCGGCAACGACACCCTGCTGGCCAGCGCCGGCAACCTGATCGGCTATGGCCTGGCCGGCAATGACGCGATGCGCGGCGGTGACGGCAACGACACGCTTTACGGTGGGGACGGTATCGACACGATCCGTGGTGGCGCGGACCAGGATGACCTTCGCGGGGAGGCGGGCGACGACTTCCTCTACGGGGATGCTGGCAATGACAGCCTGAATGGCGGGGCTGGCAATGACGTCATGGATGGCGGGGT
>JARWZW010000016.1 GCA_029866155.1 Caulobacter sp. | reverse complement strand
GGCGGCCCCAGGCCTCGCGGTCAGGGATGATGTCGACACCGATGATCATGCCCGCGCCGACCATCTTCAGACCCTGGATGACGTTCAGGCCGATACCGCCGAGGCCAAAGACGATGCAGTTGGCGCCCGGCTCGACCTTGGCCGTATTGACCACCGCGCCGACGCCCGTGGTGACCCCGCAGCCGACGTAGCAGGCGCTGGCGAACGGCGCGTCCTTGCGGATCTTGGCCAGGGCGATCTCGGGCAGCACCGTATGGTTCGAGAAGGTGGAACATCCCATGTAATGGGCGATGGCCTGCCCCCTGTAGGAAAAGCGGCTTGAGCCGTCCGGCATGAGGCCCTTGCCCTGGGTGCCGCGAATGGCTGTACAAAGGTTGGTCTTGCGGCTGAGGCAGCTTTTGCATTGCCGACACTCGGGTGTGTAGAGCGGGATCACATGATCGCCGGGCACGACGCTGGTAACGCCAGCCCCGACCTCAAGCACCACGCCTGCCCCCTCATGACCCAGGATGGACGGGAAAATGCCCTCGGAATCCAGACCGTCGAGGGTGTAGGCGTCAGTATGGCAAATACCGGTGGCCTTGATCTCGACCAAAACCTCGCCGGCGCGGGGACCTTCCAGGTCGACCTCCACGATCTCCAGCGGCTTCTTGGCTTCGAAGGCGACAGCGGCGCGGGTCTTCATGGGACTTGAGTCTCCTGATCCATGTGAGGCCGGCAAACTAGCGCCTCATTCCGCTGCGTCCATGCGTTCGATTGCTTGACGCCTCAAAAGGTTGCTGCGCCCGTCCTGGTCAATCCTGGGGATTCTCGACCAGAACGCGGCTGAGCCAGCGGTTTTCCGGTCGTTTGAGGAAAACATCCTCGATCAGCCAGCGGCCATCCTCTTTCACCAGTTCGAACAGTCGCTCGCGGGTTTCGCGGTAATTATAGAAGGTCACGCGATAGCTGGCGGTCGCCTCGGTGCGGCTGACCTGGACGATCTTGAGGCGGGAGATATCCGGAGTGTCCTGGCCGCCAGTTACCCAGTCGAAGTCCAGATAGTTGTTCTCACGCCCGCTATCGACCTGCATCAAAGCCCGGAGGCTGGCGGCATAGACGGGCGGCTCATCGGCGGGGATGAGATTATCATCGCTCACCGGGGCTTCGACCATTGGCGCGTAGAAGCTGGCGACGAAGGCCTCAGGTTCGCCCAGACCGGGGTCGGGGGCGGCCGCCGATGGGGAGACCAGCAGGGCCAGAAACAGGCCAGCCAGAACCAAGGTCTTGATCAAGTCGAATTCCCCTGTGGCAACGAGGCGGCATATTCGGACGGCAATCCGGTCCTGTCGCCCCCCAATTGGGTGGCGCGCCCAGTCCGCGACAGGGGACGCAAGGCGCCAGCCGCCATTCGGAAGGGCGGCCTGCGGCCTTTCAAAGGTCTCCGCCCGGGGCATTCAGCCTAACTCGACCAGTAGAGCTCATCGCTTGACCCTGACCGCCCTTCCGGCCTGCAGATCACCCGTCAGAAATCCGCCAACAGTTCAATCTCGCCAAGACGGCAAGTCGGAGTCGCCTTCAGTCCCGGACAGGGCTTTCCGGTTCGGGAGTCGCCGCGGCCTCGCGAGCCGCCTTCTGGGCTGCCAGCTTGGCCAGGACCCGGCCCCGCCCTCTGGACAGGGCCGTCACCACCCCGCGCAGGGTCCGGACCTCCTGTTCGGTCAGGTTGGCCTTACCCAGTGCCACCCGCAGATTACGAATCATCGAGGGGCGTTTTTCGGGTGGATGGAAGAAGCCGGCATCCTCCAGCTCCGCCTCCAGCTGTTCATACAGGCCCAGCACAGAAGCCTGGTCGGCGGGCGGCAACATGTTGAGGGCAAAGGCGGCGCGAGGCCCCTCATCCACACCGAGACGCCATTCATAGGCGTTCAGCGCCACGGCCTGCGCCAGATTGAGCGAGCGGAATCGCTCATCAACCGGGATGGTGACAATGGCTTGGCTCAGCGCGATGTCAGCGGTCTCCAGTCCTGCCCGCTCGCCGCCGAAAAGGATTCCGACACGTTGGTTGGCGGCGACCCGGCCATGGAGGTCTGCTGCAGCCTGCCGCGGAG
Source organism: Caulobacter sp. (assembly GCA_029866155.1). Taxonomy (GTDB): domain Bacteria; phylum Pseudomonadota; class Alphaproteobacteria; order Caulobacterales; family Caulobacteraceae; genus Caulobacter. The sequence goes on along the minus strand of JARWZW010000016.1, from coordinate 35,686 downwards.
TCAGGATCGGGAGCTGGGTTTCCCGGGGCCGTGCCGTGGTCGCCAGAACGTGGGTAAGGTCAGCGATGGCCTCGCTGAGGGTCGGAAAAATGCCGGCGTTGTCCAGCGGCCAGTTGGCGCCAGAGGCGCTGGCCCAGGCCCGTTCCTGGGGCCATCCGTCGCGAGGCCGCACCATGCGGAGTTCGGAGAGACCGAAATTGGCCATGACCCGGGCCACGGCCCCGATGTTTTCTGCGAGTTGGGGTTCGACCAGGATGATGACGGGTGGCGGTGCTGACATGGGCCGTATCTAGTCAACCTGACCGCAGGACGAAACCGGCATCTGCCGCGCAGGCATCCAGGTCGACACCGGCGTTCAGGTCAGCCGCTCAAAGACCCAGCCCAGGGTGGAGGCCAGAACGCCGAAAAACGCCAGGCTGGCGGCGAGTATGGCCCGCCAGACCAGGGCGAGAATGGCGACGCTCAGCAGCCCGGAAACCCAGCCGATCAGACAGGCAACCCCATCTCGCTCGGCAAGGCCCAGAGCGAAGGCGGCGATCGCGAAACTGGGAAGCATATTGCCAAAGGGAATCGGCAGGAAAACGATCACCGCCAGGATGACGCAGACAAGGCCGGTGAACCGGTCCAGGATCGGACCATAAAGAATGGTCAGACGTCGGCGCAAACGGCGCTCGAGCCAAGCCAGATAAGGGGTAAGCTTGCCCATGATCGCCACATAGTCCGCCCGGCTCATGGTGCGGCGGGCCATCAGTTGCGGCAGCCAGAGTGTGCGGCGACCGATCATCCATTGAAGGGTGATAAAGAGCAGCGGCGCCCCGAGCACAGCTGACACGCCAGGCGGCATGGGCAGGGCCAGCGGCGCCGCGAAGACAAACATGAGCGCTCCGAACGCCCGATCACCGAAGGCCTCCGTCACGTCCTGAACAGACACGGTTTCATGCTCCGCCGCGGCGATGCCGGCGAGGATGTCTGAAACGCGGGGAGGATGGGTGTTCGACGTCATGAAACTCCGACGAGGTCTATACACAGCCGCCCCGAATTCGCTTGTGAAGAATTCTAAATGTCGCTGAGGCTAGAAGGGATGCTACAGCTCCGCGCCTCCAATTAGGGGGGTACCCTGGAGGCGAGCCCCCGAGGTTTCGGCCTGAACCCGGTCCATTTTCGGCTTTCCGCCAGTCTGTAACAGGCGACGCGTTGACATTCGCCTCCCGGGCGACGCAACTTCCGCCGCCCGGGTCGGGGCCCTTCGCCCCCTCCTCCCAGAGATCAAGCCGCACCTGTATGAATGTCGTCGTTGTCGAGAGCCCGGCCAAGGCCAAGACCATAAACAAGTATCTGGGAGCCGGATTCACCGTCCTGGCTTCCTATGGACATGTCCGCGACCTTCCATCCAAGGATGGATCGGTCCTGCCGGACGACGATTTCGCAATGACCTGGGAAATCGACGCCAAGGCCAGCAAGCGGATCAGTGACATCGCTGAAGCCCTGAAGGGATCAGACCGACTGATCCTGGCCACTGACCCGGATCGGGAAGGTGAAGCGATCAGCTGGCATGTTCTGGAAATCCTCCAGAAAAAGCGCGCCTTGAAGGACAAGGCCGTCGAGCGTGTGACGTTCAACGCTATCACCAAGTCCGCCGTTCTGGAGGCCATGGCCAACCCGCGCCAGCTGGATATGGAGTTGATCGACGCCTATCTGGCGCGGCGGGCTCTGGACTATCTGGTGGGGTTCACCCTCTCCCCGGTCCTATGGCGCAAACTGCCCGGTTCGCGTTCGGCCGGCCGGGTTCAGTCAGTCTCGCTCCGACTGGTTGTCGACCGGGAGCTGGAGATAGAGCGGTTCCGGACGCAGGAATACTGGAGCGTCGAGGCTGATGTTTCTGCGGGGGCCGATCCCTTCCTGGCCCGGCTGGTCAAACATGCCGGCAAGCGGCTGACGAAGTTCGATCTCGCCAATGAATCGGACGCCGGGGCCGCCCGGGCAGCGGTCAAGGCCACCAGCTTCACCATCACCTCGGTGGAAAAGAAACCCGCACGCCGCACGCCGCCGCCGCCCTTCACCACTTCAACCCTTCAGCAGGAAGCCAGCCGCAAGCTGGGCTTCAACGCGCAGCGCACCATGCAAGCGGCCCAGAAGCTCTATGAAGGTATCGATATCGGCGGCGAGACCGTCGGTTTGATCACCTACATGCGGACCGATGGCGTCCAGGCCGCGCCAGAGGCGCTGGAAGAAGCCCGGACCGTTATCGCCGGCCTGTACGGCCGCGACTATGTTCCGGACACCGCCCGCCACTACAAGACCAAGGCCAAGAACGCCCAGGAAGCACATGAGGCGATCCGTCCGACCTCCCTCAATCGCAATCCGGGATCCCTGCGTCTGGATGGCGATCTGGGACGTCTCTACGAACTGATCTGGAAGCGGATGATCGCCTCCCAGATGGAAGCGGCCCGTATCGAGCGGACGACCATTGAACTGGACGGAGCCGATGGCGCGACCGCCCTGCGAGCCTCGGGTCAGGTGATCCAGTTTCCAGGCTATCTGGCCGTCTATGAAGAAGGCCGCGATGACGCGGAGGACGAGGACAGCGCTCGTCTGCCACCCGTCAAGGAAGGCGCTGACGCCAGGGTCCTGGACGTCCGCGCCGACCAGCACTTTACCGAGCCGCCGCCCCGCTATTCCGAAGCCAGCCTTGTCAAGAAGATGGAGGAACTCGGCATCGGCCGGCCCTCGACCTATGCCTCGATCCTGACGGTGCTGCGCGACCGCGCCTATGTGCGGATGGACAAGAACCGCTTCATTCCCGAAGACAAGGGCCGGCTGGTTACTGCCTTTCTGGAGCAGTTTTTCGCCCGTTATGTCGAGTACGACTTCACGGCAAGCCTCGAGGAAAAGCTCGATCTGGTTAGCGACGGCAAGCTGGACTGGAAGGTCCTGCTTCGGGACTTCTGGAAGGATTTCCACGCGGCTGCTCTCGAGATCGGCGAGCTTCGCACCACCAACATCCTTGATGCTCTCAACGAGAGTCTTGGCCCGCATATCTTTCCGGCCAAGGAGGATGGCTCCGATCCACGGGTCTGCCCAACCTGCGGTAACGGGCGGCTGTCCCTGAAGACCGGCAAGTTCGGCGCCTTCATCGGCTGTTCCAACTATCCGGAGTGCCGCTTCACCCGGCCGATCGCCCAACCTGACGGCGAAGGTGAGGCGGAGGCGACCAGCGATCGGGAACTGGGGATCAATCCCAAAACCATGCAGGCCGTCTGGCTGAAGAATGGCCGCTTCGGGCCCTATGTCGAGGAACCCGGCGAAAAGACCAAACGGGCCAGCCTGCCCAAGACCTGGCCGCCGTCCTCGATGGATATCGACAAGGCGCTGAGGCTGCTGGACCTGCCGCGCGACGTTGGCGCTCATCCCGAAGACGGCAAGATGATCCAGGCGGGTATCGGTCGATATGGTCCCTATGTGCTGCACGAAGGCACCTACGCCAATCTCGAGAGCGCCGACGAGGTTTTCGAGGTCGGCTTGAACCGCGCCGTTTCCGTGCTGGCGGAAAAGCGGGCCGGCGGTCGCGGCGCCCGGGGCCAGGCGGCCGCGCTCAAGGAACTCGGAGCCCACCCCGAAGACGGCGCGCCGATCAAGATCCTGTCAGGACGCTTTGGTCCCTACATCAAGCATGGCGACACCAACGCCAATGTTCCCCGTGGCAAGGACCCGCTGGAGGTGACACTGGAAGAGGCTGTCATCCTGATCGCGGAGCGGGTCGCCAAGGGCGGCGGCGGCAAGAAGAAGCCGGCACCGAAAAAGCCGGTCGCCAAGGCAAAGGCCGCAACAAGGGCTCCTGCGAAGTCAAAGACGGAGGGGGCATCCAAGCCGCCGCCGATGAAGCCCGCTGAAAAACGCATCGCCGCCAAAAAGGCGACGGCGAAGAAGGCGCCGGCCAAAAAGCCTTCGACCAGGAAGCCAGCGGTCTGATCAGAGCCTGCCTCCCGCCAACCGGGAGGCAGGTTCAGGGGCGGTCCAGCCTGAAGTAGACGCTGTCGACCCATTTGGCGCCGACCCGCAGTGTGTGTTTCGCCTCGCCGGTCTTCACAAATCCCAGCCTGCCAAGCACCGCCAGGGATGCGGCGTTCCTCGGATCGGCTTCGGCGGTCAGGGCCGGGACAGGCAGGGTCTCGAAGATGTGGCCGATGACACCGCGCGATGCCTCCTCCGCAAGTCCCCTTCCCCAGAAATCGGGGTGCAGGATGAAGCCGAAATCAGGAAGAGGATTGGATCCGGCAAGTCCGATGACCTGCCCCGACAGCTCGATCAGATAGTCCTGGTTTTCCGTACCCGTGGCGGCCATCAGGCGCTGCAGCCAGGTCCAGCTATGGTCAAGGGTCGGATGGGGAGAAGTCGCCCAAAACCGCATGGCTCTGACATCGCTCATGAAACTGTTCACAGCCATCAGGTCGACAGGTCTGGCGCGGCGCAGGACGAGGCGAGCGGTCTGGATCACAAGGTCGAGCGCTACAGCAACCGGGCGCCTCTGCCCACTCGACAATGACAAAGGGGCCGTGAGAGGGTCGTCGTCCAGCCTCCGGAGTCCCCCTTCATGCGCCGCACTGTCCTGTCCGCCGCCCTCGTTGCAGCTGCCTCCGTCATCGCGCTTTCAGGAGCCAGTGCGGCGGATCGCCGACTTTCGGTCACCATCTACAATTCCGGCCAGTCCCTGGTGGAGGACATTCGCACAGAGACCCTGATCGCGGGCCGCCAGAAGCTGGAATTCAAGGATGTCTCGCCGCAGATCCGCGCCGAGACCGTCAGCCTGTCGGCCCAGGGGATCAGCATCGTCGAGCAGAACTTCGACTTTGACCTGCTCAGCCCGGACACCTTGATGGAAAAGGCCGTGGGCGAGACGGTGAAGATCGTCCGCACAAATCCGGCGACCGGCGCCCAGGTCACTGAGGTCGCCAAGGTCCTGGCGGTCAATGACGGGGTTGTTCTGCAGATCGGAGACCGGATCGAAGTGCTGCGGGACGACGGCCTGCCCACCCGGGTCATCTTCGATCGGGTGCCGGAGAACCTGCGGGCCAGGCCGACCCTTTCGGTGGTGGTGGACTCCGCCCAGGCCGGCCCTCGCCAGACGACGCTCAACTACCTGACATCGGGCCTCGGCTGGAACGCCGACTATGTCGCCATGTTTGACGAAAAGAGCGGGAAACTGGACCTGCAGGGTTGGGTGACCCTGACCAACACCTCCGGGACCAGTTTCAACTCAGCCGAGGTTCAACTGGTGGCCGGCAATGTGTCAGGCGGCGGATTCAGTTCCGGCAGGCCGGGTGGCGGGGTTGTCTCGGCCGGCATGGGGTCGGGTCAGGGGGCTTTGGCCGACTACTATCTCTATCCCCTGGCCGAACGGACGACCATCGCCCAGAACCAGACCAAGCAGGTCAGCTTCCTCGATATTCTGGGCGCGCCGGCCAGCAAGATCTACCGGGTCGATCGCTATGGCTTCCAGAGCGAAGAACAGCCGGTCTCGGCCGACGTCCTGCTGCAGTTCAGCGCCGCCAATGCCGCAAAGACGGCCTCTCCCATGCCGGCAGGAACCGTGCGGGTCTATATGCGGGACGCGACGGGCGATCCGAAGTTCATCGGTGAAAACGGCATTCCCCACAGTCCTGCTGGCTCCACCCTCGCGATCCAGACAGGTCAGGCGTTTGACGTCACGCTTCAGCCGACCCTCCTGTCCACCGACAAGGTCTTTGGACGCACCCGCTATTCGGTCAGTTATCTGGTCCGCAACGCCCGCCCCGAGCCGGTGGTGGTCAATGTCAGGCAGGGCGGGCTCTGGATCGAGGGCAAGGTCATCACCGAGAGCCTGCCCAGCAAGCGCCTGAACGCCCAGTTTCTGTCTTGGGATGTGGCGGTGCCGGCCAATGGTGAAACCACCCTGACCTTCACCGTCGACGTCGGGCGCTAGCACAATGGCGGCTGCACGCCCCCTGCTCGGGCTGTTGCTGGCAGCCGGGCTTGCCTTGCCGGCGCCCGCCCAGAGCCCCGCCGACGGTTCTATCCCGGGCCTGACGCAGGTCGTCTCGCCGGGGCCGGAACAGATTGCGATCACCATCTATCAGGATCCCTCCCTGGGAACCGGTCGCCTGGCCGATTTTCAAGACATCTACTTCGATGGCGAGTCGGGCCTGGCCCTGGTCACCGAATGGCGGACCCTCGATGTGCCAGCCGGAGAAAGCCGCATCAGCTTCAAGGGGGTAGCTGAGGGCATTGTGGCCCAGACGGCAGCAGTGGATGACCTTCCGGCGCAGCTGGTCGAGCGGAACCAGGATTTCGACCTCCTGAGCCCGGGCTCCCTGGTCGCCCGGTCCCTGGGCGAGACGGTCAGCTGGGTCCGCACTGATCCTGCGACAGGACGGGAGACCTCGGAGCGCGCCGTGATCCGCTCTGGACCGGACGGCGTCGTGCTGGATGTAGGCGGTCGGATCGAGACGCTGAAATGCAGCGGCGGCGCCGAACGCCTGATTTTTGACCGGATGCCTTCCGGGCTTTCTGATCGTCCGACCCTGTCACTCAGGGTCAGGGCGCCCCGAGCCGGGCGCTACAGGGTGCGGCTGACCTACCTGTCGGTCGGCGTACTCTGGGCAGCAAACTATGTTGCCCGCATCAACCCGGATGGCCAGACCCTGGACCTGTCAGGCTGGATCACCCTGAAAAACACCGGCCGCACCGGCTTTGCCAACGCCCTGACCCAGGTCGTGGCCGGTGAGGTGGAGCGCGGCGACGACACCCGGGCCGTGGTTACAAACCCTGTTCCCCTGTCGCCCCGTTGCTGGCCGATGGACACGACGACATCGGGCGCAAGGCTCTGGCGCGGGGTCCCGCCGCCTCCGCCGCCCCCTCCACCACCTTCCATGGCCATGGCGCCGATGGCGGATGCGGCGGGGGAGATCGTGGTGACCGCCCAGAAGGCGGTTCAAACCGACCTTGGCGACTACAAGCTCTACACCCTGGCCTCTCCGACCACGGTCGCCGCCCAGCAGACCAAGCAGGTCATGATGCTGCAGAAGGCCGGCGTCCGGTACGACAGGGTCTATCTCTATCGACTGTCACCAGACGACAATGCGGAGGCCGACGATCCTCCCAGGCCAACGGTTGTCATGTTCCGGACGGAGAACCGCGAGCGCAACAATCTGGGCCTGCCGCTGCCTGGCGGAGACATCTCCATCATGGAGCCGAACGTCAAGGGTGGCCGGCTACTGGTCGGAGAAGGTCGGTTCCGCAACACCGGTGTCGGTGCGCCGCTCGAGATCGACACGGCCCAGTCTGTCGAAGTCCAGGTCACGCCCCGGGTCGTTCGCGAACAGAAGATCGGCGGGAACAGGGTTCGACACACGGTGGAAGTGGCCGCTAACAACAACAAGGCCGTTCCGGTGATGTTCGAACTTCGGATGCCTTCCTATGAGGGCCTGCGGGTCATCCGGTCTGCGCCGCGGCATCAGATGAAGCCGGCCGGAGCCGTCTGGGCCATGACCCTGAAACCTGGTGAACGCCGCATCGTGACCCTCACAGTGGAAACCGATTGGTAGCGGCCGGTCCGGCGGTTGTGGACCGGTCGGTCACAAGGGCCTTACTGGAAGGCGCTGGCCGGGCTATCCAGACACAATGGCCAAGTTCAAACCGCCCAAGACCGTCCGTCCGCCCCAGGGCCTGCCTGATCGGGATACCCTGATCGCCTTCCTGCGCGACGCGGGCGAAGCCGACAAGGCCGATATCGCCAAGGCGTTCGGACTTAAGGGCTCCGACCGCCGGGCCCTGCGCGAAATGCTCAAGGACCTCCAGGCCGAGGGGGCCCTGGGCAAACGGGGCCGCAAGGGTTTTGCCGAGGCCGGCGCCCTGCCCCCGGTCGGCGTTGCCGAGGTTGTCGAGCGCGATACCGACGGAGATCTGTTCGTACGGCTGACCAAGGGCGGCGATGACGCTCCTCTGGCGCGGCTGGCGCCGGATCGACAGGAAGCCAATGCCGGCGCTCCTGGAATGGGCGACAAGCTCCTGGTCCGGTTCGAGCGCCTGGAAAACGGCGAGGTCGAGGCCCGGGTGATCAAGCGTCTGGGCCAGAGCGCTCACCGCGTGCTGGGCGTTGTGCGAAAGGTCCGGCGAGAGATCCGGGTTGAGCCTGTCGATCGGCGCAGCAAGGACAGCCTGCTTCTTCCGGAGTTTGAAGGGCGCGACCTCAAGGATGGGGATCTGGTTCTGGCCCAGGTGCAGCCGGGATCCAGCCGGTTTGGACCCAAACAGGGCAAGCTGCTGGAGGTGGTTGGCCGGGAGGACGAGCCCAGAGCCGCATCCCTGATCGCCATCCACACCCACGGCATTCCGACCGGGTTCACCCCGGCGGCGGAAGCCGAAGCGGAAGCCGCGCTACCACCGACGCTTTCCGGACGTGAGGACCTTCGCGACCTGCCGCTGATCACCATCGATCCGGTGGACGCCCGGGACCACGATGACGCCGTGTTCGCCCATCCAGACCCCGACGTGCGAAATGTCGGCGGCTGGATTGTCTGGGTCGCGATTGCCGATGTCGCCGCATACGTTCGCACCGGCTCGGCGCTGGACGGCGTCGCCCGGGACAAGGGCAACAGCACCTATTTTCCTGATCGGGTGGAGCCGATGCTGCCCGAGCGACTGTCAGCCGGCCTCTGCTCCCTTCGCGAAGGCGAGAACCGCGCCTGCCTGGCCGTCCGGATGGTGTTCGACGCCGATGGACGCAAGCGCAGTCACCGGTTCGTCCGCGGACTTATGCGGTCGGCGGCGAAGCTATCCTATGAACAGGCACAGGCGGCCATTGACGGCCTGGCCGATGACAAGGCCGGAACCCTTCTGGAAGGCGTCCTGAAGCCACTCTGGGCGGCCTATCACGTCATGCTGAAGGGCCGTCTGGCCCGGTCTCCCCTTGCCATCGAGAGCGACGAGCGCCGGATCCGCATCGGGGAAGATGGCAATGTCGTCTCCATCGAGCGTCGAAGGTCGCTGGAAGCCCACCGCCTGATCGAAGAGATGATGATCCAGGCCAATGTCTCGGCCGCCGAAACCCTTGAGACGCGTCGTACCCCGCTGATCTACCGCGTCCACGACACGCCCAGCCAGGAGAAGGTACAGTCCCTCGCAGAGTTCCTCGACAGCCTGGGCCTGCCCTGGAACAAGGGTGAAGCGCCGCGCACTGACCGGTTCAATCGCCTGCTGGACGAAACACGTGAGGGGCCGCATGCCGAGATCGTCAATGAAGTGGTTCTGCGCACCCAGATGCAGGCCCATTACAGCCCGGACAACATCGGACACTTCGGCCTGAACCTGGCCAAATACGCCCATTTTACCAGCCCGATCCGCCGCTATGCCGACCTTATCGTTCACCGCGCCCTGGTTCGGGCCCTCGGCCTCGGCGAAGATGGACTGACCGATGGCGACATCTCCCAGCTTCGGGACACTGCGGAGCGGATCACCTATGCCGAGCGCCGGTCCATGGCCGCCGAGCGCGACGCCACGGACCGCTATGTCGCCGCCTTCCTGTCTGACCGGGTGGGCGCGGTGTTCGCCGGGCGAATCACCGGCGTGACCCGGTTTGGCCTGTTCATCCGGCTGGAGGAAACCGGGGCGGACGGCCTGATTCCGGTTTCGACCCTGGGCGAGGAGTATTTCGTCCATGATGAGCGCCTCCATTCCCTGGTCGGCGAAAGAACCGGCGCGAGATGGCCGCTGGGATTGCGGGTCGAGGTCCGGCTTCGCGAGGCGACGCCCGTCACCGGGGGTCTGCTGTTCGAGATGCTGAGCGAGCCGGTGAAGGGCGTACCCGGGGCGGCCAGGCCGAGCCTGGGCGTGCGGAGGCGTTTCAAGGACGCCGGACCCGCCAGTCGCGGCGGGCCGCCTCGCAAAGGTGGCCCTGGCATGGCCAGACCGCCGGCTAAAACCGGCAAGGGCAAGGGCAAGAAGCGATGAGACGGCGCGGGCTGAAATCGGTTCTTCTGCTGGCCGGACTATTGATGGGACTGCCCGCAGCAGCCAACGATTCCACAGCCGAGCTGGCCGCCGGCGGCCTCATCCTGACCCGCTCCGACAGCGTCGAGATGCGTAGCGAAGACCTGTTTATCTCGCAGGACCAGGTGATCGTTCGCTACCGGTTCCTCAACACCACCCCAGGGCCGGTGCGGACCATCGTGGCCTTCCCGATGCCCGACATCGGGGGCGAAGGCTTTTTCGAAAGCGATGTCGGAATTCCCTCCAGCGATCCGACGAACCTGCTGGATTTCAGCACCAGGGTTCAGGGAGTGCTGGTCAATCCACGGGTCGAGCAGAAGGCCATGACAGGCGGCATTGACCGGACGTCGTGGCTAACTTCCAGAGGGGTGCCTTTGGCCTCCCACCTGTCCGGAGCCAGGGAGGCCCTGGATCGCCTGAGCCCCAGTGACAAGGCCGATGCACTGAAGCTGGGACTGGCGACGCAGGATGATTTTGACGCCGGCAAAGGCTGGGAACATCACCTGGCGCCGGCCTGGGTGCTCAAGACGACATTCCATTGGGAGCAGATATTTCCCGTCGGTCGCGAGATCGCCGTTGAGCATCGCTACAGGCCCGCCCTGGGCACCACTGTCGACACGATCGTGGGCGCCGCCGGATGGACCCGCCCGGACAACGATTGGGCCCGCGAAATGCAGAGAAAGTACTGCATCGACGACGCCTTTGTCTCTGCCGTCGCCCGCGGACGAAAGGCCATGGCGGGCGCCGGCTGGTATCAGGAACGCCGCATCGGATATGTGCTGAAAACAGGAGCCAACTGGGCGCGGCCGATTGGCGACTTCCGGCTGGTGATCGACAAGGGCGCCCCGGAAAACCTCGTCAGCTTCTGCGGCGAGGGTGTGACAAAGATCAACCCGACCCGGTTCGAGGTCCGGGCGACCGACTTCACCCCAACCCGGGACCTCGATATTCTGATCCTTGTTCCCGTCAGGACGCAGTAGCCAGAGGCCCGACCCCGACAGGGCGGCTGCGCAAGATTGACCCGTTCACCTTGCGTCAGGCTTTCCCGACGCGGTGATCGGCCTAAACTGCCCTGATGACCGAGCCGACCCTTGACCCCAATTATGACCCCCGAAGCGACGGCGCCATGCGGGAGACTGGCGCGGCGGTTAAGCCGCGCCACGCCGCCACACTGATTGTCGTCCGTCGCGACGGTCCCAAGCCGCGCCTGCTCATGGGCCGGCGGGCCAAAGGCCATAGCTTCATGCCCTCCAAATGGGTTTTTCCGGGAGGGCGCGTCGACCGCGGTGACTTCACCGCGCCCGCCGCGACTGACCTGCACCCGCAGACCGAGGCGCGCCTCCAGTTGACCGCCCGACATGCGAGCCCGAAACTGCCCAGGGCCCTGGCCCTTGCAGCGGTCCGGGAAACCTTTGAAGAGGTCGGCCTGTTGCTGGCGCGCCCAGCCGATCCCCGGCCAGGCGTCGGGTCCTGGAGGCCGTTTCTCGAAACCGGAGCCCTTCCCGACCTGGCGGCCCTGCAGTTTGTCGCCCGCGCCATCACCCCCCCCTATCGACCCAAGCGCTTCGATGCGCGGTTCTTCATGGCGGACGCCGAATCACTGATCAGCCTTGAACGCAGGCCGGACTGCGGGGAACTTGACGAGATCGCCTGGGTGGACCTTGATGAGGCTCTGGCCCTGGACCTGCCGAACATCACCCGGTTCGTCGTCCAGGAAATCGCCCATCGACTTGAGGACGACAGCCGCCCTGCCCCCTTCATGCGGTTTCAAAAGGGCGCACGCCGCCTGGAATACCTGTGACAGAGGCGCCCTCAAAACCCGCCAAGCCGCGCCATGCCGCCAGTCTCGTGCTGTTGCGCGGTACAGGGCCGAAGGCTGAGGTCCTGATGGGGCGCAGACCCCGCAAATCGAGGTTCGCACCTGACGTCTTTGTCTTCCCGGGCGGCGGCGTTGAGCCGGGAGATCTGGAACACCCCCGCGCCCTGTCACCGCTCTGTGCACGCCTTGCCCATGCGCCCCTGAGGCTGGCCGGGGGCCTTGCGGCGGCGGCCGTTCGGGAGACCCTGGAAGAGACGGGACTACAGCTCAGCAATCACGCCACCCTGAGGCTGACTGCGCGGGCCATCACCCCGACCATGAGCCCGGTTCGGTTTCACGCCCGGTTCTTCCAGGCGGACGCTGCGGAGTCGGCGGGGACCCTGGCGGACAGCGATGAACTGAGCGAGCTGGCGTTTCGTCCGCTGGAAGAGGCCCTGCGTCTCCCGATCATGGACATTACCGAAGCCGTGGTTCGCGCCGCAGCCGCCCAGGACCCGCCCTTCCTGTTCACCTATCGCTATGGCAAGGCCCGGCTCAAGCAACTGATCTGATCCGGGAGCAAAGGGAGCCGTTGACTTCCAGCCAACCGTGCGTATGTTCCGCGCCTCGCGAGAATTCGGCCCTGCGGCCATGAGGATAGAGTTATGGCCAAACCGGCATCCATCAAGATCCGCCTCAACTCCACGGCGGACACCGGCTTCTTCTATGTGACCAAGAAGAACGCCCGCACCAAGACCGACAAGATGGTCCTGAAGAAGTACGACCCGGTCGTGCGCAAGCACGTCGAGTTCAAGGAGGGCAAGATCAAATAGCCGTTCCAGACCTCTGGATTTCGGAACGCCCGGCCGCAACGCCGGGCGTTTTTCTTTGGGCCCTGGCCCGTAGTCACCGGCCATCAGCCTTGCCGGACGCGGGTTAACTACTCGATTGGCTCGTTTTCAGGGCCGGTTGGCGGAAGGACGTCAGGCTGCCTTGGATATGACCCGGTTGCGGCCGGCGTGCTTGGCTTCATAGACCGCACTGTCAGCCCGCTTGAGCAGGGTCTCGGGGGTATCGGTCACGCCGATGGTGGCTGCGACACCCACGGAAATGGTGACCGTCAGCAGCTCTGACCCGCCCGCGACCCGGAAGGGCGAGCCGGCGACGTGCAGCCTGATTCGTTCGGCGATGCGCTCTGCATCCTCGATCTGAGTGTCAGGCATGATGACCGTGAACTCCTCGCCGCCGTAGCGACAGGGCAGATCGACGGCCCGAACATTGGAGGCCAGCCGCACGGCAAACTCCCGCAGCACCTCGTCGCCGACATCATGGCCGAAGCTGTCATTGATCTTCTTGAAGTGATCGATATCGATCATCAGGGCCGCCACCGGGTCGCCTCCCATGGAGGCCCGTTTGGCCAGGGCCCCGAGCTGCCCTTCCATGTATCGACGATTATGCAATCCGGTCAGCTGATCCGTGACCGCCAGTTCCAGCGAATGGTCGAGGTTCTGACGAAGGAAATCGGTATAACGCTTACGCTTGATCTGGGTGCGAGCTCTGGCGGACAGTTCCTGCGGATCGATTGGCCGGGTCAGGATATCATTGACCCCGATTTCCAGGGCCTTGACCAGCCTGGGACGGTCATCCGGATCAACGATGACCAGAACCGGTAGGTGCCGCGACACTTCATCCGATCGCAGGTTGGCGCAGAAGCGAAGGCCATCGAAGTTCCGGGCCGCCGCATTGACAATCACTATATCCACAGGCCCCCGGGCCGTGGCGAGAGCCTTCTCGGGATCGGTCTCGACCACCGGACGGTGATCCACGCCAAGCTCGGCGGCGACCCGCTGGCTTTGACGCTCATTGTCATCGACGATGAGAATCCGGCCGCCCGTGCCGCCGAGGCGCGACGCCGCGCCGGCTATGACGCCCATCCGCCGGCCGGATTCCTCGCGTTGGCGCAGTTCGTCTATGACCAGTTTCAGGCGGGTCAAGCTGCGAACCCGGGCGAACAACAGGACATCGTCGATCGGTTTGGTCAGAAACTCGTCAGCCCCGGCCTCCAGACCCTCGATCCGGTCAGACCGGCCATCAAGGGCGGTGACGAGGACCACGGGGATGTGGCGGGTGACCGGATCTTCCTTCAGGCGCCGACAGACCTCGAAACCATCCATGCCCGGCATCATCACATCGAGCAGGACAATATCAGGTTGCTCGGCCGCTGCGATCGCCAGGGCCGAGGGGCCATCGTAGGCCATCAGGACATCATAGTATTCCGCCGTCAGCTTGGCCTGGAGCAGCCGGACGTTGGCCTCGATGTCGTCGACCACAAGGATGCGCGCACTCATCGACCTATCCTAGCAAGCGGCGAATGGTGTCCAGGAAATGGACGACAGAGATGGGCTTCGAGATATAGGCCTCACAGCCTCCTTCCCGGATCCGTTCCTCATCCCCCTTCATGGCGAAGGCCGTCACGGCGACGATCGGGATATGGGCCAGATCATCGTCTTCCTTCAGCCACTTGGTGACTTCGAGACCAGAAATCTCGGGCAACTGTATATCCATCAGGATCAGATCGGGTCGATGCTCCCGGGCCAGCGCCAGGGCAGACAGTCCCTCACGCGTCTGAAGGGTTTCATACCCTTGCGCGTCGAGCAGGTCGTGGAAGAGCTTCATGTTGAGCTCGTTATCCTCGACGATGAGGACCTTTTTCGCCATCAACCGATTGACCTCGACCCTTGCGGTCCGCTGAAAAAAAGACTCAGCCGTTCCTGTTTGTAGAAGCCAGTAGCCACGAATATCCTTAAGCCTGCGCTAATCGTGATCCAGTCCCCCTCCCAAACCCCGCTCGAAATCGCCCGGACGATCGAAATCGATCCCGGACGCCCCCTTTTGATCGTCGATGTCGACGAGGTGCTGGCCCATTTCATGTCGGGGTTCGAGCGCTTCGTCGGACGCCACGGCTTTGAAATGCGGGTCGATCGTTTCGCTCTGTTCCAGAACGTCTATCGTCCTGGCGATGACCGCCATATCGACATGGAAACCGGCAAGTCCCTGTTTGACGACTTCTTCCGCCACGGCGACGGCGACCTCGACCCGGTCGAAGGCGCGGCAGAGGCGCTTTCAAGCCTGGCGACGGACGCCGGGATCATTATCCTGACCAATGCTCCTGACCACGGTCGGACCGCGCGGAGTCGCTGGCTCAAGGCGCACGGACTGGACTATCCCATGATCATAAATTCGGGTCTCAAGGGTCCGGTGGTTGCCGCCCTGGCGGCCCGCACCGATGGCCCCTCGGGATTTATCGACGACCTTCTGCCCAATCTGGACTCCGTCGAGGATTCCGCCCCCGAGGTCGCCAGGTTCCAGATTGTCGCGGATGCAAGGCTGCGGCCCTTCGCCCCGACGGCGCCGGATCGACATCACTGGGCTGAAGACTGGACCCAGCTCGAAACCGCCCTTCGCCGCCGGCTGTTGAAATAGCGCCGACCGGCATTGAAAAGCATTGGGTTCAGGGCTTGTCGAGCCGCACAACCAGGCTCGACGTATCCCAGCGGCGCCCGCCAAGGGCCTGTACCTCGGCATAGTAGCTGTCGACCAGGGCGGTCATGTCCAGCCGAGCGCCCCGCTCCCTGGCCTCATCCAGAACCAGGCCCAGGTCCTTGCGCATCCAGTCTACGGCGAAGCCGAAATCAAAGCGCCCTTCGACCATAGTGGCCCAGCGGTTGTCCATCTGCCAGGACTGGGCCGCCCCCTTGCTGATCGCCCCGAAGACGACCATCGGATCCACGCCGGCGCGCTTGCTGAAGTGGACGGCCTCGGCCAGGCCCTGGACAACGCCGGCGATGGCGATCTGGTTTGCCATCTTGGCCAGTTGCCCGGATCCGGGGCCACCGATCCGGCGGATCGCCTTGGCATAGGCGCCGATGACGGGAACCACACGATCGAAGGCGACCTCTTCGCAGCCAATCATGATCGTTAGCTGGCCGCTTTCCGCGCCGGCCTGCCCGCCACTGACCGGGGCGTCGAGAAACCAGCGGCCAGATGCAGCGCACAGCTCCGCCATGTCCCGGGCGAGCACGGCCGAGGTGGTGGTGTGGTCCACGATCAGGCCGCCCGGGGCGATGGCCGGCAGCAGCTCCGCCACCACCGCACGAACATCATCATCATTGCCGACACAGAGAGCGACCAGTTCAGCGCCCTTGGCGACGTCAGCAAGAGTAGAGGCTGTCGCCCCCGGGTGCGTCTGCAGCCAGCGGGCGGCCTTTTCCGGCGAGCGATTGAATACCGTGACGTCGTGACCGGCTCCGGCCAGATGACCCGCCATGGGAAAGCCCATAACCCCAAGTCCGATAAAAGCGACCTTCACCAATACACTCCTCGAAATCCCTCGCCGAAACGCCATCTTAACGTCCGCCAGCGAACTTGCCGATATTACGGTTAAGCGGAGTTGACCATGGCGATCGGAGGCGACAGACCGATCCTCATCAAGAAGGTGAAGAAGGTATCCGGCGGGGGGCACCACGGCGGCGCGTGGAAAGTCGCCTATGCCGACTTCGTCACTGCGATGATGGCCTTCTTCCTGCTGATGTGGCTGATCAACACAACCAGCCCTGAGCAGAAGCGCGGCATCGCCGATTACTTCGCACCGGCCAGTGTTTCGGAAACCACGAGCGGCTCCGGCGGAATTCTTGGCGGTACGGCCCTCGGAGAGGATGGGGCCAAGTCGAACGGTGCAGTAGCGATCGTTGAGCAACTGGCCCCTGAAGCGCCCCCCGAGACCCCCAAGGACGGCTTCAGCGAAACCAGTCCGACCAGCTCCAAGCTTGAAAACGCCAGCGAGGACGCTCTGCGCGAGGAGATTCAGAAGCGGGAGGCCGAGGCCTTTGCGTCCGCAGCCCAGTCACTGCGCCAGGCGCTCCAGGACATGCCGGAACTGGCCGAACTTTCCAAACAGATCCAGATCGACCAGACCCCGGAAGGGCTGCGCATCCAGCTGATCGACCAGGAAGGTCGCTCCATGTTCCGGGATGGGGCAGCAAGCCCCAACGACCGGGCACGGATTCTGCTGCGGGCCATCGCCAAGGTCATCAACCAGCTGCCCAACCGTATCACGATCTCGGGTCACACCAGCGCCAACGCCAATGGCGTCAAGACCCCAAGCGACTGGGGCCTTTCCTCGGCCCGTGCAGACGCTTCGCGCCAGATCCTGCAGGTCGCTGGTGTCGACGCAGACCGGATCTATCAGGTTTCCGGCAAAGCCAATTCAGATCCCCTTTATCCGGACGACCCCACCCTGGCGGGCAACCGTCGGATCGCGATCATTCTGCTGCGGGAAGCGCCTGTTCTTCCGCCTGACCGCTAGCCAATGCCACGGACCTGCGCCTGCGGACGACGCCCGGCCCTTGCGAACCCATCGGC
This sequence comes from Caulobacter sp., assembly GCA_029866155.1. Taxonomy (GTDB): domain Bacteria; phylum Pseudomonadota; class Alphaproteobacteria; order Caulobacterales; family Caulobacteraceae; genus Caulobacter. The sequence goes on along the minus strand of JARWZW010000016.1, from coordinate 18,444 downwards.
CATGGGTCCTAATCGACTTCACGCAGAGATCGACGGAGGCGGGAAGGTTCAGTGACGCTACAGTTTACGCCTCCCGGCCGATTGCGGTTCTTCCTGACCGCTGGATCTCCCTGCCCCTACCTTCCTGACCGGGAGGAACGGAAGGTCTTTACCCATCTGCCTCAGTTGGAAGGGCCGACCCTAAACGACCACCTGACGCAATCGGGCTTCCGCCGTTCGCAGAATATCGCCTATCGGCCGGCCTGCGAGGCTTGCGCCGCCTGCACATCAGCCCGGGTTCCGGTCGCAGACTACGTCTTCTCCCGTTCCGAGCGGCGCGCCCTGTCTCGCAACAGCGACCTGCAGCGCCACATCGTCGAGGCCGAAGCGACCGGCGAGCAGTTCGAGCTTCTCCGTCGCTACCTTCTCGCGCGCCATGCAGATGGCGGCATGGCTGAAATGACCTGGTCGGATTTCGTCGCCATGGTCGAGGACTCTACCGTCCGCACCCATATCGTCGAATACCGTACTCCGTCACAGGACCAGGGCCCCGGCGATCTGGTGGCCTGTGCGTTGGTCGACCTGATGCAGGACGGGCTCTCGCTGGTCTACAGCTTCTTTGATCCCGCCATGGGACGCCGCAGCCTCGGCTCCTTCATGGTCCTCGATCATGTGGTCCAGGCCCGGCTCAATGACCTGCGCCGGGTCTATCTGGGCTATTGGGTCGCTGGCAGCGAGAAGATGGCCTACAAGGCCCGCTTCAGCCCGCTGGAGATCCTTCGCCCCAGCGGTTGGGGCCTGATCTCGGCCCGCGAACTTGCCCGAGCGGAACAGGCCTTGGCCAACAGTCGTGCGACGCGAGGACCGGAAACGCCGCGCCTCGGTCGCAAGGACTCGCCCTCTCTTGATACGGACGCGACCTAGAGCCTGTTCCGATCACCGCTTCACACTTATCGGAACACGCTCTAGCGGATTGAAGTAGATCGCCACGGGCAGTGGCCCGCCAGCCGGCGGTGGACGAGGCCCCCTCGCTGACGATTGCCGGCCTCAGTTGACCCTTGGCCTGAAACGCTTCGTGATCGGGAATCCGCGTGGCGCGGCCTTGCCGGAACCGGCGCGTTTTCCAACCCAGTCCCGCCAGTCGGACCAGTCCCGATTGCGGCCGCCGGCATCTATCCAGCCAGCACCGGTTTCAGCCTTGAAAACCATGGCGTCCCTAAGTCCGCCCTCCCGGTACGACTGCAACTTGACGCCTTTGCCACGAGGCATTTCCGGAAGTTCTTCAACGCTGAAAACCAGAATCTTGCCGTTGTCGCCGACCACGGCGATCTGGTCGCCGACCACTTCAAGGCTGACCTGCGCCTGACCATTGAGAACCTGCTTGCCGGCGCGACGGAAGGCCAGCGCCTCGTCCTCGGGCAGAATGAACCCGTAACCCTCACTGGAGGCCAACAGCCGGCGACGACCGGCCTTGTGCGGGAAGACGTCCACGATCCTGACCTTGTCGTCCAGGTCGACCATCAGCCGCAGCGGCTCGCCATGGCCACGGGCGGAAGGCAGCTTGCTGCAGTCCAGCGTAAAGAAGCGCCCATCCGATGCGAAGATAAGCAGCTTGTCCGTTGTTTCAGCCGGAACAAGAAAGCCCAGCTTGTCGCCCTCTTTGAACTTCAGCTCGGAGGGATCCTCGATTCGTCCCTTGGCCGCCCGTATCCAGCCCTTGTCCGACAGGATGATGGTTATCGGCTCGCGCGGAATAAAGGCCTCGGACGCAGCCTCGACGTCAATTGACGGGGGCTCGGCAAAATCGCTGCGCCGCCGCCCGACCACCGTGCCGGCTCCAATAACGTCTCGCATGGCCGCCAGGCCCGCCCCGACAAGCTTCCACTGTCTGTCATCAGAGGCCAGCATGGCCTGGATGCCGTCTCTTTCCTCAGCAAGTTCGGCATGTTCCCGACGAATTTCCATCTCCTCCAACCGCGCAAGCTGGCGCAGGCGGGTGTTCAGAATGGCGTCGGCCTGAATTTCGGTCAGATCGAAAGCGGCGATCAGTTTCGCCTTGGGTTCGTCCTCGTAACGGACGATCCGGATCACTTCGTCAAGGTTCAGATAGGCGACCAGCAGGCCGTCCAGAATATGCAGCCTGGCTTCGATCTTCTCGAGCCGGAACCGGGCCCGGCGGATCAGAACCTGCCGGCGATGATCCAGGAAGGCCTTCAGGATCGCCTTCAGCCCCAGCACTCCGGGAGCGCCCCGCGCGTCCAGGACGTTCATATTGACCGGGAAACGGGTCTCCAGATCGGAAAGCCTGAACAGGCTCTCCATCAGGACCTCAGGTTCAACGTTGCGGGACTTGGGCTCGATGACCAGACGCACATCTTCCGCCGACTCGTCCCGCACGTCCCCCAGCAATGGGGCCTTCTTGGCCTCGATCAACTCCGCCAGTTGTTCGACCAGTTCAGCCTTCTTAACCTGGTAGGGAATCTCGGTGATAACGATCACATAGCCGCCGCGAGTGGTTTCCTCGCGGCTCCAGCGGGCGCGGACCCTGACCCCGCCGCGGCCGGTCTCGAAGGTCTCCAACAGGGAGTGGCGAGGCTCGACAATGATGCCGCCGGTCGGAAAATCCGGCCCCTGGACACGCTCCATGAGGTCTGCGGTGGTTGCATCCGGCCGTTGCAGCAGCAGAAGACAGGCGTCGATCAGTTCTCCGGCATTGTGCGGAGGAATGGAGGTCGCCATGCCGACGGCGATGCCGCTGGAGCCGTTGGCCAACAGGTTTGGGAACCCGGCGGGGAGGACCACCGGCTCCTCGTCCTGGCCATCATAGGTCGGCTTGAAGTCGACGGCGTTCTCATCGATGCCATCCAGCAACAGCGCTGCCGCCTCGGTCATCCGGCATTCGGTGTAGCGCATGGCGGCAGCGTTATCGCCGTCGATGTTGCCGAAGTTGCCCTGACCGTCGACCAGCGGAATGCGCTGGGAAAAGGACTGCGCCAGCCTCACCAGGGCGTCATAGATGGCCTGGTCGCCGTGTGGGTGAAAGTTACCCATTACCTCGCCGACCACCTTGGCGCATTTTCGGGCTGAGGCCGCCGGGTTCAGTCGCATCTCGTGCAGGGCGTAGAGGATGCGGCGATGGACAGGCTTCAGGCCGTCCCGAACGTCCGGCAGGGCCCGGCCGGTAATGGTGGATAGCGCATAGGCGAGGTAGCGACGGGAGAGCGCCTCGGTCAGAGGCTCGTCCAAAATACGGTCGCCGTCACCGGGGCCAGGGGGGGGAGAGTGCAGGGTCATGGCTGTCCAGAATCAACTGGCCCCACTGTAGGGGTCCGTCTGCGGAATAGGGAGCGCCGGATGAAGGCGAGGCAGGCTGCGGTTGCGGGCTCTAGAGCCGCCCCGCATCGGTCAACCGGTCCAAGAGCCAGGTTCGGGCCGGAGGAAGCGGGCGATTGAGCGGCCCGAAGACAAACTGCTCCAGAAAATGGCCTGTCAGGTTGAAGCCGGCCCGGACATCCCCTTCCGCCAGGCCGCCCCGAGCGGAAATCATGAAGGGCGGCAGGGGCAGAAGCCGATCGGAATAGGGTTCGCCGGCCATACGACTGACCGCTCGACCCGTGCGGGGACTCACCCAGACCAGGTTGTCCGTGGCTCCGGTCGAGGCGCATTTGCTAAGGTCCAGGCCAAAGCCCAGGGCCTGGAGCAGGCCAGCCTCGAACCGCACGAACAGGGCGGGCCAGATATCTGTTGCTTCCAGGACACCGATTAGGGCGTCGAGGGCATGAAAGGCGCCGGGATAGGGCTCTCGCTCCGGCAGGGCTCCGGCTGCTACGGCAGTGGCCGCGGCAAGTCCCGACAGGGCCAGGGGATCATCGAAAAGCTCTGAAGGCCCTTCGCCCATGGGCTCAAGACTGGCCGAACCCATCTGCCCCTCGATTCGGGCGCGATAGCGAGCGATCACGCGGCTGCCGGGCTGCAAGACTGGTCGCATCCGCCGCGCCGCGCCGCCCGCAACATGCACCAGATAGCGTCCCTGACTTTCAGCCAGAAGCTCGACCAGCGCGCCCGCCTCGCCATGCGGCCGCGCCGAAAGGATGTAGGCCTCGTCTTCCCATTCCATGACCGCCAGATACGCTGCCTCGCGGTCTCAGGCGAGGGCTCTTGCAGGAACCGTTCAGTGAACCTTTTCGCCGGCCTCGAACCGCTTGATCTCGTCAGTCATATGCTTGGCCAGATCATTGGGGATGGGAAAGGTCAGGGCGTACTGGGAGACCTTCCAGACGCCGTTGGTGAGCACCATCATCCCCGTTCCCCGGCTGGTTCCATAGGACTTGCTGTCGAGCAGCTCGTCAAACCAGGCGACACATCGGCACGGCAAGGGGGCAATCACAACATGACGTTCACGGGGCAGATAGGTCCAGCCCTGCCCCTTGGCGAAATAGGGGTTCGCGTAGGCCTGGAACTGGGACAGGGTCCAGCGCTCGGCGGCGTCGGTGCCAATATAAATGGCGTCGTCTGTGTAGAGCGCGAAATAGCGCGGGCCATCAGCCTTGGAAGCTGCGTCATGCAGTCCGTCCAAGGCAACGTTTATCGCCGCGACGGGGTCGGCCGGGGCCCTGGCCAGGGCGGCGCCGGGAGTGAGCAGAAACGTCAGGATCAGGATCAGGGTGCGCATGAAGGCCTCGGGCTGCTGGAGAGGACAGGCTGTCCGGTCTGCAGAGTCCCGAGGCTGAAGCAGAGCGGGGATTTTGACAACCTGTCTCGGTCAGGCCTGGCCGTCGCTATCAGACCTCGAAATCGAGGCCCATGGCAGAATAGGCCTCACGCTCCTCGGCCCAGTTTTCCCGGACGCGAACATGAAGGAACAGGTGGACCGTGCGTTCGAACAACTCGGTCAGCTCTTCGCGGGACTTCTGGCCGATCCATTTCAGGGTCTGACCGTTGGCGCCGATGATGATAGCGCGCTGCCCCTCGCGCTCCACCAGAATGGTCTGTTCGATCCGGACCGATCCGTCCTTCTTTTCCTCGAAGGCGGTGGTTTCGACGCTGGCCGCGTAAGGCAGTTCCTCATGGACCCGCAGATAGATTTTTTCGCGGGTCAGCTCGGCCGCCAGCAGCCGCGCCGGAATGTCCGCTGTCTGGTCTTCGGGATAGAGCCAGGGCCCTTCCGGCATCAGGTCCGCCAGTCGGGCGCGCAGGTCTTCCACGCCGGACCCGTCCGCAGCGCTGATCATGAAGACCTCGCTATAGACGCCGGTCTCAAACAGCGACTGGGCGACAGCCAGCAGACGGTCGCGCTTGACCCCGTCGATCTTGTTGATCGCCAGAATGACCTGCTTGCCGGCGTTCTTCAGGGCTTCAATGATGGATTGGACATCCTCCACCCCGCGCTTGTCGGCCCCCGTCGCCGAACCGCTCTGAACGGCCAGCTCCGCCTGGACATCGACCAGATGGACGACACAGTCCGCATCTTCAGCTCCGGCCCAGGCCGAACGCACCATGGCCCGGTCGAGCCGCCGCCGGGGTTTGAAGATACCGGGGGTGTCCACGAGCACGATCTGGGCCTGCGCCGCCATGGCGACGCCGCGAACCGGGAAGCGGGTGGTCTGGACCTTTTGGGTTACGATCGAGACCTTCGCTCCCACCAGACGATTGGTCAGGGTAGATTTTCCCGCGTTGGGAGCGCCGATGATCGCCGCAAAGCCTGCACGGGTCATGTCTTGCCTTCCTGTTTCAGCAGCATCACCGATGCCGCCGCCTTCTCTGCCTCCCGCCGGGAGGCCCCCTCCCCGCGTTCCGACTCAAAACCCCTGACCTGGACTTCGACGGTGAATCGAGGCGCGTGATCGGGTCCAACCTGGGCGACTACGGAATAGGTCGGCACGGCCAGCTTCAGACCCATGGCCCATTCCTGCAGCCGTGTCTTCGCATCCTTTGATCTCGGGGTGTCCAAAAGCGAAAATTCAACCTCCCAGGCCGAAAGGAAGAAGGCCCGGGCGGTTCCGAGGCCGCCGTCGATATAGATCGCGGCCATCAAGGCCTCGACGGCGTCGCCAAGGACGCCGTCATTACTCCGAACCCCCATGCGGTTGGCCGAAGCGCTCATCCGCAGGACTTCGCCAAGACCCAGTAGCCGGGCGACCCGGGCGCAGGCCTTGCCATTCACGAGATTCGCAAGTCGGGGCGACAGATCGCCCTCACGACATTCCGGAAACAGTTCCAGTAGTCGCTCTGACGCCAGAAGTCCTAGAACACGGTCGCCGAGGAACTCCAGGCGCTCATTGTGACGTACCTTGACCGCACCATCACCGACGCTGGAATGGGTTAGAGCCCGCTCGAGCAGGGTCCGGTCGACAAAGCTGTAGCCGATCCGCTGCTCAAGGCCCGTCAGGGCGTCTGCCCAGGCCGTCATTTCAGCAGATTGAAGAACCGGCTGGGTCGGGCCTCGGTGAACCAGGTCCAGGGCTTGAACAGAGACGCACCCTCATGACCCTGGTCAATGTCGTAGGGGCCCGCTGGTGGGTACCAGGACAGCAGGATGATTTCAGCCTTTCCAACCAGGTTCTCTGCCGGAACAAAGCCGACCCCGCCCTGACGGGGGTTGGCGAAATTGGGTTCCACCCGGCTGTCCAGGCTGTTGTCGCGGTTGTCGCCCATGAAGAAATAGTGACCCTGGGGCACCAGGAACACGCCGGTGTTGTTCACATAGCCATAGGGTGCGCCGCCATAGGTGACATAGCGCTTGCTATCGAGCGACGTTTCCTGTTGACGCAGACGGTCCATGTCGAGCAGGTCATTGCGGGTCATCTGGACACGCGGCACGGGCTTTTCATTGACATAGAGGACGCCGCCACGGACCTGGATCCTGTCGCCCGGGAGTCCGATCAGGCGCTTGATATAGTCGGTCTTGTTGTCCGCCGGCAGTTTGAAGACGATGATGTCGCCCCGCTTGGGCTCCGCGCCAAGTATCCGGCCCTTGAACAGAGGTGGGCTGAGAGGAATCGAGTGGCGCGAATAGCCGTAGGACCATTTCGAAACTATGATGTAGTCACCATGCAGCAGGTTCGGCTCCATGGAGTCCGACGGGATGGTGAAAGGCTGGAACAGGAAGACCCGCAGGACCAGAGCGATCAACAGGGCATAGGCCACTGTCTTGGCGATCTCGACAATCTCCTGGACGAAGGTCGGCGCTTCCGCCTCTCCCGACGACTGTGCGTCCTGGGCCTCTGTACGGACAGCGTCTGTCATGGCGGCGCAGATCTCTCTTGGGGGCGCGGACGAACCGCCCGGGTGGTGCTGGTTAGACCCGGTTTATCCCATGGGCAAGCCTTTGGCCCGTTAACTCGCCTTCATGGCGTATCGGCCGTTGGCAGCGCCTCGAGGATCACGAATGCCTGAGCGTAGGGATGGTCGTCAGTCAGGCTGACATGGATCTTCAGTGTCATCCCTGGCGGCGTCATGCTTTGGAGTCGCTCGGCCGCGCCGCCTGTCAGGGCCATGGTCGGCGCCCCGCTGCGGAGATTCACGACACCCATATCTCGCCAATGGACCCCGCGCCGCGGCACTCCGGTTCCCAGGGCCTTTGCGCAGGCCTCCTTGGCGGCGAACCGCTTGGCGTAGCTGGCCGCCCTGTCTTTGCGGCGGTCTGATTTTTCCTGTTCGGTCTCGGTAAACAGCCTTTGCACAAACCGGTCTCCGAAACGATCCAGGGATTTCTGGATCCGGCGGATGTCACAGAGGTCAGACCCAAGTCCAATGATCACGCTGCCTGCTCCGTATGCAGACGGCCGGCCTCCATAAGCTGGCGCATGCGTCGAATGGCTTCGGGCAGGCCGACGAAAATCGCCTCGCCGATCAGGAAATGGCCGATATTCAGTTCGGCGATCTGAGGAATCGCGGCGATCGGCGCCACCGTTGCGAAATCGATCCCGTGGCCAGCATGCACCTCCAGACCGAGCCTTCCGGCCTCGACCGATCCAGCGCAGAGCCGATCCAGGATCGCCGCCGCCCGTTCGGTTTCACCGGCCCGGACGGAATCGCAAAAGGCGCCGGTATGGAGTTCCACAACCTGGGCCCCGGCTTCTGCGCTGGCGGCGATCTGGGCCGGGTCCGCCTCGATGAACAACGAAACCCGGCAGCCTGCGCCCCGCAGCGCTGATACCGCATCCCTAACGCGGTCCAGACCGCGCAGGACGTCCAGCCCGCCTTCCGTCGTCACCTCCTCGCGCCGTTCCGGAACCAGACAGGCAGCATAGGGGCGGTGGCGAACGGCGATCCCGACCATCTCCTCGGTGACTGCCATTTCGAGATTGAGGGGGCGGCCACGCTTGCGGCAAAGATCGGACAGGAGGTCGATATCGGTGTCCGAGATATGCCGTCTGTCCTCGCGAAGGTGTGCGGTTATCCCGTCCGCTCCCGCAGCCAGCGCCAGTTCAGCCGCCCGGATCGGCTCAGGATAGCTCGCGCCCCTGGCGTTCCGAATAGTGGCGACGTGATCGATATTCACGCCAAGGCGCAGGCTCATGGGTCACCCTCCGTATCCAGCGCCTTGATACTTAGGGCGAGTAGGCCGGGGACGAAAGGCCCGGCGACCTGTCCTGAGGACGCCGACAGCTCGCCGTTCTCAGACCAGTCGGCGGCTGCCGGGGTCCTGTACTGGAATGGCGGCCAGCTCTGGCGGGATCTGGTCAGAGGGCCAGGCCGGCACGTCCAGGGTGGCCAGGGCGACCAGCGGAACCCCAACGTCCGCCCTGCCGCCGGACCGGTCAACGATACAGGCGGCGGCGATAACCTCACCACCGGCCTCTTCGATGGCCGCAATGCACTCACGGGACGACAGGCCGGTCGTGACAATGTCCTCGACCATGACCACCCGGGCGCCCGGCTCGATCTGAAAGCCGCGGCGGAGCGTGAATCGGCCCCCTTCCCGTTCGACATAGAGCGAGCGCACGCCGAGTTGGCGCGCCGTCTCGTAGCCAGGAATGATCCCGCCGACGGCCGGAGAGATACAGACCTCCGGCCTGCCGACCGCGGCGAGAATCCGGTTCGCCAGGGCGGAACAGAGCCGGGCGCACCGCTCCGGTTCGGCGAAAACCAGATTTTTCTGCAGAAAGACAGGACTATGCAGGCCGCTGGACAGCACGAAATGGCCTTCACGCAGGGCGCCAGCGCCGCGGAACTCTTCAAGGACGTCATCTGAGGTCATGTCGGTCTCTTAGCAGATTCCCGGCCTCCCGACAGACGGCCTCCGGCTACGGCTCGAGCCGGTAGACTCTGGCCGCAGTGCCACTGAACAGAGCGGTCTTTTCAGCTTCCGAATAGCCTGCCGCGAACCGCTTGAAGGCGTTCCAGAGGGTGGCGTAGCTGCAGGACAGGATGTCGACCGGAAAATTGCTCTCGAACATTCCACGATCCACGCCGAACGCCTCGATACAGGTCTCGAGATAGGGTCCCCACTCCTGGGCAAGTTGAGCCGAAGGGGCTGGCGGATCCGCCAGACAGGATTCAAAGCCGGGAAACACCATGGCCAGCCCGCCCAGCTTCACCGAGACATTGGGGCAATCAGCCAGTTCTCGGATATTGTCGCGCCAGATGCCAAAACGCTCCTCACGCTTTCCCGCATAGCTGGCGATGCCCAACGGAGTGCCGACGTGGTCAAGGATGATCTGGGTCTCGGGGAAGGCGTGTGCGAGATCCAGCAAATCTGGCAGTTGCGGCTCCAGCAGCCAGGCGTCGAAGGACAGGCCTAGCGGGGCAAGCTGGGCGAACCCCTCTCGGAACTTGGCATCCAGATAGAGGCCCGCCGGCTGGCGCACCAGCGGTCCGAGGACTTCACTGTCAGGATCGTGTGAGGCGCTGTGGCGTATGCCGCGGAACCGGGAACTGGCGGTGATCTGGGCCTCGAGCACCGCGCGTGCGGCCACGCCCCGAGTCAAGTCCGCATGGCCCACGATCCCGGCACAAGGCCTACCAGGGCCATAAACCCCGCTGTCAGCAATGGCGGCAAGGCCATTGACCGCCTCGATCTCGCCCACAGGCTTCATCTCGGCCGGTCCTGAAGAGCGGTAGAAGGCTCCACATTCCATGTAGACGGTCGCCACGACATTGTGGCCGCAACCCATGTCCGCCAGAAGCTCGTCCAGCAGGTAGCGTGGAACCCGCCGGATGACCTGTTCGAATCCGTGTCGGGGCGCCGGCAACTGGCCCAGCAGGCTCGTGCGATCCCACAGATGGTGATGCGGGTCGATGATCGGCAGATCAGGGTCGAGGATGGGTTCGGGCATGGCGACGACTCGGACAAGGGCAAGCCCTGCAGCCGCCCTGAGGTTTGATGAGCGGACGCTCTCCCAGTCCGCAGCAGGGACCGGGCGCGGCGACAGGCGTCGCGCCCGGTGAAAACTAGATCAGATCGCCACCGGCGGCCATGGCGGTGGTGCCATCCCGCTCGAAGGCCTTGATCACATTGCGGCCCACAGTCCAGCGATGCACCTCATCCGGCCCGTCCACGAGACGCTGCGACCGGATATGGGTGTACCAGCGGGCCAGGGGCGTATCCGTGGAATAGCCCAGGGCGCCGTGAAGCTGGATCGCGGTATCCACGACCTTGTGGACCATATGGGCAAGGAAGACCTTGGCGATGGAGTTTTCCTGCCGGAGGTCCATGCCCTTCTCAGCCTTGTAGGCGATATGCAGCAGCATCAGCCGGGCCATGTAAAGTTCGCTCGCGCAGTCGGCAAGCATCCACTGGACGCCCTGCCTGTCCTTCAGCTTGCGGCCAAAGGTTTCACGGCTAGTAACATGGGCAGTGGCCAGGTCCAGCGCGCGCTGGGCCATTGCCACATTGTGCATACCGTGGCGAAGGCGGCCATAGGCCAGGCGATGCTGGCCCATATTGAACCCGTTGCCTTCGCCGCCGAGCAGGTTTTCGGCCGGGACGACCAGATCCTTGATCTCGATTTCCGAATGGCCTCCGCCAAGGACATGACTCAGCGGCCCTTCTGCGGCCATGGTCCCGATGTCACGCACTATACGGTAGCCGGGGTTGGGAAGTTCGACGATGAAGGTCGAGAACTGCTGATGCCGCGGGGCATCCGGATCAGTCTTGGCCATGACCACGGCGATATCTGCGACGCTCGCCGCCGAACTGAACCATTTTTCGCCGTTCAGAACATAGTTTTCGTTGCCATCCTTGACCGCCCTGGTCTGCATTCCGGTAGCATCGGCCCCTGCAGCTTTTTCGGTCATGGAATAACAGATGCGCTTCTCGCCATTCAGCAGCGGCTTGAGATACTTTTCCTTCTGATACTCGGTTCCGTAGGCAAGCAACGTCATCATGGTGGCGTCATCCGGCCCCTGGGTATTCATCGACAGGGCGCCCAGATAGCTTTCGCCCAGCTCCATCTGAACCAGGGCGTTGGCCAGGGGGCCAAGGCCCATGCCGCCATGTTCCTCTGGAATGAAGGGGCACCAGAGGCCACGCGCCCGCGCCTTGCCCCGAAGCTCACCGAGAACTTCCTTATAGTCACGGCCGGCCAGCAGTTGCTGTTCAGCGGGACGACATTCGTCCTGCACCCACTGTCGGACTTTTTCCCTGACCGCCTTGGCCTCGGCCGGAATTTCAAAGTCTATCGCCATGGTCGCTTCCTCGTCTGTTTTCTGATTTTGACGAACAGTCGTTCGAAACCACAGCGGGGCGCAAGGGGGCAATCGACATGCCCCCGGGGCAACAGGAACGCTTGAGGCAGTCGGACCAGCTCAACTTGTAAAAAGAGGTGCGCGCCGCTTTGGATGGCGCCATGCTGACCGCCCTTCATTGGACCCGGCAACATCGGAAAGTCTTGATCATGGCCATGGTGACAGGCACCGCAGATGCGGATTTTATCCACCGGTCAGGCGACGGACGCGTCGCCTCAGCCATCTATAACGAGATCGCCTCAACAACCGCCGGCGCAGATGACATCGATGGCGGCGACGGCGACGACATCATCTATGGCGATGATGGAGATGACCAGATAATCGGCGGACTTGGAACAGACTGGCTCTATGGTGGCGAGGGCGACGACTCCTTCCTGATAAGACCTCGCCGAGATCGACGGCCTTGCCGAGACCCTGGACGGCGGGGGGGGGAGCCTTCAATCGACTGCAAATCCTCGGAACTGGCGGGTCGGTGGACCTCAGCTTGGCAATGATTTCCAATATCACAAGCTTCGAGGCGTTCCTCGACGCCCCTGGCGCCCTTCAGGTGACACTCACTGCAAACCAGCTGGCAGGCTTTTCGGCCGGCTTGTTCGGGACCGGCGGCACGGTCGACCTGTTTCTGGATGGGTCCGGATCAGTCGTTTTCTCCAACATCCAGATTTCAGGAATCCGCTCCATTTCCGGAGGGGCTGGCAATGATCGTTTCGACATGACCGGCCAGATCTGGGACCTGACCCTGAACGGCGGATCAGGGTCAGACATCCTGTCGATCAACAGCCAGGGTCCTGGCGCCAAGACAGCCCTCTATGTGCTCGACGGCGGCGAGGGTGATGATCGTCTGACAAGCCGCGATGGCTTGAACACCCTCCTGGGTGGTCCAGGACGGGACAGCCTCAAGGGTGGAAAACTCAAGGACAGGCTGGATGGCGGGGAAGGCAAGGATGAGCTTACTGGCGGCGGCAAGCAGGACATCCTGACCGGTGGATCAGGAAAGGACCTCTTCATACTCAGCCAGGGCAAGGATAGTGCTCCTTATGCGGGTCAGCGCGACATCATCACGGATTTCAGCCGGGCTGACGGCGACCGGATCGATCTGAGCCGAATGGACGGCGACACCACGATCGATGGCGAAGGCGCGTTCTTTCTCGGCGGGTCAAGCTTCACCAACAGGCCTGGTGAACTGATCCAGTTCACCGACGGTAGCGGAAACACCATCCTGGCGGGCGATTCCAGCGGCGATGGCTTCGCTGAATTCGAGATCCTGCTGAATGGCGCACTGATCCTGACCTCGGCAGACTTCATTCTCTAGCAGGCGACTCGTCAAATCAGGGCAAGCACCTGCGAGACACGATCAGCGGCAGACCCTGCGGGAACATCGAGCAGCTTAAAACCAAGCTCTTCGTAGGTCTGGCGGTGGACCGTGTCGAAGCGTTCGGCCTCTTCCAGAGAAATCCTTCGCGCGGGGGTTGGCGTGATGAAGCCAAGGCCCCTGGCAAACAGGACCTGGCGTCGATAGAGGGACTGAAGTCGGTCAGGCGCCGTTTCCTGGATCAGACGTGCCGATGGAGACAGGCCGAGGAACCGGCTGAGGGCCAGGGTGCAGACGGGCGAGCGATCAAGAAAGACCGCCCCGTCGAGGCGGTCAGCGGCAATCTGGCGCCGGACCTGGAGTTCAAGGATCGCGTCGATGAAGTCCGGTTGTGTCCACGGCTCAAGGCAGCCGTTCGCCTGTCGCCACGCGATGACGTCTGTCGCCGCCTCCTCAACCACCTGACAGCCGGCGAGTTCAAGGCCACGCAGCATTGCAGTCTTACCCGCGCCTGGCGCGCCGGAGAGAATCTGAAAACTCATGAAGTCTCCGATGGACGAGAACCGAAGGCCGAGCGGATGGCCCGATCAGCCCAACGCCCGGTCGGCGTTTTCAACACTGGGACAGGCCCTCAATGCTGCCACGAGGTTGGTCAAGTGTCGGTTGTCCTTGACGTCCAAGTCGATATCGACGTCGAAGAAATCTTCCTGGCGATAATGCATCTTGAGTCCGACAATATTCCCCCTGGCCTCTCCAATAATCGTACAGACCTCTCCCAGGACGCCAGGTGTGTTTCGAATGGTGGCGCGCATTCTGGCCCGGGCGACTGTGTTTCGTTCCGCCTCCGGAGTCCAGTTGAGGTCCTGCCAGAGGTCGCCATGGTCCTCGAACTGCGCCAGTCGCGGACAGTCGATTGTATGAACTTCGAGCCCCCGGTCCGGTTGGACAATTCCGACGATTCTGTCTCCCGGAACCGGAGTGCAGCAGGGCGCGAAATGCAGGCTGATTCCTGCGGTCAGCCCTCCCCCTCGAACGAAGATCCGGGCGCTTTTGCCATCCTCGATCCGGCGGCGAGCCGAAACTGCCGCCCGTTCGCTGTCCTTCAATCCCGGGAAGACCACCTCCAGCACCTGGACCGGGGAAATCCGGCCACGGCCGATAGTATCATAGAGGTCATCTTCCGATGAGGCGGCCAACCGTTCCAGGGCCGGTCGCAGGGACACACCCGAACGACTCTTGCCGGCGCGTTCAAAGGCCTGGTCGAGGGCAGCCTTGCCCAGACGAAGAAACTCTTCTTTCTCAGTCTGGCGGATATGGCGCCGAATGGCTGATCGCGCCCGCCCCGTTACGGTCAGACTACGCCAATCGGGTGGGACAGCGGGCTTGGGCCCGCGGATGATGTCCACGACGTCGCCGTTGCTCAATGGCGTCCGTAGTGGTTTCAATTCACCGTTGATCTTGGCCCCGATGGCGGTGTCGCCGATGGTCGTATGGACGGCATAGGCAAAATCCAGCGGCATGGCGCCCCTAGGCAGACTGACCAGACGCCCCTTGGGCGTAAAGGCGAAGGTCTGGTCGAGGAACATCTCCAGCTTGGCATGCTCCACCAAGTCCTCGGCGTCGCCGCCGTGTTCCAGCACCTGGACCAGTTGCCGAAGATTGGCGAGTGGGTCTCGGCCGCCCTCGGCCTCCATATGCTCGGCGTCAAACCCGTAGGCCTTGTTCTTGTAACGCCAGTGGGCCGCCACACCGTCCTCGGCGACACGGTCCATCGCTTCGGTGCGGATCTGCATCTCGATCCGCATGCCCTTCGGGCCGATGACCGTGGTGTGGATGGAGCGATAATTGTTCCGCTTGGGGGTCGAGATGTAGTCCTTGAACCGCTCCGGAACACAGGGCCAAGCCCGGTGGATCATGCCCAGAGCGCGATAGCAGGCGTCTTCCGAGTCAACGATAACCCGGAAAGCATAGATGTCGGACAGTTGGGAAAAACCGATCGCCTTGCGCTGCAATTTTCTCCAGATCGAGAAGGGATGTTTTTCACGGCCAGAGACGCGACTGCCTATGGCTTCCTTGTCGAGAATGCGGGCGATCTCGTTGCTGACAACACTGACAGACCGCCCCTGTTCGGTCCGCAGGGCCTCCAGCCGCCGTTCGATGGCGTGTCGAGCCACGGGATTGAGTTGCTCGAAGGCCAGTTCCTCGAGCTCGCTGCAAATGCGGTGGCAACCGATATTGCGCGCGAGCGGGGCGTAGATGTCCAGGGTTTCTCGGGCGATCCGCTCCCGCTTCGCCGGGGTCTTGATGAAGTTCAGGGTCCGCATGTTGTGCAGGCGGTCCGCCAGTTTCACCAGCAGAACCCTAACGTCCTTGCTGATGGCCAGGATGAACTTGCGCAGGTTTTCAGCCTGCCTTGTGTGTTCAGCGGTGAGTTCAAGTTTGGAAAGCTTGGTGACCCCCTCGACCAGCTCGGCCACCTCTGCGCCGAACAGAGCCTCGATATCCTCGCGTGAGGCCTGGGTGTCCTCGATCACGTCATGCAGCAGGGCGGTGACGATGGTCGCGGTGTCCAGCCGGTACTCGGTCAGGATTCCCGCCACTTCAACGGGATGGGCAAAATAGGGATCGCCGGAGGCCCGGGTCTGGGACCCATGCATCCGGACGGCGTAGACATAGGCCTTGTTGATCAAGGCTTCGTCAGCGTCTGGCTCATAGGCCTTGACACGCTCGATCAGCTCAAACTGGCGGATAAACCTCTGACGTGGCGGCTTGGCGTTGGCCGAAGACGCAGTAGCCGGGCTTGGGTCGACCGGAAGGTCAGCGGGAATGCCCGCCTGAAGATTGAGAGGTTCTGCGCCTTCGGGGCTCAGTACCGCTCCTCCTGACCGCCGTCCCGGTCGCTCTGCAGAGCGCGGATCAGTTCCGACTCGCTCATCTGCATATGGGTCGGATCCGACAGCAGAGCGATGGTTTCCGCCTCTTCCTCAGCCTCTGTGCGCTCATCAACCCGTTGCAGGGTGCCGATCAGGCTTTCCCGAAGCCCGGCGCTGTCCACAACGTCATCGGCAATCTCGCGAAGGGCGACGACAGGGTTCTTGTCGTTGTCACGGTCAACCAGAAGGGCCGAACCGGCCGAGATCGCCCGGGCCCGATGAGCCGCCATGAGGACCAGCCCGAAGCGGTTCGGGATCTTCTCAATGCAGTCTTCGACAGTGACGCGGGCCATGGAGTCTCTCAAGCGGTGCCTGTGGAACCGGGCTACATAGAGTTTTGCGTAGCTTTGTGCAACGCCGCAAGACCACAGAATGCGTCAAGTCGACCAATGCGGTGGCAAACTCGGGCAAGGGACGCCCTGGCTCCCCGGGATTCGTCAGACAGGAGAGGCGTCCCGACCCACGGTCGCCTCGACGAGCAGTTCGCTCGCAGTGCGCGTAAGGGTCGGATGCCGCCAATCTGGCAGCAATTCGGCGATAGGACCCAAGACGAACCTGCGCAGATGGGCGCGAGGATGCGGTAGCACCAGTTCGGGACCCTCGCGAACAAGTCGACCATACGCAATGAGGTCCAGGTCCAGGGTCCTTGCCGAATTGGGCAGGTCCCGTCTCCGACCGAAGGCCTGCTCTATCTGCTGAAGGGCGACCAACAAAGCTGAAGGATCCAGCGCTGTCTCGACAAGCGCAACACCATTCGTATAGGCAGGCTCTGCCGGGTCAGGCCAGGCGGCGGACTGCCACCAGCCGGATCGGGCGACGACGGTCAGTCCGTGATCCGAAAACCGGTCAAGGGCGGCGTCAAGCAGATCCTCGCAGCAGCCATGTCGCCCAGGTAGATTGCTACCAAAGGCGACCAGTACCGCAGACTCGCTATCGACTTGAGTATTTTTAATCAAGGATTTGAACCCAATGACATTTTACCCAACTGAAAAGCTGGCCCTCTTTATTGATGGGGCCAATTTTTACTCCCAAGCCAAGGCGCTGGGCATAGATGTCGACTATCGCAAGCTTCTGGACGAGTTCCGCAAGCGCGGGATTCTCATCCGGGCCTATTACTACACGGCGATCGTCGAGGGGGACGACTACAGCCCGATCAGACCCCTTGTCGATTGGCTCGACTACAACGGCTTCACCCTGGTGACCAAGTCGGCCCGCAAGTTTGTTGATTCCCAGGGGCGCGACCGCTGGCGGGGCGATATGGACATCGAGATTGCAGTCGGCATGATGGAAATGGCCGAGGCTGCCGACCATCTGGTGCTGTTCTCGGGTGATGGCGATTTCCGGGCGGTGGTCGAGGCCATCCAGCGAAAGGGAGTCCGGGTCACTGTCGTTTCCACCGTCAAGTCTCAGCCTCCTATGATCAGCGACGACCTGCGTCGACAGGCCGATCATTTTGTCGATCTGGCCGACCTGGGCGACATCATCGGACGCCCTGGCCGGGCGCCGCAGGCCCGCTTCGCTCCGGATAATCACCGGACACGGGCCGAGATCGAAGCCGAGGATGAGCTCTGACTGCGAGATCCACCGCCATGTCAGGCCTCACCTCCGCTCCATTTGTCGCCCCCTCCGGCGAAGGCTCGCCCGAACCTGGCCGCGATTGTCAGCTCTGCCCGAGGTTGGTCGCCTATCGCCAGGAAAATCAACGGCTGAACCCCGACTGGTTCAACGGCCCGGCCCCCTCCTTCGGCGACTGGAATGGCCGGTTGCTGATTGCAGGCCTGGCGCCCGGACGTACAGGCGCCAATCGGACGGGCCGTCCCTTCACAGGCGACCATGCCGGTCACCTGCTCTACGGGACTTTGCTAAAGACTGGATTCGCCATCGGGACCTATGACGCCCGGCCAGACGATGGCCTGGCACTACGCGATTGCATGATCACCAATGCCGTCCGCTGTGCGCCACCCCAGAACAAGCCGGAGACAGCAGAAGAGCATAACTGCCGACCGTTCTTTGCAGCGACACTGGCCGCGATGCCGCATCTAAAGGTGATCGTGACCCTGGGCGATGTTTCAAGGCGAAGCCTGATGCGCGCCCTTGGATTGAAGGCCGGCGCCGGGCTGTCCGGGCACGGTTCGGAGTTTGACGCCGGGCCCTACCGGGTGATCAACAGCTATCACTGCTCCCGGCTCAATACCAACACAGGGCGTCTCACGCCTGAAATGTTCAATGCGGTGTTCGAAAGGGCCCGGGTATTGATCGAGGTGGGAGCCGACTGAGTCGATTGTCCCAAGCGCCTTCCATGGGGCCAAACCGGCCCTGGAAGAAAAATGACTTTGACATCAGAGCGTTGACGCAGCTCTACGCCGGCCCAAAGCCTAACTAGCCACGGTCCCGCATGAGCCTGGCCTTGTCACGCTGCCAGTCACGCTCTGCGACGGCTTCTCGCTTGTCATGCAGCTTCTTGCCCTTGGCAAGGCTGATCTCGAGCTTCGCCAGGCCCTTGTCGTTCCAGTAGAGCCTGATCGGGAT
>JARWZW010000052.1 GCA_029866155.1 Caulobacter sp. | reverse complement strand
GTGGGAGCGGCGGCGCCGCCGGAGGTGTTTTCCACTGGCCGGGCGCTAAAGGACATCGCCGTCATCGCGGCCCGTCCCCATCCCACGGGCTCGGCCGCCAACCGGCAGGTTCGCGACTATCTGCTTGGGCGGATGACGGCGATGGGCCTGTCGCCGGTCGTCCAGCGGGCGGACGTGGTGGATGCCGCGCCGGACGAGGGCTCGCCCTGGATCGGCGGGGCGCGGGTCGAGAACCTGATCGGCGTGCTGCCCGGCAGGGACCGCAAGGCGCCGGCCCTGCTGCTGATGGCCCACTACGACTCCGTGGCCGGATCGCCGGGCGCCGCCGATGACGCCACGGGCGTGGCGACCATCCTCGAGACGGTCCGGGCCCTGAAGGTCAGGGGAACGCCGGCCCGGGATGTGCTTGTCCTGCTGACCGATGGCGAGGAATGGGGCCTGATCGGGGCCAAGGCCTTCTTTGCCGATCATTCCTTGTCGCAGCGCGTGGGTCTGATCCTGAATTTCGAGTCCCGGGGCGGCGGCGGCCGGGCCAACATGTTCGAGACGGGCCGGGACAATGGCGGCCTGATCGAGGTCTTCAAGGCCTCGGCCCGCCAGCCGGTCAGCAGCGCCCTGGCGGTGTTTCTCTATGAGAAGATGCCCAATGACACCGATTTCACCGTGCCCAAGGCCGTGGGGACAGCGGGGCTGAACTTCGCCTTCATCGGCCGGCAGTTCGACTATCATTCGCCGACCTCAACACTTGCCAATCTCGACCGGGGCTCGGTCCAGTCCATGGGCGATCAGGCCCTGGCGGCGGCGGGCGACCTGGCCTTTGCCCCGGCCCTGCCGGCGCGCAAGCCCAGCGCCGTCTATAGCCAGACCTTTGGCGACCACGTCATGGCCTATCCGGTCTGGGCCGGGTGGCTGGTGCTGCTGGGGATCGGGTTGCTGCTGGGGCTTGCCGGATGGCGGGCCCGGAGCGCGGGGCAGGTCCTCGCCATCAGCGACCAACTGCGCGGGGCGGCGGGCGGGCTGCTGATCCTGACCGGATCAGCCCTGTTGCTGAACCTGGCGCGGCGGGCGACCGGGGCCGGATTTGGCTTCATCGACCAGCGGCCCCTGCTGGCCCAGTGGCCCCTGTGGGAGGCCTGCCTCGTTCTGTGTGGCCTGGTGCTGGTGCTGGCGGTTCCGGCCCTTGCCGCGCGGCGGACCCGGCGATGGCCGGCGGCCCTGGCGTTTGTCGTGCTTGGCGGGCTTTCCAGCCTGGCTGGCGGCTTTGATCCGGTCGGGCTGGGCCTGGGCCTGGTCAGCGCCGGACTGGCGGCGGCGACCTTTGGCGCCCCGGTGGAACGATCCGGGGCCTGGAGCGGTCTGCTGATCCTGGGCCTGATCCTGGCCCTGCTGCTGCAGCTGTTTGCGCCGCCTACGGCCTTCCTGGTCGCCTGGCCCCTGGGGATCGCCGCCCTGGGCGCAGTCCTGACCCGTTGGGACCATGACGGCGGCCTGGCCTCGGCCCTTGCCCTGCTGGCGGCGGTGGTGGGCGGCTGGCTGGGGGTCTACGTCCATCTGACGGCCCAGGGCCTGGACCTGCCGGCCATGCTGGGGGTGTTTTCGCTGCTGCTGAGTCTGACGCTCTGGCCGCTGGCGGCGGCGGCGCCGTCGCACAGGATCGGCCTCGCGCCGGCCCTGGCCTGTCTGGCGGCGGCCCTGGTCCTGCTGGGATTGATCCGCAGCCAGGACCCCTGGTCGGTCCGCTATCCTCAGATCGGCGAAACGACCTTTGTCGCAGACCCCGGAAATGGCCAGGCCTGGCGCACGACCGGCCGGCTGAACGCCTGGAGCCGCAGGGCCATAGCCCCCCGGGGTGGAGAGATCAGTGAGGTCAGCCTGCCGCCCTTCGCGGACAGACCTGTCTTCGCGGCGCCGGCGCCGCCGGTCGACCTTCCTGGCCCGACCTTGAGCCATGTCCGGACCGGCGACCGGATGGTGGTCACCCTGACCCCGCAGCCGGGCGTCCGGGTCATGCGGATCAACCTGCATCTCAAGGGCAAGGTTTCCGACCTGAAGGTCCAGGGCCGGCCGACGGCTGCGGCGCCAGCCCTGACGGCGGAAGGGCTGAAACTGCGCTGGACCGGCGATGGCGCACCCCTGGTCCTGTCATGGAAGATCGCCGGCGCTGGCGCGGCCCAGATGGAATACGGCGCCCTGGCCGAGACCTGGCCCGCCGCCGCCGCGCCTCTGCCGCCCCGCCCGGCAGAGGTCATGACCTGGGGAATGAGCGATTCCACGGCTATTATCGGTAGGGAAACCTTTCGCTGGTAGCCTCCTCCCCCTTTGAAACTGGGGCCGGAAAGGCGATATGAAGCGCTGGACCGGCGCAGTTTCTGGCGTTCCCGGCCGGCGGAGTGAGTGATGAGATTCGAGCACCGCATCGGCATCATGGCCAGCGCGGATGATATCTGGACCGTGCTGTCCGACCTGGAGGGCTGGGCCGACTGGAACCCGCTCTATCCCCGCGCGGCAGGCGTCATCCGGATCGGCGAGACCCTGGACCTCGACCTGGCCCTGCCCGGACTGCCGGTGCAGGTGATACAGCCGCGGGTGCTGGACTGGGCGCCCTATGATCATCTCCACTGGCGCGATACGACCGCGCGGGGCTGGATCCAGTCGATCCGCTTCCTCGAGATCGAGGAACTGGGCCCGACGAACTGCATCTTTTCCAATGGCGAGATTTTTTCCGGCCTGGCGACCAGGTTTGTCGTGCGGCCCCAGCGCCGGGCCATCCGCGCCGGGTTCGAAAGCCTGGGCGAGGCCCTCAAGGTCCGGGTCGAACAGGGCCTGGGCCAGGGCCAGGGCGTTCGGGACCCGCAGGCAACGGCCGGATGATCGACGATCTCTACAGCGCCCGCATCCTGGCCCTAGCCGCCAACATGCCACGGGCCGGCCGGCTAGCGGCGCCGCAGGGGTCTGCGGAGCGGGTCGCAAAGCTGTGCGGCAGCCGGATCACCGCCGATGTGGTGCTGGATGAGGACGGCCGGATTGTCGATTTCGCCCAGGACGTTCAGGCGTGCGCCCTGGGCCAGGCGGCGGCGGCGGTGCTGGGCGCCCATGTCATCGGCGCCGACCTTCACGAAATCGAAGCAGCGCGCGATCAGTTCCGTGCTATGTTGATGGCAGGCGGACCCCCGCCCAAAGGCCGTTTCAAGGACCTCGCCGTGTTGGAGCCCGTAAAGGACTATCCTGCCCGTCATGCCTCGAGCCTTCTGGCTTTCGAGGCGGCGCTGGCGGCTGTCCGGATGGCCCTGTCCCCTGAAGCAACACGAACTAGCGGCGCCGACGCAGCTTGATCGTACGGCGTCCCGTGCGATAAGCGCCGGGTTTCGTTCACCCCCTGATGCGTCGGCATGACCCCCTATGAACGCAGCGTCCGGCTAGCGCACCGCGCCTACAAGCTGACGCTGTCCCCGTGGATCGGGCGACAATGCCGGTTTCTTCCGACCTGTTCGGACTATGGCCGCGACGCCCTGATCCAGCACGGACCCCTGCGCGGCGGCTGGCTGACCGCGCGGCGGCTGTGCAGATGCCATCCCTGGGGCGGATCGGGCTATGACCCGGTTCCCCCGAAGAAATGTGAAGTCCCATGATCGACCTGATTTTCCCCGATGGTTCCGCCCGCCAGTATCCGCAAGGCAGCAGCGGCCGGGATGTGGCCGCCGCCATCTCCAAGAGCCTGGAAAAGCGCACCCTGCTGGTCCGGCTCGACGGCCAGTTGATCGATTTCGACCGCCCCCTGCCCCATGGCGGCAGGGTCGAGTTCGTCGACCGCAATGACCCGGACGCCCTGGACACCATCCGCCACGACACGGCCCATATCCTGGCCGAGGCGGTGCAGGAGCTGTTTCCCGGCACCCAGGTGACCATCGGCCCCAATGTCGAGGACGGCTTCTATTACGACTTCGCCCGGGCCGAGCCCTTCTCCACGGACGATTTCGCCGCCATCGAGAAGAAGATGCGCGAGATCGTCGACCGCGACGAGAAGATCATCCGCGAGGAGGTGGACCGCGACGCCGCCATCGCCGACTTCAAGGCCATGGGCGAGGACTACAAGGCCCTGATCATCGAGAGCATCCCGGCCGGCGAGACGGTGACCGTCTATCGCCAGGGCGCCTGGAAGGACCTGTGCCGGGGGCCGCACCTGCCCTCGACGCGCCATATCGGCAAGGCCTTCAAGCTGACCAAGCTGGCCGGCGCCTATTGGCGCGGCGACCAGAACAACGCCCAGCTTCAGCGCATCTATGGCACGGCCTGGGCGTCCGAAGAGGACCTGGCCGCCTATCTGAAGCGGGTCGAGGAGGCCGAGAAGCGCGACCACCGCAAGGTCGGCAAGATCATGGACCTGTTCCACATCCAGGAAGAGGGCAAGGGGATGGTCTTCTGGCATCCCAAGGGCTGGACCCTCTACCGGACGCTGGAATCCTACATGCGCCGGCGGACCGAGGCCGGCGGCTATGTCGAGGTCAAGACGCCCCAGATCCTCGACCGCTCCCTTTGGGAGAAGTCAGGCCACTGGGAGAAGTTCGGCCATGCCATGTTCGTCTGCGAGACGGACGAGGGCGAAAGCCTGGCCGTCAAGCCGATGAACTGCCCGGGCCATGTGCAGATCTTCAATGTCGGCCAGAAGAGCTATCGCGAGCTGCCCCTGCGGATGGCCGAGTTCGGCAGCTGTCACCGGTTCGAACCGTCCGGCGGTCTGCACGGCATAATGCGGGTGCGGGCCTTCACCCAGGATGACGGCCATATCTTCTGCCGCGAGGACCAGATCGAGGCCGAGACCACGACCTTCGTCAAGCTGCTCTACCAAGTCTATGCCGACCTGGGGGTCGAATTGCACAGCGTCAAGCTGGCCCTGCGGCCGGACCTGCGGGCCGGCTCAGACGAGATCTGGGACCTTGCCGAGGGCAAGCTGGAGCGGGCGGCCATCTCGGCCGGGGTGCAGGTCGAGCACCTGCCCGGCGAAGGCGCCTTCTACGGCCCCAAGCTGGAGTTCCACCTTAAGGACGCCATCGGCCGGACCTGGCAATGCGGCACCCTGCAGCTGGACTTCGTGACGCCCCAGCGCCTGGGCGCCGAATATGTCGGCGAGGACGGCCAGAAGCACATGCCGGTCATGCTGCACCGGGCGATCCTGGGCACCTTCGAGCGGTTCCTGGGCATCCTGATCGAGAACTTCGGCGGCGCCTTCCCCCTGTGGCTGGCGCCGGTCCAGGCCGTGGTGGCGACCATCACCTCGGACGCCGATGACTTTGCGGGCGATGTGGCGCGCCGATTCAAGGCCGCCGGCCTGAGGGTCGAGAGCGATCTTCGGAACGAGAAGGTCGGCTACAAGATCCGCGAACACAGCCTGGCCAAGGTTCCGGTCATCGCCGTGGTCGGCCGCAAGGAAGCCGAGGAAGGCAAGGTCGCCATCCGCCGCCTGGGCAGCCAGGACCAGACCATCGTCACGGTGGAAGAGGCGATCGCGTTACTGACGGCCGAGGCGACGCCGCCGGATCTTCGGGCTTAACGGCCAGTTTGCGTCCTTCGACTCGCGGCCTGCGGCCGTTACTCCGGATGACGAAAAGGGTGAAATGCATCCATTCCGGTTGCCCCGGCTCATCGTCATCCTGAGTAGCCCCTGAAGGGGGCGTGTCGAAGGACGCAGGGCTGCCTCCGTCGCCTGCGGCCGATCACAGCCCCGTCTTCACCCGCGCTTAATCCCATCAGCCCAGAATCACCGTTCAAGCACCCTTGGCCGGAACCTCCCCCTTGCGCAGCCTTATCGCCGCCGTCGAGCGTATCGAGCCCCTGACCGTCTATGGCCGGGTGGCGGCGGTGAACGGGCTGCTGATCGAGGCGCGGGGCGGTTTGTCACATCTGGCCATCGGAGCACGGGCCGAGATCACCCGGCGGGCGGCATCGCCCCTGCCGGCCGAGGTCGTGGGCTTCCGGGATTCGCGGGCCCTGTTGATGCCGTTTGGCCCGGTCGAGGGCGTGGCGCCGGGCGCCGAGATCCGCATCCAGCCGGACGGCGCCTCTGTGCGGCCCAGCAAGGCCTGGCTGGGACGGATCGTCGACGCCTTTGGCGAGCCTATCGACGGCAAGGGGCCCCTGCCCCAGGGCGAGGCCAGCTATCCCCTGCGCGCCGCCCCGCCGCCGGCCCATGCCCGCGGGCGGGTGGGCGAGCGGCTGGACCTGGGCGTCCGGGCCATGAATGTCTTCACCACCACCTGCCGGGGCCAGCGCCTGGGCATCTTCGCCGGATCGGGGGTGGGCAAGTCGGTGCTGCTGTCCATGCTGGCCCGCCAGGCCGACTGCAACGCGGTCGTCGTCGGGCTGATCGGCGAGCGGGGCCGGGAGGTCCGGGAATTCATCGAGGAGACGCTGGGCGAAGAGGGCCTGAAGCGGGCGGTGGTGATTGTCGCCACCTCCGACGAACCGGCCCTGAAGCGGCGGCAGGCGGCCTATATGACGCTTGCCGTGGCCGAGGCCCTGCGCGACCAGGACCTGGAAGTTCTCTGCCTGATGGACAGCGTCACCCGCTTTGCCATGGCCCAGCGGGAGATCGGCCTGGCGGCCGGCGAGCCGCCAACCACCAAGGGCTACACCCCGACGGTATTCACCGAACTGCCCAAGCTGCTGGAGCGGGCGGGCCCAGGCCCGGTGCGGCCGGATGGCACCACGGCGGGGCCGATCACCGGCCTGTTCACCGTGCTGGTCGACGGTGATGACCACAACGAGCCCATCGCTGATGCGGTGCGCGGGATCCTGGATGGCCACATCGTCATGGAGCGGGCCATCGCCGAGCGGGGCCGGTTCCCGGCCATCAATGTGCTGAAATCCATCAGCCGGACCATGCCGGCCTGCCAGACCCTGCCCGAGCGGGCTGTGGTCAAGGGCGCGCGCCAGGTCATGGCGGCTTGGGCCAACATGGAAGAACTGATCCGCATCGGGGCCTACCGGGCCGGGGCCGATCCGGTGATCGACCGGGCCATCGCCCTGAACCCTGCCATCGAGGACTTTCTCAGCCAGGACAAGGACGAGACCTCGAGTCTCGAGGCCTCCTTCGACCGGCTTGAACAGATCCTGGACGGTGAGGCATGAAGGCCGTCGGCTCCCTGATCCGCCTGTCGAATTTCCAGGTCGAGGAACTGCAGAAGCGCCTGGCCGACATTGTCGACCGCCGCAGCCAGATCGAGCTGAAGATGGCCTTCCTGCAGGCCGAATGCGAGGCCGAGCTGGCCAATGCCCGGGGCGACGCCGAGGCCGGCTGGTATCTGGCGGGCTTTCGCGAGGGCGTGAAACAGCGCCGTCTGGCCTTCCAGCATCAGCTGGACGGCCTGGCCGCCGAGGAGGAAGGGGCGCGGGACGCCCTGAGCGAGGCCTTCGAGGGCCTGAAGAAGTACGAACAGGTGGCCGACAACCTGGCCCTCGCCGCCCGCAAGGAAGAGGCCCAGCGGGAGACCGCCGCCCTGGACGAACTGGGGCTGCGCCGGGTCGCGGCCCGATGACGGCTGCCGGAGACCCCCCGGTAGAGCCATCCGGCAGCCTTTCGCGGCGCGGGATCGTCGCCGGCGCCCTGGCCCTGGCCGCCTGTGGCCCCCGGGCCAACAGCCAGCCGGCGGCCGACCCGGCTCTGGCCCTCAAGGACTTCGCCTTCTTTCCTTTCGGCGCCTGTGTCCAGGCCAGCCATCTCGAGGATCCGGCCATCGCCGGGCTTCTGACCCGTCACGTCTCCCAGATCACCGCCGAGTGGGAGATGAAGATGGAATACATGCTGCTGGACAATGGCGGCTTCCGCTTCGACCGGCCCGACCGGATGGCGGCCTTCGCTCAGGCCCATGCCATGCGCCTGTTTGGCCACGCCCTGATCTGGTACGCCCAGAAGCCGGTCGTGTTCCTGGAGATGGCGAGCAATCCGGCCGGCTTCGCCAAGTCCTATGATCGCTACATCACCGCCGTGGTCGGCCGTTACCGGGGCAGGGTCTGCGGCTGGGACGTGATCAACGAGGCGGTCAAGGACGACGGTTCGGCGCTTCGCGACCATATGTGGAGCCAGTCGCTGGGCGAGCTCGACCACATGACACGCGCCTTCAAGGTGGCCCGGGCGGCCGACCCGGGCGCGCCGCTTTTCATCAACGACTACAATCTGGAAAGCGTTCCGGCCAAGCTGGATCAGTATCAGCGGCTGATCGAGCGTCTGTTGAAGGCTGGCGCGCCGCTGAGCGGAATCGGCTGCCAGACACATTGCAACGCCGACCTGCCCGCCGGCGCCCTGGCCCGGACCATCGCCGCCCTGGGGCGGTTCGGCCTGCCGGTCCATGTATCGGAGATGGACGTTTCGATCACCCGGGCGCGCGGACTGCTGACGCCCCGCGCGGAACGGGAAACCGCCCAGGCCAGGCTCTATGCCGAGGCGATCGAGGCCTTCTGCGACCTGCCGGCAAGGCAGAGGTTCGCCTTTACCGTCTGGGGCATGCGGGACTCCGAGAGCTGGCTGGTGCGGGAAAACCGCAATGATGCGCCGTTGCTGTTCGACGGTCAGGGCCGGGCCAAGGCCGGCCATGAGGCGGTGATCAAGGCGCTTGCCGCAAGTCGCAAAGCCCAGGGCTGACCCCTGGCCTGGCCTTGCGGTCCGACCGCCGGCAGGGAGAACCCGTTTTCATGAAAATTGTGATGTCCCTGGGCGTGGCGGCCGTCCTGCTCTGCGCCTGTACGCCTGCCAACCGGTTCGAGGTGATCGATCCCGGCCGCATTGCGGTTTCCGGCCAGCTCGAGCTCTGTGGCCGGCCATCCCGGCAGATCCCGCGCCTGCAGGACCGGCTGGAGATCAGGATCCCTGCCGACTGTCGGGGTTCGGGCCGGATCGTGATCAAGCTGGCGGATGGACGGACCGCAGACTGCCCGATCCGCTTCGTCGCAGAGGGCCTCGACGCCTGGTACCGCTATCGCCTGACAGACGGCGCCTGCGAGATCGGATAGGGCCGGTCAGCCGGCAAAAGGTCGGGGCGGCGGGGTGTTTGCGGGACGGGCGGGGGCTATTTCCTGTTCGGCGGCGGCGCGAAGGCCTTTCAGGTCATCAGCGATCCGGAACACAGCCACATAGAATTCGCAGAACGACCGCCACAGCAGCACCAGGGCGAAACAGATAAGGACCCCGGCCACGGCCAGAGGGATGGCCAGCAGCCGGCCAACGATTTCCTGCTCCTTCAGCGCCACGCCGATCGCTGCGCCGATACTGCCAAAGGCGCCGAGGATGATGACGCCCAGGCCCGCCCAGTAGATCAGGTGGATCACCGGCCCGGTCAGCAGCCGCTCGAACGTCAGGATGTCCCTCAGAACGCCGGCGGCGTCGCCTTGCGTCTTGCGAGTCGGTGTCGTGGGCATCCCTACCTCTTGGGCCGGCGGCTCTGCAAAACCAGCCGCGTCTGACGAGCATGGCTATCAGCGCAAGGGCCCCGGGGCAAGGGACCCGGGCGATCGGTCGCTGGCCCTATCGGGTCCTT
The DNA here is from genome assembly GCA_029866155.1 of Caulobacter sp. Classification (GTDB taxonomy): domain Bacteria; phylum Pseudomonadota; class Alphaproteobacteria; order Caulobacterales; family Caulobacteraceae; genus Caulobacter. Next base: position 43,424 of record JARWZW010000052.1, on the reverse strand, counting down.
CGCGTTGACTTAAGGGGGGTCGCTGCTTAAGTCTCCCGCGCGCTCAAATCGCGACATTTCCAGCGTGCGAGGGGTCATTGTCGGCCCGCCGCGACAGTCACATTCACGGACCTATCCCCTTCATGATCGGCTTCGCTAGAAAGCTCTTCGGCTCCGCCAACGACCGCAAGGTCAAGGCCATGACGGCCCAGGTAGCCAGGATCAACGCCCTCGAACCCCAGATGGCGGCGCTCACCGACGAGCAGCTTCGCGCCAAGACGGTGGAATTCCGGGATCGGCTGGCCAAGGGCGCAACCCTCGACAGCCTGCTGAACGAGGCCTTCGCCGTGGTGCGGGAAGGTTCGCGCCGGGTGCTGGGTCAGCGCCATTACGATGTCCAGATGGTCGGCGGGATGATCCTGCACGGCGGCGGCATCGCCGAGATGCGCACCGGGGAAGGCAAGACCCTGGTGGCGACCCTGCCGACCTATCTCAACGCCCTTGAAGGCAAGGGCGTCCATGTCATCACTGTCAATGACTACCTGGCCAGCCGCGACGCAGACTGGATGGGCCGGGTCTATCAGTTCCTCGGTCTGTCTGTCGGGGTGATCGTCAACGGGCTGAGCCAGGGACAGCGCCAGGCCGCCTATCGCAGCGACATCACCTACGGCACCAACAACGAATTCGGCTTCGACTATCTGCGCGATAACCTGGTCTATGACGTCGACGAGATGGTCCAGCGCGGCCACAACTTCGTCATCGTCGACGAGGTGGACTCCATTCTGATCGATGAGGCCCGCACCCCGCTGATCATTTCGGGCCCTACCGAGGACCGCAGCGATCTGTACCGGATCGTCGATCTGCTGGTGAGGGACCTGATCAAGGACAAGACCAATTTCGACCTGGACGAAAAGCAGCGGCAGGTGCTGCTGACCGAGATCGGCCAGGAAGTCATCGAGGAGATGCTGATCGCCGGCGATCACCTGGGCGAGGACACGGCCGGCCTCTATGACGCCGCCAACGTCTCCATCGTGCACCATGTGAACCAGGCCCTGAGGGCCAACATCCTCTACACTCGGGACAAGGACTATATCGTCAAGGCCGGCGAGGTGATCCTGATCGACGAGTTCACCGGCCGGATGATGACCGGCAGGCGACTGTCGGAAGGCCTGCACCAGGCGATCGAAGCCAAGGAAGGCGCCAATATCCAGCCCGAGAACCAGACCCTGGCCTCGGTCACCATCCAGAACTATTTCCGCCTCTACAAGAAGCTGTCGGGCATGACCGGCACGGCGGCCACCGAGGCCCAGGAATTCGGCGACATCTACAAGATGGATGTCATGGAGATCCCGACCAACCGGCCCGTCGCTCGGATTGACGAGGACGACGAGGTCTATCGGACCGCCGAGGAAAAAAACAAGGCGATCATCGACCAGATCGAGGACTGCTACCGCCGGGGCCAGCCGATCCTGGTCGGCACCGTCTCGATCGAGAAGTCGGAAACCCTCTCCGAGCTGCTCAACGGTCACAGCTTCGAGATGGACGGCAAGACCATCAAGGGCATTCCCCACAGCGTGCTGAACGCCCGCTATCACGAGCAGGAAGCCCTGATCGTCGCTGACGCAGGCATTCCGGGCGCCGTGACCATCGCCACCAACATGGCCGGCCGCGGCACCGACATCCAGTTAGGCGGCAATGTCGAGATGCACATGGCCAAATGGCGCCAGGACCAGATGGGCCTGGGCATCGAGCCCTCGAACGAGGCCGAGTCCGCCGAGAAAGCCGATTTCGAGACCAAGATCGCCGAAGGCAAGGCCAGGGCCCTGGCCGCTGGCGGTCTCTATGTCCTGGGCACGGAACGCCACGAAAGCCGCCGGATCGACAACCAGCTGCGTGGCCGGACCGGTCGCCAGGGGGACCCCGGCAAGTCAAAGTTCTTCCTCTGCTGCGAGGACGACCTGCTGCGCATCTTCGCCGGAGACCGACTGGATGCCATCATGCGCTCCTTCGGAGTTCAGGAAGGCGAGGCCATTACCCACAAATGGCTGAACGGCGCTATCGCCACGGCTCAGAAGCGGGTCGAACAGCGCAACTACGAGATCCGCAAGAACCTGCTGAAGTACGACGACGTCGTGAATGACCAGCGCAAGGCCGTGTTCGAGCAGCGCCAGGAGTTCATGGAGGCCACCGATCTCTCGGAAATCATCACCGAGATGCGGAATGACTCCATCGAGGATCTGGTCAATCGCCACCTGCCGCCAAAGGCCTATGCCGAGCAGTGGGATGTCGCAGGCCTGACCGAGCGGGTCGGCGCCATCCTCGGTATGGAGCTGCCGATCGCGGACTGGGCGGCGGAAGAGGGCATCGCCAACGAGGAAATCCAGCAGAGGCTGCGCGATGCGGCCGACGCACGGGCCGCCGAGCGGGAAAACATCCTGTCGGCCGAACAGACCCGGTCGGTGGAAAAGAACTTCCTGCTGCAGATGATCGATCTTCAGTGGCGCGAGCATCTGATGCATCTGGACCATCTGCGTAACGTCATCGGTCTGCGCGGCTATGGTCAGCGCGACCCGCTGAACGAATACAAGACCGAGGCCTTCAGCCTGTTCGAAAAGCTGCTGGGCGACCTCCGCAGCAACACCACCCGCTGGCTGATGACGGTGGAGTTCCAGTACGCCGAGCCCGAGCCCGATCCGCTGGCCGGGCTGACGGAAGTCCATATGGACCCCAATACCGGCGAGAACGAGCGCGCCCTGACCCTGGCCGCCGGCGGCGGCAATCTCGACCCCCAGCAGCGCGCCGCCCTGCCCCTGTCGGCCTTGCCGGAAGGCTGGGACCGAACCAGCCGCAACGCCGCTTGCCCCTGTGGCTCAGGCCGCAAATTCAAGCACTGCCACGGGTCGCTGGTCTAAAGCCCCCTGCAAAACCTTCTCCCCACCCGGGGAGAAGGTTTCTAGAGCCTGCTCCGGTATGATCGAACGGATCATACCGGAAAAACAGGCTCTGATTCAAAGTGTTAGAGCATGTTTCGGTCCGATAACCGCTGCACACTTATCGGAACACGCCCTAGATGCGCGCCACGAAGTTCCCATGGAAACCGAACGGCACCCGGCGGGGCGCCGCCGCGCGGGCGATGGGACCAGCGGCGAGGTCAAGGGCTTCGAAGACAACCAGTTCGCTGATCCCGCGGTCCAGGCGATAGAGGACAGTGAGGATCCAGCCATCGCCCTCCGGGGCGTCCGATGACCGGGGCACAAACACCGGTTCGGCGACGCCGCCAATTCCCTCTTCGCTCCAGACTGTGCGGGCGCCGGTCTGCAGGTCGAGATGGACAAGGCAGTCGCCGCGAATGTCGCCCGGCCGGCGTTGCTGGCCGGAGAACCAGCCATGGCGGTGGGGGCGCTGGGCGTAGCGCTCATCGAACCTTGGAAACTCGCCGGCCAGGTCATCCAGAACGGTTTCCTCGACGGTCGCCTCCAGGCCCGAAAGATCGACCCGCCAGCGGATGTTGATGGCGGAGGTTTCCTTGCCGGGGCTGCCATCGACCAGGGGAAAGAACGGCGCCTGGGGATATCGCATGGCGTCCACCACCAGGCCCTGGTCGTCATCCCAGGCGTTCATAACATGGAAGACATAGCCGGTCGGGACCGTCACCCAACGCAGGCTGGCCACGCCCAGGGCGCGGTCGATGATGGCCAGGCAGGTGTCCTGCTGCGGGTCCCAGGCAAAGGGCGGGCCGCCGCGCATGGCCCGCTTGATGTCGCCGGTCAGGGGCATGACCGGGATCACCACATAGCGGTCGGTCAGGGCGAAATCATGGACCATGGAACAGTAGGGCGCGGTGAACGTCTCCCGCAGCTTCAGCTCGCCATCTGCCCCCGCCACACCCCAGCTGATCTGTTCTGACAGGGGCAGGGCGCCGTCGGCATAAGCGATGAAGACCATTTCGCCGGTGCGGGGATCGACCTTGGGATGGGCGGTCACCCGTCCGCCGAAGGGCCGATAGCCGAGAGGCGCCAGATCGCCCTGGGCGACCTCGAAGGGTTCATGCCCCTCTTCCAGGGCCAGCAGCCGACCGGCATGGAGCATGATGTTGGTGTTGGCTACGCCGCTGTCCGTGCCCATGACCGAGGGATCGGTGGTCATGGGATTGCCCATCACCCCATAAAGCACCCTGCCGGCGGCGTTTTCCGTCTGCCAGCGCGGGGTCTGGACATAGCGGTTGCGATAGCGGACGGCGCCATCCGCGATCTCGAAGGCATGGACCATGCCGTCGCCACCGAACCAGTGATAGTTGCGCTCCACCGGATCGAACTGCGGATTGGGTCCGATCCGGTAGAGACTTCCAGTCAGGCCGTCCGGAAGGGCGCCCTGAAGGTCCAGGTTGAAGTCGTCCTCGCTGCGCAGGGGCGCAAAATTGCCTCGCAGAAAGGGGTTTCCCCGGGTTTCGCCGTCCATGATGCCTGCCTCCTGTTCTCTTGTTTTTTCTAGACCTTGACGATCAGCCCCTGGTCAGGCGGTGCGTCGCCTTCGGCAAGGTCGGTCCCGGTCAGGTCAGCATGACTGCGCAGTTCGGTGCGGGTCAGATCATCCTTGGCGAGCAACCGGTCCCAGGCCATGGGGCTTTCCTTTAATTTACCCTGTAAACTTATATTGTAAGCTATACTGACGCCAGAGACTTCCCACGGTTTTGTGACATGCCGCGCGCCCTTTCCCCAGCCGAAGTCGAGGCCTTCCGTGACCGTCTCTGTGCGGCAGCGGAGCGACTGTTCGCCGAGCATGGTCCGCAGGCGGTGACCATGCGCCAGCTGGCTGTCGCCCTGGGGGTCAGCCCCATGACGCCCTACCGCTATTTCAGGGACAAGGATGACATCCTGGCGGCGGTTCGGGCCAGCGGGTTTGAACGGTTCGCCATAGCGCTGGAAGCGGCCTACCGGGCGGCGGACGGCCCCCTGGAGCGCTCCCTGGCGGTGGGCCGGGCCTATGTCGGGTTCGCCCTGAAAAACCCCGACGCCTACCGCCTGATGTTCGACCTGTCACAGCCCAACGAGGCGGACTATCCCGACCTGGTGGCCGCCAGCCGCCGGGCCAGGGACATCATGGCCGGCCAGGCGACGGGGCTGGTCGAGGCGGGGCTGATCGAGGGAGACCCGGTGCTGGTTTCCCACATGCTATGGGCCGCCCTGCATGGCGGTCTGGTGCTGCAGCTGGCCGGCAAGCTGTCGCCGGCCATCGACCCCTCGGCCCTCAGGCGCGGCGCCTTCGAGGCGATCATCCGGGGGCTGGCGGGTCGCGGAGCCGTATTGTCCTAAAGCGTCAGCTTTTCGAAATAGCCGGTCAGTTCCAGATAGCCCCGGGCTGATCCGTCCGACACCGCCCCCTCCCAATAGACCGGGCCGCCGCCGGCCCGGCTGTCCAGTTCCTGGTCGTCGAACAGAGGCTTGAGGGTCAGGGTGCGCGGGCCCTCTGGCAGGCGCACCGTGATGGCCTGCTCCACCGGATAGAGGGCCTTGGTGCGGGGCGAGCGCCAGCGCCGCAAGGGCGCGAACGTCACATCGGCTGGACCCAGGGCCGTCAGCTGGCCCTCTGGCCTGCGCCAGGACCCGCCGGCCCAGACCGGCTTTCCGGCGGCGTCGCGGACCTGGAAGGCGGTCAGGGCCGATCCGTCGGCCAGGTTGATCCCGGCCCAGTCCCAGCCCACGGCGGCAGGGTCCAGCAGGGTCGAGGACCATTCCCGGTCCAGCCAGGCCCGGCCCGTGACCTTCTGGGTCTTGCCGCCCCGGGTGACTGCGCCCGTCACCGCCATCTGCGGCAGGCTGTAGTAATGGCTGGCCTGGCCGGCGGCGGGGCCCTTGCGGCTGAAGCCCCCCTGTCCCTGCAGCAGCGGCGGCTGGGTGGGGGCGAAGGTCAGGTCCAGATTGAAGTCAGCGCCCCCTGCCCGGCTGCGCCAGCGATCATCGCCGCCCCGGCGCAGGGACCAGTCATCGATGACCACGGCGCCGTCGGCCTCTGACGCCTCGGCCAGGCCAAAGCCGGCCCGGGCGACCCTCTGGTCATGGAGCAGTTTTCCCACGGCCGGATCGGCCAGGGCGGCATGGGCGAACAGGATCTGCTTTGCGGCGAAGGCGCTGGGATTGGCCTGGTCGACATTGGGCCGGGTCCGGAAGAACGTGACCTGGAAGCCCATGGGCTCCCCGCCCTGGACCTCGACCCAGCCGGTCACATACCACCACTCGGTGCGAAACTCCGGATGGGCGCCATGGTCGCGGGGAAAGGTGATGGGAGTCCCTGCCGTCACCGGGGCATAGACGGGCGCCACCCTCGCGTCGCCGCCGGCCGCCGTGATCAGCAGGGCCATCAGGCAGAGGCCCAGTCTGGACAGGATCGCCCGCATCACCAGTCCTCCCGCACGGCCCGCACCGCATCCAGAGACAGGGCGCGGCGCCCGGCCAGCAGGGCGGCCCCGGCCGAGGCGCCGATCAGGGCGACCGTCACGATCCCGAACAGCGCCCAGGGCAGCCTTGTCTCCATGGTCCAGTGGAAGGACTGGGGATTGACCACATGGATCAGGACCTGGCTCATCACCAGGCCCAGGGTCAGGCCGGCCGCCACCCCGACGGCCCCCAGCAGGGCGCCTTCCTGGGCCAGCATGGCGGTGATCTGGCCCCGGCGGACCCCGATGTGGCGCAGCATGCCAAACTCCTTGGTGCGGGCAAGCGTCTGGGCCGAGACCGTGGCCGCCACCCCGGCCAGGCCGACCAGAATGGCCACCAGTTCCAGGACATAGGTGATGGCGAAACTGCGGTCGAACAGGCCAAGGGCGATGGCGCGGATCTCGCCGGGCCGTGCAAACTGCGCCCGGACGGCCAGGTCGGCCGGCAGGGCTGCCTTCAGCCGGGCGGTGACTGCGGCGACATCGGCGCCGGGCTTGAGCGCAATGGAGGCCTCGGCCCGCAGATTGTCTCCGGTCAGGCGGCTGTAGTCTTCGCTGGTCAGGATCACGGCGCCGTTCTGCCGGGCATAGTCGCGCCACAGGCCGGCGACAAAGACCTTTTGCCCGCCGGCAATGGGCAGGACCATCCAGTCCCCGGCCCGCTTGCCATGGATCCAGGCGGCCGGTTCCGACAGCCAAACCGGGGTGGCGCCGGCGGGAATGGGACGCGGGCTCCCGATCATTGGCAGGCGGGCCCCGGGGTCCTCCCGGCGGATTCCCTGGGCCACCAGGGCGACAGCAGGGCTCTCCGGGCTCAGCCTCAGGGGCTGGGACCGGGTGAAATGCACGCCCGCAACCCCGGGCAGGGTCAACAGCCTGGCCTGTCCAGCCGGGTCCAGCCCGCCCGCCTCCGAAGGCCCGGAAAACCGCATATAGAGATCGTCCGGCAGGACCTGGCCCAGCCAATCGTCCACGGAACCCCGGAAACTGGCCACCATCACCGCCATGGCGATCATCAGGCTGGTGGAGGCGACAATGCCGCAAAGGGCCACGGCCGCCTGGGAGGGCGCGCCCCACAGCCGGCGCACCGCCAGTTCGGTGGAGGGGGCGGAAAACCGCGCTCCCTGCAGCGGCGATAAGAGGGCACGGGCCAGCCAGGGCATGGCAGCCACCCCGCCGGCCAGCAACAGGGCCATGGAGGCATAGCCCAACAGGGGCAGGCCGCCGATGGCCGGACCAAAGGCGCAGGCCGCCCCGGCCAGCAGCAGGCAGAGGGCCAGGCCGATGGCCGGCCGCTGCGACGGGTCCACCGCGTCCCCGGCATTTTTCAGCGCCACGGCCGGCTGGGCCAGGGAGGCCTCCCGGGCCGGCAGCAGGCTGCCGCCGACGGCGCAGAGCAGGCCAAGACCAAAGAACACCAGGGCCGCCACTGGCGCAAAGACCAGGTCCGGCCGGCCGCCGCTGAAATAGCCGCCGCCCAGGTCGCCGCCCAGCAGCCGCAGGGCCGTATCGGCCAGCAGCACCCCCAGCCCCAGGCCCAGCAGGGCCCCGACCGCGCCGACCACCCCGCCCTCGATCAGGACCTGGATCAGCAGGGCGCGGCGACGGGTTCCCAGCACCCGCAGCAGGGCAAACTGAGACCGCCGCCGGGCCACCGACAGGGACTGGGCGGAAAACACCAGGAATCCGCCGGTCAGCAGGGCCATCAGGGCCAGCATGTTGAGATTGACCCGGTAGGCGCGGGACAGGCTGTCGCTGCGCCGCGACTGGCTTTCGCGGGTCACCAGTTCGGCCTCGGGCGGCAGCATCCGGGCGATGGCGGCCTGGACCGCCTCCCGGTCCGCGCCGGCGACCAGTTTCAGGTCCACCCGCTGCAGCCGGCCCAGCTGGCCAAAACGCCACTGGGCGGCGGCGATGTCCATGACGGCGATCCGCCGGCCTTCGGCGACGCCCGGCAGGGTCCCGGCCACGGTGACCGGCACGGTGCGGTCGGCGGCCGACAGGGACAGGACCGCGCCCCGTTGCAGGGCCGGGCGCCTTGATGGTCCCTCGGTTACGGCCTCCCGCAGGGCGGGCGACAGGAAGACAGCCGTCTCGTCGAACACCGCCCCGGCGTCGCCAAACCCGCTGCCGCCGGAGGGATCTCCGCTGGGCGCCGGATCGGGCCGACCCAGCAGGCCGGGCGTCACGGCGGCGGCGCGGAAGATGTCCAGGCCGATCAGGGTCAGGCCCTGGGCCTCGCCCGGCAGGGCGGCGGTCAGCTGCACCACCGGACTGGCCCGCGCCACCCCGGCGACCCGCGCGAGCCGGGGATAGAGGGCCTCGTCGAACCCGGCGGGCGAGACAGACGCCACCTGCAGGTCGGCGTCGCCATTGACCGTCGCAATGGCCCGGGAAAACTCGGTCAGGGCCGAGGCGTTGATCAGATGCACCCCGAAACCCAGCGCCACCCCCACGGCGATGGCGATGGCCGCGGTCGCCACCCGCACCGGCTGGGTCCGCCATTCCCCCAGGATCAGCCAGGCCATGGCCGGCAGACTGATCCGCGCCGAACTGCCGGACGTCATGCAGCGGCGCCTGCAGCGGCCGGGGTCAGGACCCGGCAGGACAGCGGGTCGGCGTCAACGAACGGGGACGGACGAGGCATGAAGGAGACTGTAGGGCGCTGGCCCCGGGCCGCACAGTCCTTCTGTGGTCAGGATGTCGCTCTTCCTGCGCCCCAAGAGGCACCGTTGCAAAATTCGAATTACGGTGACAGCGCACCGATCACCACGGGTCGGCGCCATTGCCTGTCGGGTTTTCGCCGGTTTTTGTCGGGGTCGCGTCGTCCTGTCGTCGGGTTCTTGCAAGATTTTGTCGGGTTTTGTCGTGATCCGGGCGGCGAATTCGGGGGGTTGGCGCCCGGCGGGACTGGGTGAAAAGCCGTGCAGGAAGCCGGAACGCCACCAGCCGGGGCCGGAGACTTCGGGCCCTGGAATTTCTCCAGACGATGACACGTCCTTGTTTTTACGATGAAATGGCTCCTGGCGGAGGTTTCCAGCCTGTGACGGAGGCATCAGGGAACGACTGGCCCGTGTCCTGGTAAAGTCCGGGTCGTCACAGGGTTCGGTAACGAGACAGTCAGGGTCGTCACAGGTTTCGGTAACGACAAAGTCGGGCCGTTTGTAAGATTTTTGGCACAGGCAACCGGCGAAAATACCGGTAGCCCGGGGCCAGGCCATCCAAAGCGACCGGCGTTTGTTGGACAGGATGAAAACAGCCGTCATGTCGGCGCCTCCAGGCAGACGAAGCGGAAGCGGCATTATCCCATGGCAGGGGGCAGGGTGGGGCTCAATGCAGCGCAGGGACCAAGGGAGGTTCGGTGTTGTGTCCCCGGATTTCCTCCCCGTGGGCCACACAGATCCTTGCCGAACGGGAACGTATCGAACGTCAGACCATCGAGCCTCGCCGCTTGCTAGACCGCTAAGTCGCCGCCTAGATATCAACCCCGGATGAGGCCCATTCTCCGCTGGAGAGACGCCCCGAGCGTCTCGAATGTTCTGACGACGTACAGGGATAGATTTCAATGCCGGATGATCGGGATTTCAGGGTTGTCGGAGTCGGCGCGTCTCCCTACACGCGGAAACTCCGTGCAGCGGCGCGGTTTCGACGTCTGCCGTTTCGGTTTGTCGTGGCCGGCAGCAAAGAGGCCAACGCCCTCCCGGCGCGATCCCTACCTCTCTTCCCTTACCTGGTAGCGCCAGATGCCGATGGCGCGCTCACACAGGTGCATGCGGACTCGACACCAATCCTGACCTTCCTCGACGAGGCCTGTCCGCAGCGGCTGCTGCGGCCGGCTGACGCCGCGCTTCGATTCCTTGACCTGTTGATAGAGGACTATGGCGACGAGTGGCTCAGCAAGTGCATGTTCCATTACCGCTGGTCTTGTGCTCCCGACACGAAGCACGCCAGCGCCTATCTTCCCTATACCACAGCCATTCAGATAGCGCCTGATCTGGGCGTGCAGGCGGCCGCAGCTTTCGCCGCGCGCCAGATTTCCCGCATCGGTGTTGTCGGCTCGAATGAAGTGACCGGGCCGGTGATCGAAGCGAGCTGGCGCCGCTTCCTTGAGGTCTTTGACGCCCACATACAGAACCAGCCTTTCCTGCTCGGCCGCCGCCCTGGCGCAGGCGATTTCGCCTGCTACGGACAAATGACCATGCTGGTGATCACCGATCCGACGCCGGCTGCGGTCGCCTTTGACGTCTCGCCGCGCGCCTATGCCTGGACAGAGCGGTGTGAAGATCTGAGCGGCCTCGATGTCAGCGAAGGCGACTGGATCGACCTTGAAGAACCGCCCGAGACGTTTCGCGCCCTCCTGACCGAGATGGGTCGGGTCTATGCGCCGTTCATGCTGGCCAATGCAGACGCCGTGTCGCGCGGTGCGGAGCAGGTCATTTGTGAAATCGATGGCCAGCCCTGGAGGCAGGACCCCTTCGTCTACCAGGCCAAGTGCCTGCGGTGGCTACGCGAAGCCTATTCGGCGCTGACGTCCGCTGACCAGGGCCGCGTTGACGCCATCCTTGCAGGCACTGGCTGTGAAGCGCTGTTCGAAGGAGCACAGGCGGCCGGCTGATTCCTGTGACCGTGCACGAATTCGCACTCCCTCGCCGCCAAGTGAGCCCCGGTTGCGGCAATTGCTGCACTGTCACCGTAATTCCGTCATTCAGGATCCCGCGGCGGCATGGCCGGAAGTCTAGCCGAGGCCGACCGGATGATAAGCGCCATGATAGGCTCAAGCCCAGCCGCTTCCCTCCATTGCTGCTGGCCAGATTGAGGTTCCGCGCGCGAGCGGAGGACTGCCCCCGGTCAGGCCGCGCAGCAGCATCTGCCGTCCGGCGCCCCAATGGCGCGAGGCCGCTCTCCGGCGGCGAAACGGGTCAAGTCGAAACATTTGTGACGCCCCTGAATGGGGCGGCGGCACAACTTGTCACATCACCGACGGGGCCACATTGTCACGTTATCTGAGAAACCTGCTCTAGCGAGCGTGCCTCAGGTCGCAAACGGGCAATCGGAAGCGGGAGCTGCTCCATGAAGACAGGTACCGGGAAACATCGGGCGCTGACTGGGCTGGCAGCCCTCGCGTCGCTCGTGGCTGCAACCAGCTTCGCCGCAATGGCCTCAGCCACGACCCCGGCCGCTCCGCAGGCAGGACAGTCGAGCGCCCGGCCGCCCATGAATGGTGGCAATGGCGGAACTGGCGGCTCCAATCCCGGCAATGGCGGCAGCGGTGGAACCGGCGGCTACAATCCGGGCAATGGCGGCAGCGGTGGAACCGGCGGCTACAATCCCGGCAACGGCGGCAGCGGTGGAACCGGCGGCTACAATCCCGGCAATGGCGGCAGCGGCGGAAACGGCGGCTACAATCCCGGCAATGGCGGCAGCGGCGGAACTGGCGGCTACAACCCCGGCAATGGCGGGAGCGGTGGAAACGGCGGCTATAATCCCGGAACCTCCGGCTCACGTCCGCCCTACAATTCAGGGCAGGGCGGCGGCTACAACCCAGGCAGCTCCTGGAACGGAAAAACCGGAAACGGCTGGAATCCCGGCAACTACTACGGCTCTTCCGTCGTGCGGGGCTGGGTCCGGCTTGGCTCGGCAACCGCGGGCAAGTCACCCGACAAGGACATCATCCAAGCCTACGGCAATTATCGCTATTCCCGTGTCAAGCTCTGTGTTCGCTTCGCCGACGTCGGCTTCTATGACGCCCAGGTCCAGTTCTCGGGCGGCGGCCGGCAGGACCTTCAGGTCCGCTCCCGAGTCAAGCGCGGCCAGTGCAGCCGTGAACTCGTGCTGCGTGGCGGTCGACAGCTGGACATCCGCTTCGTCTATCTGTTCTTCCGCCAAGCGGACAACATCGGCAACTGGCGTACGGCCCAGGTTGATCTCTACGCCCGCTAGAGCATGTTCCGATAAGTGTGAAGCGGCTATCGGATCGAAATGACTCCGGTCCTGTGAATCAGTCCGGTTCTGATCAAAAGGGGGTCAGAGCCGGGCGTTCGCAGCCAACTGGTTAGCTTGCCCACTTTCCGGCCCGCCGTCGTCAAGCCCTGGTCGGAAGGCGTCTCGCCGTCCGGGTCGCCGACGGAAACCCGGGCGCAGGTCCACGGTCGGACGCCGGGGCTTTTCCCACTCCAGCAAGCCAAGGATAGGCTCCCATCATGTGCAATGCCTGTGACGCGAAGTTCCTCGGCGTGATGCGATCGCTGCAGGGACGCCGCGATGTGCTGAAGGGGCTAGGCTCCGGGTTCCTGGCGACAGCCGTTTCAGCGGCCGGGGCCGCCCGGGCTGCGCCTTCGCGCCACGCCGACACGATCCTTACGGCCCGGCGCATCTACACCATGGATCGCCAGAGCCGGATCGTGGAAGCAGTGGCCGTGCGCGGCGGCCGCATCATCGCAGTCGGTCGCAGGTCGGATATCATTGGCCTGAAGGGCCCTGCCACCAGGGTCGTGGACATGGGCGACTACACAGTCCTTCCCGGTTTTGTCGACCCGCACATGCACTCGAATTTCGCGGGATTGAGGCCATGGCTTGACCTTGGTCCCTTCACGACCGCAACCATGGATGACGCACGCGGGAAGATCAGGGAGGCCGCAAACCAGGCCAGCCCGGGAACCTGGATCCAGGGCAAGATGCTGGACCCCTCCATCATGCCCGGTCGGCCCCTTACCCGCGAAGACCTCGACAGCCTCTCGCCGGACACCCCGGTGTTCATCCTGGAATCCAACGGCCACAACGCCTACGCCAATTCGAAGGCGCTGGACCTGGCGGGCGTCACCCGGGACACGCCCGATCCGCCCCAGGGGCGTTTTGGTCGAGATACAGCCGGCGCGCTGACTGGCCGGCTAGAGGAGCCGCCGGCCTTCCAGCCCTTCATCCGGGTCATGAGCGCACCCAGTTCGTCAGAGTTGATCGGCTTCCTTCGAGCTGACCTGGATGACGCCTCGGCCAAGGGCTGCACGGCGCTCCACGACTGCGGCATTGGCGGCCTCTTCGCCGAGGCCGATATTGCCCTGATAGAAGCCGTCATGCGTGGCAATCCCGGCGTTCGCTATGCTGGGCAACTGGTGTCCACGCACTATGCCAAATGGCAATCGATGGGCCTGAAGCCTGGCCTGCATTCAGAGCGACTGTCGTTCAGCGGCATCAAGGCCTGGTCAGACGGTTCAAACCAGGGGCTGACCGGCTATCAGCGCCAGCCCTATCTGAACTCCACCAACCGTGGCGCCCTGAACTACGAACCCAAGGAGATCGAGGACCTCATTCGGACCCTGCATGCCGATGGCTGGCCGATAGGCATCCATGCCAATGGCGACGCCGCCATCGACGTGGTGCTGGACGCCTTTGAAAAGGGAACAGGGGGCGAAGGCGGTCATGTCCTGCGGCATCGCATCGAGCATTGCAGCATCCTGCATGACGACCAGATCGCAAGGATGAAGACCCTGGGCCTTTCCCCCTCCTTCCTGATCGGTCATGTCCATTACTGGGGTCGCGCCTTCCGTGACCGGCTCCTGGGCCCAGACCGCGCAAACCGGCTGGACCCCTGCCGGTCCGCCTTGTCCGGCGGCCTGCGCATTTCGCTTCACTCAGATTACAATGTAACGCCGATCGACCCTCTGAGATGCATCGAGAACGCCGTCGTCCGTGACATGAATGAAGGTGGCGGTATCCTCAATCCGGCGGAATGCATCTCCACCCTTGAGGCCATGAGGGCGGTGACGATCGATGCGGCATGGCAGTGTCATCTCGATGATACCTGCGGCAGTCTCGAGGTCGGCAAATCGGCCGACCTGGTGGTGCTGGAGCGCGACCCGACCGAAGTCGCTGCCGACACCATCAGAAGTATCCGGATTCACTCCACCTGGCTGGACGGGCAGCAGCGCTTCACCGGCTAGAACCATGGCCTTACTCTCGTCCCGCAGATGACGCTGTTTCGCCAGGGTCAACCGGCGGGAGGGGTGACAACAACGGACCCGGAGACGGGGTTTGGGACGAACCGGTTCCGGGCCCCATCCCTCGGTTCCGGCAGGTTTGAAATGGCCCCCCCGACGACGAGGCATGAACGAGGTTAACGATGCGGTTCAAATGCAAAGCGCTGGCGGCCGCAACAGGGGTGCTGGTCCTTGTCCTGTCAAATCAGGCCCATGCGGACGAAGCCCCGGACCTGAAGCGCGACCTCGCGGACGCCGGAATCGATCTTGGTTTGTCTTTGACCGAGTTCGCCCAAAGCGCTGTTACCGGCGATGGAGATTCCGACTGGAAAATCGGCGGCAAGTTAGACGCCACCCTGGGCCTGGACGGGAGCCGGCTGGGCCTGTGGCCCGGGCTGACGGTCTCGATCCATCAGGAATGGGTCCATGGAGACGATGTGAACAATCAGGGCGATGGATCGCTCCTGCCCGTCAATGTCGCGATGGGATTTCCGAGGCTTGGCGGTGATGACGCCGAAACGGCGGTTGTTCTCACCCAGACCTTCGATGACCAGGTCTCGGTCAGCCTCGGAAAATTCAACATGCTGGACGCCGCCGCCCGGACTCCGCTCATCGGCGGCGGCGGCATCAGTACCTTTTCGCATGTCGGTCTGGCGGCGCCGATCAGCGGGGTAACCCCGCCCTACCTTCTGGGCGCCATGGGGACCGTCAGAACCGACTCCCTCATAACCACGGTCATGATCTATGATCCGCGGAACGCTCAGGATTCCAAGGTGCTGGAGGCCCCGTTCGAGGATGGCGTCACGGTCAGCCTTTCGGCGACCAGGCCGGTCACCTTCCTTGGTGGAAAGCCCGGGTTCCAGGGTGTCCGGGCCGTTTACAGTTCCCAGCGCGGTCTGGATCTGAACGACATCCCCCAACTGGCGCTCCCGCCGGAGGCCGAGGCGGTCATTGGCGAAAAATCAGGCTACTGGTACCTCGCCTACTCGTTCCAGCAGTACCTGTCCTACAATGCCGGCAAGGGCTGGGGTGTGTATGGTCAGGCCGCGATCTCGGACGGCAACCCCAACACGATCGAAAGCAGTCTCCTGGCAGGAGTCGGCGGCGACAGCCCCCTGGCCAACCGGACGGATGATCGTTGGGGCCTTGGCTATTTTCGATACAATCTCAGCAGCAGACTGCTGGATGGACTGCAGACCGTCGGCATCAACAATCTCCGGCATGAACAGGGTCTGGAAGCCTTCTACAGTCTGGCGGTGCTGGAGACTCTGAGACTGACGGCCTCTCTCAACTACATCGCGCCAGGCAATTCCGACCGGGACGACGCCCTGTTCACCGGGATTCGATTCCAGGCGCGTTTCTGACCCCGGCAGCCCGGGGGTTCGCCGTCAGAATTGCGGTGACAGTGCACCAATCAACCCAACCGCCAAACGCTACGCAGCCGCCTCCGCAGCGACCGCCGACACCAGTCCCTCATGGGTCAGGCGCAGGGCCCGGTCGGCGGCGGCGGCGGCTTTTTCCGAATGGGTGACGATCAGGGCGGCGGCGCCGGCCTGGCGGACCTGGGCGGTCAGCAGGCCCAGGATCCGGTCGGCGGTTTCCGGGTCCAGGTTGCCGGTCGGCTCGTCGGCCAGGATCAGGGCCGGGCGGTGGATCAGGGCCCGGGCGATGGCCACCCGCTGCAGCTCGCCCCCCGACAGCTGGCGCGGATAGTCGCCGCCCCGGCCGGGCAGGCCGACATCGGCCAGCATGGCCTCGGCCTGGCGGGTCGCCTCCGCCGGATCGCCATGGCCCAGCACCAGGGGCAGGGCGACATTGCGGGCCAGGGTCAGGTGGGGCAGGACGTGGAAGGCCTGGAACACAAAGCCGATCCTGTCCCGGCGCAGCAGGGTGGCGCCGTCGTCATCCAGGGCCGACAGCAGGGCGCCGCCGATGCTGACCGTTCCGGCGTCGGCCCGGTCCAGCCCGGCAATCACATTGAGCAGGGTCGACTTGCCGACCCCCGACTCCCCCATGATGGCCACCAGCTCCCCCGGCGCAATGTCCAGGTCCAGCCCGGAAAACAGCACCCGCCCCCCCGGCAGGGACCGGGTCAGGCCCCGGATGGACAGCATGGGGGCATTGGCGGACAGGTGTCTGGAGTTGGGCGGCATGAGGAAGACTTTAGGGCGCGGGGCGGGGTCCGCACAGTCTTTCTGTGGTCGGCAGGCATGTCCGGCGCCAGATGAGCGACGATCGACCCGGCCAAGATTTCAATACCTCCGTCATCCGGCCGGACCGCAGCGCAGAGCCGGGGCCCAGGGCTGCAAGGCAGGCTATGCACGACGGCGACAGTGAGGGCGTGGCCCTGGATCCCGGGTCGTCCCTGCGGGCGGCCCGGGATAACGGGGAAATGGCGTTCGAGGGGTCGCGGCTATGAGACCAAACAAGGGGCTGCGCCGGCCTGGCCACTTGATCATGCCTGCTTGCCGGCGCCGGCCGCGCGGCGGACGATTGCAACTTCAAAACGTCCGGGGCGGCGGATAGACCGGGCTCGAACAGGCCGCCCCGCCCCGGGGCCGAAACGTCGAAAGTGGCGACATTTGTCCTCGGAAAAACGCGCCATCGTCATGATCGCCATTGGCGACCGGCCCTGGGCGGCGGCCAGCGCCCGGACCTTCGCCCAATATGCGAGACAGGTCGGCGCCGACCTGCACCTTGTCACCGAGGATCCTCCGTTAGCGGACTTTCCCTTGGCTGACCTTGCCGACCGGCCGGGACGGCGGAACAAGCGGGCCTATGCCGCCAAGGCCTTCTACGCCTGGAAGTTCCTGGAACCGGGCGCCTACGACCGGGTGCTGGTGGTGGATGACAGCTGCCTGGTGCGGCAGGGCGCCGGCGACCTGTTCGAGCTGGTCCCGCCCGGCGCCTGCGGCTTCACCGGCACCAGCGCCGGTCATGCCGAGCAGTCCTTCGAGGTGATCCGGCAGTATTGCGACGCGCGCGGGCTGGCCCTGCCGGTGCTGGACCCCGGCCGATACATGAACACCGGGGTGATGCTCTATGACCGCGCCTTTCGCGAGGCCTTGAGCCCGGACCGCATCTGCGAGGCGGCGGACCTGCTGTTCGCCCCCTATCCCAACCAGACCCTGACCTATTACCTGCTGCAGCGGGCCGGGGTGGACCTGTTCCGCATGCCCAAGAGCTACAACACCATACCGGCCATGAAGCTGGGTCCGGCGGCCCGCAGCCTGCTGGACGACATCTCGGGCTTCGTCAGCCCCGACATCCAGATCTACCACCTGACCAGCGCCTTCCGGAACCGGGGCGCCCTGGTGGAGCAGCTGGCGGGGATACTGCTGGCGGACTGGGAGGGGTAGCGGGCGGACGACCACGAAAAATCTATTATCCCTGCAGGGAGAAGGTGTCGGCGAAGCCGACGGATGAGGGGCCGCGCCGGATTTAATCCTTGATCATTAAAAGGGCTGCCGGCAGCGGCCGCGCGGAACGCCCCCCTCAACCGTCAGCCTGCGGCTGCGTGAGTTTCTCCCTCGAGGGGAGAAGGATTTTTGTCCGGAATCTCCCTTCTCTCCCCCCCGCAACCGCCTAAGCTGACGGCAAAATCAGGGAGTCATCACCATGCGCTATCGTCAGCTGGGATCCAGCGATCTGCAGGTTTCGGAAATCTCGCTGGGGTCATGGCTGACCTATGGCGTCGGGGTCGAGGCGGACAATGCCGCCGCCTGCGTGCACCGGGCCCTGGACCTGGGGATCAACCTGATCGACACGGCCAATGTCTATGGCAGGGGCGCCGCCGAGACCGTGCTGGGCGAGACCCTGGCCGGGGTTCCCCGCGACCGCTATGTCCTGGCCACCAAGCTGTTCGGCGACATGGGCGGCGGCGACAAGGGCCTGTCCCGGGCCCAGGTGTTCAAGCAGATCGACGCCTCCCTCAAGCGGCTGAAGGTCGACCATGTCGATCTCTATCAGTGCCATCGCTATGACCCCGAAACGCCGATTGAGGAGACGCTCGAGGCCCTCAGCGAGATCGTCCGGCAGGGCAAGGCCCGCTATATCGGCTTTTCCGAATGGTCGCCGCAGAACATCCAGGACGCCCTGGCGACCCCCGGGGTCGAGGCCTTTGTCTCCAGCCAGCCGCAATACAGCCTGCTGTGGCGGCGGCCCGAGAAGGAGGTCATCCCGCTGTGCGCCGCCAATGGCATTTCCCAGATCGTCTGGTCGCCCCTGGCCCAGGGTGTGCTGACCGGCAAGTATGACCCCGACGCCCCGCCGCCGGCCGACAGCCGGGCAGCCAGCGACGCCATGGGCGGCTCGATGAAGAACTGGATGCAGCGCCCGGTGCTGGAGGCGGCGGTCCGGATGAAGCCCCTGGCCGCCGAGGCCGGCCTGACCCTGGCGCAGTTTGCCCTGGCCTGGGTGCTGCGCGAGCCCAATGTCGCCTCGGCCATTGTCGGCGCCAGCCGGCCTTCGCAGCTGGATGACAATGTCGCCGCAGTGGAGGCCAAGGTCGATCCGGCCCTGTTCGCGGCGGCCGAGGCGATTGCTGCAGAAGCCAGGGGCTAGTGGATAGAATGTGACGCCTGGCGTCCTCCCGGGAGCGGCCCTGGTCTCGAATTCGCCGCTCTCGGGCTTTCTACCCGTAAACAGGCCTGCCGAAGTTCCGAGAGGGGGGGGTAGCGGTCATTGTCTTCTGGCCGAGAAGTAGAGGCAAGCGAGGTCGGTTGCGGTTGAAACAAGACCCAGACTATTAGGCTCCGGTCATGCGCACGGTTTCAGGTTCGACTGCAAAGCGCCGCATGTAGGTCGCGATGACGGGCCGCGACAGAAAGGTTTCGTGATCCAGGCCATAGGTCGGCAGGGACTTAGGTGCGGGCGCCCGCTTCCCGGCTGATTGGGCCGCGATGAAGGACGCGATCCGATCAGCAAGGTTCCGAGGGCTGTCGAACCTCAACTGCTCGTAGATGCGCCGAATGGCAGAGGCTGGATCGGCCATCAGCGCCGGATAGGCCGCGTGCGTGACCCTCGCTCCCGGCGCGTCATCGAAAGCCGTCATGCGCGTCAGTCCGAGTTCCAGATGGCGGATCGTCTCGGTGACGCCGGGGCCCTCCGGCCGCCAGAAGTCTTCCTGAGATGTCAGAGACGCCGTGCTGTGCTCCAGCATCGTGCAGCTCGAGGTGCAAATCCTAAAAGGATCGCGGTGAGTGAACACAAATGAGGCCTCAGGAAAGGCCGCTGAGAATTGCCCGACATTGCGCGAATTCTGCGGGCTCTTGAGCACAAGATGCCCGCCAGAATTGAGGGGGTTGCGCCAGAGCAGGAGCTTGATGAGCCGCCTGTATTCGAGGAACGAAGGCGTCAGGTCGTTTTGCGCAATCCATCGGCCCCAGGTCGGCATGAATAGGATGGCCGAGCGGCCAAGTAGGCCGGTGCAGTCCAACGCGGCCCAAGTGCACTCTTCGGGGTCGTCGGCATTCACCCAATGCATCTGTTCCAGCAGCGTTCCGCGCAGGCGGTCGGCCGAGGCCTGGACCTCGGCGATGCGGGGATCGGTGAGGTAGGAGTTGGCTTCGGGCGGGGGGGCCGGACGCATGAGTTCCCACCGCAACAGCGGTCGGGCGGCTGGGTGCAGGGCAAGCAGGTTGTGCAGGAAGGTCGTGCCGCTGCGCTCAAGCCCGGTAATGTACAGGATCGCCGGGATCGGTACGTCGTCGATCTCCGGGTGGCGCGTCCACCAGTCGATCACCTCAAGGCGCCGACAGAGGTTTGTTACGGCTAAACGGGCCAGAAACCGGCGACCGGAGTCACTTAGGAAGGGTCCGCCAAGGTCCTTAGCCCAAGCCGCAAGCGGTTGCTCGAACCAGGCGTCGCCGAAGTCGTTCAAACCCGTGATCTCGCACGCCTTCGCTTTCAGCGTCTCAACGGTCTCGGTCAAAGGCATTCCCCCAAAGCCGGGCAATGCTATTCCAGGTGCGACCTTTGAACCATGCCCGAATGCGCACTCCGCAAAATACCGTTTCGGGGGGAAAGCGGACAGCCAGTCTCCTCAAAGTCGATGTCTGGTATGCGCCAGGACCGGTCATTAACGTCCGGCTGCAAAACAGACGCCCAAAACATCGTCCCCAGCCCGCTTTGCGTCAAAGCGCCATTTTGCGAAATGTCACTGTCCGCTCAAATGCCTTCAGGCGTCCTCGGCGTGCCGGCCCGCTTCGGTCATCTCCAGGGTCTCACGCGGTAGCAGGGCCCCCACGACCAGCCGGCTCAGCATGCGCTCGCCAAGTGGGATGATGGCATCGACAAACTGGCCTGTGGTGGCGCTGTCCATCGCCGGGGGAACTTGAAGCAAGGAGGTAGCGACCTGGAAGGTCTCCTGCACCCCGTCCACCAGGACGCCGGCGGTGCGGGTGTCCTGTTCGATCACCACGATGACGTGGCGCGACGACGGCTCGGTCCTGCCCAGCCCCAGGCGGGATCTCAGGTCCAGTACTGGCATGATCACCCCACGCAGGTTGATCACCCCCAGCACATAGTCCGGCGTCTGGGGCATCGGTGTGGTCGTGGTCCAGCCACGGATCTCGCGCACCGAGCGAACGTCGATACAGTATTCCTGACCCCCGATCTCGAACGAGATCAGTTCCAGCATACCGTCCGCCTCTGTTCGCGAAGCAGCCATAGTCAAAAGGATTCCCACTCGTCGGCCTTCAGGGCCGTATTGCCGACCGACTGGGGCGCCGGGCGGTGGGTTTCGACAGCGGCCGTGCGGCTGGCGGACGGACGCACCTCGGCCTCGATCCGGGCCTGGGCCGCATGGACCGCATTGCCACGGCGGCGGATCGCGCCCCCCTCTCCGACTTTGAAGCGCGAGACCAGTGCGGCCAGCTCCTCGGCTTCCTGCGACAGGTTTTGGCTGGCCGCCGTGGACTGCTCCACCATGGCCGCGTTCTGCTGGGTCGTCTGGTCCATCTGGTTGACGGCCGTGTTGACCTCGGTGAGCGCCATCGCCTGTTCCTTGGCCGAGGCGGTGATCTCTGCCATCAGACCGTTGATCTCGGCCACCCGCTCGACGATGGCCGTCAGGGCCTCGCCGGTTTCGCCCACCAGACCAACCCCGGCCTTGACCTGGCCGCTGCTGGCCGCGATCAGGGACTTGATTTCTTTAGCGGCCTCGGCCGAGCGCTGGGCCAAGGCCCGCACCTCGGAGGCCACCACGGCAAAGCCGCGACCCGCGTCGCCGGCCCGTGCGGCCTCGACGCCCGCGTTCAGGGCCAGCAGATTGGTCTGGAACGCGATCTCGTCGATGACCCCGATGATCTGGGTGATCTGGTCCGAGGACCGCTCGATCTCGCCCATCGCAGCCACAGCGCGGGAGACGACCTGACCGCTTTGCTCGGCGGCAGACTTGGCTTCCGCCACCACCGTACCGGCGCGGTCGGCACCCTCGGCAGTGCGCTTGACCGTGGCGGTGATCTGGTCGAGCGCGGCCGCCGTCTGTTCGAGCGTCGCGGCCTGCTTCTCGGTCCGGCGCGACAGGTCGTCTGCGGCCTTGCTGATCTCGCCGGCCTCAGAGTGGATGGCGGAGGCGTTGCCGCCGATCACGCCGATTGTCTCTTTCAGACTATCGACCGCCGCGTTGAAATCGAACCTGATCTGCGAAAACTTGCCCCCGAACTCGACCTCGATACGCCCGGTCAGATCGCCTTGCGCGAGGAGACCAAGGCTCGAGGCGAGGGCGCCGATCACAATCGTCTGCTCGGCCTCAACCAGACGCCGCTCGGTTTCACCGCGTCCTCGTTCCGTATCCGCCGCAGCCCTCAAATCGGCCGCCTCAGCCTCGAGTGCCCGCGCTCTGAGGCTGTTGTCTTTCAAGATCTGCGCGGCTTTGGCCAAGTCGCCCAACTCGTCCCGACGGTCCTGTCCCTCGACCGTGACGGCAAGATCGCCCGAGGCCATCTTGGTGACGACTGTGTTGAGAGCCCTGACAGGCCGGGCAATCAGACGGGTCAACGTCAGGCCAAGCGCGATAGAGAGCGCCGCCGAGAGGAAGGCTCCGGCGGCAAGAAAGATCTGGCTCATGAGGATGTTGTGGTCGCGCTCAGCCGCGCGCACGACCAGCAAGCTGACCTCGTCGCTACGCATCTCGCCTAGAGTCTGGCGGATAGCATCCATGGACGCTTTGCCCGCGCCCGATGCTTCCAGAGCGCGGGCCGCCTCCAACCCACCCGCCTCAACCAGCGCAATCTCCCGGTCGGCTATATCGGTCTCCCACCGTGCCACCTCGACCTTGAGTGTGGCGATCCGTGCCTGCTGCGCAGCATTGTCGGCGGTCAAGGTCGCCATCTCGGCGACGGCGGCGCCAATGCCGCTGCGGCCGTTACGAAACGGCTCAAGGAAGTTGGCGTTTCCGGAAACCAGGTATCCGCGGACGCCGGTCTCCTGGTCGACCATCGACGTCCCGGCTTTGTCGATTTGCTCCATCACCCGAAAGGTGTGATCGCTCCAGCTTGTCGCTTTGCTGATCTGGAGCAGATTCACGAAAACGAGGGCTGAAACAACAAATGTCAGGACGGTCAAAGCACAAAAAACGACGCCGATCTTGAACCCGATTTTTATGTGTTTCACAACATCATGCCCTGATTGTTTTCCTTTTTTGGAACATCGCTGGTTAAGCGCCTATTACTGATGACTTAGCGTTTTCGGGTGGTTTCAGCCTGGCCCGCCTCGGGCGCTCCCAGGCTCCTAATCCACAGCAGCATTTAGCTTCCGGCAAACGCGGGTTGTGTCAACGCCAGCAGCAGACGCGAGATCTGGTTCCCGGCGCTTCCCGAAAGCAGACGCTTCGAACCGCTGCTTTGAGTCATGTCACAGACTCGGGAACGCCTCGTTTCGAATGTCCGCAAGGGGTGGAACCCGGTCACAGGCTCCAGGCCCGCCAGCGGACCCTCGCCGAGCCGTCTCCAACAGCACTCCAGTGTCAGGGTCTATCCACTAGCTTTCGCCGACAACCAGCGCCGCCCGGGCCAGCAGCAGGTCCCAGGCGGCGTCCATCTGCGGGGTCCAGTCCGGGCCGGCGCCGTCGCGCACCACCTGGGCCACCACGCCGAAGAAGCTGGCGAAGACCTCGGGGTCGACGCCAAGGCCGTCGTGATTGACCCGCTCGGCGCGGATCATGTTGGCGCCGGTGGTTCCGCCCGCCGCCAGGTCCATCAGCACCTCGAAGACCATGGCCAGCATCTCGCCCCTGGCGGCGCCAGTCCGGTCGCCGACAAACAGGGCGCGGGCGTCCGGCTGGAGCGCGAAGAGCCGCTCATAGACCAGGGGCGCGGGGTCGCCGACACGGGCGGCCAGCGCCTCGAGGGACTGTTCGATCAGGGACGGATCCATCAGCAGCCTCCAGAAATGGCCAGGCGGCAAGGCAAGAAAAGGGCCCCCCGGCATGCCGGGGGGCCCCTTCCGGTTTCAACAGGACTGAAAAGCGATCAGTTGTTGCCGGCCAGCTTGCAGCCGCCCAGGGACTTGGCCTGGACGCAGGCCAGAAGCTCGACGGGCTTGGCGCCGCCGCGCTGGTAGCCGATCACATAGCTGCCCTGGCCGTCGTTGCAGCCGGCTTCCAGATAGACCGTGGTGTCGGTCGCCTTGTCCATGGCGCGGGTGTCGCCAACGACGCAGGTGGTCTCTTTCAGGGACTTCAGATCGCGGGTGATCTGGGCGAAGGCCAGGTCCTTCTTGGTGAAGGAGCAGCGGTAGCCTTGAGCATCGGCCAGGGCGCAGTTGTAGATGACGCCGGTCGAGCCCTTGAACTCGGCGATGGCGCCGTCCGGACGATCGGTGCACTTCAGCTCGACCACTTCCTTGGCCGGGACGCTGAACACGCCGTACTGCTCGACATTGCACTTGAAGCCGGCATTGGTGGCCAGGCGGCTGTAGAGGCCGTTCTGTTCGGTCTTTGCGGCGCGGCTGTCGGTCAGGGTGCAGCCGCCGCCGACGAAGTCGGCATCGGCGCAGGCCAGGGCGCGGGCCAGGCTGCCATTGGCCGCCTGTTCGATCATGTAGCCCGTGTCATTGTCGCAGGCCGCTTCGAACCAGTTGCTGCCGGTGCGGGTGGTCAGGACGTAGCGCTTGTCCTTGACGGTGCAGGCCTTGCCCGAGCTGGCGACGAGGGTGTCGACCACAGCCAGCTGGGTGGCGCGGTCGGTCAGTTCACAACCGACCGTCGAACCGGCCTCGTAGTTGAGGCAGTTGGACATCTCGACATCGGCCGTCAGGTTGGCCGGGGCCGCCGTGATCATGATGTAGCCGGCGCCGCCCTGGCAGGCCAGTTCGACAAAGGTCTTGGTCGGGCTGGCGCCGATATAGCGGCTCTTTTCGATGACACAGCTGGACTTGGCCTTGGCCACATAGGCCGGCAGCTGGGCCTGAAGGTCCAGGTTGGCGGGCAGCTTGCAGGCCAGGGGGCTGGGCTCGCCCTTCGGGCCGACGGCCTTGTTGGCCTCATAACAGGTGGCCAGGGTCGGCGCCGGCTTGGCCGGGTCGGACAGCACGATGTAGCCCAGGCCCTGGTCACAGGCGACTTCGTAATAGTTGATCTTGGCCTTGACGTCGGTGATCACGAACCGGGCGTCGGTGACCTGACAGGCCAGGCCGCCAGCCTGGGCCAGGGCGGGCGCCTCGGCCATGCCGCGGGTGCGGTCCTTTTCAGCGATCGCGCCGGGCGCCAGGGCGGCCGGCTTCTTGGGGGCGGCGGTGGTCGCGACGGGCGCGGCCAGGGCGAGCAGCAGGGCGGCTGCAACACCAATACGAAGACGACTCATGACCCGGGCTCCTGGGCGGTGGTTTTGTTGTTTTGGCGCTCATAAACGCGCCGCTGGGGGAGCGGTCAAGATGGCTCCCTTTACGGGCGCAATTGCGGCGCGGCGCTGAACGTCGGATGATGGCCCTGTTCATCGGAGAGCGGGCATATGCATGACGGCGTAGAGGATATCGCGGTGGAGATCCGCCGGCCCAGGCTGGACTATCCCTTCGAGACCGTTCCGACCCCCGGTGCGGGCGACGCCGTCGAGGTTGCGCCCGGAGTCCTGTGGCTGCGCCAGCACCTGGGCGGCTCCCTGGCCTTCATCAATGTCTGGGCCATCCGCGATGGAGAAGGCTGGGCGATCGTCGACACCGGACTTCAGACCAAGGACACGGCCCAGGCCTGGCGGACAGCCTTCAAGGGCGTTCTGGGCGACCTGCCGATCACCCGGGTGATCGTCACCCATCTGCATCCCGACCATATCGGCCTGGCCGGCTGGCTGACCCGCAAGTTCCAGTGCCGGCTGTGGATGACCCGGCTGGAATATTTCCAGTGCCGGCTGCTGGTGGCTGACACCGGGCGCGAGGCGCCGGAGGACGGTCTGCGATTCTACAAGGCGGCCGGCTGGGACGAGGACGCCATCGAAAACTACCGGACGCGGTTCGGCGGCTTCGGCAAGGCCATCTACCAGCTCCCCGACAGCTATCGACGGATGGAAGACGGCGAGGTTTTCCGGATCGGCGACAACGACTGGCGGGTGGTGACCGGAAACGGCCATTCGCCGGACCATGCCTGTCTGTGGTGCGAAGCGCTGAACCTGTTCATTTCCGGTGACCAGGTGCTGCCGCGCATCTCATCGAACGTATCGGTGTTTCCGACCGAGCCGGACGGTGACCCCCTGACCGACTGGCTGACATCCCTGGCGCGGCTGAAGACGATCGTGCCTGACAGCGTTCTGGTCCTGCCTGCCCATAACGATCCCTTCCATGGCCTGCATGCCAGGCTAGACCATCTGATCGCCGGCCATGAACGGCAGCTGGGCCGGCTGGAAAAGTCCCTGGCCGAGCCGAAACGCTCCATCGATGTGTTCGGCTCCCTTTTCGCCCGGCCCATCGGCCCCGACCTGATGGGTATGGCCACCGGCGAGAGCCTGGCCCATCTCAACTGCCTGATCGGTCGCGGCCAGGCCGTGGCGGAACCGGGCGAAGACGGGGTGACCTGGTACCGGGCGGTCTGACCGCGGGCCCGGTGCTCGACCCGCCCCGACTCAAGACTTGAACAAGGTCGCCCAAGAACGATCGACAGGGAGGATATTTCCATGACCACGCGCATCACCTCGGCCTTCGGGCCCTTTACCCCCGCAAGGCAGGTCACGGAGGGCCATGACCTCTCCGGCATGACGGCCATCGTCACCGGCGCCGCCACCGGCATCGGGATCGAAACTGCCCGGGCCCTGGCCCTGGCGGGCGCAGAGGTCGTCATCGCCGCCCGCAAGCCGGACCTGGCCGAGGCGGCCGTGGCCGACATCAATGCCGGGGCGCCGGGCAAGGCCAGCTGGTCGATGCTGGACCTGTCGGACTTCGCCTCCATCCGCGCCTTTACCGAGCGCTGGGGCGACCGGCCGCTGAACATCCTGATCAACAACGCCGCCGTCATGGCCTGTCCGCTGGACTATACCAAGGACGGTCTGGAGATGCAGATCGGCACCAATCACTTCGGCCATTACCTGATGACCGTTCCCCTGGCGGCGGCCCTGGAAGCCGGCGCCAAGGTCAGCGGCAAGACCTCGCGGCTTGTCTCCCTGTCGTCCATCGGCCATCGGCGGTCGGGCATCCGCTGGGACGACCCCCATTTCCGCAATGGCCCCTATGACAAGTGGGAAAGCTATGGCCAGGCCAAGACGGCCAACGCCCTGTTCGCGGTGGGCTTCCACAAGCGGTTCAAGGATCGCGGCATCACCGCCAACGCCGTCATGCCCGGCGGGATCATGACCCCGCTTCAGCGCCACCTGCCCCTCGAGGAGCAGAAGGCCATGGGCTGGATCGACGACAACGGCAAGGTTCGCGACGGCTTCAAGACCACCGAACAGGGCGCCAGCACCAGCGTCTGGGCGGCGGTCGGGGCCGAGCTGGAAGGCATCGGCGGCCTCTATCTGGAAGACTGCGCCCAGGCCGGTCCCTGGACCGAAGCCATGCCCTGGGCGGGGGTCCTGCCCCATGCCCTGGACCCCGAAAGCGCCGACCGGCTCTGGGCCCTGTCGGTCGAGACGACCGGGGTCGGCTAGACTCCCTCAGGCTGCCCCGGGGGTGATCACCTCCACCCCCGGGAAGGCCGCCCTTATGCGGCGGGGATCGCGGGTCAGCAGGGTCAGACCTTCGACCTCGGCATGGGCGCCGATCAGGAAGTCCGGCAGAATCGTTTCCCGGGTTCCACCGCGCTGGCGATAGTCAGCACAGGCGCCAGCGGCGATTTCCGCTGCGCGCCATGGCAGATCCCGTCGCGTGATGATCGATTCGTCCTCCAGCATCGTCTGGCCCGATCGCCGAAAGGCCATCAGGCATTCGGCATAGACGATCTGGTTGATAAGCACCGGACCGGCCAACCGGGCCTCGAGCAGTTTCTGACGTGACCAGGGCGACCAGACAGGATCGCTGGTCGCCAGATCGATCAGGATGGAGCTGTCCGCAAGAACCTCAGCCATTGTCGGACAGCGCAGGATCGGACGTCCGGCGTTCCCCTCCGCGGGTCACGTCCAGGATGCCGTCCGTCGTTGCATCGGCGTCAGCGCTGCCGGTGAAACGGTCCAGCCAGGTCTCGATGCGCCGGCGCAGGGCGTCAGCCGATTCTGCCTCGGGCATAGCTTTTCGGACAACGACCGAGGCGCCGTCCCGGACAAACTCGACATCGTCGCCCGCGCTGACGCCGAGTTCCCGCCTGATCTCCAGCGGAATGGTCACCTGGCCCTTTGTCGTCACTCGCATTGTCACCGGTCCCGATGTAATACCGTCAGTAATACCTAGCCCAAATGAAGGCCAAACGCCATGTCCCAGCCCGCCATGTCCCTCGCCGGCAAGACCCTGTTCATCACCGGCGCCAGCCGGGGTATCGGCCTGGCCATCGCCCTGCGGGCGGCCAGGGACGGCGCCAATATCGCCGTGGCGGCCAAGACAGCCGAACCCCACAAACACCTGCCTGGAACCATCTATTCGGCGGCCGAGGAGATCGAGGCGGCGGGCGGCAAGGCCCTGCCCCTGGTGGTCGATGTTCGGGACGAGGCCTCGGTGCTGGAGGCGGTCGAGCGCACAGCGGCGGCCTTTGGCGGTATCGATATCTGCGTCAACAACGCCTCGGCCATCCAGCTGACCGGGACCGAGGCCACCGACATGAAGCGCTACGACCTGATGCATCAGGTCAATGCCCGGGGTACCTTCCTGGTCTCCAAGGCCTGTATCCCGCACCTGAAACGGGCGGCCAATCCCCATGTCCTGGCCCTGTCGCCGCCGCTGGACCTGGCGCCCCACTGGTTTGGCCGGCATGTCGCCTATTCCATGGCCAAGTACGGCATGAGCCTCTGCATGCTGGGCATGGCCGATGAGTACAGCGGGGCCGGCATCGCCTTCAACGCCCTCTGGCCGCGCACGGGGATCGCTACGGCGGCCATCCAGTTTGCCCTGGCCGGGGATGACGGCATGAGGATGTGCCGGACGCCCGAGATCATGGCCGACGCCGCCCATGCCATCTTCTGCAAGCCGGCCCGGGACTTCACCGGCCAGTTCCTGATCGATGACAGCTTCCTCTATGCAGAGGGCGTGAGGGACTTCGAGCCCTACCGCGTCGACCCGACCCGTCCGCTGATGCCGGACTTCTTCGTGCCTGAGGACATGCCGCCGCCTCCGGGGGTAAGAATCGGCTGATCTCCCTGGACTTGCAGGGCGGGTAAACTTGCCGCAGTGTCCCTGGACAGATCTCCGAGGCGCAACATGAAGTCGCTGTTCACTTTGGCCGTGCTGGCCGCCGCCCTGACGCCAGTCATGGCCCTGGCCCAGGTCACCACAATCACCGACAAGGCAGGCGTTTACGCCACCGACGGCAGGAAGACGCTCGGCGCCGACGGCAGGATCTGCAAGACCCTGGTCATCACCGGTAGCCGGCTGCCGACCAAGAAGATCTGCAAGACCGAGGAAGAATGGGCCGCCCAGACGGCGGCTTCCAAGGAACAACTGGACGAACTGTCCCGCCGCAACGGCTCGGTGAACAGGGTTGGCGGTGCGGAAGGCGGCTGATTCGCGCCCTGCCGCTCAGGCGTATTTTTAGTCACAACACCTCTTGATTGATTTTATCGCAGCCCGCGAGCAGACTTCTGCTGACCGGAGCGCGACATGGCCGATATTGAGCTTTTCTTCCTGACCAACCGCAACCTGGTCAGCCGTGCGGGTGGACCGACCTTCGGCAACAGTTTCAATCCGGATGCCTCGGCCGGCCTGAGATATGGCCGCGCCACTGTGCTGGACGGTGGCGCCAGCCTCAGGGTCAGGGCGGTTACCGTCTATGAGGAACGCCGGGACCCGGGCGACGGCAGCTTTGCCGTCAAGGGCTCGACGCCCTTCCTGTCAAATGTCTATCGCCAGATGATGGACCGCCAGCGCGACACGGTGATGTTCGTCCATGGCTTCAACACCACATTCGAGGAAGCCTTGATCTCGGGCGCCAGGCTGAAACGCGGACTGGCGCAGCGGGGCCTGGATGTGAACCTGGTGGTCTTCACCTGGCCTTCGGACGGGGAGGCTTTGCCCTTTGTCTCCTATTTCCGCGACCGCGAGGACGCCAAGGCGTCTGGCCCGGCGCTTGGCCGCGCCTTTGTCCGGGTGAAGGACTATATCGACGCCCTCTCGCCGGCCGACCTCTGCCAGCAGCGGATCCATGTGGTGGCCCATTCCATGGGCAACTACCTGCTGCGCCACGCCCTGCAATATGTGATCGGCCGGGGAACCAACAACCTGTCCCGCCTGTGTGACCAGATCATCATGGCCGCGCCCGACGAGGACGAGGACGGCTTCGAACATGACCACAAGCTGGCCCTGCTGCCGCGGATCGCCCGGGGCGTGACGGTCTATTTCTCAAGGCTGGACCGCGCCCTTCTGGCCTCGGACATCACCAAGAACCAGCCGGACCGCCTGGGTTCCGACGGCCCGCGACTGATCGACCTGATCCCCAAACGGATCAATCTGGTCGACGCTGCGGCCTTCAGCGACGCCGGCGACGGCGCCTGGGCGGGCGACGCCAACCATCACTGCTACTTCAACCAGTCAGGCCGGGTGCTGGACGATGTGGCGGCAGCGCTGACCGGCCAACTGGCCGACCAGATCGCCGGACGGGTCTATGTCCCGGAAAAGCGGATGTATCGGCTGGCGGCCATCTGACGTCGCCAACCTTGTCCGGTAGCGGATCGATCAGGCGGCCTCGAAGATCGCCGCAATGCCCTGGCCGCCGCCGATGCACATGGTCTCCAGGCCATAGCGGCCGTCGCGGCGCTTCAGCTCCCGCAGCAGGTTGGCCAGGATGCGGCCGCCGGTGGCGCCGATGGGGTGACCCAGGCTGATGCCGCCGCCATTGACGTTCAGTTTGTCGCGGTCGTCCCAGCCCCAGCCCTTGAGCACCGCGAGAACCTGGGGCGCGAAGGCCTCGTTCAGTTCGACCAGGTCGATGTCATTCCAGCCGAGGCCATTACGGGCGAACAGGCGCTCGACGGCCGGAACCGGGCCGATGCCCATGCGGGAGGGATCGCAGCCGGCGGCGGCCCAGCTGTGGAAGAAGCCCATGGGCTCAAGGCCCAGCTCCTCAAGCTTGTCTTCGGCCACCACGAGGCAGGCGGCGCCGGCGTCGTTCTGCTGGCTGGCGTTGCCGGCCGTGACCACCCCGTCCTTCTCGATGGCGCGCAGCCGGCCAAGGGTCTCCATGCTGGCGTCGGCGCGGGGCCCTTCGTCGCGGTCAAAGACCAGGGGATCACCCTTCTTCTGCTTGACCGACACCGGGACCAGCTCGTCGGCGAATGTCCCGGCGTTCCAGGCGGCCACGGCCCGCTGGTGGCTCATCACCGCATAGGCGTCGCTCTCCTCGCGGGTGATGCCATAGTCCCGGGCCAGATTGTCGGCGGTCTCGATCATGCCGCTGATCACCCCGAAACGCTCCACCGGCTGGCTCATCACCCGGCCGCGGGCCAGGCGGTCATGCATGGTCACCGATCCGGCCCGGGCCCCGTTCCGCATGTCGGTGGAATAGTATTCGACATTGCTCATGCTCTCGACCCCGCCGGCCAGGACCACATCGGCCGCTCCGGTCTGGATCCGCATGGCCGCGTCGATCACCGCCTGCAGGCCGCTGCCGCAGCGCCGGTCCATGGAGACGCCCGGAATGGAAAGCGGCAGACCCGCCGCCAGAAGCGACCAGCGTGCGATGCAGGGCGCCTCGCCATTGGGATAGCCCTGGCTGAAGGTGACATCATCGATCCGTTCGGGATCGATGCCGGTCCGCTCCATAAGGGCCTTGATGACCACGGCGCCCAGGTCGCCGGCGGTGATGCTGGACAGGGCGCCCTGGAACTTGCCGACGGCGGTGCGGATGGGGCTGACAATGGCGGCGCGTCGCATGGGCGGGAACTCCAGCTGGAACATCATTCCTCCCCTTCAAGGAGAGGGTGGCCCGAAGGGCCGGGTGGGGAACGGAACGTCCCCGCGATCAAGATGAAGGGAACAAGGACATCCCCACCCTTCGGCCGCCTTGCAGCCTCTCCCTCTCCGTGACGGGGAGGGAGAGCCGCATCAGGTCGGATCAGATAGGATCGTAGGGGAAGACACTGGCGGTGGCGCCGGTGTCGAAGAAGCTGTTCTTCATGGCCGGCAGGGCCACGTCGAGCAGGGACCGCGGCGTCCAGCCTTCGGTATTGGCCATGTTGCGAACCGGACGGGGCTGATCGAACAGCACCACCTCATTGCCGCGCACGGCGAAGATCTGTCCGGAGACGTCCTTCGCTTCGGGCGAGGCCAGGGCGATGGCCAGCTGGGCGACCTGGTCGGCCCGCATGGCGTTCTTCATCCGGCCCACCCGCTGGGCGCTGGCCTCGTCGGTCACCGGGATGGTGGCGATCATCCGGGTCCAGGCAAACGGCGCGATGATGTTGGAGCGCACATTCTTCAACGCCCCTTCCATGGCCAGGATGCGCGACAGGCCCATGACCCCCAGCTTGGCGGCGGCGTAGTTGGCCTGGCCGATATTGCCGATAAGGCCCGAGGTGGAAGTGAAATGGACGAAGCTGCCTTCCTGCTGGTCGCGGAACAGCTCGACGGCGGCGCGGGAGACATTGAAGGCGCCGCGCAGATGCACCTCGATGACCTTGTCCCAGTCCTCCTCGCTCATCTTGTGGAACATCTTGTCCCGCAGGATGCCCGCCGGATTGATGATGGCATGCAGGCCGCCGAAGGTGTCCTTCGCCTGTTCCACCATGTTCCGGACCGCCGTCATGCTGGCGACGCTCTCGGAATTGGCCACGGCCTCGCCGCCGGCCGCCGTGATCTCGTCGGCAGTCTGCTGGGCCGGACCGGCCGAGCCCTCGTCACCACCGGCGACCGAACCGCCCAGGTCATTGACCAGCACCTTGGCGCCTTCACGGGCCGCCAGCAGCGCACATTCCTTGCCGATACCGCCGGCCCCGCCAGTGACGATGACAACCTTGCCTTCAAGCACGCCCATGATCTGCGTCTCCTCCAGAACTGTTGGCTAGTCGTCTAGGACTGCGACGCAGGGTTAGGCAAGACCTCAGACCAGTCGGTCGGCCTTGCGCAGGCCAGGGAACATCCAGGCCCAGAGGCCGGTGACCGCCAGGGCCCCGACGCCGCCGAACACCGCCGCCCCGACCGGCCCCAGAAACCGGGCGACCAGGCCGCTCTCGAACTCGCCCAGCTCGTTGGAGGCGCCGATGAACAGGGACGAGACGGTCGCCACACGACCGCGCATCTGGTCGGGGGTGGCCAGCTGGATCAGGGTCTGGCGGACATAGACGCTGACCATGTCCGCGCCGCCCAGGACGGCCAGGGCTGCGACCGAGACCCAGAAGATCTGCGACAGGCCAAACACCAGGGTTCCCGCCCCGAACAGGCCCACCGACAGGAACATGATCAGGCCGGCGCGGCGGCGCAACGGAACCCACGCCAGATAGACCGCCACCACCGCAGCCCCCACCGCCGGGGCCGCCCGAAGCAGGCCAAAACCCAGGGCATCGACCTTCAGCACCTCCCGGGCGAAGACCGGCAACAGGGCCGTGGCGCCGCCCAGGATGACGGCGGCCAGGTCCAGGGAAATGGCCCCGAAGACGATCTTGTTGTTCCAGACATAGGCCAGACCCTCCTTCATCAGGGTCCAGCGCGAGCCGGGCTGGACCTGGGGCTGGGCATTGCCGCGGATCATGAGGATACAGCCGCCGGCCATGAGATACAGGATCAGGGCGGCCGCATAGGGGGCGCTGAGCGACACGGCGATCAGGGCGCCGCCCAGGGCCGGTCCGATCACCGAGGCCGTCTGCCAGGCCAGGGAATTCCAGGCGATGGCCCGGGGCAGCAGCGACCGGGGCACCAGCATGGGGCCAAGCGCCGTGCTGGCCGGCGAGAAATAGGCCCGGGCCGAGCCGAACAGGATGGCCGCCCCCAGAAGCAGGGGAATGGTCTCGGCCCTGAACAGGGCGGCCAGGGTCAACAGGGCCGCCACCAACACCTCGACGGCGTAACAGGCCAGCAGGATCCGGCGGCGATTGTGCCGATCGGCCGTCTCCCCGGCCGGGAGGGCGAGGAGCAGGACCGGAATGAAGGAGACCAGCCCGATCATGCTGACCATGAAGGCCGCCTCGTTCACCGGCATGGTCCGGCGGGCGATGTCGTAGATATGCCAGCCCAGGGCGACGCTCTGGATCTGCACCCCGAGGACAGCCGTCCAGCGGGAAAACCAGAAAAACACGAAGTCGCGCTGCCGCAGCAGATCGCGAAGGGTTCCATCGGTGGCGGGAGAGTCGGTCATGAAGCTCGGCAGCTTGGCCTGCCGCGCTCACCGCCGCAACGCCGTTGACAGCAGACGCTGCGCTCCTTAGGTCGCGGGTCCCCTGCCGGCAGCCTGAAGGAGGCCAACCATGCTGAGCCTCCGACGAACGCAAACCGCGTCCCCGCCATTCCCTTCATAGGGGTTCCGCCTGGACGGAACCCTGGCCCCGCAGGTTTCGCCAAGGTCATGACCGAAATTCTCTATCGTCCGGAAACGTCGCAGGACGACGCCGCGATCAACAGCCTGACCGACCAGGCCTTCGGTCCCGGCCGCTATGCCAAGGCCGCGGAGCGGCTGCGGGAGGGCAATCACCGGCTCCTGTCCCTGTCGATCGTCGCCACCCTGGACGGACGACTGCTGGGGTCTGTCCGGATGTGGCCGATCCAGGTCGGGGGGGCCGCAGCCGTCTTCCTGGGACCGATCGCCGTCGACGCCGCAAGCCGCAAGCTGGGGATAGGCCAGACCCTGGTGGCGTTGGCCTGCACAGCCGCCAGGAAGGCCGGATGGAACCATGTCCTGCTGGTCGGCGA
Organism: Caulobacter sp.; assembly: GCA_029866155.1. Taxonomy (GTDB): domain Bacteria; phylum Pseudomonadota; class Alphaproteobacteria; order Caulobacterales; family Caulobacteraceae; genus Caulobacter. Next base: position 8,639 of record JARWZW010000052.1, on the reverse strand, counting down.
CGCGCCTTATTTCAGCCGGATGGGCTTCTGCCCTGCGCCGTCCGTGACCATGCCGGGCCCTGTCGACCAGCGCCGCGTCCTCAGCCTTCGCCTCAGGACCGGCCCGTCCGACCTGGCCGGCCAGGCGCGGGTCTGATCCCTCGGGGACAGTGGCTGCAACGGGTTTGCAGCCGCAGCATGTCGGCAGGGTGGTTCGGGCCGGCGGGGCCGAGGGGTTGCGTCCCTGGACAGGCATGCGCCGGGGCTTCTCAGGATGACGAAGATCGTGAGGCTGATGGAGCCTCATCCGCCCTTCAGGCCGCCCGCGCCAGGTCCTGATGCACTTCCGCTGCAATCTGGAAGGATTTCAGCCGCGCCTCGTGATCGAAGATCTGGGCGGTCAGCATCAGCTCGTCGGCGCCGGTCCTGGCGAGGAAGGCGTCGAGGCCCTGACGGACCGTGGCGGGCGAACCGATGACAGCGCAGCTGAGGGCATGATCCAGCATGGCCTTGCTGGCCCCGTCCAGGCGGCTGTCCATGTCATCGACGGGCGGCGGCAGGGGGCCGGGCTGGCCGGTGCGCAGATTGACGAAGGCCTGTTGCAACGAGCTGAACAGGCGACGGGCCTCGGCGTCCGTATCGGCTGCAATGACGTTCAGGCCCGCCATGACATGGGGCCGGTCCAGAAACTCGGACGGTCGAAACTGCCGGCGATAGAGGTTCAGGGCGAAGTCCAGATCGGTCGGGGCGAAGTGCGAGGCGAAGGCGTAGGGCAGGCCAAGCGCCGCCGCCAGCTGGGCGCCATAGGTGCTGGACCCCAGGATCCAGACGGGCACCTTCAGGCCGACACCCGGCACGGCACGGACTGCGCGATCGGGTCGGTCAGGGGCGAAATAACCGATCAGCTCCAGGACATCGCGGGGGAAGTCATCGACATCGCCGGCCAGATTGCGCCTGAGGGCGCGGGCCGTCATCTGGTCCGTACCGGGCGCCCTTCCAAGTCCCAGGTCGATCCGGCCCGGATAAAGGGAGGCCAGGGTGCCGAACTGTTCGGCGATCACCAGGGGCGCATGGTTGGGCAGCATGACGCCCCCGGCCCCGACGCGAATCCGGCTGGTGGCGCCCGCCACATGGCCGATGACCACAGCCGTGGCGGCGCTGGCCACGCCGCGCATGTTGTGATGTTCGGCCAGCCAGTAGCGCTGATAGTCCAGCGCCTCGGCATGGCGGGCCAGGCTGACGCTGCGGGCGAAGGCCCCGGCGGCGTCGCCCCCCTGGATGATGGGACAGAGATCGAGAACTGACAGTCGGCTCATGGGCGTTCCGGACTTGCGGAAATGGACGAGAGCCCGTTCCGTCATGATCGAACCGATCATGGCGGAAAAACAGGATCTGATTCAAAGTGTTAGAGCAGGTTTCGATCCGATAATCGCTTCACACCTATCGGAACATGCTCTAGCCGCGCACCGCCATGGTGCGGATCGGCGCGGCGGCGGCGGCTTCGATCCTCTCGGCCACATCCAGCAGGAAGATCCGGCGACGGGCCACGGCGGCGGCCACGTCGTCGCCGGGACGGAAGGTGCGGATATCTCCCCGGTCGCTTTCGTGACGCAGCCGTTCGGCGACGGCGGGCAGATGGCCCTCCCCCTTGCGGGCGTCCATCAGCACCGCATGGCTGCGCACCTCGGTAATCCGCTTGGCCACCTGGATCTCGACCTCGACACCGCTTTCGGCCCGGGCCGCCAGGGTCACGAAGTCACGGGCATACATCTGGACAAAACCCTGCTCGATCATCTCGACGTCTCCTAATGAGCCGGGTCGGGCGCAGCCAGCGAGGGCGCGCATAAGCGGCGGCGGGCGCCAGCGGCGCGGTTAACAGGACGTGTATCACAGATTGGCGGCCGGCGGGGACAAACCTGCCGGGGGGCCGGCGGCCCTCTTTTGAGAGCCCTCTCAACCATCGCTTCGCGGTCGCCCTCCTCCGCCAGATCGGACCCGCAGCCCCTGGAGGAGGAGGTTGAATATCCTCCCCCGGCGAAGCGGCCGGGGGCGGGGGTTTCGGTGGATGGAGGCCACCTCTCCCCGGAACCGGGCCGCTCACCCTTGGGCAGGATCAGTGGACCAGGGGCCTGCCGAAGGTCAGGCTGCCGTCTCCGGCGGAGACCTGGATCACGCCGCCGTCTTCCAGGTCTCCGGCCAGCACCTTGCGGGCGATGGGGTCGACCAGATCCTTCTGGATCACCCGCTTCAGCGGCCGGGCGCCATAGACCGGGTCATAGCCCCGCTCGGCCAGCCATTGCAGGGCGGCGTCGTCAACGGAGATGGTCATCCGCCTGTCGGCCAGCAGCTTTTCCACCCGGGCCAGCTGGATCCGCACGATGCTGCTCATGTCCGCCCGCGCCAGGCGCTTGAACAGGATAATCTCGTCGATCCGGTTGAGCAGTTCGGGACGGAAGTTCTGGCGAACCACCTCCATGACCTGGGGCCTCACCCGCTCCACATCCTCGCCATCCGACTGGGCGGCCAGGTATTCAGCGCCCATGTTGCTGGTCATGATGATCAGGGTGTTGCGGAAATCCACCGTCCGGCCCTGGCCATCGGTCAGGCGACCGTCGTCCAGCACCTGGAGCAGCACGTTGAAAACGTCCGGGTGGGCCTTCTCGATCTCGTCGAACAGGATCACCTGGTAGGGACGCCGGCGCACAGCCTCGGTCAGGGCGCCGCCCTCGTCATAGCCGACATAGCCGGGAGGCGCGCCGATCATCCGGCTGACACTGTGCTTTTCCATGTATTCGCTCATGTCCAGGCGGGTGATCGCCGCCTCGTCATCGAACATGAATTCAGCCAGGGCCTTGGTCAGTTCCGTCTTGCCCACGCCCGTCGGCCCCAGGAACAGGAAGCTGCCGATCGGCCGGTTGGGATCGCTGAGACCGGCCCGGGCGCGACGTACGGCGTCAGAGACGGCGACAAGCGCCTCCTCCTGGCCGACAACCCGGCGGCGCAGGCCGTCCTCCATGGCCAGCAGCTTTTCCCGCTCGCCTTCCAGCATCTTTTCGACCGGCACCCCGGTCCAGCGGGAAACCACTGCCGCGATCTGTTGGGCGTCCACCACCTCGGGGGCCATGGCGTTCTGCGAAGACCCTTGCGCTTCCTCTTCCTGCAGGCGCTTTTCCATGGCCGGGATTTCGCCATAGGCGATCTCGCTGGCCCGCTGCAGGTCGCCGCGCCTCTGGGCCGCAACCAGTTCGGCCCGCAGCCTTTCCAGGGCCTCGCGGCTCTGGGCGGCGGATCCGACCTTTTCCTTCTCGGCCTTCCAGGCGGCGCCCATGTCGTCAGACTGGACCTGCAGGTCCTCGATCTCATCCTCCAGGGTCGTGAGGCGGGCCTTGCTGGCGGCGTCGGTCTCCTTGATCAAGGCTTCCCGCTCGATCTTCAGCTGGACCAGCCGGCGATCGATTTCGTCCAGTTCCTCGGGCTTGGAGTCCACGGCCATCCGCACCCGGCTACCGGCCTCGTCCATCAGGTCGATGGCCTTGTCGGGCAGGAAGCGGTCGGCGATGTAGCGGTTGGACAGGGTGGCGGCGGCGACGATGGCGCTGTCGCTGATCCGCACGCCGTGGTGGACCTCGTACTTCTCCTTCAGGCCGCGCAGGATGGAGATGGTGTCCTCGACCGTCGGCTCGCCGACAAAGACCGGCTGGAACCGGCGGGCCAGGGCGGCGTCCTTTTCGACATGCTTGCGGTATTCATCCAGGGTGGTGGCGCCAACGCAGTGAAGCTCTCCCCGGGCCAGGGCGGGTTTGAGCAGGTTGGAGGCGTCCATGGCCCCGTCCGCCTTGCCGGCGCCGACCAGGGTGTGCATCTCGTCGATGAACAGGATGATGCCGCCTTCGGCTGCCGTCACCTCGACCAGAACGGCCTTCAACCGCTCCTCGAACTCGCCCCGGTATTTGGCTCCGGCGATCAGGGAGCCCATGTCGAGAGACAGCAGCTTCTTGTCCTTGAGGCTTTCGGGCACGTCGCCATTGATGATCCGCAGGGCAAGGCCCTCGACAATGGCGGTCTTGCCAACCCCCGGCTCGCCGATCAGGACGGGATTGTTCTTGGTCCGGCGGGACAGGACCTGGATCGTGCGGCGGATCTCCTCATCGCGGCCGATTACCGGGTCCAGCTTCTGGTCCCGTGCGGCCTGGGTCAGGTCGCGGGCATAGCGCTTCAGGGCGTCATAGCCTTCCTCGGCGCTGGCGCTGTCGGCGGTGCGGCCCTTGCGCATGTCGTCTGCGGCCCGGGTCAGGCTCTTCTGGTCGACGCCAGCGTCCTTCAGGACCTTGGCGACATCGCCGCCTTCCTTGGCCAGGGCGATGAGCAGCCGTTCGGTAGTGACGAAGCTGTCGCCGCTGGCCTTGGCGTCCTCCTCTGCAGCGGAGAAGACCCGGGCCGCCTCGGGCTTGAGATAGAGCTGCCCCGATCCGCCCTCGACCTTGGCGATGCGGCCCAGCAGGGCCTCGGTGGCGGTATCGGCCGCATCCGGCCGGCCACCCGCCGCCTGGATCAGGGCGCGGGACAGACCGTCCTTTTCCTCCAGCAGCACCTTGAGCAGATGCTCTGGGGCCAGTTGCTGGTGGCGACGGGCCAGGGCCAGAGACTGGGCCGACTGGACCGCCTGTTTGGCGCGGTCGGAATAGAGTTCGATATTCATGCGGAGTCCCCTCGTTCGGCGGATGTCTGCCGGCCGCCTCTCATGAGCACGGCTGGCCTGACTTCCATGTAGGTGTGGCCGATGGGTCACACAAGGCGGGGCAAGCGCCAAAATCGGACCGGCATCCGCCCTGCCCCCAAACGGGAATCACGCCGGTCCGTTCCGCTATTTCTGATCGGCGTAGAGCTTGGTCACCGCATGGAGAAAGGTCCGGCCGTCATAGAGGCTGCGGACACGGATCCGTTCGTTCAGGCCGTGGGTTCCGCCGCCATCCGGATCGCCGAACATACCCGAAAGGCCATAGGTCGGGGTCCCGGCGGCATTGGTGAACCGGCCATCCGTCGCGCCCGTGGACATGGCCGGGATCAGCGGAACCCCGGGCCAGATCGTTGCGGCGACCTTGCGGGCCGGTCCCAGAACGGCCTCGGTCAGCGGCGGCGGGGTCGAGGGATCGGCATCGCCCAGGGGGGTGATCCGGATACCGCTGTCGGCGAACACGGCGGCGAGTTCCGCCTGGACCTGGGCCACGGATACGCCCGGCAGGATGCGGCAATTGACATTGGCCGCAGCCCGCTGAGGCAGGGCGTTGGGGGCGTGGCCGGCATTGACCATGGTCGCCACGCAGGTGGTGCGCATCATGCTGTTGCGGCTGGGATCGCGGGAGACCTGGGCCACGGCTTCGGCATTGGTCGGATCGGCCACCACGCCGCGCAGGGCGGCGGCGGTCTCCGGGGTTTCCAGTTTGGCGACCTCGGTGAAGTTCAGGCGGGTGGCGTCGTTCAGGGCGACCGGGAAGTCATGGGCGCCCAGACGGGCCAGGGCGTTGGACAGCCGGTAGATGGCGTTGTCCTTGAGAGGACGGCTGGAGTGACCGCCGGGATTGGTGATTTCGAGGGTGAAGTCCTGATAGACCTTCTCGCCCGCCTGGATCCCCAGAAACTGCGGCCGGCCGGCCGCGTCCAGACGCCCGCCGGCGCCTTCATTCAGAGCCAGGCCGGCCTTCAGGGTGTCGGGGTGATTTTTCAGCAGCCATTCCACGCCGTTGAAGATGTCGGCGGTCTCCTCGCCGCAGGTCAGGGCCAGCTTGATGTCGCGGCGCGGCTTGAAGCCCTCCTCGCGGAAACGGACCATGCTGTCGACAAACACCGCCGCCATGGCCTTGTCGTCGCTCGCGCCCCTTGCGTAGAAATAGCCGCCCTCCTCGATCAGGGTGAAGGGATCCCGCACCCAGTCGGCCCGGTTGGCCTCGACCACGTCTATGTGGGCCAGAAGCATCAGCGGCGCGGCCCTGGGATCCTTGCCATGCAGGATGGCGATCAGGTTGCCGTCCTTCGGGCGGTCCTCGGGGGCCAGAATGCGGATGTCCGCGTCAGGATAGCCCGCCGCCTTCAGTCGCGCCGCCATCCGTTCCGCCGCAAGCGTGCAACTGCCCACCGACAGGGTGGTGTTGGTCTCGACCAGTTCCTTGTAGAGCCCCTTGAAGCGCACCAGGTCGGGCGCGAGCGGCGCCTCCTCGGCCTGGGCGGAACCGGCGCCCAGCCCGAGGGTCAAGAGGGCGGCGGTCAGACGAAGCAGGGACATGGGCACTCCTTGGATGGCGCATTGGCCAGTTTCAGGAATCCTAGTCCGGCCCGCCCTGCGCCGCCACCCTGACTGTCGGCCGCGAACGCAGCCTAGACCCGGTCGCGGAAAGGATCGGCCGGGAAGACCCCCAGGATCTGGATTTCCTCGGAGAAGAAGGCCAGTTCTTCCAGGGCCAGGGCCAGGCCGCGATCTTCCGGGCGGCCGTCCACCTCGGCATAGAAGAAGGTGGCGGTGAAGGCGCCGCCTTCCATGTAGCTTTCCAGCTTGGTCATGTTGACGCTGTTGGTCGCAAAACCGCCCATGGCCTTGTAGAGGGCCGCCGGGATGTTCTTCACCCGGAAACAGAAGCTGGTGATGCAGCGCTCGGTAAAGGCCGGCGGCGGCGGGCTGGGGTCCGCCGTCATGACCAGGAACCGGGTCGTGTTGTGGCGTTCGTCCTCGATGTCCCGCAGCAGGATATCCAGACCATAGATCTCGGCCGCCAGAGCCGGGGCGATGGCGCCTCGAGTCGGGTCGGGATACTGGGCCAGGGTGCGGGCCGCGCCAGCGGTGTCGCCCGCCGCCTCGGTGGCCACACCCAGCTTTTTCAGACTGCGGCGACACTGGTGCAGAGCGATCGGCATGCTGGACACGACCGTGATGTCCTCCAGCTTCACGCCGGAATTGGCCATGAGCTGAAACCGGATCGGCTTGAATTTTTCGCCGACGATCCGCAGGCCGGAACTGGGCAGCAGATGATGGACATCCCCGACCCGCCCGGCGATGGAGTTTTCCACCGGGATCATGCCGAGGGCGCATTCCCCGCCCTTCACCGCCTCGAAGGCCTCTTCGAAGGTCAGGTAGGGGGCCGCTTCATAGCCCGGAAAATAGTCCCGGCAGGCTTCGTGGCTGTTGGCGCCGGGGGCGCCCTGAAAGGCGATCTTCGGAATTGAGGTCATGACGGGTTCACAGCACGGCGGGCCGCCTCGGCCCGGGCGGCCTCAAGGTCAGCAGGATTGTCGACGGAAATCGGGGCGGCGTCAGCGACACAGGCCCAGTAGCCCAGGCCCATTTCCAGGCCCCTGAGCTGTTCCAGCTTCTCGCGGCGCTCAAGGGCGGACGGGGGCGCGGCGTTAAACCGCAGCAGTGCCTCGCGGCGATACCCATAGATGCCGATGTGGCGCCAGACCGAGCCCTCGCCATAGAGGGTGGACCGGGTGAAATAGAGGGCCCGGCCGATGGTCTGGTCCTGCATGGCGAGCACAGCCTTGACCACATCAGGATTGTCGCGGTCTCCGGGGCCGGACTCGGCCGCCACAACAGTGGCGACATCGCAGTCTGGCCGATCCGTCAAAAGGCCGGCGCACTGGGCGATGACCGACGGGTCCACGAAAGGCATGTCACCCTGCAGGTTGATGACCCCGTCAAACCGGCCATCCGGGTCCAGCTGGTCCAGCGCCGCCTGGATTCGATCTGACCCCGATGGCAGGGCAGGATCGGTCAGGATGGCCTGGCCGCCCGCCGCCTGGACGACCCTGACAATCTCGGCGTCCCCGGCCGCAACGGCCACCGGGCCGATGCCGGCTGCCTCCGCCTGCCGCAGGACACGGACAATCATCGGCAGGCCGCCGATGTCGGCCAGGGGCTTGTCAGGAAGGCGGGTGGCGGCCATTCGGGCCGGGATGAGGATGATGGGCGTCATGGAGCGTCTTGCCTGGAGGGCGTGTTGTTCGGGGGCGGCTTGTGGTCGCGGGATGGTGCGCCCGCTTGCGAAGGCGGCGGTAGCGTGTAAGAGACGCGGGCGCAACAAGGGTGCGGGATTCCAGTGGCTTCCCGGCCTCGTCTGAACCCTGATTTCACGAGCGAACATGAGCGACCTGACGTTCAACAAAATCGCCGGCGGCGTGCTGGTGGTGGGTCTGTCAATCTTCGGCCTGCGGGAACTGAGCGGCATCGTGTTCAAGAGCCACGAGCTGGAAAAGCCTGGCTACGCCGTGGCGATCAAGGAAGAGGCTGAATCCGGCGGCGCCGCCGCCGAGGTCGCTCCCGACTGGGGCACGGTCATCCCGGTGACCAACCCGGCTCTTGGTCAGGCCGTTTCGGCCAAATGCTCAAGCTGCCACAGCTTCACATCAGGCGGAGCCAACGGCACCGGTCCCAACCTCTATGGCACGCTCGGCAAGCAGCCCGGCGTGCACGCCGGGTTTGCCTACTCCGAAGCCTTCAAGACCTTCGGCGCCGGCAAGGTCTGGACCTGGGACGAAATGGACCAGTTCCTGAAGGCCCCGCAGAAGCATGTGGCCGGCACCAAGATGTCCTTCGTCGGCCTGAAGAAGCAGGAAGACCGGATCGCCATGATCGCCTACCTGCATAGCCTGGGCTCGACCCTGGCCGTGCC
>JARWZW010000073.1 GCA_029866155.1 Caulobacter sp. | reverse complement strand
ATAGGACTTCGCCGTCGCGCCGCCCGACTTGGCCAGCACCATCGTGATCGCCGCCGTCAGCGTCGTCTTGCCGTGGTCAACGTGACCAATCGTGCCGATGTTGCAATGCGGCTTGTTGCGTTCGAACTTCTCTTTGGCCATCGTCTCTATACCTTCGCGCCGGCGGCGGGTTGCAGTGTTGCGGACTTAACAGAATAATCGGGAGATGGAGCGGGTAGCCGGGATCGAACCGGCATCCTCAGCTTGGAAGGCTGCTGCACTACCATTGTGCTATACCCGCGCCTCCAGGCAGGGACGCCGAAATCTCTCCCATATTCAATCCGGGGCCCTGGCCGACCGCCTAAAGGACGCCTGCAAGCGCGTGGTGGGGGAAGAAGGACTCGAACCTTCGAAGCTTTCGCAGCGGATTTACAGTCCGCCCCCTTTGCCGCTCGGGACATTCCCCCAACGCGCTGCAGGCATTTCCTTTGGTGGCTGTGCCCCTTCCGTCGTAACGGGAGGAACCAGGGTCCCAAATCGGAGCGCGTCTTATAGTGTCCTCACCTCGCAATGGCAACGACCGGAAAACAGGCTTTCGTCCAAAGCTCGAAAAGGGCGAAAAGCCAGGCCCTGCAAGGGTTTCCGGCCGTTCCGCCGGTCCGGACCCCAAAGAATGGCTCTGGGGCGTGCACGCCGTCGAGGCCGCGTTGGCGAATCCCTCCCGTCTTCCGCCCCGAAGGATTCTCGCAACGGCGGACCGCGCCAAGGCCCTGCAGAAGGGTTTCGGGCCCCTGTCCGCGATCGAAATCATGGAGGGGCCCGATATCGCCAGGGCCCTGCCCAGCGGCGCTGTCCACCAGGGGCTGGCCCTGAAGATCGAGGCGCTTGAACCGCTCAGCATCAGCGAGATCGGCGACGGCGCTGCAGGGGTCCTGCTGATGCTGGACCAGGTGACCGATCCGCAGAACGTTGGCGCCATCTTCAGATCAGCGGCCGCCTTCGGCGCCCGCGGCGTCATTCTGCAGGACCGCAACTCACCTGGACTGGCAGGAGCGTTGGCCAAGGCTGCAGCAGGCGCAGTCGACCGGGTGCCCCATGCGGTGGTCGTCAACCTCTCGCGCGCCCTCGAGCAACTGGCGGACATGGGCTGGCGGGCGGTCGGCCTGGACGGGGAAGCGCAGATTGCCCTCGAACAGGCCCTGGACGGCCGCCCCACCGTCCTGGTTCTTGGATCGGAAGGAGACGGCCTGAGGCGTCTGGTTGCTGAACACTGCGACGTGCTGGCAAAAATACCCATGTTGGGCGGTTTCGAAAGCATCAATGTGTCAAACGCCGCTGCTATTGCCCTCTACGAGTGCGCAAGATCTCGGCGCCCAGCCCGCATCGTTACTGACTTGTGAATAATGCGGCATCAGTTTGTCAAATGCCGCCGCTAATGCCTCCCTCCGGTGCGTTAAACTTCGCGCCCCGAGCGAACTGGTTACCCAATTGTGAAGATTAGGGTTTCAGTTAGCTTGAAGGCGTGATTTGCTGCTCACTCCGGTTCCGGCGAGCAGTGTTTCTCGCCGCGTAGCGACATAGGTTCGGGGGTTCCAGTGGCGACGAGTTGGCTTGTGAAAAGTGCCTATGCGGCATCGGGTCTGGCCCTTCTGGCCCTGACCGGCTGTGGCGGGGGCTCTCCGGACGAGCGGTATGACGGACCGCCGGCCTCCGGCTACGAACAGCCCGCAGCTCCGGGGGAACTGGCTGGGGGGCCGGCGCCATCGTCCAGCCCTGCAAGTTCGCTGGCCGGCGGGCCACGCCCGGCCGCCTCGATGCAGCCTATCCCCAACCCGGAAGACCTTCCGCTCGAAGAGCGCCGCAGGATCTACGGACCGAAGTATGACAAGGTTGTCTACCGGCCCAAGGCCGGAGGCGCCCCCGGGCATCACGCCGGACCGCCCCTGCGGTCCTGGCGCGACGAAAGCGGCAAGATGGTCGTCGCCATGCGGCCGGTCGCCAATCCTGAAGACATGTCCGCCGCCGAGCGCAAGCGCGTCTATGGCAACCGGTACGCGCCCAGCGCGCATATCGGTTCCGGCGGCCGCCGGCGCCCCGCTCCGGCGCCGACGGCCAAGCCAGTTGCCGCCGTCAAGCCTGCGGTTCCGCCAGCGGTCGTCAATTCCCCGGCCCCTCCGGTCGCCCCTGCTCCCAAGCCGGTGGCCGTCACGCCAGTCCCGACCGTCGCCGTGCCGAAGGCGCCAGCGACTGAAAACAAGCTAACGGCTCTTTCTGCGGTCGTCGGACCAGAGGTCCGCAGCGGCTCCAGGCTCAATATCCCTGACACCCTGGCCAAGGGCGAGGAGGCCAAGGTCACCCTGTCCATGCCGGCCAACCTGCTGGACATCATCCAGCGGGAAGCCGCCAAGCTGGGGCTGGTCAAACCGGCCCGCAAAGCCGAGGTTTCCGCCACCCTGGCGGGCGAAGGCTACACGATCACGCCGAACGCCGCCCAGACCCAGCCCCTGAAGGCGGGCGAGGCCGCGACCTTCAACTGGCAGGTCAAACCGGGAGAAGGTGAAAAGTCGCCTCTCGAGGCCTCGGCCGACGGGACCCTGACGGGTCAGAAGAACAAGCCCCAGACCTTCGGGCTGGCGACCCTTGAACAGGAAGTGGCGAAGGTCGTGGAGCCCGCCGCCTCCGCCGCGAGAAAGCTGGGCCTGCCCAGCCTGGACAGGCTGGCGATCCCCGGACTGAAGCCCATCCGTGTCGGGGATACGGTGATCCCGCCGGGGGCTGCCACCGCCGGCATTATCGCGTTCATCATTGCCCTGATCCTGATCGCCCTGGCGCGCGGCGCTTCGGCCGGAAAGGCCCGGGAAGAGCGGCGCCGGAAGTTCCGGACCATGACTGACAATTCAGGCGTTGAGCCCGAGACGACGCACGCCCCGGCCGCAAACCCCGTGGTCAATCCGATGCTGGCGGCGGCGGGCGGATTTGCCGCCGGCACTGCCGCCATGACATTCGAGCCCCGTCCGGGCGTTGAGGAAGTCGTATCCCCGCCCCTGGTCGAGGCGGCTCCCGAGGCGGTCTATGTCGAGCCTGTATCGATGACCTTTGCCCCGAGCAGCGACCCGGAGCCGGCAGCCCAGAGCCATTCCCCGATCCCGGCCCTGGTGTTGGACGAGGTGGACTACAATCCCGAGGTGGCGCCGCCGCCGGCCCCTCAATTTGTCGCCTATCCGGGCGAGACCCATGTGCCGCCGGCCACCCAGTCGGAACCCCTGCACGAGCCCGCCTGACCGGATCGGTAATTGACCTGTATTTCCAGCCGCCGGCGCTCTTGTCAGGAGCCGGCGGCTGACGCATTGAGGCCCCATGTTGGAAAGTCTTCTTGGCGCTGACCTTGGCAGTGCGGGCGCCGCCCTGCTTCAGGTCCTGATGATCGATCTGGTCCTGGCCGGCGACAATGCCGTGGCCGTCGGCCTGGCTGCGGGCGGCTTGCCCGTGAAGGATCGCAAGAAGGCGATCCTGTATGGCCTGATTGCGGCCGTCCTCCTGCGTATCGGCTTCGCCCTGGTCACCGTGCAGCTGTTGGCCATCATCGGGCTGTTGCTGGCCGGTGGCGTGCTGCTGCTCTGGGTCTGCTGGAAGATGTGGCGGGAGCTTCGCGACCAGGCCTCCGCAGCCGAAGAGGCCGCCGGGGCCGCCTTGGACGACGACCCCAACACGGTGCCGAACGTAAAACCGGCAAAGTCGTTCCGGTCGGCCTTCCTGCAGATCCTGATCGCCGACGTCTCTATGAGCCTGGACAATGTCCTGGCCGTGGCCGGCGCCGCCCGGGAGCATCCCTCCATCATGGTTTTCGGCCTGTTGCTGTCGATCGGCCTGATGGGCGTGGCGGCGACCTGGATCGCCAAGCTTCTGCACCGCTACCGCTGGATCGGCTATATCGGCCTGTTCATCGTCCTCTATGTGTCCCTCCACATGATCTGGGAAGGTCACCGCGAAGTGGTCGTCGATCTGAACAGGACGTCAGACTACAACGCCGTCGCGCCCGCGTTCCTGGACATCTCTCCCAAGGAGGAGGCGGGCTACCGCAGCCACTGACTCACGGGGCCAGCTCCGCAGCAGGCGATTTGTCAGCCGCGTTCTGCCCGGCCGGTGTCTCGACCGGAACCCGATGGGTTCCCGGCGGCGGCGCGGTCAGCATGGCGAAGGCCAGGGCGATCGCTGCAGCCGCCAGTCCCGCCATCGCCGCCAGGGCCGGCCAGGCCGGGTCAAGGCGCAGGGGCGGCTTCAGGAGTCCTCTGGCGTAGGCGAGCGCCTCGCGTTCAAGGGCGGAATCGTATGCTGACATGTCCGGACCATGCCAGTCTGCCGGATCGGCGCAAGCCTGCCCGTCCAAACCGGTTTCCCTTCGTCTCCAAGCCCGATAGAAACGCCGCATGATCCTGGTGATCGATAACTACGACAGCTTCACTTACAACCTCGTTCACTATCTGAACGAGCTTGGGGCGCGCACGGTCGTGCGTCGCAATGATGTGCTGACGGTCCAGGAGGCCCTGGGCATGAAGCCCGACGCCATCCTGCTGTCCCCCGGGCCCAAGGCCCCGGCCCAGGCCGGCATCTGCCTCCCGCTGCTCAGGGAGTCGCCGGAAGCCATGCCGATCTTTGGCGTCTGCCTCGGCCATCAGGCCATGGGCGAGGCCTATGGCGGCCATGTGATCCGCGCCAAGGCCATCATGCACGGCAAGACCAGCCCCATTTATCACGAAGGCAAGAGCGTCTTCGCTGGCCTGCCAAATCCCTTCACCGGAACCCGCTACCATAGCCTTGCGGTTGACCGCACCACCCTGCCGGATAGCCTCGAGGTGACCGCCTGGACCGAGGATGGAGAGATCATGGGCCTGGCCCATCGCACCCGTCCCGTCCATGGCGTGCAGTTCCATCCCGAATCCATAGCCACGGAAGGCGGCCACCAGCTTCTCGCCAATTTCCTTGACCTGGCGGCTGTGCCGCGTACCGCAACGGTCTGACATGTCTGACGCCTTCAAGCCCCTCCTCGCCCGCCTTGCGGACGGCCAGACGCTGTCCGAAGACGATGCAGAGACCTTTTTCGCCGCCTGCCTGCGGGGCGAGCCGACCTCGGCCCAGATCGCGGCGGCGGTCACCGCCATCCGCCTTCGAGGCGAGACCGTGGGCGAACTGACGGCCTGCGCCCGGGCCATGCGCCGGGCCGCCGTCACCCTGGATCACCCCTATGATGTCGTCGACACCTGCGGCACGGGCGGGGACGGGCTCCATACCTTCAACATCTCGACGGCCTCGGCCGTGGTAGCAGCGGGCGGCGGACTGAAGATCGCCAAACATGGCACGCGCGCCCTCTCTTCACGCTCCGGCTCCTCCGACGTCCTGACCGCCCTGGGGGTCCGGATCGATGCCGGTCTGGATCTTCAGCGGCGCGCTCTGGATGAGGCCAACATCTGTTTCCTCTTCGCCCCGGCCCATCACGGGGCCATGCGTCACGTTCTGCCGGTCAGGGCTGAACTGGGCTTCCGGACGATCTTCAACCTGCTGGGACCGCTGTCCAACCCAGCCAATGCAAGACGACAGGTGCTGGGCGTCTATGATCCCCGCCTGCTGGAACCCCTGGCCAGGGTGCTGGGCGCCCTGGGCGCAGAGCGGGCCTGGACGGTCCACGGGTCGGGCATGGACGAGATGACGGTCACCGGCCCCACCATGGTCTGCGAATGGCGGGACGGCGGGGTCCGCAACTTCAATGTGACGCCCGAAGCTGTGGGTCTGGCCAAGCATGCCCAGGACGCCCTCACCGGCGGTGAGCCCGCCTTCAATGCGGAGGCGCTCACCCGAATGATCGACGGGGAACCCGGCGCCTATCGCGATGTGGTCCTGCTGAATGCGGCGGCCGCCTTCCTGGTCGGCGGCAAGGTCGAGACCCTGAGGGACGGCGTCGACCTGGCGCGGAGCGTGATCGATGACGGGCGGGCCCGGACAGCCCTGGACGACCTGGTCCGGATCACCAACAGCTGATGGCTGACATCCTCAACCAGATCGCCGCCTACAAGCGCATTGACGTGGCCGCCCGCAAACAGGCGCAAAGCCAGGACCTTGTCGAAGCCCGAGCCCTGGCCGCAAGCGCGCCCCGAGGGTTCTTGACGGCCCTGGAACGCGGATCCGCCATGGGCCGGCTGGCCCTGATCGCCGAGATAAAGAAGGCCTCCCCTTCCAAGGGCCTGATCCGGGAGGATTTCGATCCGCCCCTGCTGGCCCGCGCCTATGAAGCCGGCGGCGCCGCCTGCCTGTCCGTCCTCACTGACGGACCCAGCTTCAAGGGCGATGACAGCTATCTGGTCGAGGCCCGGGCGGCCGTCTCCCTGCCCTGCCTGCGCAAGGAGTTTCTGGTCGATCCCTGGCAAGCGGCCGAGTCCCGGGCCCTGGGCGCAGACGCCATCCTGGTCATCATGGCCATGATCGAGGACGCCCTGGCTGCAGAACTGATGTCCGAAGCGGCGCGCCTCGGGATGGACGCCCTGGTGGAGGTCCATGATCAGGCCGAAATGGACCGCGCCCTGACCCTGGGCGCCCGGCTTGTCGGGGTCAATAATCGCGACCTGCGATCCTTCGTGGTTGATCTGGCCGTGACCGAACGCCTGTCCCAAACCCTCCCTCCCGGGGTCCTTCTGGTCACCGAAAGCGGCCTCTTCACCGCTGCAGACGCAGCTCGGATGGCACGGACCGGCGCCCGGGCGATGCTGGTGGGAGAAAGCCTAATGCGCCAGTCCGACGTCACCGCAGCCACCCGCGCACTCATGGCCTGAACCGGCAGATCCGCCCTTGCCCGGGCCTTGCGGTTAACTTGACATAAACCCGGAACACCTAGAGAACATTCGCATCGTTTGCGATTTGTTCCGTTCGAATCGCGTCTGGAGAGCTCTTCGCCATGCTGACCCGCAAGCAGCACGAACTTCTGATGTTCATTCACGAGCGCATCAAGGAGACCGGCGTTTCGCCCTCCTTCGACGAAATGAAGGACGCCCTGGACCTGGCCTCCAAGTCGGGAATTCACCGGCTGATCACGGCTCTGGAAGAGCGCGGATTTCTTCGCCGCCTGGCCCATCGGGCCCGCGCCCTGGAAGTCGTGAAGCTGCCGCAGCAGGCCACCACAGCAGCCCCGGCAGGGGGTCGACAGACCTTCCGGCCTCAAGTGGTCGAGGGGTCGCGCACCATGGCAGCGCCGCCGGCCCCGGAGCCGGCCAACGATGTCCGGGAACTGTCCATTCTGGGCCGGATCGCTGCGGGTGTCCCCATCGACGCCATCCAGCACGAAAGGGACCGCCTGCCCGTGCCCGAGTCGATGCTGGGCGCCGGCGAGCACTATGTCCTCGAGGTCGAAGGCGACTCGATGATTGAGGCCGGCATCCTGAGCGGCGACTATGTGGTGATCCGCCGGACCGACCAGGCTTCCAGCGGCGAGATCGTCGTGGCCCTGGTCGAGGGTGAGACCGCAACCCTCAAGCGCCTGCGCCGCAAGGGCGCCTCAATCGCCCTGGAAGCCGCCAATCCCAAGTATCAGACCCAGATCTATGGTCCCGACCAGGTCGAGGTCCAGGGCAAGCTTGTCGGCCTTATCCGCCGGTATCACTGACCGTCCAGGGGCGCCGCCCCCTCAGGGGCTGCGCCCAGACAACCCGCCATCCCTGGCCCTGACGATAGAGTTCCGCCGAGCCTCCGGCCCGGAAATCATCGGCATCCAGGCTAAATCGCCCTGGACAGGGCGTCGGCCCCACAGACCTCAGGATGACCAGTTTCGCCCGGCAGAGCTCCACCAGGCTCTCGGCCGACGGGGGACGGCTCTGGTTCCAGCTGGCGATCTCGCCCTGACCGACCGCCAGGCATCGCCGGCGGTTGCAGTCGAACAGGGTCCCACCAGCCTTGTCGTCGATCTCGAGGCCCCGTCGGCGGGACCAGACATCCAGGGCGAAGCGCCGGGTCTCCGGTCTCGCAGCAATGGCCCGCCGATCCTGTCGCAGGGCGACGGCTGAACCATCCGATGAAATCCAGATGTCCGGAGGTTCTGGCCGGGGCCAGAAGGCCACGACCAGGGCCATGGGCAGACCCGCCCAGCGCAGACGGCCGCGCCAGAGGCAGAGGATCAGAATTCCAAGGAAGGCGACCGGCAGGGTCCAGTCGGGTCCGCTGGCCACAGTGATCAGGGCGCCCGGCGCCTGGCCGGTCCTGGCGGCGATGGCGGTCATGGCTTCGATCGACCAGCCGGCGGCGGCCAGAAAGGGTCCGCCCAGTCCAATCGGCTCCAGGGCGGCGCCAATGGCCAGGGCCGGCATCATCACAAAGCTGGACAGGGGCGCGACCAGCAGATTCGCGATCAGCCCATAGCTGGCGACGCGATTAAAATGGTGCATTGCGAAGGGTCCGGTGGCGAGACCGGCCACAAGACTCATGGCCAGGCTAGCCAGCAGCCAGGCCCCGGCCGCCTGGGGAAGCCTGATCCACCAGGGCGTCTGGATCTCCCGGATAGCGCTCGGCAGGGACTCGGCCAGGGCGACCAGGGCCGCAGTGGCGGCGAAGCTCATCTGGAATCCCGGCTCGGTCGCCGCCTCCGGACTGAGAACAAGGACGATCATCGCGGCGACAGCCAGGGCGTCCAGGCTGATCGCTCTGCGGTCCACCAGAATGGCCAGGAAGGCGACCGTCGCAGTCACCGCAGCCCGGATGGCGGGCGATGGAGCCCCGGAGATCCCCAGATAGAGCCAGATCGCCGCCAGGCCCAGGACCGCAGCAACCTTCTTGCCGTCGACCCGGACAGCCAGCGGCGGCATGGCCGCCACCAGCAGACGAACTGTGGCAAAAACAAATCCTCCGACAATGGCCATGTGCAGACCCGAGATCGAAAGGATATGGGCAAGGCCAGAGGCCCGCATGGCCTCATTCTGCTGCGGTGTGATCCAGGCCTCATGGCCGGTGATCATGGCGGCTGCGATTCCCCCGGATTCAGGCCCCATCCGTCCGACGATACGTCGGGCGAGGCTCCATCTCAGGACATTCAGGCGCATGAGCAGCGCAAGCCGCAAGGGCGGCGGCTTCAGGCTGATGACCATCGGCGGGGTCACGGCGAAACCGACCCCGCCCACCCGGTCAAACCAGGCGTCCCGGGCGAAATCATAGGCGCCAGGGCTGGCTGGCGGCGGGGGCGGGCCCAGCCCCGCCCGCAGTCGCACCGCCAGGCCAGGGCCAAGGACCGCGTCCGGAGCGACCGTGACCCTGATGCGGTAGGGCAAGGACTGGGGCTGGACCCCCTCGATCCGGACGGGAGCAATCAGCAGCCGACCGCCCTTGGCGCCGGGACTGGCCACATCGACGATATAGCCTTCGACCATCACCGTGCCGGCCAGGTCCGCCATGACCGGCGCCCGCACCCCTTCGGTCCGCAGCTTGCCGGCCAGTGCCCCGAAGGCCGCCAGGGTCGCAAGACCCAGGACCAGCCCAAGCGGACCTCTGGCCGCGCGCCGCCGCAGCCATAGGGTGACGGTCAGGACGACAGCCGCCAGAAGGGCGCAAGCCCAAAAGGCCGGCTCGGTCCCGAGAGCGAAGTAGCCGGCGGCCCCGAATCCGAAGGCCACAGGCGCCCAGAGACGCCATCGCACCTGCTGTGCGGCCAGTTCGTCGGCGAGACTAGGACCGGCGGAAAGCCACGTGCTAAGACGCGCGCCCCAACCCGGCCCTCGAGTCCCCATGTCTTCTGTCAACCCTGTCGTCACACGGTTCGCCCCGTCGCCCACCGGCTCGCTCCATATTGGAGGAGCAAGAACGGCTCTGTTCAACTACCTGTACGCGAAACATACTGGCGGCAAGTTTGTGTTGCGCATCGAGGACACAGATCGTGAGCGGTCCACAGAGGCCAATGTCCAGGTCATACTCGACGGACTAACCTGGCTGGGGCTGACCTGGGACGGGGAGCCGACCTTCCAGTACGCCCGGGGAGAGCGCCACAGGGCCGCCGTTGACCAGCTTCTGGCGGAGGGCAAGGCTTATCCCTGCTGGCTGGCGGGCGATGAGCTCGCCGCCGCCAAGGATGCAGCCCGCGCCGCAGGCCATGCCCTTCGTTCGCCCTGGCGGGACCGGGAGGTTACGGCCGAGAACCTGGCGCGCCCCCATGTCATCCGTTTCCGCGGTCCGTTGAACGGCGACACCCGCATCCAGGACCTGGTCCAGGGACCTGTGACCCTGCGCAATCGGGAGCTGGACGACCTGATTCTACTGCGCTCGGACGGCGTGCCAACCTATAATCTGGCCGTTATCGTCGATGATCACGAGATGGGCGTCACCCATGTGATTCGCGGCGACGATCATCTGAACAACGCTGCCCGTCAGACCCTGCTCTACCAGGCCCTGGGATGGCCAGTGCCAGCCTTTGCCCATATCTCCATGATTCATGGCCCTGATGGCGGCAAACTGTCCAAGCGCCATGGCGCCCAGGCGGTGGGCGAGTTCGCCGATATGGGCTATCTGCCGGAAGCGCTGCGGAATTATCTGGCCAGGCTTGGCTGGAGTCATGGCGACGACGAACTTTTCAGCGATCAGCAGGCGGCTGACTGGTTCGATATCGCAGATGTGAACAAGGGGGCCGCGCGGCTGGACTGGGATAAACTGAACCACGTCAACGCCCACTATATCCGATTGGCCGACGACGACCGCCTGGCAAGGCTGGTCACGGAAGTATGCCTCAGACGGAATGAGCCGCTGGACGAAGCGTCACTGCAACGCCTCTACGGCGCTATCGGCCTGATGAAGGACCGGGGCAAGACCCTGGTGGAACTCGCAGACCAATGCGCTTTCCTTTTCCTGCAAAGGCCTGTGACAATAGAGGAAAAGGCCAGATCGCTGCTGACTGCCGAGACCCTGGAGCGCCTGGCGCGGCTCCGAACGGCCCTTGATCAGGAGGCCAGCTGGTCACCCGAAAGCCTCGACATTCGCCTAAAGTCCTTCGCTGAAGCCGAGGCTGTCGGGATGGGAAAGATAGGCCCGCCGATGCGAGCAGTTCTGACCGGAGGGCAACCGTCCCCTGACCTGGGACGCACCTTGGCGGCCCTTGGCAGATCAGAGGTTCTGGGCCGCATGGACGATGTACTTTCGCCTTTGTCTTGAAGCGCTATAAGCGCATTGAAACGCTCGTTTGGGGCAACGATTGAAAGGACGGGGGGCATGGCGGACAAGGCGACGCTGAGCATCGGGGACAAAAGCTACGACCTGCCGATTCTGAAGGGCTCGACCGGCCCTGACGTGCTGGATGTGCGCAAGATCTATAGTGAGGCCGACGTCTTTACGTTTGACCCGGGCTTCACCTCGACGGCCAGCTGCGAAAGCAAGATCACCTATATCGACGGCGATGCCGGGATCCTGTTGCATCGTGGCTATCCGATCGACCAGCTGGCGGAACAATCCAGCTTCCTCGAGGTCTGCTATCTGCTGCTGCACGGTGAGTTGCCGACGGCGGCGGAATACACAGAGTTCGATCACAACATCACCTATCACACGATGTTGCATGCCCAGTTCGACCGCTTCTTCGAGGGCTTCCGGCGCGACGCTCATCCGATGGCCATCATGACCGGCGCCGTCGGCGCGCTGTCGGCCTTCTATGCTGACAGCATCAATGTCGATGACGCCCGGGAGCGCGAAATCTCGGCCCATCGTCTGATCGCCAAGATGCCAACCATCGCCGCGCGGGCCTTCAAGTACCATATGGGCCAGCCCTTTGTGTCGCCGCGCAACAACCTGACCTATGCCGAAAACTTCCTGCGCATGTGTTTCGCGGTTCCGGCCGAGGACTGGAAGCCCAATCCGATCCTGACCCGGGCCATGGACAGGATCTTCATCCTGCACGCCGATCACGAGCAGAACGCCTCCACCTCGACTGTGCGGCTGGCGGGTTCTTCGGGCGCCCATCCGTTCGCCTGTATCGCGGCCGGCATCGCCTGCCTGTGGGGCCCCAGCCATGGCGGGGCCAACCAGGAAGCCCTGGAAATGCTCGAACAGATCGGAACGGTGGACAAGATCCCCGAGTTCATCGCCGGGGTTAAGGACCGCAAGTACAAGCTCATGGGCTTTGGCCACCGGGTCTACAAGAACTTCGACCCCCGGGCGACCGTCATGCAGAAGACCTGTCATGAGGTCCTTGGCGAGTTGGGGATCAAGGACCCGCTGCTGGAGGTCGCCATGGAACTGGAGCGGATCGCCCTCAGCGACCCCTACTTCATCGAGCGCAAACTCTATCCCAATATCGACTTCTATTCGGGCATCACCTTGAGGGCGATGGGCTTCCCGTCGACGATGTTCACCGTGTTGTTCGCCCTGGCGCGCACCGTCGGCTGGATAAGCCAGTGGAAGGAAATGTTCGAGGATCCGGGTCGCAAGATCGGCCGTCCTCGGCAGCTCTACACCGGCCCGACCCAGCGGGACTATGTCCCGGTCGAAAACCGCGGCTAGAGCTTGGTCCGATAAGCGTGAAGCGGTTGTCGGATCGGACCATGCTCCAAGCCTGTCAACCAGAGCCTGTTTTTCATTTTGATCGACTCGATCGAGACGGAACAGGCTCTGGGCGGCAAGAGACCAGTCCTTCGGGGACCGGGAGCATGTCAACAGGCACGCCTTTCCCCGCGACGGATCCGCGCCCTTCTTGAGCCCGGGTAGGCATGATTATCGAGATCGCGACAGCGGATCTTCTGCGGCAGCTTGACCCGGCGCTTTGAGACCTGCTGGTCGAGACCGTCGATCTGGGCGCCAGTGTCGGGTTTCTTTCACCCTTGGCTGACCAGGAAGCCCTGGACTTCTGGTTGAAGGTGCGAGCCGGGGTGACGGCAGGGGAACGGGTTGTTTTCCTTGCGATTTCGGCCGGCCAACCGGTGGGCACAGTTCAACTGATCATCGACACCCCGGCCAATGGCCGGCATCGCTGCGAGATCGCCAAGTTGATGGTCAAGCCGGCGGTGCGAGGCCAGGGTATCGCTTCAGCCCTGATGACCAGAGCTGAAGCCGAGGCCAAAAGTCTTGGGAAATCCCTCATCTTGCTGGACACCCAGACGGGCTCCGATGCGGAGCGGCTCTATATCCGGCTCGGTAATGAGCGGGCCGGCGTCATTCCCCGTTACGCGCTTTTGAGCGGCGGCGACCTCGAAGCCACCAGCCTGTTCTTCAAGCTGCTCGGGACGCCAGGTAGCTGAGCACCGCGTCTGCCGCCTTGGTTGAGGGATCGCCATCAGGCCGTCCCATGAGAACCACTGCCTCGGTCTGGGCTGCGGCCTGGACGGCAAGGGCGGCCGGGCGATCCAGCCGCTCGGCCAGGGCCGCCGCCAGTTTGGGGCCCGTACAGTCGTTCTGTAGCAGCTCAGGCGCCACCGACCTGCCCGCGGCGATATTGAACATGGTCACCCATGGCGACTTGAAGACAAGCATCGCCAGCCTGTAGCTGACCGGCCCCAACCGGTAGGCCACGACCATGGGGCAACCGGCAAGGGCCAGTTCGGTTGTGACGGTTCCGCTGCAGGCAAGGGCCAGGTCCGCCGCTACAAAGGCATCATCCTTGAGCAGGGCATCCTCGATGACATGGGCGCGGAAAGGCCAGCCTGCGATACGAGCCTTCACCGCATCGGCCACAGTGGAGGCCAATGGAACCACAATTCGCAGATTGGGGCGTTCCGCCTTCAACAGGGCCGCCGCTTCCTCAAAATGAGGCAGCACATGGCGGATCTCAGCCGGTCGACTTCCGGGCAGCAGGAGAAGGATCGGATCCTTGGCTCCGGCGCCGATATGGGCCCTCAGCCGGGCCGGATCGGCCTTGGAATAGTCCCGCACCAGGGTCGGGTTGCCCACTGTCACGACCTTCAACCCTTCCCGCTCGAACCAGGGGGCGTCAAATCCATGGATGGATAGCAAAAGATCTACGGATGCCGCCAGGGTCCGCGCCCGTCCCGGGCGACTGGCCCAGACCTGGGGTCCGACATACTTGATCAGCGGCATGTCCGGCGCCTGGGCCCTCAGGGCCTGGGCGACCCGGAGCGTAAACCCCCAGCTGTCGATCAGGATGGCGACATCGGGCCTTTCGCGGGCCGCGAGGGCGGCCGTGTCCTTGACCCGTCGCCTAACCATCGGCAAAGCGCGGACACCCTCGATGATGCCGAGGATCGACAGGGGCGCGATATCGAAGGGACTCTCGATCCCCTGGGCCGCCATAAGCGCGCCGCCAACCCCGACGAATCGAACCCCGTCACCCAGTCGGTTCCTCAAGGCTATCGCCAGCCCGGCCCCAAGGGCGTCGCCTGACGCCTCTGCAGCCACCAACATGACTGTCAGGGGGCGGCTCACCGGGACTCGACCCCAAGAATGAACAGGCCAAACTCATCGGCGGCGGCGATCACCGCCTCCCGGTCAACGACCAGAAGGCGTCCGGCTTCCCCGACAATGCCAGCAAGTCCGGCCCGGGCTGCGCCTCGGACGGTGGCGACGCCTATGGTCGGCAGATCGACCTTGATCTCCTGGATCGGCTTGGGCGCCTTGGCCAGGACCCCCCGCATCCGTCCAGGCTCCCCCCGGATGGCGGCCGGCAGATCGGCGACCCGCCGGAGCATAGAGTCCGTGCCCTCCTGCGCCTCGACCGACAGGACCAGACCGTCACAGACCACGGCCCCCTGGCCAACATCCAGCTGACCTATGGCCCGGGCCACTTCCAGCGACCGGGCAATGTCGCCCTTGTGGGTGGGCGCGGGGGCATGACGTCCAAGCAGGCCGAGGGGCAGGGTCATCGCCCCGACCGCCTCATGTGCGCCCTCGACTGCAAAACCTTCCTTGCGGAACTCGTCCAGTATGCGCCGAAGCAGGGCGTCATCACCATGTCGGGCCGCCGCAACGATGCCAGGCAGGGCCGCGACGCCCCGCATGTCAGGTTTCAAGGCCGAAAAGTCGGGACGCGCGACCAAACCGGCGAAACAGACCGCCTCGCAGCCCTCCCGCCTGAGCACCTTGAAGCATTTGCCCAGCTCAGCCAGCCCGACCACCTCGGCGGGGTGCCCAAGGGTGGCCTCGTCGGCGATGCCCCGCAACCGGATCACGAAATAGGGCCGGCCCGCCTGACGACAGCGGGTGGCGATCTCGGCCGGCAGGCCTCCGGATCCGGCAATCAGGCCAAGCTTCCTCAAGATCTCAGGCCTCGCGCCGGGGCAGGCAGAGCGCCCGGTTGGCGTCGACCCGGATGAAGTCGACGATTTCCATCACCTCGGCGACCGAGCGATAGGTCTCCTCGACATCATCCAGCCGCTCCTGGAAGGTGCCCTCGTCCGCAAACAACAGGCGATAGGCGGCCCTCATGGTGTTGATCCGTTCCCGGTCAAATCCACGGCGCTTCAGGCCGATCAGGTTCAGTCCTTCGAGATGGGCGTGGTTTCCCCAGACCGAGCCGTAGGGGATGACGTCCTTGGTGACGATGCCGCCGCCGCCAACGAAGGCGTAACGTCCGATCCGTGTGAACTGATGCACTGCGGCCAGGCCGCCGAGGAAGACAAAGTCCGACACCACCGCATGGCCGCCAATGGCGACCTGAGGCGCTGTAACCACCCGGTCGCCGATGATGCAGTCATGGGCGATGTGGCTGCCGACCATGAACAGACCATCGGACCCCAGGGTCGTGACTCCGAGCCCCATGGCCGTTCCCGTATGGACGGTGACGTTTTCCCGGAAGGTATTGCGGTCCCCGATGACCAGACGGGTTGGTTCGCCCTTGTGGCCTGAATGCTGGGGCGGCCCGCCCAGGTTTACAAAAGGATGCAGGACACAGCCCTCGCCCAGGGTGGTGACCCCCTCGACGACCACATGCGACCGGAGCACGACCCCTGCCCCAAGGGTCACGTCCGGCCCCACCATGCAGAAGGGTCCGATCTCGACGGAAGGGTCCAGGGTCGCCTTCGGCGACACAATCGCCGTGGCGTGGATCGTCGTCACTTCTGGACCTCCGCAGACATGGCCGCAAAGTCCGCCTCGGCGCAGACCTTGTCGCCCACCTTGGCCTTTCCGCTGAACTTGAAGATGTCACCTCGCGCCCGGGTCACCTCGACATGCATCCGCAGAACATCGCCGGGACGCACCGGGCTGCGGAACCGCACATTGTCGATGGACATGAAATAGATGACCTTGCCGGTCACATCGATATTGAGGGACTTGGACATCAGGACAGCGCCCGTCTGGGCCAGGGCCTCAACGATCAGCACGCCCGGCATAACCGGATACCCCGGGAAATGGCCTTGAAAGAAGGGCTCGTTGAAAGTCACGCACTTGATGCCGACGATGGACTTGCTCGGCTGGAACTCTTCGGCGCGGTCGACCAGCAGAAACGGGTAGCGGTGCGGAATCCGTGTCAGGATCTCGCTGATATCAATATCGCTGGACCCTGCCGCCAGCTCAGTATCGCTCATGCTCTTTCACCCCTTGCGCCGGGTCGCGCGAGCGACCCAAGCCGTCTCTTTCAGCCATTCCCGGACTGGTCGCCCCGGATAGCCGCTCCATACTTCACCCGCCGGCACATTCTTGATGATGCCGGCCCCGGCTCCCACACTGGCCCCCGAGCCGATGGTCACATGGTCTGCGATGCCGGCCTTGCCGCCGAAAGACACGCCGTCTCCGACAGTCACACTGCCGGAGATTCCGACGAATGCGGCCATCACGCAGTTGCGTCCGATCCGCGTGTTGTGGGCGATGTGAACCAGATTGTCGATCTTGGTGTTCTCGCCAACGGTGGTGTCGTCAAAGGCGCCCCGATCGATGCAACTGTTGGCGCCGACCGTGACATTGTCCTGCAGAATGACCCGGCCCAGTTGGGGGATATCCACCACGCCCCGGGGTCCCGCCGCCGCACCGAACCCGGCTTCACCGATCACGGCTCCAGCCGAAATGGCCACCCCGTCCCCGATCAGGGCGAAACCGATCACCACACGCGGCCCTATGCGACAGTCCCGGCCCAGACAGACACCGGGACCGATGACCGACCCGGGGGCCAGCCGCGAGCCAGAGCCAATCCGCGCCCCGGCGCCGACCACCACGCCCTGGCCGACCTCAACCCCGGGCTCGATCTCGGCCTCGGGATGGATCGCCGGGGCTGACGGATCATGACGGAGCGGCTGATAGAAACTGTCGGCGACCATGGCCCAGGCCGCCTGCGGAAAACTGGTGATCAGGGCATGGCACCCCTCGGGCGTCGCCGTTGCGAACTCCGGACTCACAAAACAGGCCCCGGCTCCGGTCTCCAGGAGGGTCTGCAGGTGGCGACGCCCCGTCAGGAAGCTGACATCGGCGCTGCCTGCCTGCCCAAGAGGCGCAACGCCGGACAGGATCGCAGCCCCTGCTTGATCGCCTAGCCCGGCCTGGCTGAGGGACGCCAGGTCAGCGAGGCTGCGCGGTGATGAATGCAGAAAGAAACGGGGGTCGGGCATGGTTTCCTCAAACCCGACCCCGGACGATCCATGTCCAGATCGGATCAGTTAGGCCTGGCGGCAACCGGCGGCACGGCCAGGGGCTGGTCAAGACGTTCACGGTCGAAGGTGAACTGTTGAATCTTCACATTCAACCCGGTGGTGACGGCATCGGTGATGTCCATGGCCGGATTGGCGATCAGGAAGGATTCACGGGCAAAGACAATGCTGCATTGGCGCTGCTGGTAGACCTGCTTGATCACCGAGTCCATTTCCTGGCCGATACGCTGCCTGGCCTTCTGTTCGGTAGCCTGCACCTCACGTTGCCGTAGGTCGGCCTTGGCGCGGAACTTGCCGATCCGGTCATCCAGGTCCAGAGCGCGCTTCTTCAGGGTCGTCTGGTCCGCCGTCGGGGTCTTCGACGCCGCGTCGATAGCCTTGGCCTCGTTCTGGATCGAGGCCTCCTCGGTCTGGAGCTCGGCGTTCACCGCCTTGACGATCTGCTCAAGCCGCGTTTCGACGAACTTGCCGACCGACGAGCTGCCGACGGCGCGCGCATTGTAATAGACGCAGACATTGGCCAGCACCGGCCCATGGGTGACCGGCGTCGCTGCGGGAGCCGCGGGAGCCGCGGTGCGAACGGCCGCGGGGGCGGTAGCCGGCTTTGGCGCCGGCGTCTGGGCCAGTGCGGTGCTGGCGAACGCCAGGATGGCGACGGCGCCCAGGGCGCGTGTCGCAGTGGTCTTGAGGGTCATGATCAGAACCTTGTGGAGGTGGAGAACCGGAACGTTTCGGTCTTGTCGTAGTCTTCTTTGGCCAAAACTTGGCTAAAGTCGAAACGGATGGGTCCCATCGGCGATCGCCAGAAGACGCTGAGGCCCGCCGCGGCGCGCAGGGCCATCTCGTCCCGGATATCCGGATCCAGCACGCCCAGGCTGGACTGCCGGTCAGCGTCATCCAGAAGGCCCAGGGTGCCGACGTCCGTAAACAGCGCGGCCTTGATGCCATACTGCTCCGGCAGGAAGGTCGGTACGGTCAGTTCGGCTGTGCCGATCGCATAGAACTTGCCGCCCAGGGCGTCGCTGCGCCCTGCCCGGGTGTCGCGCGGGCCGATACCGGCCGTCTCGAAGCCACGGAAATTGTTGCCGCCCCGGTAGAAGCGATCATTGATCCGGACGTTATCGCCGCGCCAGCCATCGATATAGCCGGTTGAACCCGTAGCGCTGAAGACAAAGTCCTTGTTGAAGCCGTAGTACCAGCCGCCATTGGCCTCGGTCCGCAGATAGTTGACGTCGCCGCCAATGCCGGCGAGGTCCTGGGAAAGCTCGACATAGAAACCGCGGGTCGCCTTGACCGGGTCGTTCCGCCGATCCAGCCGGACCGTGTAGCCAATCGAAGAGGTGATGTTGGAGCCACGCTGGGCGCAGAGGGTGGTCGAAACCGTCCCGGCGTTGCAGAGCGAGTCGTCAACCTTGACGTCATCGCTTCGCAGGACATAGCGAAGGCCCATGGAGGCGTTCTGGGTGAGGGGGAATCCCAGCCGCAGGTTCATGCCGGTGGACGAGGTGTCGAACGCCGTCTGCTGGCTGAAATCATAGCGGTAGGTATAGAGATCGACTCCGCCGCGCAGGTCGCGGCCGAGGAAACGGGGCTCGGTGAACGAAAAATCGATCTGCTGGCGAAGCGAGCCGACCGAGACACGGGCCCGCAGGTTTTGCCCCCGTCCCCGGAAATTGCGCTCGCTGACGCCCAGGTCCAGGATCAGCTGGTCGACTGAGCTGTAGCCGGCGCTGAAGGACAGCTCGCCGGTGGGCTGTTCCTCGACCTTGACCCTCAGGCTGGTGCGGTCCGGGGCCGTGCCGGGCGTTTCCTCGATCGTGACGTCCTTGAAGAAGCCAAGGGCGCGGATCTGGTTACGGGACCGATCAACGAGCACGCGGTTATAGGCGTCGCCTTCGGCCACATTCAGTTCGCGACGGATCACCGAATCCAGGGTGCGGTTGTTGCCGACGATGTCGATCCTGTCGACATAGACCCGCGGCCCCTCACGAACCTGGAACACAAGGTCAACCGTACGGGTTTCACGATTGGGGACATAGCGCGGCCGGACATCCACAAAGGCGAACCCGGCTGCCCCGGCCGCGAAGGTCAGGGCGTCAGTCGCCTGCTCGATCTTTTCGTCCTGGTAGAGCTCGCCCGCCCGGATGGGCAGCAGCTGCTCCAGCACATTGCCGTCCAGCTTCTTCAGTTCGGTTTCGACCGTAACCTTGCCGAAGCGGTACTTCACCCCCTCCTCGAGGGTATAGGTGATCGCAAAACCATTCCGGTTCGGAGAAAGCTCGGCGACCGCAGAGACAACGCGGAAGTCATAATAGCCGCGGTTACGATAGTGTTTGCGCAGCTGTTCCTTGTCGTACTCGATCCGGTCAGGGTCGTAGTTATCGTTGCTGGACAGGAACTTGTACCAGGCCGATTCCTTGGTCACCACCACATCGGAAAGGTCGCCATCCGAGAACTGCTCATTGCCCAGGAAATTGATGTCCAGGACCCCGCTCTTGGGGCCTTCATTGATCTCGAAAATCAGGTCGACCCGCTTCTGCGGCAGCTCGACCACCTTCGGAGTCACCGTGGCCGAGATCCGGCCCGACCGGCGGTAAAGCTCTATGATCCGCTGGACATCGCCCTGGACCTTGGCGCGGGTGAAGATGCCACGGGGACGAATGGTCAACTCGTCGCGGATCTTGTCGTCCTTGACCGAGGAATTCCCCTCGAACACCACCTTGTTGATGATGGGGTTTTCGACCACCCGGATATTAAGGTCCCCGTCCTGAAGGTCGATCTTCACATCGGCGAAGAGCTCGGTCCGAAACAGGGTCTTCAGGGCCAGGTCGATTCGAGCCGCATCCACCATGTCCCCGACCTGGATCGGCAAATAGGAGGCGATGGTCGAGTTCTCGATCCGCTCGTTGCCGGTGACAACGATCCGCTGGACGAGGCCCGACTGGACCTGGGCATAGGCCACCGCTGGAAGCATCATCGCACTTGTGGCGAGCAGGAGCGCTAGGCCTGAGAAGAAAGCGGCGCCGCGGCGGCGAGGATGAATCATGATGTCTGCCATCGAGGAGTGGACTGGCTCATGAGAAGAGCCCGCCCAGGAAATTGAACACACGCAGCCGCTGGAGATCGTTCCAGGTCGCGAACAACATGAAACCGAGGAGCAAGGCAAGACCAAGGCGATACCCCGCCGCCTGTATCCGGGCAGGAAGTGGCCGCCGCGCCACGGCTTCGTAAGCGTAGAAAACCAGATGCCCACCATCCAGAACGGGAAGTGGCAACAGATTCATGAAGCCGACACTGACCGACAGGAAGGCCGCCAGGCTCAAAAGGGCGACAAAACTGCCAAGAAACTGCATCGGAACCGTGGCGCCGCCCTCGGCGCCGGCCTGGGCGACCTTGCCAGCGGTGTTGGCGATACCCAGCAGGCTGCCAATCTGGTCTGCCGGGATCTGACCCGTCACAACTCGGCCAAGATAGAAGACGGTCGTGCTGAGAATGTCCCAGGTACGATCCGCACCATAGGCGACCGCTCCGATAGGGCCGTAGCGCTTCTGCTCGAACTTCATGTCCGGATGCGGGCCCAGGCCCAGCATGCCGACCTTCATCCGGCCGCTGACCGGGTCGACGATCTCCTGCTCCGCAGGGGTGGCCGTCAGCTGGACCAGGGAACCGTCCCGGTCGACGGTGATCCGAATCGGCGTCCTGGCGCGCAGGCGGGTATACATCTGCAGGTCCGCGAAGCCGCTGATCGGGGTGTCATCCATCCTGACGATCAGGTCGCCGTCCTTGATCCCGGCCACCTGGGCCGGACCGCCCGGCGAGCTGATCCGCACCCGGGCCTCGGCGACCGGTTCGCCAAAGATCATCACCAGGGCCGCGAACAGCAGGATCGCCAGAATGAAATTGGAAATCGGACCGGCGGCCACCACGATGGCCCTCTGCCAGAGGGGCTTGAACTGGAAGTACCGGGCGGTCGCCGCCTCCCCCTCGTTGGCGACGATCTGGGCGCGCAGGGACGCAAGGTCATTCTGGTCGGGGACGCTGGCGGCATTCTCGTCGCCCGAGAACCGCACATAGCCGCCCAGCGGGATCCAGCCGACGGTCCAGAGGACGCCGGTCTTGTCCCGCCAGGAGACAATGGCCCGGCCAAAGCCGAGGGAAAACCGGTCGATGGCGACGCCAAAGCTCTTGGCGGCCCAGAAATGTCCAAGCTCATGAACCGTCACCACCAGCGACAGCACAAAGACAAAGGCCACCGCATAGAGAGGCAATGCAGTCAGGATACCGGTCATGATGTCCGCAGTTTCCTTCCAGTCGGGTGCTTGGTCGACAGTTCATCGACAATGCCTGCGGCCACGCGCCGGGCGCTCGCATCGGTCATCATGGCGGCTTCCAGAACGTCCCCTCCAGCCCCCGCTTTCAGGTCGCCGCCGCCGTTGAGGCGTTCCAGCGTGTCTCGAACGGTGCCGGCAATATCCAGAAAGCCGAGGCGCCGGTCAAGGAAGGCCGCCACAGCCACCTCATTGGCAGCATTCATGGCGGCCGGGGCCCAGCCGCCGACCGCCAGGGCCTGACGGGCGATGGCGATGGCCGGAAAGCGTTCGAGGTCCGGCGCTTCGAAGGTCAGTTGCCCCAGGGCCGCAAGATCAAGCCGGGGCGCCGGCCAGGCCAGTCGATCCGGCCAGGCAAAGGCGCAGGCGATCGGCGCGCGCATATCCGGCGGCCCGAGTTGGGCCAGGGTGGAGCCGTCCGCGTATTCCACAAGGGAATGGATGATGGACTGGGGATGCACCAGCACGTCGATGCGGTCCTCCTCCGTGCCAAACAGGTAGGAGGCCTCGATCATCTCGAGGCCCTTGTTCATCATGCTGGCGGAATCGACCGAGATCTTGGCGCCCATGCTCCAGTTGGGATGGGCTACGGCCTGTTCAGGAGTAGCCTCCCGCATGGCCTCCGCCGTCCAGGTGCGGAAAGGACCGCCAGACGCTGTCAGGATCAGCCGGCTGACCTTGTCGATACAGGGCTGCTGCAGCACCTGGAAAATGGCTGAATGCTCCGAGTCGACGGGTATCACGGTGCCACCCGCCAATCGCGCCGCCTCCAGAAGATGCGGCCCTGCGCAGACGAGGCTTTCCTTATTGGCCAGTGCGATCACGGCGCCGCGCCGGGCCGCCGCCAGGGTTGGCGCCAGGCCGGCGGCCCCGACGATGGACGACATGACCCATTCAGCCGGCGCAAGGGCCGCCTCTATGACAGCCTGGGCCCCAGCGGCCGTCTTGATGCCCGTGCCGGCCAG
Source organism: Caulobacter sp. (assembly GCA_029866155.1). GTDB lineage: Bacteria > Pseudomonadota > Alphaproteobacteria > Caulobacterales > Caulobacteraceae > Caulobacter. The sequence goes on along the minus strand of JARWZW010000073.1, from coordinate 30,268 downwards.
CCGATGGCGAAGCTCCGCCAGCTTGCTGGTGTCCTCGATCACGGCCAGGACAGGCCGCCAGCGGATTGCCTGCTCGGCCAGGCGCTCGACATTGCGTCCGGCCGTCAGGGCGACGATCTCGACGTCGGCGCCTGATTCCGCGAACAGACTCAGGGTCGAGACGCCAATCGAGCCGGTCGAACCCAGGATGGTCACTGTTCTCGCGGTCAAAGGCCCCACCCCCAGCGTTCAAGCAACCGCGCCGCCGCCACCACGATCACCGCGAACATCAGCCCGTCGACCCGGTCCAGCATGCCGCCATGGCCGGGGATCAGTCCGCCGGTGTCCTTGACGCCAAAGCGGCGCTTCAGCATCGATTCCCAGAGATCGCCCCCCATGGTGGCCAGTCCGGTGCAGAGCCCAATCACGGCGGCTGCTGAAAGCCCGAGAAACGGGTGGCCGGCCATGCCGGAAACGACCGCGACCACCAGAGCGGCCAGAACACCGCCGCCCAACCCGCCATAGAACCCGGTCCAGGTCTTGTTGGGCGAAAACTGCGGCCAGAGCTTGGGCCCCTTCAGGGCGCTACCGACGGCGAAAGCCATGACATCGGTCCACCAGGTCACGGCGAACATGAAGACAGTCCAGGCCGCACCGTCCGGAAGGTCCCGAAGCCAGATCATCACGATCCCGGGCGGACCGATATAGATCACGCCATAGGCGGCGTCCGGCACCCGGGCGGTAAGACCGCGCGCGACGATCGCCGCGGCCACCGACCCGGCCAGCAACAGGCACCAGGCCGCCCACCAGATTTCCAGATGGGCGGCGATCAATGCGGACAGGACGCTCAGTCCAACCGTCAGGCCGACCCGGCTGGGGGCCGATGGCGCCACAAGCCTGGCCCATTCCCGCGCCAGCAGGCCGCCGACCAGACTGATCAGCACAACATAGGCCCAACCGCCAAGGGTGACGCCGGCCACGACCGCCGGGATGATCGCAAAAGCGGAGATCAGCCTGATGCGGAGGTTGCGCCAGTCGAAGGTGCTAACCTGTTGCGAGGACGTCATTCGCCGTCACTCCGCCATAGCGCCGCTCCCGGGCGCGGTACTCGTCAACGGCCTGGGCCAGATGAGCCCCTCCATAGTCTGGCCAGTAGACCTCCTGGAACACCAGTTCGGCGTAGGCGCACTCCCAGAGGAGAAAATTGGACAGCCGGCGTTCGCCGCTGGTCCTGACGATCAGGTCCGGCGGCGGAGCCCCGGCTGTGGAAAGCTGCTTTGAAAAGACCGACTCGTCGAGGTCAGAGGCCCTGGCCTCGCCGCGCTCAACCGCCTCGGCGAACTTCCGAGCAGCATCAACCAGATCGGCCTGGCCGCCATAGTTGAACGCTACCTGGAGGTGGAAACGGTTGTTGTCCGCGGTCCGGGTCTCCGCCCGTTCTATGACCTGCAGGATATCCGGCCGCAGGCCGGTTCGCCGGCCGACGATCCTGACCCGCACGCCCTCCCGTTCCAGCCGAGCCAGGTCGCTTTCGACATAGGCCTTGAGCAGGTTCATCAATTCCGAGACCTCGGCCACCGGCCGCCGCCAGTTCTCGGTGGAAAAGCCGAACACCGTCATGACACCGACACCCAGGTGCGGTGCGGCCTCGACGGTCCGTTTCAGGGCGTTCACGCCCTCCCGATGGCCAAGCGTCCGGGGCAGGCCCCGTTGCTTGGCCCACCGGCCATTGCCATCCATGATGATGGCGACGTGAAGTCCTTCCGGGCGATCGCCGATCGGTGCGGACGGTTCCGCCCTCTGCTGCTCGCCGTCCGTCGGGGACATTCGCGTCCAGGTCCTTGTTTCGTCTGGCATTCCGGTGCGCGGGCTGGCCTGGGGCCTAAACCTGCATGATCTCTTGTTCCTTGGTTTTCAAGGCCTCGTCGATCTTCGCGACATGCTCGTCGGTGATCTTCTGGACCTCGCCTTCCATCTTCTTCTGTTCGTCCTGGGTGATGATCGAGTCCTTCTCGGCCCGCTTCAGATCATCCATGGCGTCGCGACGAACATTGCGAACCGCAATCTTCTGCTGCTCGGCGTATTTCCCGGCGATCTTGGCCAGGTCCCTGCGCCGTTCCTCGGTCAGGGGCGGGATCGGGATCCGCAGGTTCTGGCCCTCGACCACCGGGTTCAGGCCCAGACCTGCAGAGCGGATCGCCTTTTCCACCGACACAACGACGGCCCGATCCCAGACGCTGACGCTGATCGACCGTGGCTCGGGAACGCTGACCGATCCCAGTGTATTCAGTGGCACGCTCGAGCCATAGGCGTCGACCATCACCTGGTCCAGCAGGCCTGCAGAGGCCCGGCCGGTCCGAAGGGAGCCGAACTCCTCTTTCAGGGCGGCGACCGCCTTGTCCATCCTGCTGCGATAGGTCGCGATCGCCGGCTTTTCACCACTGGCCATGCTCTGGTTCCTTCTATCGACGCCCCTGCCCTAGCAGGAAGAAGCTGAAATCCCGTCAAGAGACAGGGCGCATTGAAATTATCCTGGGCCACCGGCCCGTCTGTCAGGGGGCTTCGGTAATCACCGTATGGACACCCCCGCCATACAACACCTTCAACAGGTTGCCGCGTTCCCGGATGGAAAACACGACAATCGGGATCTTGTTTTCGCGCATAAGGCTGATGGCCGAGGCGTCCATGACCTTCAGGTCGCGGGACAGGACATCCAGGTAGCTCAGGCTGTCATACCGGGTTGCGGCGGCGTCCTTCTTGGGATCCGCCGTATAGACGCCGTCGACGCTGGTCCCCTTGAACAGGGCGTCGCAGTTCATCTCTGCAGCCCGCAGGGCGGCGCCGCTGTCGGTTGTGAAAAAGGGATTGCCGGTCCCGGCGGCGAAGATCACCACCCTGCCCTTTTCCAGATGTCTCTGGGCCCGCCTGCGGATCAGCGGCTCGCATACGGTCGGCATGGGGATGGCGGACTGGACCCGGGTCTCGACCCCGATCCTTTCCAGGGCGTCCTGCATGGCCAGGGCGTTCATCACCGTGGCCAGCATGCCCATATAGTCGGCGCTGGCCCGCTCCATGCCCTTGGCGGCGCCGGCCATGCCCCGGAAGATGTTGCCGCCGCCAATCACCAGGCACAGCTCGACGCCAGCCTCGACCACCTGCTTGATGTCCTGGGCGACAGCCTCGACCGTCGGCATGTCGATGCCGAACGCCGTTTCGCCCATAAGGACTTCACCGGAAACCTTGAGCAGGACCTTCTTGAAACGCAGTTGAGTCATCGCCGACAGAGCCCCTCGAGTCGCCTGCACCATAGACCAAGGGCGCACCCGGCGTCAGCCGGATGCGCCCCTGACTTTGTCATCGCAATGCGATCAGTTGCCACCGGTCATAGAGGCGACTTCGGCGGCGAAATCGCCCACCTGCTTTTCGACGCCTTCACCCAGGGCCAGGCGCACGAAGCCCGTCATCTTGATCTCGGCGCCCAGTTCCTTGCCGGTATCGGCCAGCAGGGCCTTGATGGTCTGGTCCGGGTTCATCACGAAGGGCTGCTCGAGCAGCACGACTTCACGCTGGAACTTGGAGATCTGGCCGTCGACGATCTTGGCGATCATGTTCTCGGGCCGGCCCTGTTCCTTGGCCTTCTCGGTCAGGACGGCGCGCTCGCGCTCAACGGCCGCGGGGTCCAGGTCTTCGGATGACAGGGACAGCGGGTTGGTGGCGGCCACATGCATGGCGATCTTGCGGCCCAGTTCCTGCATCGCGGCCTGGTCGCCGGCGCCTTCCAGCGCCACCAGAACACCGATCTTGCCCAGTTCCGGCGCAACGGCGTTGTGGACATAGGCGGAGACGGAGCCTTCGGCGACGCTGAAGCGGGCCGAACGACGAACAGCCATGTTCTCGCCGATCGTGGCGATCAGGTTGGTGACCATGGCGCTGATCTCTTCACCATCGGCGGTCTTGGCGGCCCGCAGGGCCTCCACGTCGCCTTCGATGCCGAGCGCCGTAACCGCAACCTTGCGGGCGGCGTTCTGAAACAGGTCGTTGCGGGCCACGAAGTCGGTCTCGGCGTTCAGCTCGATGGCTGCACCGGTCATGCCCTTGCCGTCCTTGCGAAGCGACACGGCCACGACGCCTTCGGCGGCGACCCGGTCGGCCTTCTTGCCGGCCTGGCTCAGGCCCTTGGTGCGCAGCCAGTCGGTGGCCGCTTCCATGTCGCCGTTGTTCTCAACCAGCGCCTTCTTGCAGTCCATCATGCCGGCGCCGGACTTTTCGCGCAGTTCCTTGACCAGCGCAGCGGTGATATCCGCCATGTTAAATCCTCCAGATCGTATAGGGGTGCAGCCGGGCTTTGGGGCCCGGCTGTGACAAGGGTTTGAATGTGTCTCCCTTCCCGACCGGAAAGGGCTCACAAATCAGCCTGCAGCAGGCTCGTCAGCCGCAGCGGCGACCGGATCCTGAGCCGGCGCTGCAGCAGCCGGGGCCGCTTCAGTCGCCGGGGTCTCCTCGGCAGCAGCCGTTTGGGCCACCGGTTCCGGGGTCAGCTCACGGGCCAGGGTCGGCTCGATCGGGGCGATCGAAGCGCCCAGGTCAACGCCCGAGGCGGCGGCGCCGGCGGCCATGCCGTCCAGAACCGAATCGGCGATCAGGTCGCAATAGAGCTGGATAGCGCGAGCAGCGTCATCGTTGCCCGGGATCGGGAAGGTGATGCCATCCGGATCGCAGTTGGTGTCGAGGATGGCGATGACCGGGATGTTCAGCTTGCGGGCCTCCTGGATCGCGATCGCTTCCTTGTTAGTGTCGATCACGAACATGATGTCCGGAATGCCGCCCATGTTCTTGATGCCGCCCAGGGACAGTTCCAGCTTTTCCCGCTCGCGGGTCAGCTGCAGACGCTCCTTCTTGGAACGGCCCGAACCGCCTTCGGTGTCCAGCACGCCTTCCAGTTCGCGCAGACGGGCGATGGAGCCGGAAATGGTGCGCCAGTTGGTCAGGGTGCCGCCGAGCCAACGGTGGTTCACATAGTACTGGGCGCAACGCTTGGCGGCTTCGGCCACCGGATCAGAGGCCTGGCGCTTGGTGCCGACGAACAGCACGCGGCCGCCGGCGGCGGCAACTTCACGGACCTTTACCAGGGCCTGGTGAAGCAGCGGGATCGACTGCGACAGGTCGATGATGTGGATATTGGACCGCGAACCAAAGATGAAACGGTCCATCTTCGGGTTCCAGCGGTGAGTCTGGTGACCGAAGTGAGCGCCGGCTTCCAGGAGCTGACGCATAGAAAAGTCGGGAAGAGCCATAGGCCTGTTTGTCCTTCTTCCGGTTGGCGCCTCCGCGAGCAACCCCGGACCGTCTGGTCCGGACCGGAACGGAACCTGCAGGATGTCTCCCCGCCTGTCCCGAACGCCCGCGTGCGTGATGGGGGCGGCAGATAGGCGCAAATCACAGGAAAGGCAAGGGATGCCTGAAGCGGGACCGCTGCAGCCGGCTATCGGGCGATCAGGCCCGCCTAGACCTCTTCGAGGAAAGCCACCCCGGGAGAGGTCTTCAGGGCGCCGCGCAGGGATGCATCCAGGGCGTAGAAGCCCGGCAGCTTCAGCTCCACTTCCCGGCCGCCGCCTAGACCCGCAACAATGATGATCTCGCCCCCCCGGGGCGAAACAGCCCCGGTCAGTCGTTTCTTCAGGGACTCGATCTCCGTCGATCCGGGAGAGACATGCACGCGCAGACCGGCCGCAACCGCCTCGATGGTCTTGTCCACCGTCTCGGCGTCATCGCCGAAGAACCGCACCTCCCCGTCCCGGGACTTGGCCCGGACCCTCAGGACCACAGCCTTGCCGGGCTCAAGGATCTCCCGGCACTTGCGAAGGGCCTCCGGAGGAAACAGAACCTCATACTCGCCTGTCGGATCCGAGAGGGACACAAAGGCGAACTTGTCGCCGCTGGCGCTGGCCCGCTCCTGTCGGCGGCGCACCATGCCTGCCATCTTGAAGGCCTCCGCCCCGGCTTCGGCCTGGGGAATGGCGTCCGCCAGAAGGGTCACGCGCCGTCGCCGCAGAACCTCGACCATGTCTTCCAGGGGGTGGCCCGTCAGATAGAAACCCACTGCGGAAAGTTCCTCGTCCAGACGGCGGATCTGGTCCCAGGGCTCGGTGCGCGGCAGTCTGGGCCGGGAGGCGTCCGATTGCTCACCGCCAAACAGGCTGACCTGGGCTGAGGCCCGGTCGGCAGCCAGGCTCTGGCCATGGGCCATGAGCGAGTCAGCGGCGGCGATCACCTGGGCCCGGTTGGGATGGATGCTGTCCAGGGCGCCGGCCCGGGCCAGGCCTTCCAGCGCCCGCTTGTTGACCTGGCGGGGGTCAACCCGCTCGATCAGGTCAAACAGGTCCCGGAAGGGCCCACCTTCCTGGCGCACCGAGACCAGATGTTCCATGGCGGACTGTCCGACATTGCGGATAGCGCCGAGGGCATAGAGGACGGCCCCGTCCTCCACCTCGAAATCGGCCCCTGAACGGTTCACGTCCGGCGGCCTGACCGGCACGCTGCAGCGCCTGGCGTCCTGGTAGAAGACCGCGAGCTTGTCGGTGTTCGACATGTCCAGGCTCATGGACGCCGCCATGAATTCGACCGGCGCATTGGCCTTGAGCCAGCCAGTCTGGTAGGAAATCATCGCATAGGCGGCGGCATGGCTCTTGTTGAAGCCGTAGCCGGCGAATTTCTCCACCAGATCGAAGATCGACTTGGCCTGGGCGGGGTCCACGCCCTTTTCCGTCGCCCCGGCCACGAACCGGGCCTTCTGCTGGGCCATCTCCTCGGGCTTCTTCTTGCCCATGGCGCGCCGCAGCAGGTCCGCTTCGCCAAGGCTGTAGCCTGCCAGGATCTGGGCGATCTGCATCACCTGTTCCTGGTAGACGATGATGCCGAAGGTCTCCCTCAGCACCGGCTCGAGCGTGGGGTGAAGATAGTCCACAGGCTTGCGCCCGAACTTGCAGTCCACGAAGCTGTCGATGTTGTCCATCGGCCCGGGCCGATAGAGCGAGATCAGGGCCGTGATCTCCTCGATGGTCGTGGGCCGCAGCTTGCGCAGGGTGTCGCGCATGCCCTGGCTTTCCAGCTGGAACACCCCCACGGTCTGGCCCGCCGCCATCATCTCGTAGGACGGCGCGTCATCCAGGGCCAGGGTGGTCATATCGACCTGGGCGCCGCGCTTGGCCATGTGCTTGAGGGCGCGGTCGATGACCGTAAGGGTCTTGAGGCCCAGGAAGTCGAACTTCACCAGGCCGGCGCTCTCCACCCATTTCATATTGAACTGGGTCGCCGGCAGTTCGGACCGCGGGTCCTTGTAGAGCGGGGTCAGCTGGGTCAGGGGACGGTCGCTGATCACCACCCCGGCGGCATGGGTCGAGGCGTTCCTGAACAGCCCCTCAAGGCGTAACGCCACATCCAGGCAGAGCTTCACCGAGGGGTCGCTGTCGCGCGCCTCTTTCAGCCGGGGCTCGATCTCGATCGCCTTGGCCAGGGTCGTGGGATTGGCCGGATTGTTCGGCACCATCTTGCAGAGCCGGTCCACCAGGCCGAGCGGCAGCTGCATCACCCGGCCCACATCCCGCAGAACAGCCCGGGCCTGCAGGGTGCCGAAGGTGATGATCTGGGCGACCCGGTCCTGGCCGTACTTGTGCTGGACGTAGGAAATGACCTCCTCCCGACGCTCCTGGCAGAAGTCGATATCGAAGTCCGGCATCGAGACCCGCTCCGGATTCAGGAACCGCTCGAACAGCAGGCCGAACCGCAGGGGATCGAGGTCCGTGATGGTCAGGGACCATGCGACCAGCGATCCGGCGCCGGAGCCACGGCCTGGCCCCACCGGAATGCCATGGGCCTTGGCCCATTTGATGAAGTCCGAAACGATCAGAAAATAGCCCGGGAACCCCATGGTCTGGATAACCCGGACCTCATGCTCCAGCCGCTTCCAGTAGTCCTCTTCCGGTGCGGCCAGTTCGACAGTGGCCAGCCTAGCCTTCAGCCCTTCCCGCGCCTGGTGCTCCAGCTCGTCAGGTTCGCTGCGTCCCGCTCCGGCATCAAACCTCGGCAGGATGGGATCCCGCTTCTTGACCATGAAGGCGCAGCGCCGCGCGATCTCGAGGGTCTGATCGCAGGCTTCCGGCAGATCGGCGAACAACGCCCGCATCTCTGCCGCAGACTTGAAATAATGCTCCGCCGTGACCCGCCGCCGCTCGTCCTGCCCGACGAAGGCGCCATCCGCGATGCAAAGCAGGGCGTCATGCGCCTCATGCATGGACCGGTCCGGAAAGAACACATCATTGGTGGCCGCCAGCGGCACATCATGGGCATAGGCCCAAGCGACCAGACAGGGCTCGGCCGCAGCCTGGACAGGAAGTCCATGCCTTTGCAGTTCGATATAGAGGCGATCACCGAAAACCCGGTGCATTTCAGCCAGGGCCCGGTCGCCCTCGGCGGTCTTGCCGGCGGCATAGAGCGGGTCGATTGGACCATCCGGACCACCGGACAACAGGATCAGTCCCTGACTGTGCTGCGCGACCCGTTCCCAGCTGACCGAGGGCTCGCTCATCCCGTCGCCTTCCAGATAGGCGGCGGAGGAGAGTTCGGAGAGATTCAGATAGCCGGTTTCATTCTGGGCCAGCAGCAAAAGGGTGGGCTTGCGCGCCCAGCGCTCCGGGGGCCCCTCCCCCAGACCGGTCACCGGAAGGGCGCAGCCGACGAGAGGCTGAACTCCGGCGTCCTTGGCGGCGACCGAGAATTCCAGAGCCCCGAAGAGGTTTGCGCGATCGGCGATGGCGACAGCCGGCATGTCGGCCTTCGAGGCCAGTGCCGACAGGGCGTCAGCCTTGATCGCCCCCTCAAGCAGCGAATAGGCCGAGCGAACCCGCAAATGGACAAAGCCGTTCGCCAGATCCGCCATGGGTCATGCCTCCCGCGTTCAATCGGTCACCTTCGCCGACTCAGGTGGCCATATAGGCCACAGAACACATCATCCAGACAAAGCCGACCACTGATGCAAGGGCCAGTGTTTCGCGAGCGATCTTGGCCATTCGGGCCTCCCCGTTTCGAGTTCCGGGTTTGTTCTTATTCCCGTTTTGTTCCACAGGCAAGGGGGAAGATCGGGTATAGAAGGCCGCCGTCAGAACGCGGTGTCAGTCCTCGGTTTCGCCGTTCATGGTGGGCTGGTGCAGCGCCACGATATCCGCCAGTTCTGCCTCGCGAACGGTGCGGGTGACGTTGAGCCGGACAAAGATGGTGTTTGCCCCATGGGCCTTCCGGGCCCGATCCCAGCCACTATGAACGCCCTTGTGCAGGCATTCGGTCTCACCGGCATAGACGATGGTCTTCTCGTCGCCCTTGACCTTGACGAACAGGAAATTGGCGCCGGTCGGGGAAATGGGGCCGGGGCCGTCCAGCGGCTGATACCGGTATCCATTGCCCGACTTGCCGCCGAATTCGAACTGGTGGGTCATACGCTACGCTCCCTCGCTCCGGACACGGAGACTGTAAGGCCTCCGCGCAATGGCGAAAACGGGGCGAGCTTGCGCCGGCCATGGGGCGGGCTCTAACGGGTTTGACCAACCATTACGAGCCGCAAGCAGACCGAAGTCAGAAAATCCGCTCCTCGAGATGGCCGTCCTTAAGCGCAAACACACGGTCCATGTAACGCGCCAGTTCCAGATTATGGGTGGCGATCAGGGCCGCGACCCTCTGCTGACGAGCAGCGTCATGGAGAGCCTGGAAGACCTGGGCCGCCGTCTCGGGGTCCAGATTTCCGGTGGGCTCGTCCGCCAGAAGCAGGATGGGCTCATTGGTCAGGGCCCTGGCCAGGGCCACCCGCTGCTGCTCGCCACCCGACATCTGGGGCGGCTGGTGTTCGAGCCTTGCGGCCAGGCCCAGCTGGGTCAGCAAGGCCTCGGCCCGATCCCGCGCCCAGGCCTTGCCGCGACCGGCGATCAGGGCCGGCATGGCGACATTTTCCAGGGCGGTGAATTCCGGCAGCAGATGGTGGAACTGATAGACGAAGCCGATCGAGGACAGGCGGGTCTGGGTCCTTGGCCCGTCTCCCAGCTTGGTGCAGTCCTGACCCGCGATGAACACTGACCCTTCGGTCGGGTGCTCCAGCAGGCCCGCCGCATGCAACAGCGAAGACTTGCCGGAGCCCGATGGGCCGATCAGTCCAACGATCTCGCCGGGCATGACGTCCAGATCGACTCCCTTGAGGACGGTCAGCTCGACCGTCCCGGTGTGATAGGTGCGCTTGACGCCGCGCAGGGACAGGGTGGGTTCACTCATAGCGAAGCGCCTCCACCGGGTCGAGCCTGGCCGCCCGCAAGGCTGGCGGCAGGGTCGCCAGGAAGCTGACCAGCAGGGACCAGCCGGTAATCATCGCCACTTCCCGCCATTCGATCCGGGCGGGAATATGGGTCAGAAAATAGACGTCGGCATTGAAGACCTCGGCGCCTGTAACCCGCTCCACCAGATGCTGGATGCCGGCGATGTTCAGGCAGAACAGAACGCCGAGCACCAGGCCGGCCAGGGTTCCCGCAACCCCGATCGCGGCGCCGGACATGAAGAAGACCCGGAGGATTCCGGCCCGGCTGGCGCCCATGGTGCGCAGAATGGCGATATCGCGGCCCTTGGTCTTCACCAGCATGATCAGGCCCGAGATGATGTTGATCGCCGCGATCACGACGATGAACATCAGGATCAGCCGCATAACATTGCGCTCGATCTGGAGGGCGTTGAAGAAGCTCTGGTTCTTCTCGGTCCAGTCCGTGACGATGGCTCCGGGCCCCGCCGCCCTGGCGATCTCCGCCTTCATGTCCGGAGCCTCGTCGGGATCGGTCAACTTGACCTCGATCACATCGACTGACCCCTCCTTGCCGAAGAACAGTTGGGCCTGCTCAAGGGGCATATAGGCGAAGGCCTGATCATATTCGCTCATGCCGACCGCAAACAGGCCGCCGACCGTATAGTCCTTCTGGGCCGCCGAAACGCCGAAGGCGCTGGTCGAACCGCTGGGCGAGATCAGGGAAACAGCGTCGCCCGGACCAACGCCCAGGGACAGGGCGAGCCGCTGGCCCAGCAGGATCAGATCCCCGCCATACTCGCCCTCGCCATAGCCTTCGATTGAACCCGGCTTGATGTTATCGGCGACAATCTTCGTCGACTTGACATCCTCGCGCGAAACGCCGCGAACGATGGCCCCGCTGATCTGGCCGCGGCCGATCACCATGGCCTGGGCCTCGACCATCGCAGTCACCTGGGTGACGCCTGGAACGGCGCGCAGGCGCTTGACCGTCTCGGCCCTCTGCTGATCGCTCAGGGGCGCCCCGGCGACGTACAGATGGCCATTGAACCCTAGAATCCGCGACAGCAGTTCTGTGCGAAAGCCGTTCATGACGCTCATCACGACGATCAGCGCAAAGACCGCCGCCGTGATGCCAAGGAAGGCCAGGATCGAGATCAGGGCGACCCCGGCGTCCTTGCGACGGGCACGCAGATAGCGGCCGGCCAGGGCGCGTTCCCACAGACTGAAAGGCGGCGCTCTGTCAGCCATGATGGCGAAACCCCGTCATGCCCCGGCCAACTTATCCAGCACGTCTGTCATGGACCGTGTCGAACGCTCCCCGGTCGCCCGGTTCTTGAGCTCGACATTGCCCTCGGCGATGGACTTGGGCCCCACCACGATCTGCCAGGGAATGCCGATCAGATCCATGGTCGCAAACTTGGCTCCGGCCCGTTCGGACGTGTCGTCATAAAGCACCGAACGCCCGGCGGCGGCCAGGGCGGCATAGGCTTGCTCGCAGGCGGCGTCACAGGCGCCGTCCCCGGTCTTCAGATTGAGAATGCCGACGTCATAGGGGGCCACGGATTCGGGCCAGATAATCCCGGCATCGTCATGGCTGGCCTCGATGATCGCGCCCAGCAGACGAGATACCCCGACGCCATAGCTTCCCATATGGACGGCGCGGTCCTGTCCGTCGGGACCGGTGACATTGGCCTTCATCGGGCGGGAGTATTTTTCGCCGAAATAGAAGATATGGCCGACCTCGATGCCCCGGGCGGACAGTTGCTTGTCCTCCGGCACAGCCGCGAAGGCGACCGGGTCATGCATTTCCTCGGTCGCCGCATAGAGGGCCGTCCGGGAATCCACGATGGCCTGAAGATCGCTGTCCCAGTCCTGGTCCGGGCCGGGCGCGCCCATCTCCACCAGGTCCTTGTGACAAAAGACCTGACTCTCGCCGGTCTCGGCAAGGATGATGAATTCGTGGCTGAGATCGCCGCCGATCGGACCGGTATCGGCCTTCATCGGCACGGCCTTCAGACCCATCCGGGCAAAGGTGTTCAGATAGGCGACGAACATCCGGTTATAGGCGCGTCGGGCCCCCGCTTCGTCCAGGTCGAAGCTGTAGGCGTCCTTCATCAGGAACTCGCGGCCCCGCATGACGCCAAAACGCGGCCGGCGCTCGTCGCGAAACTTCCACTGGATATTGTAGAGGTTGAGCGGCAGGTCCTTGTAGCTCTTGACCGAAGCCCGGAAGATATCGGTGACCACCTCCTCGGCCGTAGGCCCATAGAGCAGGTCGCGCTTGTGGCGGTCGGTGATGCGCAGCATCTCTTCACCATAGTCGTCATACCGGCCGCTTTCGCGCCACAGGTCGGCCAGCTGAAGGGTCGGCATAAGCAGCTCAACGGCTCCTGCCCGGTCCATTTCCTCACGGACGATCTGCTCGACCTTGCGCAGGACCCTCAGACCCAGGGGCAGCCAGGCATAGATGCCAGCCGCTTCCTGACGAATCATGCCGGCCCGCAGCATCAGCTGATGCGAAACGATCTGAACGTCCGCCGGCACTTCCTTGAGCACGGGCAGAAAAAACCGCGACAGCCGCATAGTGTCCCCTGATAAACTTTGGCGGTGACTTAACCGCTCGGCCCCTTGATTGGCAACGCGGGGGGCGAAAAGAAGGCCGCCGGAAAACCGGCGGCCTCAAAGGTCGATCGTCGGGGAACATACGCCACGGACCGGCGGCGATACAGCGCCGCCTGACCGGGTCAAGGTTTGCCCCGGTTCGCAGGCTCCCCCCAAGTCTACACAGCGCGAACGATGATCGCAGAACGATCCGCCCGGAAAACGGGCTTGTCTGGTCAGTCCTTGCCTATTCCGCTTGCCGGCGGCGTCAGGACCCGGACGGCAGGGATGGCAGGGTGATCAGCCCAAGCTTGAGCACCAGCATGAGCACCAGCCAGATGGAGGCGGAAACCCAGGTTGTGGTGATGAACTTCTTCTTCAGGTTTGGATTGACCGGCGCGCCCGGGTCCCCACCGTCGGTAACGTCGAGACCAGCCTCGGCGTAGGTCTTTGTTCCCAGCGGCAGTACGGCGAAGAGGACGGTCCACCAGATCGTCAGAAAAACGGCGGCGGCGGTAAACGGTCCCATCAGTGGGCGCCTTCCTTGGGGGTTTCCATAAGCTCGACCAGCACGCCGCCCATGTCCTTGGGATGGACGAAGATGATCGGGGTGCCATGGGCGCCGATGCGCGGCTCGCCCAGGACCGTGGCGCCCTTCGCCTTCATGGCGTCGCGGGCGGCGATGATGTCCTCGACCTCGAAACAGATATGGTGCTGGCCGCCCTTGGGGTTCTTGGCCAGGAAACCGTGGATCGGCGAGTTTTCGCCATAGGGCTCGATCAGCTCGATCTGGCTGTTGGGCAGGTTGACGAAACAGACCCAGACACCCTGTTCCGGCATCGCCCATTTGTCCGTGGCCGAGGTTGCACCGAGGACGTCACGATACATCTTCACCGCGTCATCGATGGAGGGCGTCACGACGCCTACGTGGTTGAGCTTGCCGATCATTGTCAGGTCCGTTCCAGCCATTGCGCCCGTCTGGGCTATCTATATCCGAAGGATCACCGCTTCGACCACAGGACGACGCTCCCAGAGACGATAGGCCGCCTTCTTCACGACCCGGCAGATGGCCTGTTCGACAATCTGGTCAAGGGCCCGCTCTTCGCCCGGGATCCGACGGATGGCCTGTTCAGCCTCATCGGCCAGGACGTCGAGCGCATCCTCCAGCGGCGAGCCGGCGTCCCCGGGCAGGCCCAGGGCCCGGCCGTCCGGGCCCGACAGCAGCTTTCCGCGACTGTCCAGGACGACGGAAACCGTCAGGGCGCCGTTATAGGCGACATGGCGGCGCTCCTTGAGCGCCTCGCCATTCTCGGGCGTGACAACCCCGCCATCCACAAAGAGACGGCCGGCCGGCACCTCGTCGATGATCTCCGGATGTCCCGGCGCAAGCCGCACCATGTCGCCATTCCGCGGGGCGACGGCGAAGGGCACCTGAAGATCCTTGGCCAGGGCCCGATGTTCCAGAAGATGGCGCCGCTCGCCATGGGTGGGCACGGCGATCTGGGGCCGGGCCCATTGGTACATCTGCTTCAGTTCGTCCCGGCAGGGATGGCCGGACACATGGATCCCCGGATGGTCCCGCTCGGTGTAGAGCCGCACGCCCCGGTCAGCGAGATGGTTCTGCAGGGTTCGGATCGCCACCTCGTTGCCGGGTATGACCCGGGACGAAAAGACGACATGATCGCCCTGGCCCAGCCGCACATGGGGGTGGGTTCCCTCGGCGATACGCGCCAGGGCGGCCCGGGGCTCGCCCTGGCTGCCGGTGCAGAGATAGAGGATGGCATTGTCGGGGAACTGTCCGGCTTCCCGGTCCGTCACGAATTCCTTGACCCCCTTCATCAGCCCGACTGACCGGGCTGCAGCGGCCATCCTGTGCATCGACCGCCCCGCCAGACAGACCCGCCGCCCGGCATCCTCCGCCGCACGGATGACGGTATCCATCCGGGCCACGTTGGACGCGAAACAGGCGACCGCCACCTTGCCCTTGAGTCCCTTGATCAGGGCCTTCATGGCGACCCTGACGTCCGCCTCCGAGCCTGCCACACCATCGACGAACACGTTGGTGCTGTCACAGACCATGGCCAGGACGCCCTCGTCGCCCAGGGCCCGGATCGCCGCAGAATCGGTGACATCCCCCAGCAAGGGATCGGGATCGATCTTCCAGTCGCCGGTGTGCAACACGGTGCCCAGGGGGGTGCGGATCGCCAGGCCATTGGGTTCCGGGATCGAATGGGTCAGGGTGATCAGGTCTAGGCTGAAGGGACCCAACTCGATGTTCCCCCCGAGCGGCACCTCGGTGATCTCCACCTGGTCCAGCAGCTTGGCGTCGCGCAGCTTTTCCCGCAGCAGGAATGCCGTGAAGGGGGTGGCGTAGACCGGCGCCTTCAATCTCGGCCACAGCCAGGCGACCGCTCCGATATGGTCCTCGTGGGCATGGGTCAGGACGATGCCCAGGATATCGTCGGCATAGGCCTCGATGAACTCGGGATCAGGCAGGATGACCTCGACCCCCGGCGTGGTCTGGTCACCGAAGGTGATCCCCAGGTCGACCACGATCCATTTGCGGTTATCCTCCGGGCCATAGCCATAGAGGTTGAAGTTCATCCCGATCTCGTTGGAGCCCCCGAGCGGCAGGAAGACCAGTTCATCGCTCGGATGGGGCTTGGACATAGACTGGGTCAAATGGTGTTCCTGCGGTGAATTTCGAGTAGGCCGCGAATGGTCAGGTCGCCGTCAAAATGGTCGATGGAATCTGTGGCGCCTTCAAACAGCGAAAACACCCCGCCTGTCGCGATCACGGTCAGATGCCCGCCTCGCTCGTCCTTTATGCGTTTGATGAGCCCTTCGATCAGGCCGATATAGCCCCAGAAAACGCCTGACTGCATGGCGGTGACTGTATCGGTGCCGACGACACGATTCCGCTCGGGACGCTGGATCGCAATGCGGGGCAGTTTGGCGGCGGCGTCATGCAGGGCCTGCATCGACAGGTTGATGCCCGGGGCGATGACCCCGCCCTCAAATCCGCCATCAGCCCCGATCACATCGAAGGTCGTGGCCGTGCCGCTATCGATCACGATCAACGGTCCTGGATAGACGATATGGGCCCCGATGGCGTTGACCAGGCGATCGGCCCCCGCCTCCGAAGGCTTGTCGATGCGCACCGGAATGCCCAGTTCGGCATTCTCGCCGATCACCAGGGGCTCGACCTTCAGATAGCGCCGCGAGAGGTTTCTCAGATTGAACAGCGACTGGGGCACGACGCTGGAAATGATGCATCCGCTCAGGGCGTCAAGGCTCATGCCCGACATGGACAGAAGCTGGACCAGCCAGACAGCATACTCGTCCGCTGTCCGGGTGCTTTCCGTGGCGGTTCGCCACTGGGCGATCCAGGACGTGCCGTCATGGACCGCGAAAAGGGTATTGGTGTTGCCCTGTTCAATGGCGAGCAGCATCAGGACTCTCCAAAAAAGACATCGCCTGCCGTAACGAGGCGCAATGATCCATCCGACAATCGAAGCTTGAGAGCGCCGTCGGAATCCAGCCCTTCGGCGATACCGGACAGTGTTTCGCGCCCCAGCCGCGCTTCGCAAGCCTGGCCGAGGCCGTGCGCCCGCTGAGTCCAGGCATCGGCAACGGCTGAAAAGCCAACACGATCCCAGACATCCAGCCAGCTCACAAAGGCCTCGGACAGACGCTGCAAGGCCGCCAGCGGCCGAGGCGGCGGTCCAGCCATATGGGCGGAGAATGTGGTTGCGGGACGCTCGGCGGCGAGAGGCGCCTCGGCCAGGTTGACCCCGATACCGACCGCCAGCCAAAGCCCGCCGGCCGGCGCTGGTCCGGACTCGATCAGGATGCCACTGGCCTTCCTGCCGGCGATCATCGGATCATTCGGCCATTTGAGACTAACCAGAGATGCGGGCACAAAGGAAGCCGCCAGATCTGCCACAGCCAGGGCGGCGACAAAACTTATCTGGGCGGCCTCGGCCGGCGGGCGACGGGTCACCATGAGCAGGGTGGCCGCGAGATTGGCGCCCTGGCCGGTCTCCCAGGCGCGCCCGCGACGACCCCGTCCGGCCGTCTGGCGCTCGGCCGTCAACCAAAGGGGCCCTGACTCCCCCGCCTCGGCCCGGCGACGGGCTTCGGCGTTGGTCGAGTCGATCTCGGCGAATACCTCGATGCGCGGAGTGATGGGTCTATCCCAGAACCGCAGCAGCGGCCTTCGCCAGGGGATCAAGCCAGACCAGGGCGACCAGAACCGCCGGGAAGCTGAACAGGGCCGCCGCAACAGCGACGGAGCGGGCCTCGAAGGGCGGGCGTTCCGTGGCCCCGACGGTGGGATCGAACCACATCACCTTGATCAGGCGAAGATAGTAGAAGGCCGCCACAACACTGCCGACCAGGCCCAGGACGGCGGCGACGGTCAGTCCGCCGCCGATCGCCGCCTTGAAAACATAGTATTTCGCCCAGAAGCCGGCGAAGGGCGGCAGGCCGAGGGCTGACAGGGCAAAGGCGGTCAGGGCCAGGGCCAGGGCAGGACGTTCCTTGATCAGGCCGGCCATGTCGTCGATTGTTTCCATCGGCTTGCCGTCCCGCTGAAGGGCGCTGAGGCAGGCGAAGAACCCTGTCACGTCGACCATATAGAGGACCATGAACAGCAGCATGGATTGCACGCCGACCTCGGCCCCGGCCGCCAGACCGAGGAGGGCGTAACCGATATTGGCGATGGAGCTATAGGCCCAGAGCCGCTTGAGGTTCCGCTGAACCAGGCCGCCAAAGGCGCCGACAAAGATACTGAGCAGGGCCATGGCGACGATCACCTGACGCCATTGCTCCAGCGCCGAGCCAAACCCTTCGGACAGCACCCGGGCCAGAAGCACCATGGCGGCCAGCTTGGGCGCGGCGGCGAAGAAACCAACAACCGGCGTCGGGGCCCCTTCATAGACGTCAGGCGTCCACATATGGAACGGGGCGGCCGAGACCTTGAACGCGATGCCGCAGATCAGGAAGACCAGGCCGAACAGCACGCCGCCGCCGGCGCCCTGGCTGACCGCCTCGGCGATCACCGGGAACTGGGTCGAACCGGCGAAGCCGTAGATCAGGGAAGCGCCGTAAAGCAGGAGGCCCGACGACAGGGCCCCCAGAACAAAGTATTTGAGGCCGGCCTCGGACGCCTTGGCGTCATCCCTGCGGAATGCAGCCAGGACATAGAGGGCCAGGGACTGAAGCTCGATGCCGATATAGAGGGCGATGAGGTCGCCCGCCGAAACCATCATGCCCATGCCGAGCGCAGCCAGGATGATCAGGACGTTGAATTCGAACTTGTTATCGCCGCGCCGTTGCAGCCAGCGTTCGCCCAGCGGAATGGAAACAGCCGAAAAGCCGTAGATGAAGACCTTGGCGAAGGCCGACAGGTCATCGGCGATCAGACCGCCAGAAAAAATCCGGCCCTGCACTCCGAGGGCGGCGGCGCAGGCCGCAGCGACCAGGGCCAGGACAGCTGCGGCCCCGTAGGCGAAGTTGGACCGCCCCTGAAAGGCGCCCCACATCAGCAGCAGGAGCGCCGAACCGGCAAGGATCAGTTCAGGTGCGGCGACGTTGAGATCAGACAGGGTCATGGAAGTCGCCTCATCCGCCGATCGCGGCGCGGTAGGCGCTGACAAGCGCCTGCACCGAGGCGTCGGTGATGTTGAAGATGCTGGCCGGATAGACGCCCAGATAAAGGGTCGAGACGATCAGCGGCGCAAAGATGGCGACTTCCCGCCATTCCAGGTCGTTGATCTGGGCCAGGGCCGGATTGTTCAGCTCGCCGAACATGACCCTGCGGTACAGGCTCAGGGCATAAACCGCCGACAGGATCACTCCCGTTGTGGCGAGCAGGGCCGTCCAGGTAGAGACCTGGTAAGTCCCGGTAAGGGTCAGGATTTCCCCGACGAAGCCGCTGGTTCCAGGAAGCCCGACATTGCCCATGGTAAACAGCAGGAACACCGCAGCATACCAGGGCATGCGCTGGGTCAGGCCGCCGTAGAAGGCGATCTCGCGGGTATGCATGCGGTCATAGACCACGCCGACACAGAGGAAGAGCGCACCGGAGATCACGCCGTGGCTTATCATCTGAAACAGGGCGCCCTGCTCGCCCTGAACATTGCCGCTGAAGATGCCCATGGTCACGAAACCCATATGGGCCACCGAACTGTAGGCGATCAGTTTCTTGATGTCGGTCTGCCGGAAGGCGACCAGCGAGGTGTAGATGATGGCGATGGCCGAGAGACCAAAGACCAGCGGGGCCCAGAGCTCTGACGCCTGCGGAAACATCGGCAGTGAAAAGCGCATGAAGCCGTACCCGCCAAGCTTCAGCAGAATTCCGGCCAGGATCACGGATCCGGCTGTCGGAGCCTCCACGTGGGCGTCAGGCAACCAGGTATGGACGGGCCACATGGGCATCTTCACCGCGAAAGAGGCAAAGAAGGCCAGCCAGAGCCAGGTCTGGAGCGTGGGATCGAACTTGTAGGCCATCAACTCCGGAATGGAGGATGTTCCGGCAATCCCGATCATCCCGAGGACGGCGGCCAGCATCAGGACGCTGCCCAGCAGGGTGTAGAGGAAGAACTTGAAGGCGGCGTAGATGCGCCGCTGCCCCCCCCATATGCCGATGATCAGGAACATCGGAACCAGTGAAAACTCGAAAAAGACATAGAAAAGGATCAGGTCCAGCGCCGTGAAGACGCCGATGACCAGCACCTCCAGCACCAGGAAGGCGATCATGTATTCGCCGACCCGGTTATCGATGGTCTTCCAGGAGGCCGCGATACAGAGCGGCATGAGAAAGGCCGTCAGCACGACGAACAGCACCGAAATGCCGTCCACGCCCATCCGGTAATGCAGTCCGGAAAAGGCCGCAAAGTCTTCCATGAACTGGAAGCCGCTGGCGCCCTGGTCAAAGCCCGACAGCATCAGAACCGACAGGGCAAAGGTCGCCACGGTCGTCGCCAGGGCGATCCAGCGCACGGCGCCGTCCGTGTTTGCGCCGGGCCGCGCCAGGCCGCGGACGGCAAGGATCGCGACCACGCCGATAAGCGGCGAGTAGGTGATGAGGGAGAGAATGCCGGTCATGGTCCTGGCCCTACCCTCGGAACTGGAAGAGGGCGAAGGTCAGCAGACCCGCAATCCCCAGAAGCATGACGAAGGCATAGTGATAGACGTAGCCGGTCTGCAGCCGGCCGGTTCCCTGGCCCACCGCAAGCGACACCGCCGAGACGCCGTCCGGGCCGAGGCCGTCGATGATCTTCTGGTCGCCGCCTTTCCAGAACAGGTCGCCCAGCAGACGGGCGCCCCGCACGAAGGTGGCTTCATAGAGCTCGTCGAAGAACCACTTGTTATAAAGGAAACGCCATAGCGGGCCCTTCCGGGCGGCAAGCCGTGCGCCCATCCCTTCGTTCAGGACATAGACGTACCAGGCGATGAACAGGCCGGTCGCACTGACCGCCAGGGGCGCCCAGACCACCCAGGCCGGGGCATCGTGGGCCTCGTGCAGGATGTGGTTGGTCGCCGCATTGAAGATGGAGCCATGCCAGAACTCGCCCTGGTGATGGCCGACAAAATACTCGACGAACGCCCAGCCGGCCGCCAGCGCGCCCACCGACAGCAGGATCAGCGGAACCAACATGGGCAAGGGGCTCTCATGCGGCTTCAGGTCATGACCATGGTGGCCGTGGTCGTCATGGCCGTGGACGGCAGCGTCACCCCGGGCATGGTCAGGATCATGTGCATGATCGTCATGAGCATGGTCGGCATGGGCCGCAGCCTCGCCCCACTTGGCCTTGCCATGGAAGGTCATGAAGGCCAGGCGCCAGCTGTAGTAGGCGGTCAGACCGGCCGCAAAGAGGCTGACCACAAAGGCGAACTGGGCTGCGGGATTTTCGCGGCCGGCCGCCCAGCTGGCCTCGATGATGGTGTCCTTGGAATAGAAGCCGGCGAACCCGAGATCGACCCCGGGAATGCCGAATCCGGTGATGGCCAGGGTGCCGATCAACATGACCGCATAGGTCACCGGCAACAGCCTCCAGAGCCCGCCCATCTTCCGCATGTCCTGCTCGTGATGCATTCCATGGATCACCGAGCCGGCGCCAAGGAACAGCAGGGCCTTGAAGAAGGCGTGGGTGAACAGGTGGAACATGGCCGCCTGGTAGGCGCCGACACCCGCAGCAAAGAACATGTAGCCCAGTTGGGAACAGGTCGAATAGGCGATCACCCGCTTGATGTCGTTCTGGGCCAGGCCAACCGTCGCGGCGAACAGGGCGGTCACAGCCCCGATCACGGTCACGATGGTCCGGGCCATGGGCGCATATTCGAACATCGGCGACAGCAGGCAGACCATATAGACCCCGGCAGTCACCATGGTGGCGGCGTGAATCAGGGCGGAGACCGGAGTCGGTCCCTCCATGGCGTCCGGAAGCCAGGTATGCAGGAAGAACTGGGCCGACTTGCCCATGGCGCCGATGAACAGCAGGACGCAGGCCAGATCGATGGCGCTCCAGTCGCGGCCGACAAAGGACCAGGTCGTGCCGGCCCGGGCGGCGATCTGCGGGAAGATCTCGGCGAACTCGATCGACTTGAACATCCAGAAGCAGGTCATGATGCCCAGGGCGAAACCGAAGTCGCCAACCCGGTTGACCACGAAGGCCTTGATCGCCGCGGCGCTGGCCGTCGGCTTCTTGTACCAAAAGCCAATCAGCAGGTAGCTGGCCAGGCCAACCCCTTCCCAGCCAAAGAACAGCTGCATGAAGTCAGCTGCGGTCACCAGCATCAGCATGGCGAAGGTGAAGAGCGACAGATAGGCGAAAAACCGCGGACGGCTGTCGTCCTCGGCCATGTACCCCCAGCTGTAGAGGTGAACCAGGGCGGATACCGTGGTCACAACGATCAGCATGACTGACGACAGGGTGTCGATCCGGATCGACCAGGCCGACTGGAAGTCCCCCACATTGATGAAGGGCAGCAGCTTGACCGTAAAGTCCGGGACATCCCCGAGGGCGACGCCCAGGAAGGTGGTCCAGCTGAGCGCGCAGGCGAGGAACAACAGGCCGGTTGTAATCGACTGGCTGGCGATATTGCCAATGCGCCGGCCGCTCAGGCCTGCGATCGCCGCCCCAAGCAGGGGGGCGAAGAGAAGCACCGTAGCGATGAGCTGGGGGGTCATGGGTCCGTCAGCCCTTCATGACGCTGGCGTCGTCCACAGCGATGTCGCCGCGGTTCCGGAAGAATGTGACCAGGATCGCCAGGCCGACCGCCGCTTCTGCGGCGGCGACGGTCAGGACGAACATGGCGAAGATCTGCCCCACCACATCGTGGAGATAGACCGAGAAGGCCACCAGGTTGATGTTCACGGCCAGCAGGATCAGTTCGATCGACATCAGGATGACGATGATGTTCTTGCGGTTCACGAAGATCCCGAACACCCCGATGGTGAACAGCATCGCCGCAAGGGTCAGGTAGTGGGTCAGGCCGATCATTCGCCTTCTCCGGCGCCCGGCTGGATATCGACCATCCGCATGCCGCTCTTGGGGTTACGGGCCGTCTGGGCCGAGACGTTCTGCCGCCGGACGCCCGGCTTGTGGCGAAGGGTCAGGACGATGGCGCCGATCATGGCCACCAGCAGCACAAGACCGGCCGCCTGGAAGAAATAGACATAGTCGGTATAGAGCACCCGCCCGATCGTCTCGGCGTTGGTGACGTCGGGCAGCGAAGCCTGAGGCCCCGAGACCCGGGACGCAGCGCCCTTGGTGGCGACCATGGTGGCGACGACAATCATCTCGATGGTCAGGATGCCGGCAATCACGCCGCCGATCGGCAGGTAGCGGGCAAATCCTTGCCTCAGGGCGACGAAATCGACGTCCAGCATCATGACGACGAATAGGAACAGGACCGCGACTGCGCCGACATAGACCACCACCAGCAGCATCGCCAGGAACTCCGCCCCCAGCAGTACGAACAGGCCGGCCGCGCTGAAGAAGGCCGTGATCAGGAACAGCACCGAGTGCACAGGGTTCTTGGCCAGCACCACGGCCAGCGCCGCGAACACCGTCACCGTCGCCATCACGTAGAAGGCTATCGCTTGCAAGGCCATGCGGCCCTTACCCCTTCCCAATTTCCATGGCCCCCGGGACCGATCCCGAAGACCCGCCACAGCGCATCGAGGTGATGCGCGCGACGCTCATGAACAGCTCAGGGCCGTCCTGCCAATCAGGCGCGTGAGTCCCGCCCCGAACCTCGACGCCCTCTTACCGATAGGGGGCGTCGAGTTCCAGATTCTTTGCGATCTCACGCTCCCAGCGGTCGCCGTTATCCAGCAACCGCGCCTTGTCGTAATAGAGTTCTTCCCGCGTCTCCGTGGCGTACTCGGTGTTTGGCCCCTCGACGATCGCATCCACCGGGCAGGCCTCCTGACACAGGCCGCAATAGATGCATTTGACCATGTCGATGTCGTATCGGGTGGTCCTGCGGCTACCGTCCTCGCGAGGCTCGGCCTCGATATAGATGGCCTGGGCCGGACAGATGGCCTCGCAGAGCTTGCAGGCGATGCAGCGCTCCTCGCCGGACGGATACCGGCGCAGGGCATGCTCACCCCGGAACCGCGGAGACTGGGGGCCCCGTTCATTGGGGTAGATGATCGTCTTCTTGGGCGCGAGCATGTGCTTCATGGCCAGGCCAAAGGCCCCCACGAAGTCCAGCAGGGCTGCGCCCCGGATCGCCTGTCCGATTCGCTGGATCATTGGGACTTTCCCCCGGCCGGGATCACGCACTGATAGTTGCTCATCTGGGCGGTGTCGCCACCCTCGCTCTTGGGGCGAACGGCGCCACCGTCGGCCGTGCACTGGTCCTTGGCGCGGCGCATCACGTCATAGCTCACCAGTCCCCGGCCCAGGGTGTAGGTGCCGGGATTGGCCGGCTCGGACCCGTTGGCGCAGGCCGTGAGGGCCGCCATTCCGGCGCAGAGGACCAGGCGCTGGATCAAAGTCCGGCCCCACGGCTGTAGACCCGCCAGCCCGCGACCAGGGCCACCGCCACCAGGGAGGTCGGCAGGAAGATCTTCCAGCCCAGACGCATCAGCTGGTCATAGCGGTATCGCGGCACGATGGCCTTCACCATGGCGAACATGAAGAAGAAGAAGATGGTCTTCAGGAAGAACCAGAAGAAACCAAAGAAGCTGGCCGCCGTCGCCGGCCAGTCGGCCAGCCAGGGGGTCGGGAACGGCGCCTGCCATCCACCAAAGAACAGGATGGTGATCAGGGCGCACATCAGGACGATGTTGGCGTATTCACCGATCATGAACAGCAGATACGGGGTGGAGCTGTATTCCACCTGATAGCCGGCCACCAGTTCGGACTCCGCCTCGGGCAGGTCAAAGGGCGGACGGTTGGTTTCGGCCAGGGCCGAGATGAAGAAGATCACGGTCATCACCAACATGACGGCCATGATCGGCAGGTTCTTGAGGCCGCCGCCCAGGAAGTTCCAGTTCCAGAAACCGCCGGCCTGCAGCTCGATGATCTGCTGCAGGTTCATGGTCCCGGCCAGCAGGATCACGGTGATGATCACAAAACCGATGGAGACCTCATAGGAAACCATCTGGGCCGCGGAACGCAGGCCGCCCAGGAAGGGGTATTTCGAATTGGACGCCCAGCCGCCCATGATGATCCCGTAGACCCCCAGCGAACTGATCGCGAAGATGTAGAGGACCGCGACATTCACGTCTGCGATGACCCAGCCCGGGGCCAGGGGAACCACCGCCCAGGCCGCAAAGGCCAGGACGAAAGTCAGGAGGGGCGCCAGCAGGAAGACGGTCTTGTCAGCGCCAGCCGGGATGACGATTTCCTTCAGCAGAAACTTCAGGAAGTCGGCGAACGACTGCAGGAGTCCGAAAGGTCCGACGACATTGGGCCCCTTGCGCATCTGCACCCCGGCCCAGATCTTGCGATCCGCCAGCAGCAGGAAGGCGAGGCTGAGCAGGATCCAGACCGTCACGGCCAGGATCTGCAGGACGCTCAGCGTGAACCAGCCCAGTCCGGTGGCCCAGAAATCGGTTGCAGGCACGGGGTTACTCCGCCGCCATCTTGGCGCTGCCCGAGGCCAGGGCCGCACATTCGGCCATGGTCACGCTGGCGCGCGCAATGGGATTGGTCAGGTGGAAGGCTTCCACCGCAGACTTGAAGGGGATGTCGGACAGTTCGCCCTCTGCGCCCAGGGCGGATAGGTCAAAGACGGTCGGTATCGAGCCCGGCGCGAAGTCGATCTGGCCGAAGGTTGGATGGTCGGCAAACAGCTTCGCCCGCAGTTGGTCGAGACTGTCATAGGGCAGGGTCTTGCCCAGCCGGTCCGAGAGAGCCCGCAGGATGGCCCAGTCTTCCCTGGCCTCGCCCTTGGGAAACACCGCCCGTTCGCCCATCTGGACCCGGCCCTCGGTGTTTACATAGAGACCGTTCTTTTCGGTATAGGCCGCGCCCGGCAGGATCACGTCGGCCTTGTGGGCGCCGCGGTCGCCATGGCTGCCAAGATAGACCGTAAAGGCGCCGGAGGCCGAGGCCTCGCACTCGTCGGCGCCCAGCAGGAACAGCAGGTCCAGGGCGCCAGGCTTCAGCATGTCCCGGGTCGACAATGCGCCTTGGCCGGGAACAAGGCCGAGGTCCAGTCCGGCGACACGGGCGGCGGCGCTGTGCAGCACGTTCCAGCCGTTCCAGCCTTCACGCACCAGCTTTACGCTGGATGCCAGGCCAGCAAGGGCCTTGAGGACAGCCGCGCCATCCTCGCGCGCCAGGGCGCCCTGGCCGATGATGATGGCCGGCCGCTGCGCCGCCTTGAAGGCCTTGGCGAAATCGGAACGGGACTTTGCGAGGCCGGCGACCGTCGCCGGTCCCGCGCCCAGATAGTCGTACTGATAGGTCAGGTCGGCCTGTTCACCGATCAGACCGATCCGGGTCTGGCCGGCGACCCACTGCTTGCGCAGGCGGGTATTGAACACCGGGGCCTCGAGGCGGGGATTGGCGCCGACGATGAGCACCACGTCGGCCGCCTCGATCCCGGCCAGGGTCGAGTTGAACAGCCAGCCTTCACGCGGGCCGGATCCCAGGGCCGAGCCATCCTGACGGCAGTCCAGATTCCGGACGCCCAGGGCCGTGAACAGGTCGAGGGCCGCCTTCAGCGACTCGGCATCCTGCAGGTCGCCCGCCACAACCCCGATGCGCTCAGCCGGGGTTGCAGTGACCTTTTCGGCGATGGCGGCGAAGGCCTCGGGCCAACTGGCCGGCAGAAGCTTGCCATCCTTGCGGACATAGGGCCGGTCAAGGCGCTGACGGCCCAGGCCATCCACTGCATAGCGGCTCTTGTCGCTCAGCCACTCTTCATTGACGTCTTCGTTGATGCGCGGGAGGACACGCAGCACGGCGGCCCCGCGACTGTCGACGCGGATGGCGCTGCCCAGCGCGTCCATGACATCCACGCTCTGGGTCTTCTTAAGTTCCCAGGGGCGATAGTTGAAGGCCCAGGGCCTGTGGGTCAGGGCGCCGACAGGGCAAAGGTCGTTGACGTTGCCGCTCAGTTCGCTGGTCACCGCCGCGCCAAGATAGGTGGTGATTTCCACATCTTCGCCACGGCTGATGAGGCCGATCTCCGGAACCCCGGCCACCTCAGTGATGAACCGCACGCAGCGGGTGCACTGGATGCAGCGGGTCATCACGGTCTTGATGAGCGGACCCATTTCCTTTTCTTCGACAGCCCGCTTGTTCTCTTCGTAGCGGGTGTCGTCACGGCCATAGCCCATGGCCTGATCCTGCAGATCACATTCGCCGCCCTGGTCGCAGATCGGGCAGTCCAGCGGATGGTTAATCAGCAGGAACTCCATCACACCTTCCCGGGCCTTCTTGACCATCGGGGTGCGGGTGAAAATTTCCTGATTGTCAGCGGCCGGAAGGGCGCAGCTGGCCTGGGGCTTGGGCGGGCCGGGCTTCACCTCGACCAGGCACATGCGGCAATTGCCGGCGATCGACAGACGCTCATGGTAGCAGAAGCGCGGAATCTCTTCCCCGGCCAGTTCCGCCACCTGCAGAACCGTCATGCCGGGTTCAAATTCGACCTCGACGCCGTTGACCTTGGCTTTGGGCATAGTGTGTCCGGAACCCTGAATTGGCGCGGTTCGTGAACCAGTTTCCGTCACGGTTCAAGGGGGAGGAGGGGATTGAGAATGGTTCTCAAACTTTCCGGCGACCTGACTGAAGTCCAGAGCCTCCGGGAGCACTTCCCGAAGACCGGGACTCGGCAAACCGGGACCGCCCGCACCGGCCTGGATAGGCGCCCAAAGCCAATTCCCTTCCCTGTCTGCGCCCGGAGGCGGACGCCGGCAGGCCGATGGTGGATCCTGAGGGGCCAGGCTTCCACCGGGACACCTCGCCATCGTCCGGGCCTCCTGACCCCAACCGCACCTGGCCTGCCTGTCGGCCGCCTGTGACCATCAGGGCGGGGACACGCCCCGTCCCCAATCCGTCAGAACCAGCTCTTGTCGCCCACCACATAGTCCTGGTGGAACTGCTGGTCGGATTTGACCAGATAGATGATGAACTCGATGAAGGCGATCAGGCCGATCACCAGGGGCGGGATGGCGAACAGGATCCAGCCGATCGTGCCACAAAGCAGCATGATGATCCCGGCATTGGTCTTGCCGAGATGGAACTTGTGGATGCCCAGCATGCCAATGAAGAAGGCCAGAAGGGCGGCCACGATCTTGTTCTTGTCACCTGAAAGGCCAGCATAGGGCGGCGTGGTGACAAACACGCTGCGGGCCGAACCTGCCGACACCTTGGATCAGGACTTTGGTTAAGACTGGACCAGAAATAGGCTCCAAGACAACATGCATCCGATTGAAACAAATAACCACCAAAGCGGGACACAGACGGCACTCTAGAATGTTGCCATTGTCAGCGCTTTGTCGCTGAGAAAACCGTATAAACACTCAGAACGCTGAACACGATAGATATAGCGTATGTGAAGGAAGCGACGCTTACCATACCTGAGATTGAAAGAGCTAAGCAAACGCCCGATACAAAAATATTAAGCACACTTATAAAGTAGATCACTGCAATTCGATTTTTTCTGAATGCCGCACGATCACTTGACGATCTATAGGATAGGGCCGCGAATGCTGCGAAAATTGTGACTATGAATACGAAATTTCCTAAATGTATAGAGTTAATTCCAAATCTGTAATAGACAAACGAGACCAAGGCCGCGCAGATCGACGCAAAGACTATTGGAAATAGTCTTATTTTCATTGCTAGGCTCCCAGAATTTTCGATTTTTCATTATCGAATTCCTCTTGAGATAGAATGCCAGCCTCTTTCAGCTCCGCAAGTTTTTTCAGCGTTTCGATTTTTTCGATCATGCTGATCGGCGCGATTGATGGTGCTGCCGCGACAGCAGCGGCAGGATTGGCTTGAGCGGCGGGCTGAGCAGTTTGCCCTGATGACAATTGATTAAATGCGCTTCCTAAAGCGGCGCTAAGTGGTGCAGCAGCTCCAACGCCGAACGCTGCGCCAAGCATCGCTGCAGCGCCTCCCGCCGGACTGCCTGCTGCAGCTTCCATCACATCAAATTGTCGCTCTTGCTGGAAGCTGTAACCAACAATATCCATCTCAGACTTTCTCGCCAATGCGGATTTTAGGCGTGTCATACCTGCATCGTCAGGAGGAATGTTCAACGAATTGATGTGAAAGCCTACGACTTGAACGCCATATTCATGAGCGAGAGGGCTGATGCGCTCCTCGACTTCAGCTGCAATATCTTCGATTTTGACATTCAATTCAAAGACAGAGACCTTGCCTTTGATGATCGTCTCGCTGATCACTTTCTTGATGCGAGATATCAAAGAGCCTCGAATATACTCAGTGAATTTTTCAACTGAAAAATGCCCCAGCGAGCCCACCAGCGTCATGAGTAGCTTCTTGGAGTCGACAACCCTTAAACCGAACTGACCAAACGCTCTGACGGAAACCGCAATACTATATGTTGGATCGATAACCTGTATTGGGTCAGGGGTGCCCCATTTCACGTCTAGGTTGGCAGTCTTGTTGACGAACCAAACCTCTGCTGTGAATGGACTTTTGCCACCATATACCAACCCCAGAATATTACGGAGTATTGGCAGATTTTCGGTGGTCAATTCGTGATTGCCCGCAGGAAAGGGGCCCTCATAAACGCCACCGGAAACAAGAAATGCATCCTGCGTCTCATTCACGATCAAGTGTGACCAAGTCGCCAAATCTTGGGCAGGGAACTTCCATGCCAAGATTTTGGGATGACCGTCCCATTTCACTCGATCAATTATCGCCATCTGACTTGTGCTCCAGAAATCCGAGGGCTCAATGAACCGATCAGAACCAGCTCTTGCCGCCCACCACATAATCCTGATGGAACTGCTGGTCCGACTTCACCAGGTAGATGATGAACTCGATGAAGGCGATGATCCCGATGACGAGGGGCGGAATGGCGAAAAAAAACCAACCGATGGTGCCGGAGAGCAGCATGATGATCCCGGCATTGGTCTTGCCGAGATAGAACTTGTGAATGCCCAGCATGCCGAGGAAAAAAGCCAGCAGTGCTGCGACAATCTTGTTCTTGTCGCCTGACAGACCAGCATAAGGCGGCGTTGCCACACCTGGTGCCGCCCCGCCATGGGGCGGCGTTGTCACACCCTGTGCCGCCCCGCAATAACGACAGGTCTCTCCGCCATCGCTACTGGCACCACAACTCGAGCACTGCATCCTATTACCCCCCTTGTAAATGAAGCTAAAAATTGCCCGCGAGCTTGAATATCCTGAAACGGGATATTCGCAAAGACTGGACCGCGTTAGAAATCCTGGGACAGCTGGACTTTGGATTTAGCGTAGGGCTGGGCTCGTTCAGGGTTGAGGTTTGGGCAACCAACATGCGGCAGTGCAGGCACCTAGTTTCGAGATTCCTACGCTCGACGTTGACGCGGTGCCACAAGACCTTACCGCGCATCGTGTCCCCCCAGAATGAACTTTGACCGCATCTGGGAGCAGTTCCAAAACGATCCTTATCAGCCCCGGCTGCGGATGCGAAGGCATGACGCTACAGTGATTCCGGGCCCAACCGCCCTATTCCGCAGCGATCAGGGTCACGCCCTGCACGTGGGGACGTCCTGCACGATAGGAGGTGATTCGATCCTCGACCTCGTGGCGGAAGTGGCGGAACAGGCCCTGGATCGGCCAGGCCGCCGCATCGCCCAAGGCGCAGATCGTATGGCCTTCAACCTGGGTGGTGACGTCAAGCAGGGTATCGATCTCCCGCATGTCC
>JARWZW010000072.1 GCA_029866155.1 Caulobacter sp. | reverse complement strand
GCTCTGATTCAAAGGGTTAGAGCATGTTTCGATCCGATAACCGCTTCACACTTATCGGAACATGCTCTAGTTGCCGTCCTCCAGCAGACGGCGCGCAATCACCTGGGCCTGGATTTCGCCGGCCCCCTCGAAGATGTTGAGGATGCGGGCGTCGGCCAGGACGCGGCTGACTTCGTATTCCATGGCGAATCCATTGCCCCCATGGATCTGCAGGGCGTTGTCGGCGGCGGCCCAGGCCACCCGGGCGGCGATCAGCTTGGCCATGCCGGCCTCGAGATCGCAGCGCTTGCCCTCATCCTTCTGGCGGGCGGCGAAATAGGTCAGCTGGCGCACACCCATGATCTCGGCCGCCATCATGGCGATCTTGTTGGCCACCCGCGGGAAGCCAAAGATCGGGCCGCCGAACTGCTTGCGGTCCAGGGCGTAGTTGAGGCCCAGCTCGAGGCAGCGCTGGGCGACGCCGACGGCCCGGGCCGCTGTCTGGATCCGGGCGCTTTCGAAGGTCGCCATCAGCTGCTTGAAGCCCTGGCCCTCGACCCCGCCCAGCAGGTTGGCGGCCGGGACGGTGAAGCCGTCAAAGCCGATCTCGTATTCCTTCATGCCGCGATAGCCGAGGACCTCGATCTCGCCGCCGCTCATGCCGGGGGTCGGGAAGGGGTTGGCGTCATCACCGCGCAGCTTGGGCGCCAGCAGCATGGACAGGCCGCGGTAGTCGGTCGTGTCCGGAATGGTCCGGACCAGCAGGGTCATGACATCGGCGCGGGCCGCATGGGTGATCCAGGTCTTGTTGCCGGTGACGACATAATGATCGCCCTCCAGCACCCCGCGCGTGCGCAGAGCGCCCAGGTCGGACCCGGTGTTGGGCTCGGTGAAGACCGCTGTCGGCAGGGTTTCTGCGCTGGCGATCCTGGGCAGCCACTCGGCCTTCTGCTCGTCCGTGCCGCCGGTGAGGATCAGCTCGGCGGCGATTTCGGAGCGGGTGGCGAGGGAGCCGACGCCGATCCAGGCGCGGCTGAGTTCCTCGGATACGACGCACATGGCGGTCTTGCCCATGCCGGCGCCGCCGTACTCCTCGGGGATTGTCAGGCCGAAGACGCCCAGGTCGCCCAGCTCCTTGATCAGCTCCATCGGGATCAATTCATCCTTCAGATGCCACTGATGGGCGAAGGGAATGACCTTGTTGTCGGCGAAGCTGTGGAACTGGTCGCGGATCATCTCGAAGGTCTCTTCGAGACCGGTGTCCTCGACCGTCGCCTTGCCGCGGGCGTCTGACACCAGCTGCGCCAGCCGGGTCTTGACCGCCTGGCCACCGCCTTCATTGATCAGGCGCACCAGGGCCGGGGCGAACAGCCGGTTCATGGTCTCGCGGTCGGAGGTCAGGTCGGCCGGCCGGATGATCTCGCCCTGGTTCATCGGGATACCGCCAACCAGCTGGGCGGCGTATTCGGAGAACAGGAGCTGGGCCAGCAGCTGCTCGGTCTCGCCAAACCGGCCCTGGGCGTCCAGCTCGGCCGCCCAGCCGGCGACCTGGGTCATCAGCTCTCCGTAGGAAGCGTACCAGCCAAAGCCATGGACGCAGTGCTGTTCCAGATCAGCCAGCTTGCGATCGATCTTGCCGCCCGACGAGATACGGGCCTTTACCGCACCCTTGGCGTCGGCCACGAAGGCCTGGACGTTGCCGGCGGCGTCCCGCAGCAGGGAGACCAGATCGCCCATGACCAGGGCGGGTGCTTCGGCGGAGACGGACTCGGCGGTCAGGGCGGCGGCGGTCATTTCGGCATAACTCTCCAGAGCTCTTGTGCAGTGCACTATAGATATTCCGCCAGGGCACACAACAAAGAGCGTTTGCGCATTAATTTACCCCGCCCGCGCCGGTTGGGCTAACAGGGGGGACACACAGTCGCCGGAGGTCACCATGATCGTCGTCCATCACCTGAACGAAAGCCGCTCGCAGCGTATTCTCTGGCTGCTGGAGGAGCTGAAGCTCCCCTATGAAATCAAGTTCTACAGCCGCGACGCCGTGACCCGGCTGGCGCCGCCCGAGCTCAAGGCCATCCATCCGCTGGGCAAAAGCCCTGTGGTTACGGTCGGAACCGACACGGTCATCGAGTCGGGGTCCATCATCGACTACATCATCCGCCGCCACGCCGATGGCCGGATGGCCCCGGATCCGGCGAGCCACGACTATGATGTCTATCAGCAGTGGCTGCATTACGCGGAAGGCAGCGCCATGCTGCCCCTGATGCTGAACATGTATGTCGCCAGGCTGGGGGAAGGCGGCGCAGCCCTGCATCCGCGCATCGAGAGCGAGATCTCCAATCACCTGGGCTATGTCGAGGGCGCCCTGGCGGGCAGGGACTATCTGATGGGCGACAGCCTGACCGGCGCCGATGTCCAGATGAGCTTTGTGCCGGAAGTGGCCAAGGCCATGGGCAAGCTGCCCAGCTATCCCAACATGGCCGCCTGGATCGAACGGCTGCATGCCCGCCCGGCCTGGGCGGCGGCCCTGGCCAAGGGCGGGGAGTATCTGCTGGGGCGGTAGTTGCTTCAGGCAGGCCTGGACAGCAGCGCTTCGGCAGCCTCGCGGATCTGCCGGAGCGCGGTCTGCCTCATATGGGCTTCCCGCGCCGGTTCCAGGCCCCAGTCACCCATGTACTGCTGGGCGGCCGAGGCGACATGGACCTGCCAGAGGGCCAGGCGGTGCGGGTCAATTTCGGTACGCAGGCCATAGGCCGCCTGGAAGCGGTCAACCTGCGCATCGTCATACAGGTATCTGAGCTCCAGGATGGCGCAGGCGAGGTCCGACAGGGGGTCGCCGAGCGCGGCGTCTTCCCAATCGAGGATCGCGGCGACGCGGTTCCCATTCCAGATCAGGTTCTGGGGCCAGAAATCGCCGTGTAGCAGGACCGGGACGCCTTGATAGGGGCTGGAGCCCAGCGCCGCGCAGTGGCTTCGCAGCGGCGCCCATTCGCCCCCGACGGGCAGAAAATCCAGTACTTCCGAAAGGGGGTCCAGGCGAAGGGGGAGTTTCGGGAGGTCCCCGGTTGGCAATGCATGCACTGCCGCCAGGGTCTGTGCCATGGTCAGGAGGCGCGGATCCACATGGTCCCCAGGGATCTGGCTTCCACCCTCGACGAAGCTCATCAGGATGAAGGGCGAGGTCGCGTCTCGGAGACCGTCGTCAAGGGCGATGGGAAGCGGTGTTGGAAGGCCGGCCTCATGCAGGGCGGTCAGCAGGGAAAACTCCAACGCCGTCACGAGGCCTGATTTGCCCTTTTCGCGCAGGACAATGGAGCGGCGGGCGCCGTCGGCGCGGGTCAGGTCCAGGCGATAGACATTTGCGGAGACCCCGCCCTTCAGGGGCTCGACCTTCCGGAGTGTCGTCAGCGGAAAATGCCGCGACACGGCCCTGACGATCTGTTCGGGACTCATGGCCCTGTTTCGGTCCAGTCGCTGATTGGTAACCGGGTTTGGAAAGCCGGGCCGCTCCAGCCGCCGGGGTTCCGCCCAGCCGTCACCTAGTATCCCTCCTCCAGATAGCCATCCAGGAAGTCGAACTCGCTGGCCTTCAGCAGGGCGTGGGGGATGGCGTTGAAGTGGTCGCAGCCGGGCAGGGTGACGGATCTGGCGCCGGGGATGGCGTCGGCCAGGACCTGGGGCGAGCCGGCAAGCTCGTCGCGGGATCCTGCCGCCACCAGGGTGGGGCTACGGACCGCGTACAGGTCATCAGGCGTCAGGCCGCCGGAGGGCGCCCGCGACAGGGCGGCCAGGGACAGCCGGTCTTCGCCCTGCTCATCGGCGAAATGCCGGAAACTGCGCAGCATGGGGTCGGAAATGCTTTCGGGGTCGGCCGCCTCCATGGCCTGGCCCATGGCGTCGTCGGGCGGCGAGGGGGTGAAGATCCGCCCGCCGACGCCCCCCAGAACCAGATGGTCCACCCTGTCCGGCGCGGTCAGGGCCAGTTGCAGCGCCAGGCGCGCGCCCATGGAATAGCCCACCACATCGGCCCGGCCGACATTGCGGTGGTCCAGCAGGGCGATCAGGTCGCCGACCAGCCGGCTGCGTTCATAGGCCGCCGGGTCATGGGGCTTGGCGCTGAGGCCATGGCCGCGTGTGTCCATGGCGATCAGCCGCTGGCCGCGCCGTTCGATGGCGCTGTACCAGCCGGTCCGGCGCCAGCCCTCCTCGCGATTGGAGGAAAAGCCGTGGATCAGCAGGATGGGGCGGGCGTCCTGGGGGCCCAGGTCGTCATAGGCCAGGGTCAGGCCGTCCGGCGTGGTGAATTCGCTCATGTCTGGGATCTTTTTGTCCGGGTCTTTTGTGTCGGGAACTTCAGGTCTGGGATTGAGGCTCGAACAGTTCAACGGGATTGCCCGATGGGTCTTCGCACAGAATCTGTGAACCGCCCGGACCGTTGACGACGGGGCCTCGAAAGATGACCCCCGCGGCCATCATGCGGTCGACCAGGGCGGGCAGGTCTGTGACGTTCAGGACGATCCGGTTCCAGCCGCCCGCCTCAGGCTGTCGACCATCGGCCAGCGGCCGGGCGGCGGACGAGGCTGGACCAGCGAGCCAGAGGTCCAGGTCGCCGCGGGTGATGATCGCCATGGCCGGGCCGAACCTCTGCCGGACTTCGAAGTCCAGCGACCCGGTGTAGAAGGCGAGCGCCGCCTCCACATCGTCCACAAGGTATCGCGCGGTCGCCATAGGGTGGTTTCCTCCTGCTCATCACAGTGACTGTGGCGAGGGGCGAGGTCCAGACTGATAGCGTCCAGGGGGGCTAGAGCCTGTTCCGATCCGATAGCCGCTTCACGCTTATCGGAACAGGCTCTGGATCCCGGGCCCGGCTCCAGCCCTGGCCGCTGACCTGATCGCCGCATCGATCGCGAGACCCTGCACAGTGTCGCGGACGTCATGCACCCGGACAGCCGTCACGCCGGCGGCCGCCCCGGCCAGGGCGGCGGCCAGGGACCCGCCCAGTCGCCGGTCAGGGTCCGCCCCCAGGGGATCAAGGGCTGCGATGAACCGCTTGCGGCTGGCCCCCAGCAGAATGCGGAAACCCAGCCCGGTGAACCGGGGGAGGGCGGCGAGCAGGGCGAGGTTGTGGTCGGGCGTCTTGCCAAAGCCGATGCCGGGATCGAGCCAGATGCGGCTTCGTTCCACGCCGGCCTCCACGGCGGCCCGGGCCCGGTCCAGCAGGAAGGCCTCAACCTCGCCCACCACATCGTCATAGTGCGGAGCCTGCTGCATGGTCATGGGCTCGCCCAGCATATGCATCAGCACAACCTCGCAGCCCAGCTTGGCGGCGGCATCCAGGGCGCCCGGCGCCCTGAGGGCGTTCACGTCATTCCAGATTGTGGCGCCGGCGGCCATGGCGGCCCGGGCGACAGCCGGTTTCATGGTGTCGATCGAGATTGGCGCCGCCGTCCGGGACCGCAGGGTCGCGATCACCGGTATGACCCGGGCCAGCTCCTGCTCCTCTGACACCGGGTCGGCGCCCGGCCGGGTCGACTCGCCGCCGATATCAAGGATGTCCGCCCCTTCGGCCAGCAGCCTGAGGCCATGGGCCAGGCCGGCCTCCGGGCCAGCATGCCGCCCGCCGTCCGAAAAGCTGTCCGGCGTGACATTGACGATGCCCATCACAAGGGGACGCTTCACCGGGGGGCAGATCATGACCTGCTGCGACCCACAAAAGCCAACCGCCATGCTGGCGCCGCTCCCATTGATCGGGGAAGGGCCGGCATAGCGGCGGCGATATCGTCAGCCCTGGTCGAGCGGATCAGGCGGTGGCCGGATCCGGTCGCGGCGACAGGGGAACGGAGACCGAAGGGCCGTTGGGCCGGCGGGTGTCAGCGTCGTCCCGCTTGGGCTTCACGCCCTGCAGCACGCCGCTGATCTCGTCGCCGCTGAGGGTTTCATATTCCAGCAGGGCCTGGGCGAGGGTTTCCAGGTCGTCCTTTTTTTCGGTCAGGATGCGGCGCGCCTCATCCAGACCTTCCTGGACCAGCCGCTTGACCTCGGAGTCGATGAGCCGGGCGGTTTCCTCGGAGACATTCTGGGTGCGGGCGACCGAGTGGCCGAGGAACACCTCTTCCTGATTGTCGCCATAGGCGACAGTGCCAAGGGCGTCGGAATAGCCCCACTGGGTGACCATGGCGCGGGCCAGGTTGGTGGCCGCCTTGATGTCGCTGCTGGCGCCGGAGGTGATGTTCTCCTTGCCGAAGCTCAGCTCCTCGGCGACCCGGCCGCCCATCATGATGGCCAGGCGGGAGGTCATCTGGGTGAACTTCATGGAATAGCGGTCGCCTTCCGGCAGCTGCATGACCATGCCCAGGGCCCGGCCGCGAGGCACGATGGTCGCCTTGTGGACCGGATCGGCCAGGGGGACGTTCATCGCCACGATGGCGTGGCCGCCCTCGTGATAGGCCGTCAGGCGCTTTTCTTCCTCGTTCATGGCCATGGACCGACGCTCGGCGCCCATCATGACCTTGTCCTTGGCATGCTCGAAGTCGTGCATTGTGACCATGCGGCGGTTCTTGCGGGCGGCCGTCAGGGCCGCTTCATTGACCAGGTTGGCCAGGTCGGCGCCGGAGAAGCCCGGGGTGCCGCGGGCCAGGACCTTGACGTCGACATCGGCGGACAGGGGCACATTGCGCATGTGGACGCGCAGGATCTTCTCGCGGCCGGTCACGTCGGGATTGGGCACCACCACCTGGCGGTCGAACCGGCCCGGACGCAGCAGGGCGGGGTCCAGCACGTCGGGGCGGTTGGTGGCGGCGATCAGGATGATGCCTTCATTGGCCTCGAACCCGTCCATCTCGACCAGCAGCTGGTTGAGGGTCTGTTCGCGCTCGTCATTGCCGCCGCCCAGGCCGGCGCCGCGATGGCGTCCGACGGCGTCGATCTCGTCGATGAAGATGATGCAGGGGGCGTTCTTTTTGGCCTGTTCGAACATGTCGCGCACCCGGGAGGCGCCGACCCCGACGAACATTTCAACAAAGTCCGAGCCCGAGATGGTGAAGAAGGGCACGCCCGCCTCGCCGGCCACAGCCCGGGCGATCAGGGTCTTGCCGGTGCCGGGAGGGCCGATGAGCAGGGCGCCCTTGGGGATCTTGCCGCCCAGGCGCTGGAACTTGGCCGGATCCTTCAGGAAATCGACGATCTCCTGCAGTTCTTCCTTGGCCTCGTCGACGCCGGCGACTTCGTCAAAGGTGATGCGGTTCTTGTTCTCGGTCAGCAGCCGGGCCTTGGACTTGCCAAAGCCCATGGCGCCCCGGGCGCCGCCCTGCATCTGCCGCATGAAGAAGATCCAGACCCCGATCAGCAGCAGGATCGGCAGGGCGTTCATCAGCAGGCCCAGCAGGCTGAAGCGTTCGGCCTTCTGGAAGGAGACATCGATCCCCTTGCCTTCCATCCGCTTCAGCAGGTCTTCGGTCACCGGGGCGGTGGCCATCAGGGTGCCGCCGTCCTGGGTGGTCAGTTTCATCCGGTCGGAAGAGACGACGTCGATCTTCTTGATCTCGCCATTGTCGATCTTGGTCAGGACGCTGGAATAGCTGATGTCACTCCCTGGCCTGGTCGCCCCCGGCGCGCCGACGGTTCTTCCGCTCAGCACGCTGTAGATGACGATCAGGACGACCAGAATGACGCCCCAAACAGCGAAGTTCCGCAGATTCATGATCTCAACTCTTCCTCACGGACCGTGTCCGGCTTCAACATAGGTCGTCACCTGCCAGTTTGCCATGTCTCCCGGCCCCTGGCATGTCGGCTTCCCGCTGTATCTGGCCCATGGCGCTCCAAAATCGGGCCAGGACCAGGGACTGAAGGCTGACTGGGGGATGGGCTGCAAGGATCGGGCAAGTCCAGCCGCCCACGCTGTCCTGCAGCACAGGCAGGGCCAGACGCGCCGCCGGCCGCAGGGTTCGCAGCCTTGCCTGTTGTTCGGGCGGCAGTCTTCGCGCCTGTCCGGCCAGGGGACGCAGGGTCGCCTGGCGGTCTGTCGGGGCCAGTTCGAAACGCCCGTCCCAGATCGTCGTGCCATATTGGGGCAGGGCCAGAGGAACGATGGGCAACCGGCGGAATTCGCCCGCCTCCCGCATAATCCACAGCCTGTCGCCCTCGGCCTCCAGACGGGCGCCGGCCAGGGTCGCCGTAACCGGGCCGGGTCGGGCCAGCCGGGCCATCACCCCGGACAGCTGTTCCCGGCGTGGCGGGCGAACGCCGCCGGAAGCGCAGAGGCAGGCGGCCGCCAGGGCGCGGGTCGACAGGCTGCGGGGCAGGACCAGAAGCCCGGCTGCCCGCTCAACGGCCGTGGCCAGATCGGGAGGCGCGGCCCCTGCCCAGGTCTCGATGGACTCCGCGGTCTCTCCGGGACGTCCGACCTCGCGGCCGGTATCCGCGATGGCGGACCTGGCCCGGGCACGGGCGTAGCGGACATCCTGGTTGGCCGGGTCCTCGATCCAGGAGAGGTCCCGGCCAACCAGCCAGTCCCTCAGGGCCTGGCGGCGGACCGCAAGAAGCGGCCTCAACAGGAACAGGCCGCGTCCCTCTGGCCAGGCCGGGGATGGCGACCAGGTCCGGGGGTCAGGCAGGGTGGAGCCCGCCGCCCGCATGGCCTGACCCTCGGCCAGATCATCGGCTGTATGGCCCAGCAGCAGCACCCGGCCACCGAGGCTTCTGACGGCTTCGGCCAGCAGGCCGTGCCGGGCTGCGCGGGCCGCCGCCGGAAGGCCGCTGGCCGGTTTCGGACCCTGCCAGGTCAGGATGCTGTGGGGGCGGCCCAGGTCCCGGCTCAGCCGGGCGCAGGCCATGGCCCAGTCGCTGGAGGCGACCTGAAGGCCATGGTCGACGGTCAGGACGGCCAGGTCGCGGCCATGACGGCGGGCCCAGGCATCGGCCAAATGGAGAAGGGCGACGGAATCGCCGCCTCCGGACAGGGCGACCGCCACGGGCGCCCTGTCGTCCGTCATCAGAAAGGCGTCGAGGATGCGGTTGAAACAGGCCTCGATCACCTCGCCCCCGGACTGTTCGTCCGGGCCGGCGGAAACCGGAGGTGAGCCGTCGGCGATGGGGCTCAGCCCGTGCACTTGGCCTCTAGCCGGGCCGCCTGGGCGCGGGCCATGATGGCCGTCGACGCAGAAGGATAGCGACGCGGCAGTTCGGACAGGGTCTGGCAGGCGTCGACGGGCAGGCGCTGGGCAATCAGGGCCCGGGACAGCTCGACCACGGCGTCCGGCGCCCAGGCGGTCTTGGGCCAGCCTCGGATGGCGCCGATATAGGCGGAGGCCGCCTCGGCATTGGCGCCGCGGGCCGTCAGGGTCTTGCCCAGCCAGTAGCGGGCCTCGGGCGCCTTGGCATTGTCGCCGAAACTGGAAACGTAGCGGGCGAAGGTCGTCTCCGCGCCGGCATTGTCGCCTTCCGTCATCTGCTTGCGTCCCTCGGCGAACAGCACGGCGGGATCGACCGGGGGTTCCGTCGCCGGGGTGGCCTCGACGGCCTCCACGACCGGGGGCGTCTCAAGAGCGACAATCCGGGCCTCAAGACTGGCCAGTTTCTCGCTCAGGCCCTTGTTGGCCGCCTCGGACCGGGCCAGGGCCTTTTGGGTCTGGTCCAGATCGAAGGTCAGGCCCTCACTGGTGGCGTTGTTGCGGGTGAGCGACTGTTCCAGGTCGGTGATCCGCTCGGTCAGGCTGGCCAGAAGTTCGGCCGATTCCGAGTCCTGGACCACCACGGGCTTTCCCGACTCCCGACCCTGGAAGACGATGGCGCGCAGTTCCCGAACCACCTTTTCCATCTTTTCCAGACGTCGCACCGACCGGTCATCCAGCGGGTCCGGCATGGGGGTCTGGGCCTGGGCGGCGAAGGTCGCCGTCACGGCGATCAGCACGGCCAGGAACGGGGCGGCCTTCAGGGCGGAAGAGACTCTGGAACTGATCATGATGCGACTGTGATCCTGGCAATGTCCGCCGAAACCCGGTCGGCGAGACGGAAGACTTTCGGTCTGGTCAGCGTCAGGAATAGGGCGAGACCGGACCATGGCCAAAAACTTGGCGACCGAAACGAAAAGAGGGGCCGCGATGTCGCGGCCCCTCTATCGCTACGCCAGAGACTGTCAGTCCGACCGCCAGGCGGTGCGGACAGGCAGGCTCCTGAACGGCAGCCTAGCGAGCGCCGTCGACGATGACCGTCTGGCCATTGCGATTGCGCTGGTAGGCCTCCTCGGAGGTGCCCGCGTCGATCGGACGTTCCTTGCCGTTCGACAGGGTGGTGATGCGGCTGGGCGCCACGCCGCGGGCGATCAGGTATTCGCGGACGGCATTGGCCCGGCGGGAGCCGAGGGCCAGGTTGTATTCGCGGGTGCCGCGTTCGTCGCAGTTGCCTTCGATCCGGATCCGGACATTGGCCCAGCGACGCAGCCAGGCGGACTGGGCGTCGAGCACCGGCGCCGCATCGGCCCGGACCACGTACTGGTCGAGGTCGAAATAGACAAAATCACCGATGTTGATGATGAAGTCCTGGGTGGTGCCGGGGATCGGACGGCTGTCGATCGGTCCAGGACCGGCCGGCGGGATGTAGGATCCGCCACCGGAGGGGGCCGGACCGGCGGGGCCGGGCTGCGGAGGCGTTGCCGGCTTGGTAGAGGCGCAGGCCGCCAGGGACAGGGCCGCCGCCGCGATCAGCGCCAGTTTCACAGTGCGTTGGGCATCGAAGCGCATGCGGCTTCCTCCTCGCTTGGGTTTGTCGGCGACATACTGGCGCCGATCGCAGGTCTGTTAAGTCTAAAACGCCTTCAGGGTCCCATAATGGCCCGGAATTGCGACATCTCGACCACAATTCATTTGCCAGTTGAACCCTGCATGCCCGGATTCAGTTCAGCAGGGGCGACCAGGCC
This sequence comes from Caulobacter sp., assembly GCA_029866155.1. Taxonomy (GTDB): domain Bacteria; phylum Pseudomonadota; class Alphaproteobacteria; order Caulobacterales; family Caulobacteraceae; genus Caulobacter. The sequence goes on along the minus strand of JARWZW010000072.1, from coordinate 95,782 downwards.
GGGTCCGAGCCCGAACCCTGATAGGGCGCCGGACGCAGGATGCGGCCCGTGATGTCGACGTTCCAGAGCCGGGGCTCGCCGCCGCGACCCTCCCGGAAGAACATCAGCACCCGGCCATTGGGCGCCCAGGTCGGGCCTTCGTCCAGGTAGCTGGTGGTCAGGATTCGCTCGTCTGACCCGTCCGGCCGCATGACCCCGATATGGAAGACGCCGCCGGCCTGTTTTGTGAAGGCGATGAAGTCACCCCGCGGGCTCCAGACCGGCGTGGTATAGCGTCCGCCGCCGGCCGAGATGCGGCGGACGCCGCTGCCATCGCTGTTCATGACATAGAGCTGAGGCGAGCCGGCCCGGTCGGAGTTGAAGACGATCTGGCCGCCATTGGGCGAGAAGCTGCCGGAGGTGTCGATGCCGGGATCGCTGGTCAGACGGGTCTGGGCCCGGTTGCGCAGGTCCATGACATAGAGGTCGCTGTTGCCGCCCCGCTCGACGCTGAACACCACGCGACCGCCGTCCGGCGAGAACCGGGGCGCGAAGACCATGCCGGGGAACTTGCCAAGGGTTTCCTGCCGCGAAGTCTCGATGTTGTAGAGGTAAACGCTCGAGCCCGTGGGCCGCAGCGCCATATAGGTGATTTCCTGGCTGTTGGCGGAGAACCGGGGTGTCATGACGATGTAGCTGCCATCGGTCAGGTAGCTGTTGTTGGCGCCGTCCTGATCCATGATCGACAGGCGCTTGACCCGCTTTCCACGGGCGCCGCTCTCGGCGATGAACACCACCCGGGTATCGAAATAACCGGATTCACCGGTCAGCTGCTGGTAGACCGCATCAGAGATCTTGTGCGCAACCCGACGCCAGTTCTCCGGGGTTGAGGTGAACTGCAGGCCGAGGAGCTGCTGGCCTCCGAAGGTGTCCCAGAGACGGAAATCGACCCTCAGGCGACCGTCGGACTCAACGGCGACGGCGCCGTTTACCAGCACCTGGGCGTTGATCACCTTCCAGGCCTCGAAATTGGGCTGGACCGCAATATCCAGACCCCGCTCGGGGAAGGCGCCGGGGTCGATGGGCGCGAACAGGCCGGACCGTTCGAGGTTGGCGCTGATCACCTGGGCGATGTCCGAGCCTCGCGAGACTCCGGAAAAGGCCGGAATGGCGATGGGCAAGGGCTGCACGACACCCTGATTGATATCGATCTCGATCTCGGCCCGGGCGGCGCCCGGAAGCGCTCCGGCCCCCAGGACAAGGGCGCACAGGGCGAACATCATGGAACGGAGGGTCATGGCTGGCTCCTCGAAGGGCGGTAGCGGATGCGGCGGACCGGGTTCCGGGTCTGGTCCGAGCCGGAACCGGCGATCCTGCAGGCTGGTGACGTGACAGGGTTCATGCCGAGCAGGCCTGCTGGGCGTCGAAATTCAGGTTAAGCGGCTCGCCCACATAGTCTTCCGGAAGATTGCGGAAGGGAAGAGAGGCCGTGATGGCCAGCTTGGCCTTTGTGGCTGCGGCCTCGACCATGGGGTCATTGGACAGTCCCCGAGTCACCCGGGGCTCGGTCAGCAGCTGGCCCGAAGGTGAGATCCGGACCTGGACCGTAAGCTTGATGCGAGCGCCGCCCTCGACATCGCAGTTGGGGCGCCAACGCCGGTTCAGTTCATCGACCAGGCCCTGGATCGAGCTGGCGTTGAGACCCTTGCCGGCTCCGTCCGGACGGGGCTGCGCCGCCGTCGCGGGACGTGTGGGGCCCTTGTCGCCGCCCGCCGGCCTGGGCTTGCCGCCGCCGGCCTGTTGAAGGCGCCGCTCCAGGGCGTCGAAATCCAGTTCGGCCCTCTGCTGGGACTTGGCGCCCGGCGACACCGCTGGCGTGGCCTTTTCTGCCGGCTTGGTCGGGGTCTTCGCTTCGGTGGGCAGGGGAGTCGGGGCGGGCGGCGCCACCAGTTCCGGCGGCAGCAGCGGTATCGGCTCCTCGGTCAGGGCGTCCACCTCCTGGGCGCCCTGAAGAGCGGCGCTGACGTCGGTCATCGGCGCATTGCTGACAATGGTCACCGGAACCGCCGAACCGAAAGGCAGGGACGGGGCGTTGCGGGGCATGAAAAACAGGGCGAGCGCCAGCAGGCCCGCATGGACAACCAGCGAGACCAGCAGGGCTGCGCCGAAGGGACCGCCCTCCCGCCGCATCAGGCCAGAGCGCCTTTGCAGGTCATTCCACGACATCCTTGGGGACCGGGCCAGAGGTGGGGCCGCCGGTGTCTGTGATCAGGTTGATCTTGCGGAAGCCGCCGGTGCTGAGGGCCGCCATGACCTGGGCGACGGCCTCGTAGGAGGTCTTGCCGTCGGCCCGGACATAGATGGGCCGTTCGAAGTCCTGGTCTGCCAGGGCCGAGATGCGGGATTTCAGCGAGGTGAAGGGAATGCGCTCCTCGCCCGCATAGAGCAGGCCATCTTCCGAAACCGTCAGGGTCAGGGGCTGGGACTGGTCCTGCAGCGAACCGGCTTCGGTCTTGGGCAGTTCGACGGAAACGCCGGAGGTCAGAAGCGGGGCCGAGATCATGAAGATGATCAGCAGCACCAGCATCACATCGACCAGGGGCGTGACATTGATCTCGGACAGGGCGCCGCGCCGGCCGCGGCCCCGCCGGCCACGTCGCTTTCCAACGGCGCCGAAGGCGTCATTCGACGACAGGGCCATGGATCAGACCTTCTCGGCCAGGCGGCGCTGGATGGCTGTCGACAGGTCGTCGGCAAATCCCTCAAGTCGAGCGGCGAACTTGCCGGCGTCGGTGGAGAACTTGTTATAGGCGATATAGGCCGGGATGGCCGCCATCAGCCCCAGGGCGGTGGCGAACAGGGCTTCGGCTATGGCCGGCGCCACCACCGGCAGGGAGGTGTTCTGTTCGAGGGCGATGTTCTTGAAGGCGTTCATGATGCCCCAGACGGTGCCGAACAGGCCGATGAAGGGGCTGGCGGTGGCGACAATGGCCAGGGTGCCCAGGCCTTCCTCGGCCCTTTGGCTTTCCCGGGCGATATGGCTGTCCAGCACCCGGTCGATCCGCTGAATCAAAAGGGCGGTCTGGGTGTCGCCGATCTGGCCCTTGGCCCGGGTGTCGCGCCATTCCCGCAGGGCGGCGTTGAGCAAACGGGGCAGGGGGTGCTTGGCGGTGGGGCCCGCCTCGGCGGCAATTTCCTCCAGGGGGCGGCCTGAGCTGACCTTGTTCTCGAAGGCGTTGGCCTGGCTGTTGAGCCCCGTGAAGCGGATGAACTTGTCAATGATGACAGCCCAGGAGATCAGGGAGGCCAGGGCAAGGCCGATCATGACTCCCTTGATGACCCAGTCAGCGGTCATGAAGAGCTCCACCAGGGAGAAGTTTTCAGGCGAGATCGACTGCGGTTCCATGCGCTCTCGGATTCCCCCGTTGGCGGCCTAACGACATTTCCGACATCTTGTGCCGGGCTTTGGTGACAATAAGGCGTGTGATCGCCCCGGTCTCAAGCGGTTACTCGACTGTGACCAGAATGCACGCAGTTGACGGTCTCACGTGCAAAACCAGGGCCGCAAGGCCTCAACAAGGCCGGAAGGCGGTTTTCGCGGGCGGCCGTCCAGGGAAATACAGGCGGCGGAGACGGCTGCGGCGGCGATGATATCCCCGTCCCGGGTAATGATCTGGCTGATCGACAGCCTCGGCCCCTTGACGGAATCATAGGTGGTGCGAACCACAAGGCTGTCGTCGATGCGGGCGGCCCTTCGAAAATCGATCTCCATCCGGGTGATCACGAAGGCGGCCGGATCGGGACGGTCCAGCAGGTCAGAATGGGACACTCCCGCCAGCCGCAGGAAATCGCTCCGGCCGCGCTCGAAGTAGCGGACATAGTTGGCGTGGTAGACGACGCCGGTGAAATCGGTGTCCTCGTAATAGACCCGGACCGGCAGTTGATGCTCTCGCCCGACGAACAGTCCAGCGGTGGGAACGGGCAGGTCGCTCATCGCCTCAGGCCTCGTCCTCGAACAGGTCTGCCGGCGGCCGGACAGCAACCGGCTCCTTCAGGCCCAGATGCAGATAGGCCTTGCCGCAGGCCATCCTGCCCCGGGGTGTGCGCTGGATGAAGCCCTGCTGCATCAGATAGGGCTCGATCACATCCTCCACCGCGTCGCGGGATTCCGCGATGGCGTAGGCCAGGGTCTCGACCCCAGCCGGACCGCCGCCGTAATGCTCGATCAGGGCGCGAAGATAACGCCGGTCGAGGCTGTCCAGCCCCACTTCGTCGACTTCCAGCCTGGCGAGGGCCCGGGCGGCATGGGTCCTGTCGATGGTCTCGACCCCGTCGGCCAGGGCGAAGTCCCGCACCCTTCGGAGCAGTCGGCCGGCGACGCGCGGCGTGCCACGGGCCCGGGCGGCGATCTCGGCGGCGCCATCTTCCGAGACGGGCGCGCCCAGCTTGCGGGCGGCCTGGCGGATCACCTGCTGCAGTTCAGGGATGGTGTAGAATTCCAGCCGCAGGGGGATTCCGAACCGGTCCCGCAGGGGCGTGGCCAGCATCCCGGCCCGGGTCGTCGCCGCCACCAGGGTGAAGGGCGCCAGTTCGATCCGGATGGATCGGGCCGAGGGCCCCTCGCCGATCATCAGGTCGAGAACATGGTCCTCCATGGCCGGGTAGAGGATTTCCTCCACATTGGCGGCGAGGCGGTGGATCTCGTCGATGAACAGGACGTCGTTGGGTTCCAGATTGGTCAGGATCGCGGCCAGGTCCCCGGCCTTGGCCAGAACCGGGCCGCTGGTCGCCCGGAAATTGACCCCCAGTTCCCGCGCGACGATCTGTGCGAGGGTGGTCTTGCCCAGGCCCGGGGGCCCGAACAGCAGCACATGGTCCAGGGCCTCGTTGCGGCTGCGGGCGGCGTCGATGAAGACCTTCAGATTGGCCTTGATGGCCTGCTGGCCGACGAACTCCGCCAGGGTCTGGGGACGCAGGGCCTTGTCCGGCGCCTCGGCCGGGGCGGCGTCGGGGGACACGATACGGGTCAACGGCCAAGCTCCTGCAGGCCGGCCTTGATCAGGGCCGAGACATCAGAGCCGGGCCCCAGCCGGCCTTCGGCCTGTTCGACGACCCTGCGGGCCATGGCCTCGGCGACCCCCAGGCCCATCAGGGCGGCGACCGCCTCGCCGACGGCCGAAGGCGGGGCCGGGGCTCGGGCGCCGCCGGTCTGGGGCTGGAACACGGCCGGGCCGTCGCTGATCGGCTTGTCCTTCAGCTCGGTGACGATCCGCTGGGCCAGCTTTGGACCCACGCCCTGTGCGCGCCCGACCAGGGCCTTGTCGTCGCGGGACACGGCGCCGGCCAGTTCCGCCGGGCTCAGCACGTCCAGCACCGACATGGCGGCCTTGGGCCCGACCCCCTGGATGGCCTTCAGCAAGACAAAGGCCCGGCGCTCCTCGCGGGTCAGAAAGCCATAGAGTTGCGGGCCCTGGGCCTCGCTCCAGGGGTTTTCCGTGTGGAGCTGGCAGTCCTCGCCGATGGCCGGAAGGCGGCCCAGGGTCCGCGAGCCGCAGCGCACCAGATAGCCGACCCCGCCGACATCGATCAGGGCCTCTTCCTCGCCGACCTCGGCGACGGTCCCGCGCAGCCGGCCGATCATGCGACGCTCCGCAGGGTGCGGGATTTGCGGACATGGGCATGGGCGATGGCCACGGCCAGGGCGTCTGCGGCGTCGGCGGTCGGCGATCCGGCGGCGGGCAGGAGCCGGGCGATCATGTAGGCCACCTGGGTCTTGTCGGCCCCGCCTGTTCCGACCACCGATTTCTTGACTTCCTTGGCCGCATATTCAGCGACGCTCAGCCCGGCCTGGGCCGGTGCGATCATGGCGGCGGCCCGGGCATGCCCCAGCTTGAGGGTCGATTGGGCGTTTGTATTGAGGAAGGTCTCCTCGATGGCGGCCTCATGGGGTGCATGTTCGGCGATCACAGCATGGACCCCCTCGAAAAGCGTCAGAAGTCGCTGGGAAAAGGCCGCCTTGTCGTCCGGGACGATGACCCCATGGGCGATCCAGCTCAGCCGCGAACCCTCCGCGCTGATGACGCCCCATCCGGTGCGGCGGAGGCCGGGATCCAGGCCCAGGATTCGAATCGCGTTCGCCATACGTTTCCCTACCATGGCGGCTCTTGCGCCGGTTTGAAATCCCCCGACGGGCAGACTCGGGAGCGCCAGGATCTGGAACCTGCGGCGCACAAGACATGGCGCGGCTGAAGCTGTGCCCGACCGGATTGCGGAGCTGTTTGAACCCCTGGCCCCTGGCCGACATTGATCCTGGTCAAGGCGGAGCCGCCACGGCCCGTGCAAAGTACCGCCCAGCAGGGGAGCCCCTAACATGACCTATCGCGACATTCTGGTGCAGATGGATGAGGCCCCCGCAGCCGAGGTCCGCGCAGCCCTGGCGGCGGAAATGGCCAGGAAATTTCGCGGCGCGGTGGACGGGGTCTTCCTCGAATCCCGCTTCATGAACGATGTCATGGCCGCCCAGGTCCAGGCCTATCTCGCCCCGGCCGAAATCGACGCCCTGATCCAGGACCATGCCAAGGGAGTCGCCGCCGCCAGCGAGACGGCCCGGGCGACCTTCGAGGCGGCTGCGACGGCCGCCGGGGCCGCGTCCACCTGGCGGAACATCCCCGGAGAGGACCATCACAGCCTTATTGCCTGCGCCCGCCGATGCGACCTGATGGTTGCGCCGCCGCGGATCCAGGTCAGCTGTTCCCGGACCGCCATCTCTGCCGGCGATCTGGGCATGGATATCGGCGGTCCGCTGCTAATCGTGCCGGACAGTGCGGCCCCGACCTGCGGTAACCGCGTTATTGTCGCCTGGAATGGCTCGCGGGAAGCGGCCCGGGCGCTTCGCGATTCATGGCCGTTGCTGGCCCTGGCCGCCGAGGTCCATATCCTCGTGGTCTCCCCCCATGGGGAGGGCGGTCCGGACGGCCTGTTGCAGCGCCTGTTCGAGCGGCACGGGCGCAAGGCCAACCTGCTCCTCGACCGGTCCAAGGACGGGTCTGTCGCCGAGATCCTGCGTCACCAGGTCAAGGCCCTGGGCGCCGACCTGGTGGTCATGGGCCTCTATGGCCGGCCGCGCCTGCAAGAATTGGTGCTGGGCGGCCTGAGCCGGGATCTGCTGTCCGAGCCGCCGACCACCCTGCTGGTCTCGCACTGATCATTGACGGTGGCGACGGCCGGATTTCCGGCCGTCGCCTGCGCTTTCCCTTGAGGCTACTCCGCCGCCAGGGCAAGGCCTGCCGACTGCGGACCGCGGATCAGCTTGCCCGGCATGGCGCCGGTGGCCTCGCCGTTCTCGAAGGTCACTTCGCCGCTGACGATGGTCGCCACATAGCCGCGCGCCCGCTGAATCATCCGCCGACCCTGGGCGGGCAGGTCGAAGGCCATTTCGGGCGCCTCGATGGCCAGACGGTCATAGTCGATCAGGTTGAGGTCGGCCTTCATGCCGGGGGCCAGCACGCCCCGGTCATTGAGACCATAGAGGCGGGCGGTGTCGCGGGTCTGCATGGACACCACTTTTTCCAGCGCCAGGCGGGGTCCCCGCGCCCTGTCCCGGGCCCAGTGGGTCAGCATGTAGGTCGGGAAGCTGGCGTCGCAGATGACGCCGCAATGGGCGCCGCCATCCGACAGGCTGAGCACCGTGTTGGGATGGTTCATCATGGTGTGGATATGGTCGAAGTTGAACTCTGCATAGTTCAGCAGCGGCAGGTAGATGTAACCCCGACCGTCCTTCTCCATCAGCATGTCATAGACGATCTCGTCCGGCGACCGGCCGCTGGACCGGGCCAGGGCGGCGATGGAGTCGTCCGCCGCCGGCTCGTAGTCTAGGCCTTCGGGCTGTTCCAGGCGGAACATCCGGTCAAAGCCCTGGGTCAGGATCATGCCCAGGGGGCCCATGGACCGCGAGGTCTCGGACAGGATGGCGGCCCGGACCGCCGGATCCTTGAGTTGCGCGAGCCGCTCCTCGAACGGCAGGTCGGCGATCTTCCGATAGCTGTCCCGCGCGATGAAGGGATGCACCGTGCTCTGCCAACCCAGCACCATGCCGGTGGGACGGCAGGCGATCTGGGCGGTGATCTGCGCGCCTTCAGCCCGGGCCTCCTCGGTCAGGGTCAGCAGCCGCTTCCAGTTGTCGGCCTTGACCGGGGACTGCAGCAGGCCAAACGTCACGGGCACGCCCGTCTCAGCCGACAGGGTCTTCATCCACAGGAACTCGTCCTCGGCCGGGGCCATGTCGGAGGCCATCTCGAAGACTCCGTGGCCGACCGCGCCCATGGCCCGGCCAATGCCCAGAAGCTCGTCCGCTCCGGCAAAGGTGCCGGGCACCGGAACGCCGTCCTTGGCCACATGAAGCACGGTCCGGGAGGTCGAGAACCCGAGGGCGCCGGCCGCGACTCCCTCGGCCACGATCTGCGACATCGCGGCGATGTCCTCGGCATTGGCCTCTTCGTTGCGGGCCCCGCGCTCGCCCATCACATAGGCCCGCACCGCGCCATGCGGCACCTGGGTCGCGACATCCATGACCCGGGGCTGGCCGTCCAGGCTGTCCAGATATTCAGGGAAGGTTTCCCAGGTCCATTTGATGCCCTCGGACAGGGCGGCGCCGGGAATGTCCTCGACCCCTTCCATCAGGGCGATCAGCCAGTCGTGGCGGTCGGGCCGCACAGGAGCGAAGCCGACGCCGCAATTGCCCATGACGGCCGTGGTTACGCCATGCCAGCTGGACGGGGCCAGATAGGGGTCCCAGGTGACCTGACCGTCATAGTGGGTGTGGATGTCGACCCAGCCGGGGGTGACCAGCAGGCCTTTGGCGTCGATCTCGCGCCGTCCCTGGCCGTCCACGACACCCAACCGGGTGATGACGCCGCCATCGATGGCGATATCGGCGGCAAAGGCCGCTGCGCCGGTCCCGTCGATCACCCGTCCGTTGCGGATCACCAGATCATGCATTGCCATCTCCATCCCATCCTGGCCTGCCGGCTGAACACGCCGCTGACTGCCATCATCATGGGCTCAAGGGTAACGCAGTTGCCCGTCAGGGAAAGTGTGACGTGGGGGCAGTCGCCTGGTCCAGACTCGAGCTTTCGGACAGGGACGTCAGTCTTCGCTGTCGGTTACGGCACGGTCTTTCAAGAGACAGAAGACCTGGGCAAGTGACAGCCCGCCGGTCGCGACCAGCAGGGCAAGGGACATTGGCAGTCTGAACGCCTCGTCGCCCCGCAGCAGGTGAAGGCCGTGGAATCCCGCAGCGAACAGGCCGCCTGCCACAAGCAACCAGGACAGGAGGGTCCCGCCTGCCTGTTTCAGCGCAAGGGATCGCTGCCCCCAGAGCACCAGGGCGATGATCGGCAGATTGAGGATCACGAACAGCTGGATGCCGCCCGGCAGGCCGAACAGCGTCCACTCCTTCCAGAAGGCCGCGTCGATCTGATGGGCGAGCAGAACGACGGCATTGGCCAGATAGATGGCCTCCAACGGTCGAAATCCGGTCATGGTCGACGTCCTTCCGTGTTGAGCAGAAGGCATGCTGGCCTGTTTCAGGCCGGGTGCAATGACCTCCGACATCATCAGGCGCGACTTTGGCGGGGTCGATTCCCGGGAAGGGCAGGGCGCTCAGTGACCCGGTCAAGGCTGGCCCCCTCGGAAGGCGGGTCAAGCCTTTTTCGCCTGCTGCGTGAGTTCTCCGGCCGTCGATGCCGCGGGGCCCTCAATTCCTTAACCAATATGGAGATTCCCGCTCGCCAAACCCCGAGGCGCATGACCCTATAACTCAGGCTTGGAGACGAACGAATGGCGCATCTTGGCGATATCAAGGTCTATGGCTCACGCAGGAGCCGTGTTGATCGTCTGTCCCGCCTGGCCGATGGTCTGGAACAGCTCTCGACGACCTGGCGCCAGGAGGCCTGTGATCCGGCCGTGGCGCGAGCGCTTCAGGATCGGTTCCTGTCGTCCGTCCCTGAGCTTGTCGCGACCCAGGCCACGGTAGCCAGCCTGCTGGTCTCGTCCTTCGGAACCCCGAACGCCCTGCCGCCCCGACTGCTGTTGAGACTGCACGATTCCCTTGCGGCGCTCGCCTTTCTGGCCAGCGCGCCCGTTCCGGCGCCGCAGGTTCAGGCCGATGCGCCCCTTGATCTTCAGGTCGAGGCCCGGGCCGTCAAGCTGGAGGGGACCGCTCGTCGCCTGTTGCGCAGCCTGGGCCAGGCCCTGGCGGCCGGCGCCATGGGCGCTTCGCTGCTGGCCGGGCTTCCTGCTGCGGCGGCCACGACCGCCGTGGGTCCGGAAGTTGCGCCTGCCTCGGCGTTTGTTCTTCCTGCCGTTCCAGCGACCGATGCGTCAGCGCCGGAATCCGGCGGGGTCACGCCCCTCGCCATTCCGGTTGTCGCCGTCGGCGATCTCATCCTGAATCCCGAAACCGGACTTATGGAGACGGTTGTCGAGGTGCTGGGCGGCGGCGCCTATGTCACCACCGACAAGGATCACATCATCCTGCTGGCCACCACGGTCGGCGACACCTTCGTCAGCGAGGAAGATGGCGAAACCTACGAAATCGAGTCCGTCACCACCAATGCGAGTGGTGTTGTCATCAGCGTCACCGTCGTAGGCGGAACGGACGTCATCCAGATCGTCAACGACGCCACCCCGGACCCCGATGGAACGGGCGGTACAGGCAGCAGCGATTTTACCTTCCTTTCCGGTCCGGATGACCTGAACAACTTCTCCGACGCACGGCGCGGCAACAACGGCAGCGACGGCAGTGACGGCGGCGGCATCCGGATCTGCATCCCCTTCTTCGGCTGCGCCACGATCGGCAAGTCGCCCAGCGCTGGCGGCGCTGGCGCCGCAGGTCCGTCTTTCACGACCAGCATCGGCGCCATCACCATCAATACTGTGACAGACGGTCTGTCCGGGGTCATCGTCTCCAGTGTCGGCGGCAACGGCGGCGAGGGCGGTGACGGCTATGGCATCAATATCCCGGGAGCCCGGGGCGGCGCAGCCGGAGCTGGCGGGGACATCGTCGTCACCAGCGAGGCCACCATCTCGACGTCAGGCCTGAATGCCCACGGCATCTTCGCCCAGAGCCGTAGCGGCGTCGGCGGCGATGGCGGGACCGGCTATATCTTCAGCGGCGGCGGCTCCGGCGGAGCCGCCGGTCAGGGCGGCTCGGTTTCGGTCTACAATCTGGGTGGCATCCTGACGACCAACGCCGGCGCCATGGGCATACTGGCCCAGAGCCTGGGCGGTGCGGCGGGTGATGGCGGCTCAAGCTTTGGCGTTGTCGGTCTGCCCGGACAGGGCAGCACGGGCGGCAATGGCGGCGCGGTCTATGTCGAGCATAGCGGAGAAATCGAGACCCGGGGTCAGGACGCCCACGGTATCCTGGCCCAGTCCATCGGGGGCTCCGGCGGCAGTTCCGGGGCCGGGGTTGGTCTGTTTACGGCCGGCGCTTCCGGTGAGGCCGGGGGTAACGGCTCAACCGCCGAGATCATGCTGCTTGGCGGGTCGCGGGTCGTTACCGGCGGCGAGGCGGCCTTTGGCGTCTTCGCCCAGTCGGTCGGCGGCGGCGGCGGCAATGGCGGCGTTGGCGCCGGCCTGGTCACGCTTGGATCATCCGGCGGCTCCGGCGGCGTTGGCGGCGCTGTGACGATCACCCTCGAAGGCCTGGCTTTTGTCTCGACGGCCGGAGACGGCTCGAACGCCGTGGTCGCCCAGTCAATCGGCGGCGGCGGCGGCAATGCGGGGCTCAGCGCTGGCCTGATCTCTCTCGGAAGCTCGGGCGACGCTGGCGGCGCCGGCGGGCAGGTCACCGTGACGTCTGCCGGCGTGATCGTGACAACCGGCAAGGATGCTCGCGGCGTCTTTGCCCAGTCGGTGGGCGGCGGCGGGGGCTCGGGCCGGGCGACGGGTGGCCTCGTGGCCCTCGGCGGCGAGGGTTCGGTCGGCGGCGATGGCGGCCTGGTCACCGTCAACCTGCTCGACGGCAGCGAAATCACCACCCTGAAGGCCGGATCTGACGCGGTGTTCGCCCAATCCGTGGGCGGCGGCGGCGGGGCGGGTTCGAATACCTTCGGTATCCTCTCCCTGGGTGGAGCCGGCGGCCCCGGCGGCCTCGGCGGTCAGGTCACCGTCGAGAATGCCGGCCTGATCCATACCTATGGCGATCTGGCGCGGGGCATCGTGGCTCAGAGCGTCGGCGGCGGAGGCGGCTCTGGCGGCGACTCCGCGGCCCTGGGTCCCTTTGTCAGCCTTGCCCTGGGCGGCGCCGGGGGCGCAGGCACCAACGGCGGCCAGGTCACGGTGGTCCATAGCGGCGGCATCACCACCGAAGGCGACATTTCCTCGGCCATCTACGCCCAGAGCGTCGGCGGTGGCGGCGGCAGCGGCGGGGCCGTGGCCAGCGCCAGCATCGGCGCCTTTGGTTCGGTCAATGTGGCGGTCGGCGGTCAGGGCGGAGCGGGCGGCCTGGGCGGCACGGTCAACGTCACGGTCGACGGGATCATCAGCACCTCCGGAACCGACTCCCGCGGCGTCCACGCCCAGAGTGTCGGCGGCGGCGGCGGCGACGGCGGCTTTGCGGCCAGCCTGGCCATTGCGGGCGGTCCGGCTGCCGGGTCTGGCGCGGTCACGGTGGGCGGCACGGGCGGCCTGGGCGGTCACGGCGGCGACGTGACGATTCAGACGCTCACCGGAGCGGATGTTTCCACGACGGGCGACCGGTCGATCGGCCTGTTCGCCCAGTCGGTGGGCGGCGGCGGCGGCAATGGCGGCTGGAGCGGCGCGGTGTCGATCGCGGGCGGTGTCGGCGGGGCTGGGGCCATTGGTGTCAGTGTTGGCGGATCCGGCGGCGGCGGCGGCGATGGCGGCCTTGTGGTGGTCCACACCAAGGGCCTGGTCCATACCGAGGGCCTTGATTCCGCCGGCATATTCGCCCAGAGCATCGGCGGCGGCGGCGGGACGGGTGGCGCAGCCCTGTCCGGCGCCATAGCCGTGGGTGAGGGCGCCATTGCAGCCAGCGTCACGCTTGGCGGAGCCGGCGGCGGGGCTGGTAACGCCGGGGATGTCACGGTCTCCATGGATGGCCTGGTGGTCACCGAGGGCGACCGCTCGGCGGGGGTCTTCGCCCAGGCCGTGGGCGGCAGCGGCGGGACCGGCGGCTTTACCGGAAATCTGGCGGGGGCTGCTGGTGGGTCTGCCGGCGCCATTGCGGTCAGCATCGGCGGGTCCGGCGGATCGGCCGGCGACGGCGGTATGGTCGGTGTCGAGAATACCGGCGAGATCTATACCTATGGCGAGGACTCCTCGGGCGTCTTCGCCCAGAGCATTGGCGGCGGGGGCGGGGCCGGCGGCTTCTCCCTGAGCGCCGGGGCGGCGGGCGGATCTTCGGCCGGCGCGGTGTCCATTGGCGGCGGCGGCGCCGGCGGGGCCGGCGGTTCAGCGAAGCTTGTGACGGTCCGCAACATTGGCCGGATTGAGACCACCGGCAGCCGGGCCTCGGGCGTCTTCGCCCAGAGCGTTGGCGGCGGCGGCGGATCGGGCGGCTGGAGCGGCGCCATCTCGGTGGCTGGCGGCTCGACGGCCGGGGCGGCTGCCCTGACCCTCGGCGGCTCTGGCGGCGTGGGCGGCGACGGCGGCGCGGTGGATGTCATCAACAAGGGGATCATTGTCACCCAGGGCGACGACGCCTTTGGTATCCTGGCCCAGAGTGTCGGCGGCGGCGGCGGCACGGGTGGATTCGCCATCTCTGCAGCTGGTTCCGGCGGCTCGACCTCGGGGTCCGTGACCGTCGGCGGCGGCGGCGCCGGCGGGACTGCCGGGATGGGCGACCTGGTCACGGTCGAGAACCAGGGGATCATCAACACCTATGGCGACCGGGCGGCCGGGGTCTTCGCCCAGAGCGTCGGCGGCGGCGGCGGGGCCGGCGGCTGGTCCGGCGCCCTGTCGGCTGCAGCCGGCAGCACCACGGGGGCCATCGCCATATCCCTGGGCGGTTCAGGCGGCGCGGGCGGCGACGGCGGCGAAGTCCGGGTGGTCAATTCCGGCCAGATCCTGACCGACGGCCAGGATGCGGCCGGGGTTCTGGCCCAGTCGGTCGGCGGCGGCGGCGGCACGGGCGGCGCGTCCCTGGCGGCCTCGGTGGCCGTGGGCAAGACGGCCGGGGCGGCGATCCTGACCATCGGCGGTTCCGGCGGTCCGGGCGGCGATGGCAAACTGACCAGCGTCAAGAACAGTGAGGCGATCGAGACTCACGGCGACCGGTCCTATGCCATCCAGGCCCAGTCAGTGGGCGGCGGCGGCGGGGCCGGCGGCTTTACCGGCGGCGTCTCGGCGGCCCTGGGCAGCGGCAGCACGACGCCTGCGCTGTCGATTGGCATAGGCGGCTTCGGCGGCGACGGCGGAGACGGCGGCGATGTGCTGGTGGAAAACCTCGGCGCAGCCCTGACCCTTGGCGATGGGGCCCATGGCCTGTTCGCCCAGTCGGTTGGCGGCGGCGGCGGCTCTGGCGGCCTGTCGGTCAGCGGCGCCCTGACGGCCGGAACCAAGACGGTCAATATCAGCGCCAACCTGGGCGGTTCGGGCGGCGTCGGCGGCGTCGGCGGCGCCGTCACCGTCAAGAACGAGGGAACCGCCGTGACGCGGGGCGACCGCGCCTATGTGGTCTTTGCCCAGTCGGTTGGCGGCGGCGGCGGTGATGGCGGCATGGCCGGCTCCCTGTCCGGCGGCCTGAGCTCCCAGGACAGCATCTCGGTGGCCCTGTCGCTTGGCGGCTCGGCTGGCTCCGGCGGTGCGGCCGGTGATGTCAGCGTGGTCAATCTTGGGGACATCGGTTCCAGCGGCGCGGATTCCTATGGTGTCTTCGCCCAGAGCGTCGGCGGCGGCGGCGGCACGGGCGGCATGGCCCTTTCGGCGACGCTTGGCGATTCCAAGTCCAAGAATATCTCGGTCGCCATTGGCGGCGCGGGCGGCTCGGGCGGCCTGGGCGGCAATGTCGAGGTCATCACCCGGGGCACGATCGTCACCTCTGGCGCTGGCGCGACAGCCATCTTTGCCCAGAGCGTCGGCGGCGGCGGCGGGGCCGGAGGTTCGGCCGGGGCCCTGTCCGTGTCCGGCGGAGAATCCGTCAACCTGTCCCTGACTGTGGGCGGTGAGGGCGGCGACGCCTCGCGCGGCGGGTCGGTGCGGGTCGACAATACGGGCCTGATCCTGACTTCCGGCGAAGGCGCCTTCGGCATCTTCGCCGAAAGCGTCGGCGGCAGCGGCGGCCATGGCGGCATGGCCGGCATCGATGAAAACGCCTGGTCGGAGTACCTGGCCGGCGGCTCCGGTTCGGTCAGTTTCGGCTCCAAGAGCCAGAACATCTCGGTGGCGCTGGGCGGCTTCGGCGGATCGGGCAATGTCGGTGGCGAGGTCGAGGTCATCAACAAGGGCGCCATCACCACCACCGGCGCCATGGCCCATGTCATCTATGCCCAGAGCGTCGGCGGCAGCGGCGGCGACGCCGGGGTGGCGACGGCGGCCTCGGGCGCCTTCGGAGCCAGCCAGAACGGAACCTACGCCATCGGCATCGGCGGCCTGGGCGGCACGGGCAATGACGGCGGCAAGGTCACGGTCGAGAACAGCGCCACCGGTCTGCTGCATGCGGTCGGCGACGGCTCTGTCGGCATCTTCGCCCAGAGCGTCGGCGGCGGCGGCGGGGCGGGTGGCGACGCCCGGGGCTTCTCGCTCAGCTTCTCCACCAAGGCCTCGGCAACCGCCAAGCTGACCTCGGTCAATGTCTCTATCGGCGGAAGTGGCGGCGCGGCCGGCGATGGCGGCGAGGTCTATGTCTTCAATGACGGCGAGATCTTCACCGAGGGCGGTCAGGCCTATGGCATCTTCGCCCAGTCAGTGGGCGGCGGCGGCGGCCGGGGCGGTCTCGTCTCGACCCAGGGTGAAGAGATCATCACCTTCCTGGAACTGGCCAACAAGGGCGAGGCCAAGGGCGGCCAGATCGCCATCGGCGGCTCCGGCGCCGGCGGCGGTGATGGCGACCTGGTCAAGGTGGTCAATACAGGCCTGGTCAAGACCCTCGGCTCCGGCTCTCACGGCGTCTTCGCCCAGAGCATCGGCGGCGGCGGCGGCGATGGCGGCTCCGGCCTGGCCGGGGACGTCAGTGTCGGGGGCCAGGGCGGCGTCGCCGGCAACGGCGGCGAGGTCCAGGTCAACAACAGGGGCGTGATCATCACCAAGGGCGATATCGCCCGGGGCATCTTCGCCCAGAGCATCGGCGGCGGCGGCGGAACCGGCGGCGCGACCGACTATGATGGGCCCGACAACTACGGCTACCACCAGGGCCTGGCGGACACCCTGACGGTGACCGGCAATATCCTGGCGGCCAAGGACCTGATCGAGTCGTTCGGCGCGCCGGCCTATGGCATCGGTATCGGCGGCATGGGCGGATCGGCCGGAGATGGCGGCCTGGTCACAGTCAGCAATTCCGGCGGCGTCTATACCCAGGGCGACCTGTCCCACGGCATCTTCGCCCAGAGTGTCGGCGGCGGCGGCGGCACGGGCGGCGAGGGCGTCATCACGGCGGTTGGCCAGATCGTCTTCTCGGGGGCCGGCGGCGCAGCCGGCGACGGCGGCGATGTGGTGGTGACCAACAGCGGTGTGATCCAGACCGAGGGCTTCGGGGCCTATGGCATCTTCGCCCAGAGCATCGGCGGCGGCGGCGGGGTGGCCGGGGACATGTCCCTGGGCATCGCGTCCTGGGGCGACCTTGGCGTCTATGGCGGCGAGGACTATTCCGACTATGGCAGCTTCACCGCCAATCCACTGGATGGCTATGGCGGCGACGGCGGCGACGTCACCGTCACCAATACCGGCGACATCATCCTCCTGGGCGACGGCGCGGTGGGCATTTTCGCCCAGAGCGTCGGCGGCGGCGGCGGACTGTTCGGCAGTTCGCTGGGCCTGTCCTTCGCCGGCTCCCTCGGGGGCTGGGGCGATGCCGGCAAGGTGACCGTCATCCAGAACGGCAATGTCTATGCCGGGGGCAAGAACGGCATCGGCGCCTTCTTCCAGAGCCAGGCAGGCGATGTCCCGGGCGGGACGTCCGGTCCAGCTGCGGCGGGTGCGCCGGTCTATGAGGCGGCGGATATCATCGTCACCCTGAACGGCGATGTCCGGGGCGGGTCTGTCTATGGCAAGGGCGTGCTGGTCGATGGCGGCCGGGACAATGTGATTACCCTGCTGGGCGTAACCTCGGCCGAGTCCAATCTGGCCATTGTCGCCACCTCGGGCAATGACCGGATCATCAGCAAGAAGGGCGTTATCGGCAATATCGACCTGGGCCTGGGGACCAACGCCTTCGAGAACTGGTCCTCATCAACCCTGGCCTCGCTCGACTATATCCGCCTGAACGGCGGCCTGTTGACCAATGACGGCGCCTTCACCCCCGGCGGCGCCGGCAAGGTCCAGACCACCCTTGTGGACGGCTCCCTGACCCAGGGCGCCACCGGATCGTTCCTGGCGGACCTCGACCTGGCCAGGACCGGCCGTACGGGCGAGATCGATCATCTCGACATCACCGGCGGCCTGAGGGTCCAGGGCAAGGTAGTGTTGAAGATCGCCAATGCCGGCTATGTGCTGCCCGGCGACCATACGGTCTCGGTGATGCATGCGGCCGGACCGGTCGACTCTTCGGGACTGATGCTGGTGGCGCCGCCTTCGGCCGTGGCCAGCTTTGCCCTGCGCACCACAGCCCGGGATGTGAACCTCAACTATGTCGTGGATTTCTCACCAGCCGGCTTCAACCAGAACCTGACGGCCATCGGCGACCACATCAACGCGATCCAGACGGCCGGCAGTTCGGCGGCCTTTGCGCCGGTTACGGCCGAACTGTTCTTCGAGCCGTCCGAGGCAAACCTGGCCAACTACTATGCCAGCTTCAGCCAGGAGGCCTATGCCAACCAGTCGGCGGCCCAGACCTTTGCGATCGAACGGTTCGGCGATTCCCTCATGTCCTGCCCGGCCCAGCCGGGCCAGGACGTGGCCGATCTGGGCTGCGTCTGGTTCAAGGCCGGGGTCCGCAACGTGACGCTTGAGGCGACCCGGGAAGACATGGCGTTCGAGGAGGTCAGCTTTGGCCTCTCTGGCGGGGTCGAGCGGGTGGTGTCGGAACACTGGCGCCTGGGCCTTGCGGCCTCTGCTGAACAGGTCACTTCGGACATTCCCTTGCGGGTCTCCAGCGAGGGCGGCCGGTTCCAGTTCGGCGGCGTGGCCAAATACGCCAACGGCCCCTGGACGGCGGGGGTCATCATGACCGGTGGCGCCAGCAGCCTGGACACCGAGCGGGTCGTGATCCTGCCCTCCAAGGTCCAGGCGGCGTCCGGAACCCAGCAGCAGAGCTTTGCCGCCATCACCCTGCGGGCCGGCTATCGCTGGGGCAGCGACGCCCTCTATGCCCGGCCCATGGTGGAACTGTCCCAGACGGCCATCCGGACCGACGGCTTCAGCGAGACCGGGGCAGGCGCCCTCAACCTGGTGATTCCCGACCAGACCGACCAGGCCAGCCGGGCCAGCGCCCGGATCGAACTGGGCGGCGAGTTCCTGACCGGGGACGGCGGCGCCATCCGGCCCTTCGGTCGGCTGGGCGTCAGCCAGACCCTGTCCGGCAATCCGTCGGTCTATACCGCGACCTTCTCGGGGGCCCCGGCCACGGTCAATCCTTTCGGCGTTCGCGCCCGGCTGGATGACACCACCCTGGACAGCGAACTGGGCCTGGCGGCGGTCGGCAAGCTGGGCAGCGCCCAGCTGAAATGGGCCGGCCAGTTTGGCGACCGGACGGATAACCAGAGTCTGTCGATGAAGTTCACGGTGAAGTTCTGAGGTCGGAATCCCGGCGCGGCCTCAGCCCTGGGGCGGCGCCGGGCTGTAGGGATGGGTTGATGGCATGGGCTGGCCCAGCACTTTGCGGGCCTGGGCCGCAACCGCCTCGGCTATGGTCCTGTAGCTGTCGGTATAGGCTGCGCCCTGACGCCAGACCGCCGCAATGGACCGACTGAAGCTCCAGTCGGCCAGGGCCAGACGCGTCACCATGTCTTCACCGCCGGCTTCCGATCGCAGATAGATTTCCGGCAGGATGGCGAAGCCCAGGCCCGATCCGCACATCTGGCGCAGGCTGTCGAGACTGGTGCCCTCGTAGTCCTCGAGAAGCTCGGCGCCGAGGTCATCGCAGACCCCCCGCTCCACCCGATGGGCGTGATGTCGCCGATCCAGGCTGAGGAAGCTGACCCCGGCCAGGTCCGATTTTTTTACGAGGGTGGTCAGGGCCACGGGATGATCGGGCGGGGCCACGATATGCAGCGGCTCGCGAAACAGCGGCTCGACGTGAAGCGCGCTGCCGATGACGGGAAGCGGAGACAGGACCATGTCCAGGTCGCCGCGTCCGAGTTCCCGGATCTGCTCATCCGGGATCCCCTCCCTGATATAGAGCCGCATGTCAGGAAAGCGCCTGTGCAGGCCGGCGACGATCGCCGGCATCAGATAAGGGCCGAGGGTTGGAGTGACGCCAAACCGGATTGTTCCGGCCGGACCGCTTCGGGAGCGACGGGCCATGTCCTCGAGATCCTTGACATCCAGCAGGACCTTGCGGGCGCGAGCCGCCACGTCCCTTCCCACCGGGGTCAACTGAACCGGAGACTCGTTGCGCTCGATCAGGGTCACGCCCAGTCGGGCCTCGAGGACCCGAAGTTGCTGGCTCAGGGTCGGCTGGGAGACATGGACGGCATCGGACGCACGGCGGAAATGGCGGTAGTCCGCAACGGCGACCAGATAGCCCAGTTGACGCAGGGTGCTCACGGATCCTCCAATAGATAAAGACTATCAAATATGGATCGGTGTTTCGATTGGAACAATCACCTGTCCATCCCGATCTACTTCATTGGAAGGCCGGCATTCCTGCAGCGTCATCCCGGAAGGAAGCGAAATGCAGGCCATGCCAAGGTCCTTACCTCGGAACTGAAGGACCATTGCGGTCCCCAGATCCCTAGTCCCAAATTTTGTCCACATCAGAGAAACCGAACATGAAAGCCCTGCTCCTATCGACAATGGCTATCACGGCCCTGTCCCTGGCCTTGACCCAGCCGGCCATGGCCGGCAGCCGGACCTCCTGCGCCACCCTGACCCCGGCCCAGCTGGACGCCCAGTTCGCCGCCTTCAATCAGGCCTGGGCGACCAAGAACCCTGATACCGTCACGGCCCTGTTTGACGACGACGCCGTGCTTCTGGCCACCGTGGCGAATGTTCCGCGCACCGACCCGGCGGGCATTCGCGACTATTTCGTCAAGTTCCTGAAGGGCAGCCCGGTCGGCCAGATCAATACCACCACGATCAAGTCCGGATGCAACTGGGCCCTGAGGGCCGGCACCTGGACCGTCACCCTGACTGACGCTGCGACCGGGGCCAAGACCGATGTCCGCGCCCGGTACAGCTTCCTGTACCAGTATGAAGACGGCCAGTGGCGGATTGAACATCTCCACTCCTCCGCCATGCCGGAAAAGATCTGACCTCGTCCCCGGTCGCCGCGAGCCCGCGGCGGCCGGGGATGACCAGGCCAGGGTTCTGTCCGGGGCCGCCGACCGCCGGGCGCCCAAGCGGCATGCCCCAGGGGAACGCCGAAAAAAGCGCATAGGTCCATAAAATCAGGGCCTTGAAAGGATTTCCCCGGCCCGGATAAGCCACTAGCGTCGCGCCAAATCGAATGGGAGCACGCCATGAAGGTCGCCGCAGTCAAATCGCCCGGTGGGCTGGACAAACTGGTCATCGAGACCCGCCCTGATCCCGTGGCAGGGCCAGGGCAGATCCTGGTCCGGGTCCGGGCCAGTTCGCTCAACTTCCATGACTTTGCCGTGGTGGCGGGCATGATCCGCACGCCCGATGGCCGCATCCCGATGTCCGACGGCGCCGGCGAGGTGGTCGCGGTCGGTGAGGGGGTCAGCAGGTTCGCGGTGGGCGACCATGTCCTGTCCGCCTTCTTCCCGAACTGGCCGGCCGGCCGGCCGATGCTGGAGCGGATCATCGGGGTCCCCGGCGACCATGCCGACGGCTTCGCCGCCGAACTGGTGGCCATGCCGGCCTCCGCCTTCACCCGCATGCCCAGGGGCTGGAGCTTCAGCGAGGCGGCGACCCTGCCCTGCGCGGCCCTGACGGCCTGGAGGGCTCTGATGGTCGAGGCCCGGATCAAGCCCGGTGACATCGTCCTGACCCAGGGCACAGGCGGGGTGTCGATCTTCGCCGTCCAGATGGCCAAGGCGGCGGGCGCCACGGTGATCGCCACCTCGTCTTCGAATGAAAAGCTGGAGCGGCTGAAGGCCCTGGGCGCCGATCACCTGATCAACTACCGGGAACAGGCCAACTGGGGCGAGGTCGCCAACAAGCTGGCCGGCGGCCGCGGCGTTGACGCCGTGGTCGAGATCGGCGGCGCCGGAACCATGGCCCAGTCGATCCAGGCCTGCCGCATCGGCGGCCATATCTCGCTGATCGGGGTCCTGGCCGGCGTGTCCGGCGAGGTGCCGACGGCCCTGGCGATGTCCAAGAATGTCGCCATCAAGGGGATCACGGTCGGGTCCATCGAAGACCAGGACGACATGATCGCGGCGCTTGAGGCCAATGGCGTGAAGCCGATGATCGATTCGGTCTATCCGCTCGACCAGATCGCGGCGGCCTTCGCCCACCAGATGTCGCAAAAGCACTTTGGCAAGATCTGCCTGGAAATCTGACGGCGCTGGCCGTCACCCGGCGCGGTCCAGGGTCCCTTGCCAGACCTGAACCGCGCCGGGGTGACGGCGCCTGAAATCTGCAGCCCTGTCCGGCCTGACCGGCGGGGTCAGAACAGACGCTCGAGGCTCCAGATCACAGCCTGACGGCATTTCCCGAAGCGAAAGCAGAGTGAACGACGTCGGAGAATGGCCATGGTCTTACGGACGGTTCTTGGTGCAGATGACCTGACCGCTGACGATCTTGCACTGGGCTCCCTTGCCGACCGACCAGTGGCCTTCGCCGGCGCTGGCGGGAGTGGCGACACCGACCGAGGCCGAGAGGGCGACGGCGGCGAGAAGGGACGAAACGAAAAGCTTCTTGATCATGCCAGGGTCTTTCTAAGCACCTTTGAATGACACGCGGTCGCAACAGGAAACGGCCCCGCTCCGGCGGCGCACAGTTCAACAACGCCGGCCGGCCAGGCTTATTCGGCGGCGTGGATAATTTTCTATGCCCGGATCGGGGATAGGCCGGACGGCCTTGACCCAGGTCAAGGACCGCGCCGGGAAGACCGCTCTATCAGCCGCAAGGTTCAGCGTGCGAGGGGGCTGCGGTCATGGACGATGTCATCCGGGTCTTTGTCGGCGCCGACCGGTCCCAGGCCCTGGCCGTGGATACCCTGGCCTGGTCGATCCACCGCAACACGGACAGAAAGGTCGAGGTCAAGACCCTTCTGGGTGTCGAACTGCCCGAGCCGAAGGACCCTCGGCAGGGCTCGCGCACCAACTTCTCCTTCGCCCGGTTCGCCATTCCCGAACTGACCGGCTGGCAGGGCCGGGCCATCTATCTGGACGCCGACATGCAGGTGTTCCGGGACATCGGCGAACTGTGGGACATTCCGATGAACGGGGCCAAGATCCTGATCCAGGAAGAAATACCCGAGGCCCTGGCCGAGCCGAACAAGGTCGGCGCTCCCAGTCGGCGCATCAAGCAATGCTCGGTCATGGTCATCGATTGCGCCGCCACCGGCTGGAACGTCCGGGACATCGTGGCGGGACTGGATGGCCAGTACAGCTATGAAGAGCTGATGTACCACATGTGCATCCTCAAGGAGGAGGAAGTCGGCTACCGTGTGCCCTTCCACTGGAACAGCCTTGAACATTTCGACCAAAACACCGGGCTGATCCACTATACCGACATGAACACCCAGCCCTGGGTGTCGCCGGACAATGTGCTGGGGCCAATCTGGTTGCGGCTGGTCAACGAAATGCTGGCCGAGGGGGCCTTGGCCCTGTCCGCCCTGCAGACCGAGATCGACCTGGGCTTTTTCCGGCCGTCCCTGATCGACGAACTGCGGGAGATGCCGCACGAGCAGGGCTTTGATCCCGAGGCCGCCGCCCGCTACACGGCCCAGGACCGTAAGGCCGGGTTCATCAAGCATGCCGAGGTCTATGCCCGCAAACGTCAGAGGGACAGGTTGATCAAGGCGGCGCTGGCGGCTGCGGAGCCCGGACTGCTAATCAGCTAGGCGCGCGCTCAGCCTCTTGGGAAACTGCGCCGGACCGCCTAGATTGGCGTCATGAGCCAGGACCACACCCATATCCGCCCGTGGCGTCATATCGAACGCCGCAAGAGCCGCCAGATCTTCGTCGGCAAGGTGCCGGTGGGCGGGGACGCCCCGATCAGCGTCCAGTCCATGACCAACACCCTGACGGCCGACGCCGCCGCGACCATCGACCAGGTGCGGCAACTGGAAGAGGCCGGCGCCGATATCGTCAGGGTCAGCTGTCCTGACGTGGAATCCACGGCCGCCCTGTCGACCATCGTGCGGGAATCCAAGGTCCCGATCGTCGCCGACATCCATTTCCACTACAAGCGCGGTATCGAGGCGGCCAAGGCGGGCGCCGCCTGTCTGAGGATCAATCCGGGCAATATCGGTTCGGCTTCGCGGGTCCGGGATGTGATCCAGGCGGCCCGGGATCACGGCTGCTCCATGCGGATCGGGGTCAATGCCGGCTCCCTGGAAAAGGAACTTCTGGAAAAATATGGCGAGCCCTGCCCCGACGCCATGGTCGAGAGCGCCCTCAGCCATGCCCGAATTCTGCAGGACCATGACTTCCACGATTTCAAGATCTCGGTGAAGGCCTCCGACATCTTCATGACCGTGGCCGCCTATAACCAGCTGGCCGACGCCATCGACTGCCCCCTGCATCTGGGAATCACCGAGGCCGGGGCCCTGCGCACCGGCACGGTCAAGTCGGCCATCGGCATGGGCAACCTGCTCTGGGCCGGGATCGGCGACACCATCCGGGTCAGCCTCGCCGCCGATCCGGTGGAAGAGATCAAGGTGGGCTTTGACCTGTTGAAGTCCCTGGGTCTGCGTCACCGGGGCGTCAACATCATTGCCTGTCCCAGCTGCGCCCGGCAGGGCTTCAACGTCATCAAGACCGTGGAGGCGCTGGAAGAGCGGCTGGCCCATATCGCCACCCCCATGTCCCTGTCGATCATCGGATGCGTGGTCAATGGACCGGGCGAGGCCCTGATGACCGACCTGGGCTTCACCGGCGGCGGGAAGGGGTCTGGAATGGTCTATATGGCGGGCAAGCCGGATCACAAGCTGGCCAATGAGGACATGGTCGAGCATATCGTCGGCCTGGTCGAACAGCGGGCCGCCGAGCTTCAGGCTGCGGAGCGGTTGACCCAGGCCGCCGAATAGCCGGGCCATCCTGACCGTGACTGCCGTTGGTTTCGTAGCGCCCGCTCAAAAAACCGGCGCCTGACGGCCAGGCAAGAGTTGTGGCGATTATAATGTCAATGCAATCCTCATTATACATACTCAATATGTGTATGTTTGCCGTGCGGGAAGGCCGTCCGCGAATCGGCGGCAGCGTCCGGGGGACATGTCATGCGAGCCATCAACCCATCGTCCAGGCCTGGCCCCCGGCTTGCAGCCCATCAGGCCGGCGGCCGCATGATCCGGGCCGTACTGGCCGTGGCCCGGGCCACGGAAGGCGACATCATGCATGGCGTCATCTATGCGGCGATCCAGCAGGTCAGCCTCGAGCCCCTGGCGACCAATCCTGACCTGGCGGACCGTTACGGCAGTCTGGACCACACCCTGCCTGACGACCTGCGCCGGACCATCAGCGTCCATGCCCTGGCCGGGTCCCTGGGCATGCCCTACGAGACCACCCGCCGGGCGGTCGAGCGGCTGATGGACCGGGGCCTGGTGCGGCGGATCCACCGCAATGGCGTCATCGCCACGGCGGCGGGCGAGGCGGGAGCCAAGACCCGGGAGGCCCTGGACCGGCTGCGTCACGCCTGATCATCGGCTGGTTCGGTGGCGATCCTGTCGCAGCCCTGGCCGGACCGCCCTATATCGGAGGGGTGAACGACTCATCCAGACCCCCGCCGACCGACAGCCTCGAGGCGCCCCTTGAAGAGCCGCCCCTGATCGGGGCCGCCCTGATCAAGGACCAGGCCGGTCGGCTGCCCGATGCCCCGGGGGTCTACCGGATGTACGGTGAGGGTGGCGAGTGCCTCTATGTCGGCAAGGCCCGATCGCTGAAAAAGCGCGTCATCCAATATGCGCAAGGCCGGTTCCATACCAACCGCATCGCCACCATGGTCGACCTGACCCGGGCCATGGAGTTTGCCAGCACCCGTACCGAGACGGACGCCCTGCTGCTGGAAATCAACCTGATCAAGCAGCTGAAGCCGCGCTTCAATGTCCTGCTGCGGGATGACAAGTCCTTCCCCGAGATCGTCATCCGCCGCGACCATGAGGCGCCGCAGCTGCGCAAGCATCGCGGCGCCCACACGATCAAGGGTGACTATTTCGGTCCTTTCGCCAGCGCCAACGCCGTCAACCGCACCCTGAGCACCCTGCAGAAGGCCTTTCTGCTGCGGTCCTGTTCCGACAGCATCTATGACAGCCGCACCCGCCCCTGCATGCTGCACCAGATCCGTCGCTGCGCCGCTCCCTGCACCGGGCTGATCGCGCCGGATGACTACGGCGCCCTGGTGGCCCAGGCCGAACTGTTCCTGCGCGGCAAGAGCCGGGCCGTCATGGCCAGCCTGTCCGACCAAATGCAGGCCGCGTCTGACGAGCTGGAATTCGAGACCGCCGCAAGGCTGCGCGACCGCATCCGCGCCCTGGCGGCCGTGGCCCAGGAAACCACGGTCAATCCCGAGACCGTTGAGGAGGCGGACATCTTCGCCCTGCATTCCGAGGGCGGCCAGGCCTGTGTCCAGGTCTTCTTCTTCAGGGCCGGCCAGAACTGGGGCAACCGCGCCTATTTTCCCCGGATCGACAAGTCCGACAGCGACGCCGAGGTCATGGGCGCCTTCATTGGCCAGTTCTATGACGACAAGCCGATCCCGAAACTGGTGCTGGTCTCCTGCGAGCCCTTCGAGATCGAGCTGCTGGCCGAGGCCTTCTCCATGAAGGGCGGCCGCCGGATGGAAATCGTCCGGCCCAGGCGCGGCGAAAAGCGCGGCCTGGTCGACGAGGCCCTGACCAATGCCCGGGAGGCCCTTGGCCGGCGCATGGCCGAGGGCTCGGCCCAGGCCCGTCTGCTCAACGGTGTGGCCGAGGCCTTTGGTCTGGACGGCCCGCCGGAGCGGATCGAGGTCTATGACAACAGCCACATCATGGGGACCAACGCCGTGGGCGGCATGATCGTGACCGGGCCGGAAGGCTTCCAGAAAAGCCAGTACCGCAAGTTCAACATCAAGGGGACCGACCTGACCCCCGGCGATGACTTCGGCATGATGAAGGAGGTGCTGCGCCGGCGCTTCTCCCGACTGGTCAAGGACGAGGAGGCCGGGGAGGCCGTCATTCGCCCGGACCTGGTGCTGATCGACGGCGGCGCCGGCCAGATCGGGGTGGTGCGCGAGGTCATGGCCGACCTGGGGGTCGACGACATCCCCGTGGTCGGGGTGGCCAAGGGGCCCGACCGGGACGCCGGGCTGGAGCGGTTCTTCGTCGCGGACAAGCCGCCCTTCATGCTCGAGCCCAAGTCCCCTGTCCTCTATTACCTCCAGCGCCTGAGAGACGAGGCCCACCGCTTCGCCATCGGCACCCACCGGGCCAAACGCTCGGCCGAGATGGTCAAGAACCCCCTTGACGAGATCGACGGCGTCGGCCCCGGCCGCAAGAAGGCCCTGCTCCACGCTTTCGGCAGCGCCCGCGGCGTCAGCCGGGCCAGCGTCGAGGATCTGGTCAAGGTGGAAGGCGTCAGCGAAGCCTTGGCGCAGCGGGTGTTCGACTACTTCCGGAAGTAAGGGGGGTTCTCCGTCCGCCGATCGGGGCCTGCCCTAATCCATTGCCGCAGGAAACGCCGGCATGGCGTCGAAGTCTTCCTTGACATGCTGGCGCACGACCCGGGCCCCGGTCTCCCTGGCCAGGGCCTCCAGGCGGTCCATGGACTCAAGGGTCTGTTTGCGGTCGACATTGAAGCGGGGGACGCGGCGTCCGGCGCGGCTTTCGGCCAGGTGGAACATGTCGCCGGTCAGCAGCACGGGGCCGGACCGGGCCAGCCGCAACAGCAGCAACCGGTGGCCTGGGGTATGGCCCGGGGCGGCGATGATCGTGACCGAACCGTCGCCAAAGACGTCATGTGTCGACTTGTCCTTCAAAAGCAGGGTCGGGGCCGTCTCCAGGGCGGCATAGGCGGAAAAGGTCTGGGTATCGGCCCGGGCCTCAGGCCGGAAGGCGTGGGCGCGCTCGTCGGCGTCGACGATCCAGGTGGAAGCAGCGAACAGGCTGCCATTGCCGATATGGTCGAAATGGCTGTGGGAGACGGACAGATACTCGATATCGGCGGGGGTCAGGCCAAGGTCTGCGAGTTGGTCCGTCAGCTTGCGGCGCATGACGATGCCCTGCGGCCCGACCCCGCCCGGCAGGTCGGCAATGGCCTGAGGCAGGCCGGCATCCCAGACCAGATCGCCCTTGGGGTGGCGGATCAAATAGCAGGGAACCACCAGGGTTCGGGAAACGCCCTTGTAGGCGCCATCGTCTGCGAAGGGATCCGCGTCCGGCACGGTCAGGATTCCGCAATCCATGGCGTAGAGCCTCAGGGTCGCGGTCGCAGGGACGCTGACAGGGGCGGCGACAGCGCAGGCGGCGGCGACGAAAAAGGCGACGGTGGCGGCGATCGGCAGGAGATTCATGGAGAGCGGCCTCGGCTGGACGGACAGGGATCATGGAAGGGTGTCCGAGTTTCGTCCAGTGCCGGCGCAGCCCCTGCCATCCCTTTACCGAACCCGGTTGACGGCGGCGCATCAATCGCGGCTTCCGAGCGACCTGCTCCGGCTTCGGCAGGGCGATCTGACCTTAGTGATTTGGGGCTATGGAAGGTTGGGAAGGGCCAGTGAGGCCACCCGGGATTTCTTCCGCCATGTCCGCTCAGGCCGAGTTTCCAGATGCGATGCAGGACGGCGGGCTTCCCCAAAGGGAGGGGGCGCCGTCCTCGCCCCGGCGCCCCTCGTTCAGGCTTGGTTTGTGGATATCCACGGCCTGGCGGCGGCCGGGGGCCGGGCGTCCGTCAGCCCTTCGATGAGGCCTGACAGGCGGGCGCCACTCTTGCCCGGGCCGGGCGGCTTGTCCTTTGTCGCCGGGGGAGCCTATCCTGACCCGCGGACCGGCGCAGATCAGGCGGAGGATGGCATGGGCGCTTCAGGGGGATTGCCGGCCGTCCGGTCCGTCGGGCCGGGGGCGCCCTTCGAATGGCTGGCCGGCGGCTGGTCGGACCTCTGGAAGGCGCCCGGGCCGCTGATGGTCTATGGCCTGGCCGTGGCCATCCTCAGCGCCGTACTCTGTTACGGAATGTATCAGACTAACGGGGCCTACTGGGTGCTGGCCCTGTCCCTGGGCTTTGTCATCATTGCCCCGATCCTGGCCATGGGCCCCTATGAGGCTGGCCGGCGGCTGGAACTGGGCCAGCCCGTCAGGCTGGGCCAGATCGTCCTGGTCCGCACGGCCCTGCGGCAGGACAGCCTCTATCTGAGCCTGGCCCTGGCGCTGCTCTACATGTTCTGGGGCCAGACAGCCCAGATCGTCTATGGCCTGTCGACCTATCAGTCCCACGGCTCCATCCAGGCCCTGGTCGCCTTCGCCCTGGAGACCCCGGACGGCCATGCCATGTTGATCGCCGGAACCTTGGTCGGCGGCGCCATCGCCTTTCTGGCCTTCGCCCTGGTCGTTGTCTCGGCCCCGATGTTGCTGGACCCCGGGAGCAACGGCTTCATCGCCATCATCACCAGTGTCCGGACGGTGGTCACCAATCCGGGCCCGATGATCCTCTGGGCCCTGTTGATCGTCCTGCTCCTGCTGATCTCGGCGGCGACCGGGTTCCTGGCCCTGACGGTGATCTTTCCCTGGCTTGGCCTGGCCAGCTGGCGCGCCTGCAGGGCCCTGGTCGAGCCGGAAGCGGTCTGATCTGGCTCTGCCGCCAGAGACCCTGAAGGTCACCGTAGCCCCTTCGCCTGTCCTGGACCGCGCGCCGGAGCTTCACCCCCAATTCGGGTTCGTACAGGTCGTGCCGACAAGGCCCTGCGGCGGACCCGCAGGCGAATGGACAGAGGGTGAGGCTGTGTTGTCTGGCTTGGATCTGACCCGGATGGCCGCATTGAATGCGGCCCTGGACGACCTGGCGCCCCTGCGCGCCGCTGTCGAGGCCGCGCCGCAGGACGGCGCCAAGGCGGCTCCGGCTCCGGCGCCGGCAGGGCAATTTGACCTTAATGTATTGGGGCTACGGAAGGTTGAGAGGGGCCAGTGAGGCCGCCCGGGATTTCTTCCGCCATGTCCGCTCAGGCCGAGTTTCCAGATGCGATGCAGGACGGAGGGCTTCCCCACCGGGAGGGGGCGCCGTCGCCCCTTATCGAGACGAGCCGCACCCTGATACGGCCGATGATTGCGGTGCTGGTTGCGCCGTTTCTCTATGCCTACGTTTCCCAGCCCGGGGCCTTTGGCTGGCTCGCGGCCATCCTGATCTGCGAACTGCTGGCCTTTCGCCTGCGCCGCCTGATGATGGCCGGCCGGCTGCGCCGAGCCTGGTTGCTTGAACTCAATACCGTCGCGGTCTCCCTTTGCTGGGTGACACACGCCGTACTGCTCTGGCGCGTCGGGGGCGTGATCCCCTCTGTGGCGGCCGTGATGGGCCTGTTTACGGTCGCTCTCTATGCGGCCATCGGCTCATATCACAGTCTGAAACTGTTCCTCTGTCTGGTGCTGCCCCAACTCAGCGCCCTAGCCATCCTGCTGATCAGCCATCTACTGGCGCATGCCACACCGCTGGTCGCGGTGACTGCCAGCCTGGCGACCCTGGGCGCCTGCGCCACCATTCTGATGAACGGCGTCGCCATGCATCTGGCGGAGGCCAGGCTGCGCCAGTCAAACGAGGAACTGGCGCACCTCGCCGAGAGCGCCCTTATGGCCAATCGCGCGAAATCCGAATTCCTTGCCACCATGAGCCATGAAATCCGGACGCCCTTGAATGGCGTGCTGGGCATGGTCCAGGCCATGGCAAGGGATGACCTGCCGCAACAGCAGCGCGAGCGGCTTGAACTGATTGGGGCGTCAGGGGAGACCCTCCTGACGATCCTGAACGACATCCTTGACCTGTCGAAGATCGAGGCCGGCAAGCTTGTCCTTGAGGCAGCCGAGTTTGACCTCGAGACCATGGCCCGCGGCGCCCAGGCGACCTTCGCCCACATGGTCGATGGCAAGGGTCTGACCTTCCGGCTGGAGGTCGAAGAGGCGGCTCGGGGAACCTGGCTTGGCGACTCCACACGGGTCCGTCAGGTTCTCTACAATCTGATCTCCAACGCGGTGAAATTTACGGAAAGCGGGTCGGTGGAGGTCTGCATCAGCCGCTCCGAGGCAGGGCTGACTTTCCGTGTCGCCGACACCGGAATCGGCCTGAGCGCCGAACAGATCGAGCGATTGTTCGAGAAGTTCGTACAGGCCGACTCCTCGACCACAAGGCAGTTCGGCGGAACAGGACTGGGCCTGTCGATCTGCAGGGAACTGTGCAGCGCGATGGGCGGAGATATCCGGGTCGAGAGCCGGCTTGGCCAGGGAAGCCTCTTTACGGCGTTGCTTCCCCTGATGCGCACCGGAGAGCCGACCTGCGAAGGGGCGCCGGAAGGACCCATTTCGGGTCCGGAGCTGGACGGCGGGCGGTTGCGCGTCCTGGCGGCGGAGGACAACCGCGTCAACCAGCTTGTCCTGCAGGCCCTTCTGGGACAGGCCGGCGTCGATCTTTGTATCGTCAGCAACGGACAGGAAGCTGTCGCCGCCTGGGAAATGGCCGACTGGGATGTGATCCTGATGGACGTTCAGATGCCTGTCATGGATGGCATAGCCGCCGCGCAGGCGATCCGCCTTCGGGAGCGGGAAACCGGGCGCACCGAGACGCCGATCGTCGCTCTGACTGCCAATGCAATGGACCATCAGGTGACCGCATGCAAAGCGGCCGGGATGACTGATTTCGTGGCCAAGCCAATCGAGGTCTCTGCACTCTTTGGGGCCCTGACCCGTGCCGTGCAGCCTGCGGCGCCATCGCCCGTGGCGGCAACTGCCTGATCAGGTTCTGGTCCGGCGGCACGAACCGACTGGTTCACAAATCGGCAGGATGGCCGTCGTGAAGTTCTACGACTTCAACCCCAATTCGGGTTCTGGTAGGTCTTGCCGACGAGGCCCGGCGGCGGACCCGCAGGCGAATGGACAGAGGGTGAGGCTGTGGTGTCTGGCGTGGATCTTTCCCGGATGGCCGCATTGAATGAGGCCCTGGACGACCTGGCGCCCCTGCGCGGCGCCGTCGAGGCCGCGCCGCAGGACGGCGCCAAGGCGGCCTTTATCTCTGTTCCGGCTTCGCCGACTGTGGCGCCCAATGTCACGGCGCCTGTGGCGGTCAGCGGGGTCTATACCCTGGCCCCCGGCCTGACCCTTTACGGGGCCAGCTACCTGGACGCCTTCGACCATGGCTCGGTGATCGAAGGGGGCCTGGGTTCGACGATCACCAACAAGGGGTCCATCTGGTATCTGCCGCCCGCCGATGTGGTGGGGCGGCCGCATTTTGGAATTTTCGGCCTGGGGTCGGTGGTCAATACCGGCCTGATCGTCTCGAAGCTGGAAATTGGCGCGGCCTATGGGGTCCTGGCCAATGACAGCCTGAACAACAGCGGCCGCATCTATGCCCAGGCCAATTACGGCAGCGCTTTCGGCGCCGTAACCGACGGCTATGCGCCCAGCTTCACCAATTCCGGCCTGATCGCGGCGCGCGGACCGGTGGGCCTGGCCTATGGCGTCACCATGGAAAACGGCGGCCTGCTGCAGAATCTGGCTGGCGGCCAGATTCTGGCCGAGGGGGTCGAGGCCGTGGCGGTCTATCAGGGGCGGGGAACCGTGTTTCCGGATAGCCGTCCGGCCGAGATCATCAATGCGGGTCGGATCGAGGCCCGCTCGACCGATGCGAACCGCGCCAGTTTCGGCATCCTGGTTGAACATCTGGCGGCCGAGACCATGCGGATCGTCAATAGTGGAACCATCACCGCCGATGTGGCGATCTACGCCAACAGCTACGCTTTTTCACCGCCCCAGGCCGGCCGCGAATCCGTGGTCAACGAGGCGACCGGGATCATCAACGGCCTAGTCTATCTGGATCTGGGCGATGACAGCCTGATCAACCGGGGAACCATCAACGGCGTCGTCCTGATGGGAGAGGGCGCCGACAGCTGCGACATGACGGGCGGCAATGTCAGCGGCTATGTGGATATGGGCGGTGGGGCTGACGTCTATGTCGGGTCCTCCCGCAGTGACCGGGTGATCGGTGGCCGGGACAACGACCTGCTGGACGGCCGCTCGGGCAATGACCTGCTGGTGGGCGGCTATGGCGATGACACCCTGCTGGGCAAGATCGGCAATGATGGCCTGTATGGCGAGGCGGGCGCCGACCGGCTGGAGACCCTTGGCGGCGATGTCGCCTATGGCGGCGAGGGCGATGACCAGATCATCGCCGGCGACCTGACCTTCCGGCTGGTCGATGGCGGCGCGGGGTTTGACACCTTTGTCCTGCCGGCGGGCGCCCTGGTCCTGGGCCTGTCAGCGGCCCTGTCGACCGGACGGATCAAGGATATCGAGCGAATCGTCCTGACCGGCGCCCAGACCCTGGTGGTCAACGCCGCAGATATCCTGGCGGCCACGGGCGGCGAGACCGAACTGCAGATCGACGCCGGGGCCACGGCCAGGGTGCAGCTGCTGGGGACCTGGACCGCCGGCGCGTCGAGGGTCATTGACGGCGAAACCTGGAACAGCTGGTCAGGGACCGGCGGCACGGTGCTGGTGCGGTCCGGGGCCCCGGTGACAGTCGGCGGCGCAGAGCCGCCCGGGACCCAGGGTCTGGGCGTCATAGCGACAGGCGACCTGCCGCCACAGCCCAATGGTTCGGTCGGGATCTTGCTTACCGACGAGACCACGATCTCTGATGGCTTCGAGATTCCGGGTGTATTGCATATCGAGGCGGGCGAGATCTGGACCTCCTCGACCGGCGATAGCGCCGTCCTGCGCAATGACGCCCTGCCGGCCCTGCTGACCAATGACGGGACCATCACCAATTCCGGTGCACAGGTCGGCAGCACCGCGATCTTCGCCACCAACCTCAGCCTGCTCGACAACAACGGAACGGTCGAGGCCATGACCCAGGGCGCAGGCTGGGCCACGGGCTTCTTTTCCGGAGCCGGGGGCCGCGTCTCCAACGACGGCCTGATCCAGGCCTTGGCGGTGGCCGGGGCGGCCAATGCCGTGACCACCTATCAGCGGGGCTTTCCGGATAGCCCCGCCGTATTCAACCAGGGAACGCTTCTGGCCCGGTCCGACTGGGGCCAGGCGACCGGGGTGATGCTGACGCAGGGCGGCTGGCTGACCAATCATGGCGACATCATCGTCCAGGGCGGGCCGCTGGCCGTCGCCATCGACACCCTGCTGACCAGCGACGGGACCTATCTGAATACCGGCCTGATCCAGGCCGAGACCTCGCTGGAGAGCGGACGATCCATTGGGTTCCGTCTGGTCTGGGCGACGTCCGGCACCACCATCACCAACAGCGGAGAGATCTCGGCCGACGTGGCCATCGAGTCCTATTCCAACTACGGAGCGAGCCTCGAGATCATCAACAGCGGGGTGATCACCGGCGACATTGTCGGGCGGGAAACAGAGTACGGCTATGGCGGCCAGAACATCCTGCGCAACACCGGAACCGTCACCGGCGACATCGATTTCGCCCACAGCCATGACAATGCCGTCTGGAGCTACAACCGGGTCTATAACGCCGGGCTGATCGTCGGGGACATTACCCTGGGTATTGGCGCCGACCTGTTTGACGGCACCGGCGGCGAACTTCAGGGCAAGGTCTATGGCGGGGCGGGGGACGATAGCCTGACCGGCAGCCTCAAGGCCGACCGCCTGAATGGCGAGGACGGCGCCGACATCCTTCGGGGCGGCAAGGGCGGCGACACCCTGTCCGGCGGGGCTGGCGCGGACAGTTTCCAATTTGTAGCCGCCGACGGCGCCGACACCATTCTGGATTTCGCAGCCTCTGAGGATCGCATCAGCCTGACCTCAGGCATGACCTGGTCCCTGACCACCCTGGGAGCCGACACCCGGGTCAATCTTTCCGGCGGCGGCAGCGTCCTGCTCAAGGGAGTGTCGGCCGCCCAGATCACCAGCGCCAATTTCACGACCTTCGCCCCTGGACCCCAGGCGGCCGATGACGGCGCCGAGCACGACTTGACCGGATCGGCCTCGCCTCGCGGCCGGGACGGCGCCGCCCCGGAGGCGGCTCCCCTGGTGTGGAACGGAACTGTCCTGAACGACCGTTATCGTGCGGGGGCGGTAGATGACGCCCTCAACGGCCTGGCGGGCAACGATACCCTGGACGGCGGCTTTGGCGATGACATCCTGGCGGGCGGCACGGGAGATGACGTCCTGTTCGGCGGCGGCGGCAACGACACCGCCAGCTATGCGGCGGCCCTGGCCGGGGTCACGGTCAATCTGAACCTGATCATCCCCCAGGCCACCGGTGGCGATGGAACCGATCGCCTGTCGGGGATCGAGAACCTGCTCGGTTCGGCCTTCGGCGACATGTTGATCGGCGGCGACCTGTCCAACCTTATCGAGGGCGGGGAGGGCAGCGATATCCTGTCGGGCGAGTTCGGCGCCGACGTCATCTTCGGCGGCTCACGATCCGGTCCGGCGGACCTGTCGTCCAACCGGCTCTATGGCGGCCATGGGCAGGATGTTCTCCATGCCGGAGATGGCGGCGATCTCCTGGACGGCGGCATCAGCGACGATATCCTTGTGGCTGGCGGCGGCGCCGACCTGTTCGCCTCGGCCGATGGCAGGGACACTGTGGTCGGTTTCGACGTATCCGAGGACCGGCTGTTTATCAGCGCGCCGTACATGGTTGAGGCTGCGGGGTCCGATACCCTGGTGTGGATCGGCCGGGATCTCTTCCTGCTGCTGGACGTGCAGGCTGACGAGCTGACCGCCGCCAACTTCGTCTCTGGCGAGCCCTATCCCCCGACCGCGCCCGAGCCCTACATCCTCTACAATCCGATCATAGGGAACGAGACGGACGAGACCCTGACCGGCGGGGCGCTGGGCGACCATATCGAGGGCCTGTTCGGCGACGACCTGCTGATCGGCGGCCGGGGGGATGACTGGCTTGAAGGCTTCTACGGCGACGACATCCTGAGGGGCGACGCCGGCGCGGACATCCTGCAGGGTAGTCGGGGCAACAACATCCTCACCGGCGGCGCCGGGGCGGACACCTTCCGGGTGACCTATGAGGTCGGCTACGACACGGTCATGGACTTCAAGGTCGGTGAGGACGTGATCGACGCCACCCAATACGGCTCCTTCATCAGCATCCAGAAGCAGGGCAAGAGCAGCCTGATCGTCTTCGCCAGCGATCGCATGATGCTGCTGAAGAACGTCTCGCCGGACAAGCTGAGCTATTCGGATTTCATCGGCCTGTATGAACTGCGCGGCTTTGAAGGCATCAGCGGCGCGGCCCAGCCGAGCGTCGCCCCCGGGACCCGGCACGACCCGGCTCGCCATGGACCCGACACCGCTCCGCACGAAGCTCATTTCGCACTCGTCGTTGCTGTGCCGGCCTACACTGCCCTGGGTGATGGCCTGTGGATGATGGAATAGCCGGTCCAGGCGCCTGCCTGACGCAGTGAGCAAGGATCACCTGGAGCGCTCACCCCTCGGGAAGGCTTTCGCGGCGTTCCATGGCGGTAGCCCTGATTGTGGTTCGGGTCGCATTCAGCCGACAGAAGCAGACCCACGCCGGACGGCTGGCAGGCGGTCACCAGGGGCTGGCGGACCGGATGCGTGGGGCGCCATGCGGATGGATCCGACCGATATCTCGGACGTCACCGCGTCGGTCTATACCTATCTGGTCAACGGCCGCGGCCCGACGGACAACCCGCCATAGACTGCCTCCGCAGCATGATCTCGAGGCTGTGATGCGCCCGGGTTCGAATAACGATTGTCCAAGGAAGTCTATGCGTTAGGTTGTCATCCACAAGGGCCGGTCAAATGCCTGGCCCAAGGCAAGGACAGGCGTCATGACCAAGGTTGTGTTCAAGCAGGCCTTCGACATCTCCAATATCGACCTGACCCAGTTTGTGGGCGGTGATGTGGATTCCTTTTCTTCCAGCCAGGTACGTTTGAGTTCAGGGCTCTTTTCC
The DNA here is from genome assembly GCA_029866155.1 of Caulobacter sp. Lineage (GTDB taxonomy): Bacteria > Pseudomonadota > Alphaproteobacteria > Caulobacterales > Caulobacteraceae > Caulobacter. The sequence goes on along the minus strand of JARWZW010000072.1, from coordinate 59,260 downwards.
GCCACTGTCTTCGGAACGGGAATGGGCTACAATTTCTTCACTGATAACTATACGGGCACTGTCCAGGGTATCGATGCCGCCTATGACGGCGTCCTGCTGTTTTCGGCCAAGAAGATCAATGTCGCCCTGGATGTGCTGCTCGACCACAAGGATGATCCCGAGGCTCTGCTCAATGATTTCTTCGGGGGCGCAGACAGTTTCACGGGCTCGAAGTTTGATGATGTGCTGTCCGGCTTCGGCGGAAAGGACACCATTATCGCTGGCAAGGGCTCGGATGTCCTGATCGGCGGGGCCGACCGTGACATCCTGACCGGCGGCGTGGAATCCGACAGTTTCCTCTACCTGGCCGCCTCGGACTCGACCAAGGCGGCGCCTGACCTGATCACGGACCTGGACAATACCGATAACATCAACCTCAGCCTGCTGGGCGTGCAGGGCGATGTCACGTCGAGCTATAGCGCCAGTTCGGATCTCACCAGTTTCAAGATCGATGTCGATGGCGACGGCAATGCCGAGATGCTGATCCAGGCGACTGGAAACCACACGGATTTCAATAATTTCCTGATCTGAATCCCTCTGGGCGAAGCGGTCGCAAGGTCTTCTGGCGGCCGGTCCGGCTGCGGCCGCGGACTTTGTGGCCATCGAGCCCGCAAGGCGATGGGCTCATTGTGTTCGCTTCAGACCTGCACGACGGCGTTCGGTGACGATAGGTATAGGCAGTGGGTCCATCCGCCCTGTCCAGAAAATGCGTAAGGGAGCCCCATGGCCAAGGTCGTCTTTCACACCGCCGTCGACTATTCCGGCATCAGTATCTCGGTCTGGCTGAACGCCGTTGTCGTCAACTCCACGCCGACAGAGATCACGCTCGTTTCCGGCGAGTATGCCACCTCGGTCTTTGGCGAAGGCCTCGGCTTCAAGCCCGGCAAGGGTTTTACCGGTGTCGTCAGCGGCTTCACCGCATTCCAATCGGAGGATCCCAAGTTCACGGTTTCGAAGCTCAGTGTCGACCTGGAGAGGGTGATGGCGAACAGTTCGGATCCCGTCGAACTGCTCAAGCTGTTCTTCAATGGCAAGGACCAGATCATCGGTTCCGAGTTCGGTGACGTCCTGATGGGCTTCGGCAGCAAGGACTCGCTCAATGGGGGCGCCGGGGACGACAGCCTCATCGGCGGCGCGGGGCGCGACAACCTGACGGGCGGCGATGGCGCCGACCGGTTCGTGTATCTGGAGAGGACGGATGCGACCCGCGGGGCTCCGGACCTGATCACGGATCTGGGAGAGACCGATCTGATCGACCTGTCGCGGATTTCCCTGGGGGTCGAAGGCACGGTCATCGGCAGCTATGACGCCGTGGCCGACCGCACGACGTTCCGGATCGACCTGGACAACGACGGCAAGGCCGACATGGTGATCCAGGCCATGGGCGAGCGGACAGGCTACATAGACCAGTTCATCTTCTGATTTTCATCTGAACCCGAAGGGCCGACCCTGCCGTCGCGATCTGGCGGCGCAGGGCGGCTGAAGCGAGCTGTGTGATGCGAGATCACCCGCCTCGCTCTCGATATCAGCCTCTGCGGCGTCTCTTGCCAAAAGCCGGTAGCCAGCTTTCGACGCGACGCTCTATAGGTCGGGCATGAAGGCGATCCCCAACCTCATTACCCTGGCCCGTCTGGTCCTCACCCTGGCTGTGTTCGGGGCGCTGGCCGCCGCGGCGAACGGACTCTGTGAAGCCTCTGATCTGCTCTGGTTCGCCTTCTGGGGCTTTGGTCTGGCGGCCGTCACCGACTTTCTGGATGGCTGGCTGGCCCGCCGATGGCAGGCCGAAAGCCTGGCCGGCGCCATTCTGGATCCCATTGCCGACAAGGTGCTTGTGGCGGGGGCCGTGGTGGGCCTGGCGATCAATGGCGACCAGGTCGCAGCCCTGACCGGCGGCTTGGTGCTGTTCCGGGAATTCGCCATCAGCGCCCTGCGCGAGGTTCTGGCGCCCCGTGGACTGCGCCTGCCCGTGACCTTCCTGGCCAAGGCCAAGACGACCCTGCAACTGCTGGCCCTGTCGGCGGCGATTCTGCGGCTGGCCTCGCCGCCCTGGCTGGGCGTGGAGGTCAGTCTGGGCATCGACCTTGCGCTCTGGCTGGCGGCAATCGCCACGGTCTGGACGGGCGTCGAGTACGGCCTTTCCGCCCGCAAGGCCCTGATCGCCGCCGGCTGATCACTCTGCGGCCAGCCATTGAATGTCCGGCTCGGGGACGGCTGGAGTCACCACGTCGGGGTGGTCCGGACCAAATAGAAGCCAGTCGCAAGGGGCTGGCTCCCGCGTGGCCGGGGTCAGCAACCTGGCGATCAGGCGGGTTCCGGGTAGTTGCACGATCATGTCGGACTCCATTCTCTTAATTGAGAATGACTCGCAACAATGACGACGGCAAGGCCTTTGGCTGGACCGGAGCCAGGCGGATGCCTGTGATCAGGCCAGGGGGATGAACTCGTCATGGTCGAGGTCAGGCAGTTTCATCCGTCCCGCCCGCCAGTCGGCCTTGGCCTGTTCGATCCGGTCCTTCGAGGAAGAGACAAAATTCCAGTCGATGAAGCGCGGCCCGACGGGCTCGCCGCCCAGCAGCATGACGCTGGACGGCTCCAGGGCGGTTACTCCCACGGTCTGGCCGGGCGCCAGCACCGCCATCTGCCCGGACCGGATCTCCTGGCCGTCAATCTCGATCCGTCCCCGGGCGACATAGGCGGCACGCTCCGGATACTCCGCCGGCAGGCCCGTCCTGACGCCGGTCGCCAGTTCCCAATGCACATAGAAGAGGGGTGAGAAGACCGGGACCCGGGCTTCGGCCCCGAAGGCCTTGCCGGCGATCAGCCGGGCCGTCTGCCCATCGCCCTGGTAGAAGGGCAGATCGTCTCCGGCATGGTGGGAAAAGGCCGGCTCGGTTTCCTCATGCTCGACCGGCAGGGCCAGCCAGGTCTGGATTCCGTCCAGGACGCCGCCCCTGGCCCGGAGCGTCTCGAACCGTTCGGAATGTGTTATGCCCCGGCCTGCCGTCATCCAGTTGACCTCGCCAGGCCGGATCGCGATCTCCGAGCCGACGCTGTCCCGATGGGTCATCTCGCCCTTGAACAGATAGGACAGGGTGGACAGGCCGATATGGGGGTGGGGACGCACATCGACGCTGCGGGCAAAGCCCGGCTGGAAGCTGGCGGGACCCATATGGTCAAAGAAGATGAAGGGGCCCACCATCCGGTGGGGGGCATAGGGCAGGACCCGGCCGACCTCGAAGCCGCCAAGGTCCTTGCGCCGCTGGTCGATGATGAGCTGGATCATGGCGGGTCTCCGGAAAGGGCAAGGGACATCAGGCGCGGCGACGGGCGATCCCGGGGCGGCGCCTCCGGGTCCAGGCTCCAGCCGCTGGCAGAAATGACGAAGAGCCGGTCGTTCCGGCTCGCCAGCAAGGTCATGTCCTGGAGATCTGGTCCGGCGGCCATCACGGTCACGGCTTCCAGCCGACGGCAGGTTGGATCGATCCGGACCTTCAGGACCCGTTCCGGCGAGACTCCGTTCTGGGTCATGGCCAGGATCAGGGCGCCGTCCGGTTCCTGGTACAGTCGTCCGAGGCCATCGACCCCGGCCAGGGCCGCCTTCACGCCCTCCAGCCTTTCTGACCGGCCGGTGCGCAGATCGATGACATGCAGCCCCGTGCTGTAGTCCGCGAGGATCATTCGCTCCTCGCTGCAGAAGGCCATGCCCTGGGGCGAGCCCAGATCGTCAAACTGCGCCACCTTCTGCAGGGCTCCGCCCATGGACGGCAGCCGGTACAGCGCCGCGCCCCGGCTGTCGGTGGCGTAGAGCACCCCTGCCGGCGACAGGGCGACATCGCCCAACTGTCGCGCCACGCCGTCGTCTGGCGCGGGATGTCGGGAGAGCACCTGTCCTGTCTTCAGGCTGAAGGCCACGATTCCGGTGCGGGTAGGCCCGCTGGACCCCGGAACCTGGACCCCCCAAGCCTCCGCCGCCCAGACGCGTCCGACTACAGGATCGGCGACGATGCCGAACAGGGCGCCCGTTTCGGCGTCGGGCCGGGTCATGGGCTCCAGTCCCTTTTGCCCGAGGCGATAGAGGGTGCGGCTCGTCACCCCGCTGACCAGCCAGGCCCGACCATCCCAGGCCAGGCCCTCGATCACGCCTTCCGAGGGGGCCAGCAGCCCCGACAGGCTGGCGGCGCCGACCGGCCGGCCATTGTCCTCGATCCTCGCCCTCAGGGGGGCGGAGCCTGGATGATCTGCGAGCTTCCGGAATGCGGCGTCCCCGGCAAGATCCCAGGTCAGCCCGAGATCCGCATAGTCCGACAGATGGGCGATGGCCTCGCCCGCCTTTCCAGCGAGGGCTTCGGTCCTGGCCAGTCGCAGCAATGTGCCCGGTGAGCGGGGATAGAGCACGAGGGCTGCTTCCAGCTGTTGCTCGGCGCCCGCCACGTCGCCCGAGGCAAGACTGTCCGCCGCCGCCTGACGAAGGCGGTTGAAGGCCTGGAGATCCGATTCGCCCGAATCACCAGTCGCCGCCCCGAGACAGAGCACCGCAGCCGTCAGGAACAGTAGATTTCGCATGAGTCCGCGCTCCGGGCCCAACCCTACCCCACGCAATGAGGGCGGGCCAACGGCCGACGGCCGCCTGGCGGCCTATCCGTGAGGACTGACATAGGGGCTGACCAGACCCAGAGGCACGGCGGTGGAGTTCTTCACGCCCCGGATGACGATCCGGCTTTCGATGTTGGACACCAGGCCAAGGGACAGGATCTTGTCCCTCAGGAAGTCGTCAAAGGCATGCATGTCCCGGGTGACAATGCGCAGTTCATAGTCGGCGGCCCCGGTCACGGTCGCGCATTGCACGACCTCGGCCCATTTGGTGACCGCCGCCTCGAACTTTTCGAGGTTTTCCTTGGTCGGCAGGGAGAGCTTGACGGTGCAGTAGACCTCGAAGCCCAGACCCAGCAGTTCGCGGTCCAGAATGGTCACTCGCCGCTGGATTACGCCAGCATCCTCGAGGCGCTTGATCCGGCGCCAGCAGGGGCTGGAAGACAGCCCGACCCGCTCGGCGATCTCGGCGACCGACAGCCCGGCGTCGTGCTGGATCAAATCCAGAATCTTTGCGTCAACAGCGTCGAGCGTCTCTGACAAACTTTGTTCCCCCGAAAGTGCCATAAACGGCCGCGATCTTGCCGAGTGATGCCCATAGTCAGGCATGGCTTTGGCAAACATTTTCCCCATACTTAGATGATCTTGCAAGTCGGGGAGCCATTCGGGAAGGAAAGATTTTTCAATGCGGCACTCAGAAGTGACGCTCGACGACAAATATCTTCTCGAAGACGGTCGAGCCTACATCACCGGAGTCCAGGCGCTGATCCGCGTCATGCTGGATCGCAAGCGCCTCGACGCCCGCGCCGACATGAAAACGGCAGGCTATGTTTCGGGCTATCGGGGCTCTCCCCTGGGGGGGCTGGACCAGCAGGCGGCCCGGGCCGGAAAGCTGCTGAAAGCCCATGATGTGGTCTTTCAGGAAGGGCTCAACGAAGACCTGGCCGCCACCGCGGTCTGGGGAAGCCAGCAGGCCAACCTGTTCCCCGGCGCCCTGTATGATGGCGTCTTTTCCATGTGGTACGGCAAGGCGCCTGGCGTCGACCGGACCGGCGATGTCTTCAAGCACGCCAATTTCGCCGGTGTCATGCCAAAGGGCGGCGTCCTGGCCGTGGCCGGCGATGACCACAACTGCAAGTCCTCGACCCTGCCTTCGCAGTCGGAATTCGCCTTTCAGGACTTCGAGATGCCGGTCCTGTCGCCGGCCGATGTTCAGGAGGTTCTCGACTACGGGCTTCTCGGGCTGTCGATGTCGCGCTTCTCGGGCCTGTGGATCGGCCTGATCGCCCTGGCCGACACCATGGACAGCGGCGTGACCATCGACGTCTCCCTGGATCGTCACAGTCTTGTATTGCCTGATTTCGCCATGCCGCCCGGCGGTCTGCATATCCGGACCAAGGACCAGCCGCTGGACAAGGAGCTGCGGCTGAGGAACCACAAGCTCCCGGCCGCCATGGCCTTTGCCCGGGCCAACGGTATCGACCGGGTGGTCCTGGCCTCCCACCGCCCGCGTCTGGGGATCGTCTGCCAGGGGCAGGCCTACAAGGACGTGCTTGAGGCCTTCAGCGCCATGGGCATCTCCCTGGAGGAGGCCGCCAGCCTTGGGGTTTCCATCTACAAGGTGGGCATGCCCTGGCCGCTGGAGCCTCAGGGGCTCCGGTCCTTTGCGGCCGGGCTCGAGACCCTGATGGTCATCGAGCACAAGCGGGCCCTGATCGAGCCCCAGGCCCGCGCCGCCCTCTATGATCTGCCCGCCCATGCCAGACCGCAGATCATTGGCAAGCGGGATGAGCAGGGCCATACCCTGATGGAGGACACCGGCTCCCTGTCGGTCGCCGCCATCGCCCTGGACCTCTATAGCCGCCTGCCGGCCGGTCCCCATCGGGAGCGGGCCCAGGCCTATCTGGACCGGGTCTCGGCGGCCGGCGTCGCCGCTGTCAGCCTGGCCTCCGACCAGTTGCGCAAGCCCTTCTTCTGTTCGGGCTGTCCCCACAACACCTCGACCCGGGTGCCTGAGGGAAGCCGCGCCCTGGCCGGCATCGGCTGCCACTACATGGCCGGCTTCAACGATCCCAATACAGACCTGAACACCCATATGGGCGGCGAGGGCCTGACCTGGGTCGGGGCGGCGCCCTTTACCTCGGAAAAGCATGTCTTCCAGAACCTGGGGGACGGCACCTACAACCACTCCGGCTCCCTGGCCATTCGCGGGGCGATCGCCGCCCGGGCCAACATCACCTACAAGCTGCTGTTCAACGACGCCGTGGCCATGACCGGCGGCCAGACCGCCGAGAGCGGGTTCACGCCCGCCCAGATCACCCGCCAGCTGGCCAGCGAAGGGGTCGCCCGCACCGTGGTGGTGGTGGACGACCTGGAGCGCTATGCCGGGGTCACCGACCTGGCGCCAGGGGTCGAGGTGTTTCCCCGCAAGGACCTGATGAGCGTCCAGAAGATGCTGCGGGAAACCCCGGGCGTCACGGTGCTGCTCTATGACCAGACCTGCGCCACGGAAAAGCGCCGCCGGCGCAAGCGCGGAACCATGGCCAAGGCCACCAGCCGGGTCTTCATCAATCCCCTTGTCTGCGAGGGCTGCGGCGACTGTTCCGCCAAGTCCAACTGTGTCTCCATCGAGCCGCTGAACACAGAGTTTGGCCGCAAGCGACAGGTCAACCAGTCCAGCTGCAATCAGGATTACAGCTGCGTCGACGGTTTCTGCCCCAGCTTCATCACCCTGGAAGGCGCCGAGAATCCCCAGGGCAAGCGCATGCCGGCCCTGACCGCCGATTCCACGCCCCTGCCGCAGTTCGAGACCATTGAGGGGGTTCGTCGGATTTTGTTCACCGGGATCGGCGGCACCGGCGTCACCACGGTCGCCTCCATCCTCGCCATGGCCGCCCATGTGGATGGCCGCTCGGCCAGCGTGGTCGACATGACCGGCCTGGCCCAGAAGGGCGGATCGGTCTTCAGCCACGTCAAGATCGGCGAGGACGAAGCCTCCGTCGTTGGCGGGCGGATCCCGGCCGCCAGCGCCGATGTGCTGATCGCCTGCGACCTGATGGTGGCCGCCAGTCCCGAGGCCCTGGCGCTGTTTTCCAAGCAGCGAACCGTGGCCTTCGGCAATGCCGACTTCTCGCCAACGGCCGACTTCGTCAGCAATCGCGATGTCCGCTACGACACGGCCGGCATGGCGCGGCGCATCAGGGGGGCGACGAAGGACTATCAGGCCTGTCCGTCACAGGCGCTTTCGCAGTCCAAACTGGGCGACGAGATCTATGCCAACATGATCATGCTGGGCTTTGCCTGGCAGCGCGGGGTGATCCCGGTTTCCAGCCGGGCCCTGTACCGGGCAATCCGGCTGAACGGCGTGGATGCTGACGCCAATCTCCAGGCCTTCGAGGTCGGGCGCAAGGCGGCGGTGGACCCGGATTTCAAGGGCCTGCCGGAGGACCAGACGCCCACCCCGGAGACCATGCCCCTGGCCGAGCTGATCGCTCATCGCACCTCGGAGCTCGTCGGGTATCAGGATCAGGCCTATGCCGACCGCTATGCGGCGCTTGTGGCGCGGACCCAGACTGCTGAACAGGCCCTGGCCGGCGGCGACGGCCTGACCCGCGCCGTCGCCATCAATCTCTACAAGCTGATGGCCTACAAGGACGAGTATGAGGTGGCCCGACTCTATACCGACGGCCGCTTTGCGCAGGAACTGGCCCGCACCTTCAAGGGCGGCAAGGCGAAGGTCTGGATGTCGCCGCCGCTGATCGCGCCCAAGGGCGCCGACGGCAAGCCTCGCAAGATCGCCCTGGGCGGCTGGATGCTGACCACGGTCATGCCGGTCCTGGCCCGGATGAAGAGCCTTCGTGGCGGACCGCTGGACCTGTTTGGCCGAACGGCCGAGCGACGGATGGAGCGGTCCCTGATCCGGCAGTATGAGGTTGATCTGGACCGTATCCTGTCAGGCCTGTCCGGCGAGACCCATGCGCTCGCGCTCAGGATCGCCAGCCTGCCCCAGGCCATTCGCGGCTTTGGCCATGTCAAGGACGCCAGTGTCGGCCTTGCCGAAAAAGAACGCGGCAAGCTGCTGGCCCAATGGCCGGAACGGTCGCCCGGACCTGCATGACGTCAGGAACGTCCGCCCCCCGGGCCGTTGTGGCGCCGAGGGGTTTGCGGGCCGACGGTTCCGCATTAGGTCTTGGGCATGAGCGATTTTGATTTCGACGCCGTGGTGGTGGGGGCGGGCGCCGTAGGACTGGCCTGTGGCTACGCCCTGGCCCGCCGGGGCCTGATCGTGGCTGTCCTGGAACGTCAGGGGGCGATCGGCCAGGGGGTCTCCTCGAGAAATTCCGAAGTGATCCACGCCGGGCTCTATTATCCGACCGACTCCCTGAAGGCCCGGCTCTGCGTCGAGGGCCGGCGGTTGCTGTACGGCTTTCTGGGCAGCCGCCATGTCGCCTATCGCAAATGCGGAAAGCTGGTGGTGGCCACCTCGCCAGAGGAGGTTGGACGCCTGGACGCCATTCTCGAACAGGCCCTGATCAATGATGTGGAGGGCATGGCGCAGTTGACCGGGGCCCAGGCCGTGGCGCTGGAACCTGAGCTGCGCGCCGAGGCTGCCCTCCTGTCTCCGGAAAGCGGCGTCTTTGACAGTCATGGCTATATGCTGGCCCTCCAGGGCGAGATCGAAGCCGCCGGCGGGGCGGTCGTGGTCTCGACGCCGTTCGAGGGGGCCGAACCCCTGGCGACGGGCGGCTTTCGGGTCCGGGCCGGAGGCGATGATCCCGCCCAGCTGACCTGTCGCCTGCTGGTCACGGCGCCGGGCCTGGGCGCCCAGGCTGTCGCTGGCTTGATCGAGGGGTTCCCGGCCGACCAGATCCCGGCCGGGCATTTTGGCAAGGGAATCTATTTCCGCCTGGCGGCGAAAGCTCCGTTCGATCGCCTGATCTATCCGCCGCCCATCCCCGGCGCCCTGGGCACCCATTATCGCAAGGACCTTGGCGGTCAGGCGGTCTTTGGTCCGGACCTGTCCTATGTGGATCACGAGGACTACAGCGTCGATCCGGCCAAGGCGGGCGAGTTTGCCGACTATATCCGCAAGTTCTGGCCGGCCGTGCGGCTGGAAGACCTGACCCCGGACTATGCCGGGCTGCGCCCCAAACTGCATGGACCGGGTGAGCCCCAGCCCGATTTCCAGATCTGGGGCGCTGACAGCCATGGACTGGAGGGACTGGTCAGTCTGTTTGGTATCGAGAGCCCTGGCCTGACCAGTTCCCTGGCCATTGGTGAAGCGGTGGCAGGCAAACTGGCCTGATCGTCCTCAGTCGCCCAGCAGGGAGGCCAGGGCGGCGGCAGGTTCTGCGCCTTCGAGGTGGATCAGGGACCAGAGGGCGAAGAACAGCAGGGGCCAGCGATTGGCCGCCTGGCGTTCATCCCGGAACACAGCCTCGACCGCGCCCGGCAGGCAGGCCTCGGCCACGGCCCGGACCCCCGCCACGGAGGTGGCCAGATCGCCGGCGCGGGGCCCGATCCAGCTGGCCACCGGCACCGTGAACCCCTTCTTGCGTCCCCAGGGATCAGCGGAGGGACAATGTCGCTCCAGCCATTTACGCAGCAGCCATTTGCCGAACCGTCCCTGGATCTTCATGGCGTCGGGCAGGTTGAAGGCGAAGTCCGCCACCTCGCGGTCGAGGAAAGGTGTCCGGCCCTCAAGGCCATTGGCCATCAGGCACCGGTCCAGCTTGAGCAGAAGGTCGGCGGGCAGCCAGGTCGATACGTCGCCCCATTGCGCCTTCTGCAGGGGCGTGAGGCCGGAGGGCGCCCTGGCGGCCTGGCGCCAGCGCAGGATCGCGTTGCGGCCGCCCCCTTTCAGGAAGGGTGCGTCGATCTGCGGCTCGGCGGGACGGCCGCCCAGCCAGGACGGTCGCAAGGCGCGTCGGTAGCGGCCATAGCCGCCGAACAGTTCGTCTCCGCCTTCGCCGGTCAGGACCACGGTCAGGGTTCCCCTGGCCGCTTCGGCCAGTTTGAAGGTGGGCAGGGCGGCGTAGTCGGTGGTCGGCTCGTCCAGCGCCCAGGCGACCCTTGGCGCCAGGCGCCAGAAGTCTTCCTCGCCAAAGGGGGTTTCCCGCCAGTCTATGTCCAGAGACCGGGCGACCCGCTCGGCCTGCGCCCGCTCATCCCGGGCGCCGGGAACATCGAACCCGCAGGTATAGGCGATGACCGGGTTTTCGTTCAGGCGGCTCATCAGGGTGGCGATGGTGGCGCTGTCGACACCGCCGGACAGGAACAGGCCATAGGGCACGTCCGCCCGCTGATGCACCCGGACGCTGTCCTCGAGCACCCTGTCCAGCTTTCCCAGAAGGGTCTCCAGGTCTCCGGAGGGGGCGGGAAGCCGGCGTAGGGGGCGGTCGAAGGTCTCTTCCCGGTCTCCCTCCAGGACCCGGTCGATCTCGCCCGGCAGCAGGGACTCGACGCCGCGGAACATGGTCTGGGGCCGGATGACGCCGGGGGTGACATAGCCCAGGGTCAGCAGGTCCTCGACGGCTTCCGGCTGGGCCAGGGGGGTCAGGTCGCCGGTGGCGAAATGGGCCCGGGGTTCGGAGGCAAAGCTGATGCTGTCGCCGCTGCGGGTGATCGACAGGGGTTTGATCCCGAAGGGGTCGCGCACCAGCCAGGTTCGGCCATCGCCGCCAATCAGGCAGAAGGCATACATGCCGCGCAGCCGCTGGAAGGCCTTCTCGCCTTCCCGGGCATAGAGATGCAGCAGCGGCTCGAAATCGGAGCCGGTGGCGAGCCTGTCCTTGAGACCGAACTGTTCGGCCAGTTCCAGGTAGTTGTAGATTTCACCATTGCCGATGATCGTCGAGCCGGCGGCATGCAGGGGCTGCCAGCCGCCCTCCAGGTCGATGATCGACAGCCGGGCATGGCCCACGGACCAGCCCTGGCCGGACTCCACACGAATGCCGTTGGGGCCGCGATGGGCCAGCTGCTCGATAAGGGGCCGGGCCGAACCGGCCCCGTTCAGGATTCCCGCTATACCGCACATCAGTCTGCGCCATGCCGGGCCAGGAGGGTCCGCCACTGGCCGACCACGGCGTCCCGGCTGAATTCGGCCTCGATCCGGGCATGGCCATTCTGGATCAGCCGGATCCGCAGCATCGGATCGGACAGAATCTTGAGGGTCTGCCGGGCCAGGGCCTCATGGTCGTCGACCGGTGTCAGCAGGCCGTCTTCCCCATTGCAAATCAGCGCGCCGGGCCCCTGGCTGGCTGCGGCGATCACGGGCAGGCCGTGCGCCCAGGCCTGGATCACCACATTGCCCAGAGGCTCGTAGCGGGAGGGAAACAGGCAGACATCAGCAGTCCGGTACAGGGCGGGGGCGTCGTTTCGCCAGCCCAGGAAACGGACGCGCTCCAGAACGCCCTGGCTCTGGGCCAGGCCCTTGAGCTGCCCCTCCAGCGGACCCGCCCCGGCGATCCAGAGCCAGGCGTCCGGCAGGGCCTTCAGGGCCCGGATGCTGACATCATGGGCCTTGGCGCTGTGAAGCCGGCCCATGCCGAGCAGCAGGGGAACCCCTTCCGGAGTATCAAGGCTGGCCCGGTCGACCGGGGCCACGTCCTCGGCCGGGGCCGCGAAATTGGCGATATAGCTGGCCCGGTCCTCCGGCCAGCCTTGGTCCAGCACCCATTGCAGGATGTCCTGGGTGTTGCAGACAAGGGCGTCGAAGCCGCGATAGTTCTTGAGCTTGTAATAGCCGCCCAGCCTGCCGATCCGGGCCCACCGTCCCTGGGGCGTATGGCGGGCGGCCCGGTTCATCCAGGCCACCAGCACCCGGGCCCGGGCGTTCGTGGCCATGGCGGCCGCGCTGTAGCGGGTCAGGAAGTCCAGGGGGCCGCCGAATCCGAGGGTCCGGACAGGCACGCCGGCCGAGGCCAGGGCCGCCTCTCGCCCCGCATGACGGCGCAGGGCGCAGCACTGTTCCGAGCCGGATCGCTGCAGGGCGGAGACCAGGTCGACGAAGTAGGTTTCAGCCCCGCCCTCGCCATCCGATCCGAGAAGATGGAGCACGCTCATCGCCGGAGACCCTAGCTGCTCGCGGCCACATTCCCAAGACGCTTGAAGAGAGGTTTTTCAGCCCCTATAAGGCCGCCTCCCTTCGGAATGACAGGTCCGATATGGCTGGGTAGCTCAGATGGTTAGAGCGGTGGATTCATAACCCACAGGTCGGCGGTTCGATCCCGCCCCCAGCTACCAGGGTTTGCAGGCAGCTGACCTATGCCGATACGGCGACATATCCATACAGAGCGCATTCTATTCAAGCGGCCATGGCCCGGAGGGTCGCGCCGGGTTTCCCCTCCATGGAACCCCGAGTCCTCGCCAGGCAACCGGCGTTCAACGTCCACCGATGCGCGGGTTGAAGACAGGCTGGTGATCCTCCGTCCGGTTTCGATTGGATCAGGTCGTCATACCCATTATAGCTTTCGCCAGATATCAGGTCGCAAAGCGGCCAGGCTGGCGCGGCCCAAGGCTTGCGAACCCGGTCAGACGCCCGTCGATAACCTAGCGTCACGAACGCTTCAGCATTTGATGGAGGCCGCCGTGGCGCGCAGACTGACTCTCGAATTCCTCAAGACCGAGGCAGCATCCGGTACAGTGCTTGCCCTTGCCGCTGTCGCGGCCCTTTTGGTCGCCAACTCTCCCTGGTCGGCCGACTATTTTGCCTGGTTGAAGAGCGAACATGTGCTGCAGCTCGGTCCGATCCGGTTGCAGGAATCGATCTCCGACTGGATCAAGGAAGGGCTGATGGCGATCTTCTTCCTCGTGGTGGGGCTGGAGATCAAATACGAAATCATGCGCGGCGAGCTCAGCGACCCGCGCCGGCTGGCGACCCCGGTCCTGGCGGCGCTGGGCGGTATGGCCGGGCCGGCAGCGGTCTATCTGCTGCTGTCGGGCGCGATCGGCGCGCCGCATCAGGGCTGGCCCATCCCCCTGGCCACGGACATCGCCTTCGCCCTGGCGATCTTTGGTTTTGTCGGCAAGGGTCTGCCTTCATCCCTGCGCGTCTTCCTCCTGACCCTGGCCATCGTCGATGACCTGGGGGCCATCGCCCTGATCGCCCTGCTGTTCAGCGAGGGGGCCAACTGGGCGCCGCTGCTCTGGGCCCTGGGGGGGCTGGTGGTCCTTGGCCTTGCCGCCCGGCGCCTGCGGTTCGCTGCGCCGCTGTGGGTGTTGGCGTTCGGAGCGGTCTGGTATCTGACGGTGCTGTCCGGCATCAGCACCTCCCTGACGGCCGTGGCCTTTGCCCTGATCGTGCCGATCACGCCGAGATCGGATGATCATCAAAGCCCGCTGAAAAGGGCGATGCATGACCTCCATCCCTGGAACGCCTATCTGGTCCTTCCGCTCTTCGCCTTCGCCAAGGCCGGAGTGTCCTTTTCCGGCCTCACCCCTGACAAGGCGTTTGCACCGCTGGTGATCGCCATCGCGCTCAGCCTCTTCATTGGCAAGCAGATCGGCGTCCTGGGCATGGCCTGGCTGGCGTCGGCGCTGAGGATCGGGGCAAGACCGTCCGGAGCCACCTGGATGCAGGTCTATGGCGTCTCGCTGCTCTGCGGCGTCGGCTTCACCATGAGCCTGTTCATCGGTGTCCTGGCATTTCCAGGCGCGGTGGATTCACCCGAGCAGATCGAGGTCAAGCTGGGCGTGATCGGCGGCTCGATCCTGTCGGCACTGGCCGCCGCCGTCATTCTGGCCCTGGCCAGTCGGCAAGGTGCATCTGTCGATTCAGCTGGGGACGAGATTCCCGATCCTGATGACCCCAGGGCCGAATAGTTCCGGCGGCGGCCGGGGCATGACCGTTTCACCTGCGTTGCCGGGGCCGACTTCAGTTGTTTGCGGACGGCCTGGCGCGGGTCACATCACCATCGCCCGCTGAGTTTGCGCCAGGTGCAGCCAAGCGGGGCCAGAACGGCGCCCTACGTCCTGGAAAGCCAAAGCTGTCGGAATTGGCCCTAGATTGGGGTCTTGAATGCAGCGGACCCCAGCCAACGTTCCCGGTCCGGATCAGGGACGGTCAGGCCGCCTGTGAATCCAGGTCCGCCACGCCGCTCAGGACCCGGTCCAGGACGGTCAGAAGTCGGTCGGCCTTGATGGGCTTTTCGACGACATCGTTCATGCCGGCCTCGAGATAGGCCCGGACATCGGACGGATCGGCGTTGGCGGTCAGGGCGACGATCGGGACCTGGGCCACGGGACCCGGCAGGGCGCGGATAGCGCGGGTCGCCGCGATGCCGTCCATCCGGGGCATGCGGATGTCCATCAGGATCAGGTCGAAATGGCCTGCCGTCGCCGCCTCCACGGCCTCGACCCCGTCCGCCACCTGTTCGCTGGTGCAGTCGAACATTTCGCACAGGGCTTCGGCGACCATGCGGTTGGTCGCATTGTCATCGACGATCAGGATATGGGCGGTGGTGGGGACAGAGCGGACTGCGGGGTCGGCCTCGATACGGGAGGATTCAGGGGCGATCATCTCGAACTTGACCGTCACACCGGCGCCGGCGTTTGGCTCTGCATGGATCAGGCCGCCCATGGCGCCCGTCAGGTTGGCCGCATAGGCCATGCTAAGGCTGAGGGTCAGGGGAGCGCCGCTGTCCAGGGGCTCGAAGATCCTGGCCAGGCTGGCCGGGGAGGGGGTCTGGCCGCTGTCCCGGACCGTGCCTTTCAGGGCCAGCCCGTCCGCGACCGGACTGGCTTTGAGGGTCACCTCGACCGCTCCCCGCCCGGACTCGGCCAGGGCCCGCTCTATGATGGCGTCGAACAGTTCGCCAAGCCGTTCGGCATCCAGGTCCGCAGACAGGTCAGGCGCCCCGTCATAGCCGCACAGCAGCGTCACGCCGTCCTGTTGCGCCCTCGCCGTCCAGCGATGGGAAAGACTGTCAACGATTTCGCGCAGCCGGACGGACTTGGGCGAGAGGGCGACCCGGCCAGTCTCGGCGGCATGAAGGACGCTGGCCCTCGCCATGAGATTGTGGATGTCGCCCAGGCATTGGGTCAGGGCATGGGAACAGGTCCGGGCGTCTGCCGACATGGGCAGTCGGTCCAGGGCGTCGGTGAAGGTGCGGGCGCCTTCCAGCTGGCGCAGGACATCCCTGGCCAGGGTCCTGGTCAGGGTTGCGCTGATGTCCCGGGCCGCCCTTGCGCGTCCTGAGCGGGCCTTGAGCAGGGTCAGGCTGTCGCCAACCCCGAGATAGCGACCCTGGTCCGTGACGATGAAGCCGCGCTCCAGGTCTTCGGGGCAGGATGCAAGGCTCCAGTCCCGAAAGTCCGCCGGATTGGCGGCCCCGTCGGCCAGGAGAGGGGCGGAATTCATGAGCTGGGCGGCCGGCGTATCCCCGGGCCAGTTTCCGGCCTCGAACACCCGTCGCTGGACCAGACCGAGAGGGCGTTCGCCCTGGACGACCGCCAGCAGGTTGAGGGTGGGGTCCGCCGAGAAGCGGAGCGCGATTTCCTCCGCAGGGCTGTCCGGCGTGAGGGGCGGCCGACGTTCAATCTGGGTATCTAGACGGTCCATGGGGCGCCGGTCACTGGTCACTTGGAGGGTGACCCTAGCGCCTCTGGCTTTCGGACAGGTTAAGTTGCTGCAGCACAAAAGAAAAGCGGCGGGAACCGGGGTTCCCGCCGCTCAACCTTGTCAAACGAAGTCCGGTATTACTGGCCGAAGGTCTTCGTCACCGACACGCCGAAGGTGCGCGGCTCGGTGTAGAAGGCGTTCCGGAACAGGCCCGAGGAGTCGTCCGTCAGATAGGTGTCGGTGATGGACTCTTCGTCGGTCAGGTTCTTCGCATAGAGCTCGAAGGACAGCCCGGCGTCGCGGTTGGCCACGGTGAAGGTGGCGTTCACGTTCTGCCAACCTTCGATGGCGTCAGCCTTGCTGTTGTAGATCCGCGAGAAGCTGTCGTCCTGGCGGTAGTAGTCGCCGCGCAGGGTGGCGTCCCAGCCGCCCAGTTCCCAGGTGTACTGGGCGCCGAGGGTCAGGGTCCATTTCGGGGCGTTGGGAAGTTCCTTGCCCTTCAGGTTGACAGCCACGCCGTCGCCGCGGCCCGGCAGCAGGGCCGGGTTGGAGATGACGCCGAAGCCGGCCAGGGGGTTGGCGGCGGAGGCGAAGGCCCCGCTGCAGACGCCCAGCAGAGCGTAGGGCGAAACGAAGCCCAGGTTGATCACGTTGACCAGGGCGGCGACGCCGGCCTTGTTGGCGACGCAGTTGCTGGCGTTGCTGGCCTTGACCAGGATCAGGTTGGGATCGCCCTGGGTCCGATCAAACACGTCGATGGACGAACCGCCGGTGATCTCGGATTCGAGAATGCCGAGGCTCATGTTCAGACGGAAGCGATCAACGGGCTCCCAGAGGGTTTCGAGTTCGAAGCCCTGAACCTTGGCGTCGATGTTCTCGTTGACCGACTGGCGGTTGGTGATCTTGGAGACCTGGTAGCCGATGTAATCGTAGTTGAAGTAGGTGCCGTTCACGACCATCCGGCCGTCGAGCAGGGTGTTCTTGGCGCCAAATTCAATGGCGTTGACGAACTCCGGCTCGAAGGTCGGGGCGGCGCAGGCGACGCCAACAGCGCAGGGCGGGTTCACGCCACCGGCCTTGTAGCCCCGCGAATAGAACCCGTAGAGCAGGGTTTCATCGGTGAAGGCGAGGTCCGGCTTCCAGTCAGCGCCGACACGTCCGGTCACTTCCTTAAAGTCAGCTTCAAGGACGGGCGGGGTGGTGGCGATGGTGCTGTCGTTGCCGGGGGCGGCGACGTTGTTGGCCAGCAGGGCCGTGGTGCGACCGATGACCAGCTTGCGGTCATGGGTGTAGCGCAGGCCGCCGGTGATCTTGAAGTTCTCGACCACCTGCCAGTAGACCTCGCCGAAGGCGGCGCGGGACTTCAGGTGATAGTCGCCGGTGCTGTCGAAGTAGTTGCGGCCGGCGCCCGTGGGGGTCGAGGCCTGATCAACAACGATACAGCCAGGCGTCGTGCCGGCGCAGAGCGGGTTGCCGGTGACCAGGGCGTTGGCGACGAGCGCCTGACCGGTCAGGGTGTTCCCGAACACGTAGTAGTGGCCGTCCTCAGCCTTCAGGTCGAGATAGATGGCCCCGACGTTGAAGTTCAGCGGGCCATCGAAGTTAGAGGCCAGACGCAGTTCCTGGCTCCACTGTTCGACATAGGCGCTGGAGATGTCGAAGGTGGTGAACTTGTTGGACGGACCGACCTGCGGGTCGTTGACCACGCCGCCCGGGAACAGGCCGGCATAGACGGCGTTGTAGATCGCCGTCGGAACCGGGGCGCCGGAGGCGCAGGGGGCGGTGAAGTTGTTACAGGCGGAAGGCAGCGCGCCGAAGGTGTTGATCGGGGTGACGCGGTTGTAGTCGGCCTGGGTGAACAGCTCGTTCTTGCTGTAGTTGGTCAGCGAGATGATCTGCAGTTCGTCTGTGACGTCCCAGCTGGCGCCGAACTGGTAGATGTCGGTCTTGGCCTGGTAGATCGGGTCAGCCGCGGATTCGATGTCGCGGATGTCCTTGACCTGCATCTTGCCGGCATAGGCGTCGCCGGCGATCAGGCCGGAGAGATTGCCCAGCAGACCGCCGAGGGTGGCGGATGAGTTGGGCGTGCCCAGAACGTTCGGCGAGTCCAGCGGGGTGGCGAGGCAGCCCTGGCTGAGCAGGCCCCTGGTGGCCGCGGCCCGGTCAGGGTTGGCCGAGTAGGTGAAGCCGCCGAAGCCCGGATCCTTGGTGCAGAACTGCTTGCCGATCCGCGAGCGCCTGTCGTCTTCTTCGAAGTGATCCCACATGAAGTAGGTGTTGAAAGTGTCGGTCGGCTCGAAGCTGACCGTGACGCGGGTGTTCCACAGGTCGCGGTTGTCGATGTCGTTGCCGGTGACGAGGTTTTCACCGTAACCGTCACGCTGCAGCAGGGCGCCCGAAGCCCGGACGGCGATGGTATCGCCGATCGGGACGTTGATCATCCCGCGAGCCTTGATGGAATTGTAGTTGCCGTAATCACCCTTGATCAGGGCCTCGAAGTCGTCCGTCGGCTTGGAGGTGATCAGGTTGACCACGCCGCCCGTGGCGTTACGGCCGTACAGGGTGCCCTGGGGACCACGCAGGACTTCGACGCGCTCGACGTCAAAGAACTCGGATTCGAACAGGTTGTTGGCGGTGAGGGGGGCGTTGTTCAGGTGGATGCCGGTGCCGGCGTCGCCCGATCCGGCAACCAGTTTGGAGCCGATGCCCCGGATCTGGAAGTTATAGCCGGTGAAGTTACCCTTGGAGAAGTTGACGTTCGGAATGGCCAGAACCAGGTTCGGGCCGCCGTCGATCTTCTGCTTTTCCAGGCTGTCCTGGCTGAAAGCGGAGACCGCGATCGGAACGTCCTGGATGGCTTCTTCGCGCTTCTGCGCCGTGACGATCAGTTCGCCGACGGTGGTACCTTCATCCTGAGCAAAGGCTGGTGCAGCGACGGCCATGATGGCCATGGCGGATGCGCCGACAACGAGCGCTCTCCGCAGACGCAGAGTATTTCTCATTCTAACCCTCCCCGTGCGCCGCGAGCCGTTGGCCAGCCCTGCGAACGCCGTGTGTTTCCTCGATGCCGCGTCTGAGTTGCTGACAGGGACGCGCGACACTTCCCCGTAGCTACCGGGATTTGCCTACGGCGGCGGGGCTGCTGTCAATGTGTTTAGGGGTCTGAACACTGTTAGATTACAGCTTTTCACCCGACTGTGGCCTGAAGATCGCGCCCTGGAACCCCCATCCTCCCTGCGGTTCTACTCAGCGGGGAATTGACCAAGCGTCAGCTTACCCAGGGGGATGTGCAACTGCCGTCCTGGCTGTCCCTGGTCTTGATTCGAGACCCTGTCCGGCTGCTGCGAGGCCAGGCGTTTCTGTGGTTCCAGACTCGGGCGGTACGACAAATAGTCCTTGTGGAGAGGGGGCGGAGCCGCGATGGGTCCGCATGGAGTTTTCCGGCCGTCGCCCTCCGGCGCCGCGACCGGCGACTGAACGACGCCCAGACAGGGAGACCGGTTCGATGAGCTATACGGTCAAGGAAGTGTTCCTGACCCTGCAGGGCGAGGGCGGCCAGGCCGGGAAGGCCGCCGTGTTCTGCCGCTTTGCCGGGTGCAATCTCTGGTCCGGACGGGAACAGGACCGCGCCAGCGCCGTCTGCACCTTCTGCGACACCGACTTTGTCGGGATGGATGGACCGGGGGGCGGACGGTTTGCGTCGGCCGAAGCCCTGGCGGACCATGTCCAGGCGGCCTGGGTCGGGGGACCTGCTGACCGTCTGGTGGTCTGCACCGGCGGAGAGCCTTTGCTGCAGCTGGATGAGCCCCTGATCGCGGCGTTGCACGCCCGGGGCTTCCAGATCGCTGTCGAGACCAACGGAACCCTGGCGGCCCCGGATGGCCTTGACTGGATCTGCGTCAGCCCGAAGGCCGAGGCGACCGTGGTCCAGACCTCGGGCCAGGAACTGAAACTGGTCTGGCCGCAGCGGGGTGTCGATCCTGCCCGGTTCGCCGGACTGGATTTCGAACGTTTCTATCTGCAGCCGCTGGATGGCGCCGACCGGGCCGGGTCGACACAGGCCTGTATCGACTATTGCCTTTCCCACCCCCAATGGCGTTTAAGCCTGCAGTCCCATAAATACCTCGGCATCCCCTAGATGGCGCGCCCGGATCGGCCGCGCTGGCGTCTGCAACACCCATGACCATCCATCTGTTCGAAATCACCAAGGCCGCGACCTTCGACGCAGCGCATCACTTTCCCAAGGGACCGGAAGGCAGCCCCTATACGCGGCTGCACGGCCATTCCTTTCGGGTCGAGGCGACCGTGCGAGGGGAGATTTCAGGCCCCATGGGCTGGGTCGCCGATCTGGGGGACCTGGACCAGGCGCTGAAATCCGTGGCCGCCCAGCTGGATCATGGGTTCCTGAACGAGAAGCCCGGCCTGGAACTGCCGACCCTGGAGCACCTCTGCCTGTATTTTGCAGAGGCGCTCCGTCCGGACTTTCCGGGGCTGTGCCGGATCACCCTGTCCCGGCCGACCGTCAATGAAAGTTGCTCGCTGTCGCTTTGAGCGGCAGCCGCCCTGACTATTCGCTGTCCACCAGCACCAGCTCGGCGTCCGATATCGCCGTTACGACAATCTCCGGCTCGTCCCGGATCGCCGCGCCGTCCCGACCCTTCAGGGTCAGGCCATTGACCTCGACCTCGCCGACGGCGCTGACCAGATAGCCGTGGCGCCCCTTGGCCAGATGGTAGGTCGTTGTCTCGCCGGCCTTCAAGGTGGCGCCCAGCACCCGGGCCTCGGCCCGGATGGGGAGGGCGTCCGTATCGTCGGAAAAGCCGCTGGCCAGGGCCTGAAAGCTGCCGGACCGGTCCCGCTTGGGAAAGGGTCTGGCGCCCCAGCTGGGGGTTCCGCCCCGGGTCCGGGGCTGGATCCAGAGCTGGAACAGGGTCGTGGTCTCGTCTTCCAGATTGTATTCGGCGTGGCGGATTCCCGAGCCGGCGCTCATCACCTGAACGTCGCCGGCGCCCGTGCGGCCCGTGTTGCCCAGGCTGTCCTGGTGGGTGATGGCGCCGGTGCGGACATAGGTGATGATCTCCATGTCGGCATGGGGATGGGGCGGAAAGCCCGACTTCGGCGCGATCTCGTCATCGTTCCACACCCGCAGGGCGCCCCAACCCATGCGGGCGGGATCATACCAGTTGGCGAAAGAAAAATGGTGGCGGGCGTTGAGCCAGCCATGGTCGGCATGGCCAAGCTGGTCGAATGGGCGGCGTTCAATCATCTCGGATCTCCCTCTGTCGGGCTGTATCTTCGGTGCTGCCGCCTGTCGAAACGGCGGCGTCAGCCGGCAAGATGGGGCTGACATCCGAAAGTGCAACACATTCTGTGTCAGATTGGGCGACTGTTGGCTACTGCAGGCCTCGTCAGCCAGTCAAAGCTGGATGAAGGGGGTAAAGCCGCCAAAGATCATTCGCCTGGTGTCGAAGGGCATGGTGGCAGGATCCATCTTCAGACGGGGATCGACCATGACCTTGGCATTGACCGCGTCACGGGCCTCGCGGGATTCGTAGGTGATCCAGGAGAAGACCACGATCTCATCGTCCTTGGCCTGAACAGCGCGAGGAAAGGAGGTCAGTTCTCCATAGGGCACGTCGTCGGCGAAACATTCGACATAGGACAGGGCGCCATGCTCCATCCAGACTGCGCCCGACTGGCTGGCGATCTCCCTGTAGGAGTCCATGGCGGCCCTGGGCACCGCCAGCACATATCCATCGACATAGGCCATCAAACGCTCCCGGGAGTTTGTTGCTGAACCTGCCGATATTCACCCGGCCAACCGCCAAGTTTCAACCGTTCTGGCCGCGGTGCCTCAGATAGGCGTCCGCCAGGACACAGGCGGTCATGGCCTCGACCACCGGCACGGCCCGAACCCCGACACAGGGATCATGACGGCCCTTGGTGCGCAGTTCCACCTCTTCGCCGGCCTCATTGATGGTCTGGCGCGGGGTCAGGATGGAGGAGGTGGGCTTGAAGGCCACGCGGGCGACCAGGGGCTGGCCGGTGCTGATGCCGCCGAGGATGCCACCGGCATGGTTGCTGAGGAAGACCGGCAGCCCATCCTCGCCAATCCGCATCTGGTCGGCATTGTCCTCGCCGCTCAGTTCCGCTGCGGCAAAGCCTTCGCCGATCTCGACCCCCTTGGCGGCGTTGATCGACATCAGGGCGGAGGCCAGTTCGGAATCCAGCTTTCCATAGAGCGGCGCGCCCCAACCCGCCGGCAGGCCGGTCGCCTCGACCTCGACAATGGCCCCCACCGAGGATCCAGACTTGCGAACCTCGTCCAGATACTGGTCCCAGATGTCGGCTGCCACGGGATCGGGCGACCAGAAGGGGTTCTCGGTGGTCTGGTCCCAATCCCAGCGGTCGCGTTCGACCCCATGGGCGCCGATGCGGGTCAGGGCGCCCCGGATGGTCACCCCATCGAGGATTTTCCGAGCGACAGCCCCGGCCGCCACCCTGGCGGCCGTTTCCCGGGCGCTGCTGCGCCCGCCGCCCCGGTAGTCGCGCAGGCCATATTTGGCCGTGTAGGTATAGTCGGCATGGCCCGGCCGGAAGGCCGTGGCGATCTCGCCATAGTCCCTGGACCTCTGGTCCTGGTTGCGGATCAGCAGGGAAATCGGCGTGCCGGTGGTGCGGCCCTCAAAGACCCCGGACAGGATCTCGACAGTGTCGGGTTCCCGGCGCTGGGTGACATGGCGGCTCTGGCCGGGCTTGCGGCGGTCCAGCCAGACCTGGATGTCGGCTTCCGACAGGCCCAGCCCGGGCGGGCAGCCATCCACGACGCAGCCCAGGGCCGGACCGTGGCTCTCCCCCCAGGTGGTGACTCGAAACAGATGGCCAAAGGTGTTGTGGGACATGACAGCCCGGTCCTAGAGCATTTTCCGCGGGGTGTGAAACAATAATCGCGCGCAGGGGATCAGTAAGGAATTGATTATAAAGTATATTTTTAAGATCCGCCGAATTTTGCTTGCCGGAGAGGCTCCGGGTGATGGGCGTCAGACGCGTGGCGCCCAGGCGTCCTCGAACGCCCGGAGGCGACGACGGAGGGCGCTTTCCTTTGGCGCGGCCGGCTGGAGGGTCACGAACAGGTCTCCTGCGGGGCGGTCGCCTCTGGCCGGTAGGCCTTCGCCATCGACCCGGAGCAGGCCCTGGGCCAGGGCCCTACGTCCGACCCAGAGATTTCTCACGGCGCCGCCTGGCGTGGCGACCTCGACCCGGCCCCCCCGCGGGGCATCGCCGGGCAGGGCCTGGGACCGCCAGAGGTCATCGCCTCGCAGGGTCAGGTCCGGATCACGGCCCACGCGGATCGTCACCAGGTCGCCGTCGACCGGCAGGCGATCACCGGCCCGCAGGCCGGGGGGGAGATCGACAGTGACGCCTGACCTGTCGCCGATATCGACGGTAACCTGCCCGCCCAGGAAGGCCAGCAGCGGACTGATCTCGAGAACCGGACCGCCGGGCCCATCCAGTCCGGGACTGGCGGCCGGATGGGGTTGCGACAGAGGACCTGGACCGGCCTGATCTGCCGGGGCCTTCAGAAGGCGATAGGCCGCAACGACTTCGCGCAGTCTGGCCGCGTCGCCGCCTGGACGATCCGGATGGGCCGCCTTGACCGCCCGATGAAACGCCGATCGCAGGGCGTCCGCGCCGTCCTCGGAGGTCAATCCCAGGACCGTCCGGGCCCGGGCGAGGGGGTTGTCTATGTCTTCCATTGACCGCAGCTTGACGCAAATTAAGTCAAGCCCCGGTTAAGCTGGCCGCGCAGCGCTGGCCGCGGAGCGCTGACCGCGACGCCGGACCGCGCTAGGATGGACCCATGACTCAAGACAGCCTGATCCCCAGCAGCCCCTCCGAAGACGACTATGTCCGGCAGGTCGCCGAAGCGCCGCCACTGCCCCTGTTGTCCGAACAGGATCCTTTCGATCTGTTCGAGGCCTGGATGAAGGACGCCCGGGCCAGCGAGCCCAATGACCCCAACGCCATGGCCCTGGCGACCACCGATCCCGACGGCCTGCCGGATGTCCGGATGGTTCTGCTCAAGGGCGTCGATCTCGGCGGGTTCGTTTTCTACACCAATCTGGACAGCGCCAAGGGCCGGGAACTGGCCAGCTGCCCCAAGGCCGCATTGCTGTTTCACTGGAAGTCCCTGCGTCGCCAGATCCGGATCCGGGGTCCCGTCGAGCGGGTGGATGAGGCCGAAGCCGACGCCTATTTCGCCACCCGCGCCCGGCCAAGCCAGCTGGGCGCCTGGGCGTCCGATCAGTCCCGCCCCCTGACCGACCGATTTGCGCTGGAAAAGAAGGTCGCCGAAGTGGGGCTGCGTTTTGGCCTGGGCAAGGTGCCCCGGCCGCCGCACTGGTCGGGTTTTCGCGTTCGACCCGAGGCCGTCGAGTTCTGGAGGGACCGGCCGTTCCGCCTGCATGAAAGACTGCAGTTCACCCGGTCCGGCGAAGGCTGGACCGCCGGCCGGCTGTTTCCGTAAAGCCGGGCGAACGACAGGGCCAGGCTGCGGCAGGCCTGTCCAACACTACGATACCCTGACAAGGACGGGCCATGGCCGACCCATCATCACCTTTGCCTGCCGAGCGCGAGATTCACGACTGGCTGGAGGCGCGCGCCGACCGGACCATCGAGACCTCCTGCGCCCGGGTCTATCTGACCGGAAGCCTTGCGCTGAAGGTCAAGCGTCCGGTCAATTTCGGGTTCCTGAACTATGAGACCCCGGCCCTGAGGCGCTGGGCCCTGGAAAGGGAACTGCGCTTCAACCGCGCTGCGGCGCCGGACATCTACCGGCGGGTCGGGGCCCTGACCCGCGCCGCCGATGGACGGCTGGAGCTTGATGGCGACGGCCCGGAGGTCGAGGCGGTCCTGGAGATGCGCCGGTTTGACGAAACGGCGGTTCTGGCCGAACGGCCCTGGGCGATCGATGGCCATCTGGCCGAGGGGCTTGGCCGCACGATCGGCCGGTTTCACGCCGGGGCGCCTGTCATCCGTCAGGTCGAGCCGGGCGGAGGGCTCAGCTACACCATTGGCTCCAACGCCGGGCTGTTGCGTGATCTGGTCCCCGACCTGGACCGAGATCAGGTCGAGCATCTGATCGCCGCCACCGCCGCCGAGCGATCCCGGCTCGACGCGGTGCTGACCCGGCGGCGCGACGGCGGCTGGGTGCGGCGCTGCCATGGCGATCTGCATCTTGGGAACATCCTGCTGGAGAATGGCCAGCCGATCCTGTTCGATTGCATCGAGTTCAATGACGCCCTGTCCGAGCTCGACATCCTCTATGATCTGGCCTTCCTGCTGATGGACCTGGATTTCCGGCGGCGCCGGGACGCCGGGGTCCGGGTCCTGTCGGCCTGGCTGGACGAGGCCGCGCGCAGTTTTCCGGAAGGCCTTTGGGACGGTCTGGCGGCATTGCCCCTGGCCCTCTCCGTCCGGGCGGCGGTCCGCTGTCATGTGCAGGCCCATGCCGGAAACAGGGCTGCCGCACAGGCCTATCTGCAGGCCGCCATCGCCCATCTGACACCGGAGCCGCCGGTCCTGGCGGCTGTGGGTGGACTTTCGGGATCAGGAAAATCCACCTTTGCAAGACTGGCGGCTCCGGGACTCGGCGCCTCGCCAGGCGCCGTCGTGCTGCGCTCCGACGAGATTCGCAAACGCCTCTGGGGCGCTGGGCCGCTGGATCGCCTGCCTGGCGAGGCCTATGCGCCGCAGGTGGGCGCCCGGGTCTATGAGCAGATGTTCGGCGAGGCCGAAGCCTGTCTGGCGGCTGGCCGGGCGGTCATCCTTGACGCTGTGTTTCTGAAGGCTTCGGAGCGCGAGGCTGCGGAGGCCGTCGCCCGCCAGGCCGGTGTTCGCTTCGCCGGCCGATGGCTCGAAGCGCCGGCTGATTTGCTGAGAGAGCGCATCGCTGGTCGGACCGGCGACGCATCTGACGCCGATGAGACGATCCTGGCCAAACAGCTGGGTCTTGATACCGGTCCGTTAGGCTGGCCAAGGGTGGACGCCAGGGCAGATTTTGAAACCTCGACCGAACTGCTGGTGAAATCGGTGAACGCAACTTTTACAGGTTGACACCAGGTCGTCAGTCGCCGGACCTAGGCGAAGAAGAGGGAAGGGCGGCCATGATTTTTTCAAGACGGGCGTTTGGCGGCCTGGCGGCTTCCTCCCTGGCCCTGATTCCAGGGGCCGCCGGCGCCGCTGACAGTCGCACCCAGATTCCCTTCCGCGTGACCCGAAACCAGCCATGGACCGCCGTCAGCCTGAACGGCAAGGACCCCCTGGCGTTCTTGATCGACACCGGCTCGAACACCTTTGGCATATCCGCCAAGGTCGCTCGCGACCTCAAACTGACCCGCATCGGCAGCGCCCAGCTTCAGAGCGCGATCGGCCGGAGAATGGTGGACTATTACGAGGCCCGGGAGGTCAGTCTGGGCGGCGGCGCCGTCCGCGAACGCAATGTCCAGATGGGCGCCTTCCTGCCAGACGACAATGATCTGATCAGTGGCATTCTGCCGGTCGCCAAATGGGCGATCATGGGCCTGGATTTCGACCTTCAGCAGCTAACGATCGCCACCAGGCTGGACGAGGCTGGCGCGCCCGAAGGCTATGAGACGCTTGAAACCACGACCCAGGGCGAGAGCTTCGGCACCACAAACCGGCTGGGCAATCTGGCGACTGACCCCTCCCACGTCGCCGATCTGGACCAGCGACCGGTCATCACCGGTCAGCTGGATGGCGAGGCCGTTCGACTGCTGGTCGACACCGGCGCCAATACGATGCTGTTTCTCTACCCTGACTACGTCAAAAGTCGCGGACTTTGGGACCATTATCCACGCCATCTGGAGAGCGGTATCGTCACCGCTGCGGGGGATGCCGAGACCCGCATCGTCCGGGCCGAGAAACTCCGGATTGGACGCTATGCCTTCACCACCCCGATCGTTGAAATGGGCAATCCGGCGGATGCGACCCGTGACGGGAGCAAGCCGGTAGACGGGATCATCGGCATGGAAGTGCTGCGCCGACTGAATTTTCTCCATCACCCAACCCGGCGGCGATTCTACTTCCGTCCCAGCAAGGCGATCATGGATGTCTATCGTCAGGATCGGGCGGGCATGTATGCCGACCTTGCCGACGAGGCGATCCGCGTCACCTGGCTGGATCCCCAGGGGCCTGCTGCAAAGGCCGGCTTGCGGCTGGGAGACAAGGTGACCGGCTGGCGTGGCACTGACGGCTATTACGGCTTGATGTGGGCCCTCAGGGGGCCGGCCGGTTCAAGGATCGATGTCCAACTGGACCGGGATGGCAAGCCTGAGATCCTCACAGTGGTGCTCGAAGACCGCATCTGACCGCGATTTTCCGGTTTTGAAGCCCCTGGCGCTCGCCCCATGCACGCGTCCGTTTGCGTTCGCCGGCATGGAACTCTAGCTTATAGCCGACTTGGCAGGGCGGGCGGTCCCGCTTCTGGATCAGACAAAGGAAAGACGGCATGCGCGGCCTGATGCAGGACTCGGCCCTTACGGTCGACAAGATCCTGGACCACGCGAAGAACTGGCACGGCGAGGCAGAGGTGGTCAGCCGCTCGGTCGAGGGACCGATCGTGCGGACGACCTACGCCGAGATCCACAGCCGCGCCAAGCAGGTCTCGAACCTGTTGCTGGGCCTTGGCGTCACCCTGGGGGACCGGGTCGCCACCCTGGCCTGGAACACGGCCCGACACATGGAAGCCTGGTACGGCATCATGGGCATCGGCGCGATCTGCCACACCCTTAATCCACGGCTGCATCCCGAGCAGATCGCCTGGATCATCAATCACGCCGAAGACAAGATCATCTTCGTTGACCTGACCTTCGTGCCGATCCTCGAGGCCATCCTGGCCAACTGCCCCAGTGTCGAGCAGGTCGTTATCATGACCGACGCCGACCATATGCCGGGCTTCAAGGTCCAGGGCGTGCCGGCCATGAAGTTCGGCGGCGCCCACTGCTATGAAACCGCCGTCGGCGCCCAGTCGGCCGAATGCCGCTGGGGAGGCTTCGACGAAAACACAGCCTGCGGCCTTTGCTACACCTCCGGCACGACGGGCGATCCCAAGGGCGTGCTCTATTCGCACCGATCCAACTATCTGCATGTGCTGGTCGGGCTGCAGGCGGACGTCCTCGGCATTTCCGGAGTGGACTCGGTCCTGCCCGTGGTGCCGATGTTCCATGCCAATGCCTGGGGCACCGCCTTCGCCTGTCCGGCTGTGGGCGCCAAGATGGTCATGCCCGGTCCGAAGATGGACGGCGCCTCGATCCATGAACTGCTCGAAAGCGAGAAGGTCACCTTCTCGGCGGCCGTTCCGACCGTCTGGCAGATGCTGCTGGGCCACCTGGACTCGGCTTCCCTGTCCCTGCCGCATCTCAAGCGGGTGGTGATCGGCGGCTCCGCCTGCCCCGAGGCCATCATCCGCGGCTTCAAGGAGCGGTATGATGTCGATGTGCTCCATGCCTGGGGCATGACGGAAACCTCGCCCCTGGGCACCCTGGGGTCGCCGAACGCCCGGATCGCCAGCCTCAGTTACGACGAGCAGATGCCCTACAAGCTGAAGCAGGGGCGCCCGCCCCTCGGCATCGAGATGAAGCTGACCGATGACGAAGGGCGGCAGTTGCCCCATGACGGCGAGACCTTCGGCCATCTGAAGGTGCGCGGTCCCTTTGTGGTCGGTCAGTATTTCAAGGGCGCCGGCGGAAACATCCTCGATGCGGACAGTTTCTTCGACACAGGCGATGTCGCGACCATCGACCGCGAAGGCTTCATGCAGATCACCGACCGCGCCAAGGACGTGATCAAGTCCGGCGGTGAATGGATCAGCTCGATCGACATCGAAAACATCGCCATGGGCCACCCCAAGGCGGAGAACGCCGCCGTGATCGGGGTGCTTCATCCCAAATGGGATGAGCGGCCCCTGCTGCTGGTCAAGCTGAAGCCCGGCGTCGAGGCCTCCAAGGAAGAGTTCATCGAGTTCCTGCAGGGCAAGATCGCCAAGTGGTGGATGCCGGATGACGTCCTGTTCGTCGAGGACATCCCCCTGGGCGCCACCGGCAAGATCGACAAGAAGCTGCTGAGGGCCCGGTTCGCCGATTATCGCCTGCCGGAGGTCCCGCTGCCCGTCGCCATGGCCGCCGCTGCTCCGGTGGCGCTGCGGGCTGCCCCCTCGCCGGTCCTGCTGGCCCCGGAACCGCCCGGAGTTGTCGAAGAGCCAGTTCTTGAGGCCCCGTCCCTCGAGCCTGTCGCGCCTGGCGAAGCTGTCCAGGCCGGGGCGGTGCAGACGCCACCGGACCCTGAACCGGACCCTGAACCGGGCCAATCCCTCGCTCCGGAGACCCGCGACCCTTTTGAGGTCGCCCGCGTCTCGCGGGTACTGGATGACCAGCCGCAACCGGAAACGCCTGACGCGGGCCCCGAAACTCCTGACGCCGCCCCGGCGGCGCCGCTCGCCGAGGCCCTGATCGCTGGCGCCGCCGCCGCCGCCGCCGCCGGAGTTTTCCGGGCGGATGACCAGGCCGAGCCGCCGACCATGTTTGCGGTGCTGGACAGGTCGCCGGAGCCCGTTGCGCCGGTGGAACCCGCGTCCGACAATGTTGGCGCCGCCGCCGAGGCCCCCCCGGAAACGGTTGCGGCCGCAGACAAGGATCCGGTCGCGACCGAGCGTCCGGTCGTGACCCCTGACGCGGCTGCCCCGGCGCCACTGCCGGAGGACGTGCCGCTGTCCTGGGGACAGGGCGTGGCCGAGCCGCCACGCAGTGAACATGTGATCAATCCCGAACCAGGGACACCGGAGATCGTGATGACCTCGAGAAAAGGCGACGATGACGTCCCCCCGCCCCTGTCGGGCATGCCGGAACTGACGCCGCTCAATGCTTCGGAACTGGCCAGCACCGGGGTGGGCGCTGCGGCGGCGACCCTGGTGACCACGTCCGCCGAGCCGGCTTCCCTGACCTTTCCAAGCAGCTTGAAGGCGGGGGCGGAGACGCCGCTCTCGGCGCCGGCCGGTGAAGCGCCTCTGTCCTTCTCGCCGGTTCCCTATTCCGGAAAGCGTTCAAAGATCAAGGCCGGAGGCCCGGCGCAGTCCGGGGCCAAGGGTGGCCTGGCCGATGTCTATCTCGCCCTCGGCCTGCTCATGGCCCTGGCGCCAGCCCTGGTCATCCTGGCCGGCGCGGTCGGGATGCGGATGGGCGCCTGGGACTGGCGGACGGGCTTTGCAGCCGTGATGGTCAATGGACCGGCCCCCAATCTTGGCTGGGCGCCGGCCCTGTTGCTGCTCAGCATCCTGACCGGGGTCATCGGTCTTCTGGTGGCGGCCTTTGGCGGCTGGAAGCGCCTTTGGAAGAAGGCCCTCCTGAACCTCGGCGTCACCGCCGCCACCATCGGCGCCCTTGGGGCTATGATCGGCATGGCCGCCCAGGCGCCTCGTATCCATGACGTGGCGACGGACTGGTCCGTGCCGATGCTCTTTTCCCCGAAGGTGATGGCGGACCGGGGGCCTGACGCCAATATCGTGGAGCCCAGCCCGGTCATGCCTCTCGATGGCGGCGGCTTCGCTGGCCGCCGGATCTCCGAGATCAACGCCGAGACCTGCCCCGCCGCCCGTCCGGTCATCCTGTCGACCGATACGGCCACGGCCTATCAGACCGCCAAGGCCGCCCTGTTGAAATCCGGCCTGACCCTGGTCACCGACGAACCGGCCAATGGTCGGCTGGAAGCCTATGCCGCCAGCCTGATCTACGGGTTCAAGGATGATGTGGTCGTTCGCGTGCGGCGTCAGGGCGGCGGATCACGCATCGACATGCGGTCTGTCAGCCGGGTCGGACTGGGAGACCTGGGCGCCAACTGCAAGCGAATCGGCAAGCTGTCGGTCGCCATGGTCCCCTGAATTCCGGAGCGGGCGGCGGATGCCGCCGCCTGCCCGGGTCAGTCCTGACGATCGGCCAGCCTGTAGTCGCTATCGAGGCCCGGTTCGCCATCGGTGAGCAGCCGGCCGTCCCGGACCATCTGGACCACATGGGCCATGACAGAATGGGCCGCCGCCGGATGCAGCCGGGAATCGACGTCCTTGTAGAGTTCGGTGACCATGGCCTTGATGCGGCTGTGACCCCGGCCGAGCGCGCCCAGGATTTGGGTTTCGCGGCCCCGGCGATGGTCGATATAGGCCTGGACAAACGGCTCCACCGAGGTGATCGGCGGACCGTGGGTGGGCCAGAGGGTCGAGAAGTCCCGGGCCTTGATCCGCTCCAGACTTTCGAAATAGTCGCCCATGTCGCCGTCCGGCGGACTGATCACCGTAGTCGACCAGCCCATGATGTGGTCGCCGGAAAACAGGGCGTTTTCCTGTAGAAGTGCGTAGCAGATGTGGTTGGAGGTATGGCCAGGAGTCGGGATGGCCTCCAGGGTCCAGTTGCCGCCCTCAAAGATCCCGCCGTCGCACAGGCCTATATCGGGCCGGAATTCCCGGTCGTCGCCCGCTTCCATCCGCACCTCGGACTCCGTGGGGACGCCCTGCTTGGCGCAGGCATAGATGGTCGCCCCGGTGCGTTCAGCCAGCGGCCGGGCCAGGGGTGAATGATCCGCATGGTTATGGGTGACGAAGATGTGGGTGACGGTCTCGCCCTCCACAGCCGCCAGGATGGCTTCCAGATGGTCGTCCATGTCGGGACCCGGATCGATCACGGCCACATTGCCATTGCCGATGATGTAGGTGCCGGTTCCCTTGAAGGTGAAGGGCCCGGGATTGTTGGCGACCACGCGCCGGATCAGCGGCGAAAGCCGGTCACAGGCCCCGTATTCGAAGGTGATGTCTCTAACGAACGGAATCATCGGCGAGCGTCCTGGTATCCTGGCGGATTAGATTGAGAAATGCCTCGGCGAGCAAGTCGGTGGCAACCAGCTTGTCGCGCAGGGGCAGGATTACGGGCGGGCCCATGTCCGTCTTGTTGACATCGACGACATAGATCCGGCCGTCCTTGTCCCGCAGGATGTCCAAGCCGCCCCAGTCCAGGGCCATGGCGCGACAGAAATCGCCGATCTGGCTGATCTCCTCCGGACTGAACACCGCCTCGGGCGTGGTCAGGGAGGCGCGGCTGTTGTGATTGGCGAAGCGGTCCCCCACCGGACGACGCTTGATGAAGACGGTGACCGGGCGGCCGTTGACGCAGGGGGTTCGCAGGTCGTCGACGAAATCGCCGTCCGTGTTGTCGATCAGCCTCTGATAGGTCTTGCCGGGCAGGCCGGGGCAGGGGGCCTGGACGATCCGTCCGTCATGAACGCCGTTGTCCTCGCCCTTTTCGACCATGGGACCGCTCCAGGTCGCCGGGTCTACGGCCAGGCTATAGCCGAAGGTCTGGCCGAAGGCCTCGGCTACCCGGCTCTTGGTCACGTCGGTGCAGCGCCAGTTGAACCGGCGGGCCGGGCCTTCATCGGGTGGCGAGCCGGTGGCGCTGTCGTCGAAGTAAAAGGCGACCTCGGCGCTTGCTGGTCCCGGCGCCAGCCGGACGCCCGCCCAGGCAGCGCTGGCCCAGACCAGATACCAGGGTCGGGGCCGGTCAGGCGCAAACCAGACGGTGGGCCCTGGCGCCACGGTCCGGGTCCAGAGGGCCTTCAGCCGGACGGGCACATAATAGGCGAACCAGTGAAGGGCCTCCGACGCCAGGGCCCAGTCCAGCGCCATGTCGGCGCCGGTCTTGAGAACCTTGACGCGTCCTCCCTGGAACACGAAGTCCCGGGTCCAGAACGATCCGGCCATGAAAAACTCCACGCCCCCGCGGCGACCGCCGACTAGTTAAGCCGATTTGGATCACGGACAAACGACTTGCCCGCGAGGCGTGCGTGATCCGGCCCTATTTGGCGGGCCGCCTGCGGCCTGCATCTTGCGAAGCCCGGTCTGGACAGACGCCAGGGGGCCCCCGTGATCATCGATACCGTGATTTTCGTCTCAAAACGGCTCCAGCGGGTCGCCCTGGCGATTCTCTGTCTCATCACGGCGCAGCTGGTCCTGGCCTCCTGCGAGCCTGAGCCGTCCGCCATGGCGGCCCGGGTGAGCCTCGACGGGCGATAGCCCCGACGCTCCAGGCTTGAGGCGGCCGGCGAATGGCCGTTCAATAGGCCCATGCAGCCGCCGGCCGATCTTCAGACCCAGCTTGCCCTTGCGGGACAGTATCGCCGGGCAGGCCAGACAGTCCAGGCCGAGGCCGCCTATCGCGCGGTGCTGGCGCTCTGGCCGGATCTGCCCGACAGCTGGTTCAATCTGGCCCTGATGCAACGGCGGAACGGCCGGTTCTCCCAGGCCCTGGACTCCTATCAGCAGGCCCTGACCCGCAGGATCTCCGGGCCGGAAGAGGTGCATCTGAACCGGGCCGTGATCCTTGTTGAAGACCTGCAGCAGCCGGAGGCGGCCGAGCGGGAGCTGATCACGGCCCTGAAACTCAAGCCCCGCTATGGCCCGGCCCTGTTGAACCTGGGCAACCTGTATGAAGATATGGGCCGGCGGGATGAGGCCCTGTCAAACTATGGTCGGCTGCTGGCGATTGATCCCGGTCATCCGGAGGCCCTGGCCCGGGCCAGCGGGCTGACAACCCCTGCCGGACCCGAAGACCCGGGCCTGCAGGCCCTGTCCCGGGCCCTGCAGCGTCCCGACCTGCCGCCCGGCGACAAGGCGAACCTGGCCTTTGCCTTCGGCCGTGGCCTTGACGCCTGCGGTGCCTATGAAGCGGCCTTTGCCGCCTATGAGTCCGCCAACCGGTTCAGCCGCGCCAGCGCCCCGCCCGGGCAGGGGCGGTATGACCGCCTGGCCCAGGAGCGCCGGATCGACCAGCTGATCCGGGTCCATGACCGTCCCGCGGAGGCCGGAGTTGCGGTGGCCCAAGGCTTTCCGCCGATCTTCATCTGCGGCATGTTCCGGTCGGGATCGACCCTGGTGGAACAGGTGCTGGCCAGTCATCCGAAGGTGACCTCGGGCGGCGAGCTTGACCTGCTGCCCAGGCTGGTGGCCGCCGCCGGAGGATGGGCCGGAGCCGCAAGCCGAGGCCCCGAGGTGGCCACAGCCATGGCGCGGGACTATCTCGCGGGGCTGAGGGCCCGGTTTCCGCAGGCCGATATCGTCACCGACAAGCGGCCGGACAACTTCCTCCAGATCGGCCTGATCAAGCGGATGTTCCCGGACGCCCGCATCGTCTTCACCCGGCGGGCGTCCCTTGATGTCTGTCTGTCCAACTATTTCCTGCATCTGGACCATGGCCAGGCCTATGCCCTGGACCTGCTGGACACCGGCCATTTCCTGCAGCAGCACGACCGGCTGATGGATCATTGGCAGCGGCTCTATCCGGACGAAATCCTTGAGCTTTCCTATGACGCCCTGGTGGCAAATCCCCGACCAGTGATCGAGACCCTGCTGGCCTTCTGCGGTCTGGACTGGGAAGAGACCTGCCTTGAGTTCCACCGGTCCAAGACGGCTGTGCGAACCGCCAGCGTCTGGCAGGTGCGCCAGCCGCTATATCAGGCCTCGTCCGGCCGATGGCGCCACTATGAGCGGCAGCTTGCGCCGCTGGTGGCTTTCCTGGGAATTTCCGGGGCCGGGTGAAGGGCTAGCCGTTTCCACTCTCGCTGCCCGGTGGTTCCCCAGCCCTTGATCGGACCTTCGGTCCCGGGAGCGGAAACCGGGGACCCGATGTCATGGTTCCAGCGGCGGCAAACCGCAGAGGTCGCGGACGGCGGTCCAGCTGAGCCGGTGGGCCGGGCAGGGGCCCAGGCGCTGCAGAGCTTCACGGTGAGCCTTGGCCCCATAGCCCTTGTGGCGGGCGAAGCCATAGCCGGGATGGGCCAGGTCCAGCTCGACCATCACCCGGTCCCTGGCCGTCTTGGCCAGGATGGAGGCGGCGGCGATGGAGGCGGACAGGCCGTCGCCCCCCACCACGGTCTGGACCGGACAGGGCAGGTCGAACCGGTAGTTTCCGTCGACCAGGGCCTGATCGGGGGGCGGATTCAGGGCCAGGACGGCGCGCCGCATGGCGAGGCCGGCGGCCTGGAGGATGTTGAGCTCTGCGATTTCCTCGACACTGGCGAAGGCCACGGCCCAGCTGACCGCCACCTGCTTGATCTCCGCTTCCAGCTGCTCCCGCCTTCGGGCGGTCAGGACCTTGGAATCGTCCAGGCCGGCTGGCAGGGGCCGGGCAGGGTCGAGGATCACGGCGGCGGCGCTGACCGGTCCGGCCAGGGGACCGCGTCCCGCCTCGTCCACGCCGCAGACCAGGCCCTGCCAGGCGCCCTCCAGCGCCAGGTCAGGCATCGTCCGGATGATTGCACTGGCCATGGCGGAAGCAGCTGGTCAGGTGGTCGTCGACCATGCCCACGGCCTGCATGAAGGCATAGACGATCACGGGTCCGGTGAACTTGAAGCCTCTTGCCTTGAGGGCCTTGGCCATGGCCTCGGCCCGAGGCGTCTTGACCGGGACGTACTTGAAGGCCGTCCAGTGGTTCTGGATCGACGCGCCGTCGACGAAATCCCAGAGGAAGGCGCTGAAATCCTCGCCCCGCTCGCGCATGTCCAGCCACAGACGGGCGCCGTTGATGGCCATGTCGATCTTGGCGTTGGAGCGGACGATCCCGGCATTGGCCATCAGCCGGGCGCGGTCGGCGTCGCCAAAGCGTGCGACCTTTTCCGGATCGAAGTCATCGAAGGCTGCGCGAAAGGCCTCGCGCTTCTTCAGGATGGTGATCCAGGACAGCCCCGCCTGGAACCCGTCCAGCACCAGCTTTTCCCACAGGGCGCGGGCGTCATATTCGGGCACGCCCCATTCGGTGTCGTGATAGTCCAGATAGATCTGGTCCTTGGTCCCGGGCCAGGGACAGCGAATCAGGGGCTCGGTCATGGCGGAAGCCTAACATGCGCCCAGATCTGCGGGCTTTGTTCGCCGGGCCGGAGTTCCTCTTGCCGGAGGGGGCCTTGAGCGGCAACATCCGGCGAACCGCGCAGAGCGGTGACAGAAAGCGGGCGGAATGCGTCTGATCCTGGCCTTAAGGGCCTCTGTACTGGCTTTCCTGCTGGCAGGATTGAGCCCTGGTCTGGCCGTCTCGGCCCAGCCCGCCACCCTGCAGGACATGATGACCGCTGCGGAGCGTCAGGACGTCGCGGCCCTGGCCGACGGCTGGAATGCGCCGGCCATGGTGGCGCCGATCCGGGCCATCGGGCCCGAGGCGATCATCGACTATTACATGGCGA
The DNA here is from genome assembly GCA_029866155.1 of Caulobacter sp. Taxonomy (GTDB): domain Bacteria; phylum Pseudomonadota; class Alphaproteobacteria; order Caulobacterales; family Caulobacteraceae; genus Caulobacter. The sequence goes on along the minus strand of JARWZW010000072.1, from coordinate 22,781 downwards.
TGGGCCGGGCCTTCGACCGGGCCGGCCGGCCTGATCTGGCGCGCGAGCCCTATGGCCGGGCCATCGCCGAGACGATCAATCTTCGCGGACGCTGGCACGCCTCCCTGATCGACCGCTACCGCCTGCTGGGCGAGGCTGCGGGCAGGGCGGGCCGGACTGACGAGGCGTTCGCCGCCCTTGGCCGGGCCGAGGCCATCGCCCGTCAGGTCTATGGCCCCGATGCGGCCGAGACCCGGGACCTGGTCCAGGCCAGGGCCCGCTACCGAACAGTCCTTGGCTTTCGATCCGCGCCTGCCGACCTGCCGCCCGCCCCGCCGCCGGCTTCGGCGCCAGCGCCCTGGAAGCTGGTTGAAGTCTATTATGCCGCTGAACGCAAGACGACCGGATCGACCATGCCGGCCCGGTTCTATTCCGGAGATCGCGGACCCATGACCTATGGCAAGGCCGTGGTCAGCGTTCCCGCGAAACGGGCCGTGGGCGAGATTCCCATGGCTTCGATCTTCAAGCTGGAATTCAAGGTCGACCCGGAAAAGCACTTCATCCTGACCTCGGTCGGGCCGATCGACAGCCGCGAGGGCTTTCTGGGGGCGGTCGGCGGCGCCGTTGGCCGGTCGCGGGAAAAGGAGGCCTTTGTCTTCGTCCCGGGATTCAACACCACCTTCGAAGGCGGGGTCCTGCGCACGGCGCAACTGGCGGCCGACCTGCAGTTCGACGGCGCGCCGATCCTGTTCAGCTGGCCTTCGCGCGGAGACCTGTTCGGCTACGGCGTTGACGCCGAAGAAGCGGACAGCGAACAGGAGGCCGACGCCCTGGCCGCCTTTCTGGAGGATGTCGCCCGGCGCACCGGCGCCGAACGGATCACCCTGGTGGCCCACTCCATGGGAAATCGGGTCCTGCTGAACGCCCTCAGCCGGATGACCCCCACCCGGTCGGGCGGCAGTCCGATGTTCGACGAGGTGGTTCTGGCGGCGCCGGATGTCGGGGTCGACCGCTTTGCCGCCCTCTGGCCGCAGGTGCGCCAGGCCGGAGGACGTTTTACCCTCTATGCTTCCCGGCGGGACAAGGCGCTGCAGCTGTCGGCCGAGCTCAACGGGATGAACCGGCTGGGAGACGCCAACCCGCTCTATGTCGATTCCGGGCTGGACAGCATCGACACCACCGCCGCCAGCGGCGGCCTGATCGGTCATGACGACTTTGCCGGGACCGCCCTCGACGACTTCCGGGCCGTGGTCTGGCTCAGCCTGGCGCCGAATCGCCGCTGCGTCCTGCAGCCCGGTGATTCCGACGGGCGCTGGTGGTTGTTTGGCGGGGCCTGCCCGGTCGAGGATTTCCGCAACGCTACAGCCGCGGTGCGGATCGCCGGCGATGCGACGGTCGCCCGGGACAGTCTGGAGCGGGAAATCACGACAGCCCAGGGACCGGCCCTGGACGCCCTGGGCCGGCTGAAGGCGGCGCTGCTGCTGATTGTGGGGAACTAGACACGGACGCGGGTCCTGCGGCGCAGAGCTGATGACTTCTGACGATCGCCGTTCGATACTGCGGACCGCGAACCAAGCCGCCCGCCAGACCAGGCGCAGGATCGGCCTGGCGCCCGGGAGGACCTGATGACCTATGCACCGCCCCTGCGGGCCTATTACGACGCCGACAGCCACATCATGGAACTGCCGGATTTCCTGAAACGCTATGCCGATCCGGCCCTGCGGGACGAGATCCCCGAGGTCAGCTATTCGGCCTCCATCGTCACCGACGAAGAAGTGGCGGTGATCATGGCCCAGGGCGGCCGGCATTCGCAGGAACATGTGGCGGCGCAGATCGCCCTGGGCGACCGGCTGATCGAGTCCTCCAAGGAAATCCAGGCCCTGGGGGCCTTCAACAGCCCGGACCGCTCAACGGCCATGGACCTGCTGGGTTTCCGAAAGCAGCTGGTCTTCGCGACCCACAGCGTCGCCATGCCATTTTCGCCCAGCTCGCGGCTGGAGCCCCGCCTGCGCTATGGCGCGGCCCGGGCCCATAACCGTCACATGGCCGATTTCTGCCGGACCGATGACCGGCTGATGGGGGTTGCAGTGATTCCGCTGGATGATCCGGCCCTGGCCATGGCGGAGCTGGACTGGGTTCTGACCACCGGTCTGAGGGCCGTCTGGGTGCCGCACCGGCCCTGTGGCGACCGCTCGCCTGGCCATGTGGACCTGGACCCCTTCTGGGCGCGGCTGGCCGAGAGCGGCCTGCCCTTCCTGCTGCATGTCGGCGGCGCGCCCCTGCAACTGGCCAAGGCCTGGATGAACAACGGCCGGCCGCCGACAAAGGACTGGCTGGGCGGCGGGGAGAACCTGCGCACCAAGGATGTCGCCCTGCTACATGAAGGGCCTGAGGCCTTCCTGACCATGATGGTGCTGGACGGGGTGCTGGAGCGCCATCCGGGCCTGCGCGGCGCCAGTGTCGAGCTGGGCGCCGGCTGGGTGCCCGAGCTGCTGCGACGTCTGGACTGGGTGGTGAAACACTGGAGCCGCAACGACGCCAATCTGCAGGGCCTGTCGCGGACCCCGTCGGAGCAGATCACGGCTCAGCTGGCCTTCACCCCGTTCGTCTTTGAAGAGGTCGGGCTGTTCATCGACCAGTCCAATCCGGACCTCTATCTGTTTTCGAGCGACTATCCGCATATCGAAGGGGGCCGGAATCCCATCGCCCGGTTCGAGGCTGCCCTGGGGAATCGCAGCGACGCCATCCGGGAGCAGTTCTACGCCGAGAACTTCCTGCGCATCTTCCCGGATGCGCGTGTCGCTCAACCCCTGAAATCCCGCCAGACCGCCTGACCGGGACTTGAGGATTGCGGACAGCAGGAATCGCCAAATGCCCTACGCCCACAGGCCGGATATCTTTGACGCCGACACCCACATGATGGAGACGCCGGACTGGATCGCCAGTTTTGCTGATCCGGATGTCCGGGAAAGGCTCGAACCCTTCGTGGAGGGTCGGGCTGAGAGCCTCGACCATATCAACGACGCCCTGAGCCAGTTTTCCCGAAGGCAGGGCGATCCCGCCGCTGTCGCCGGGGCAGAGGCAGCCTTCATGTCCATGGCCTACAAGGGATGGCATGGACTTGGCTCATTCGACGCCGCCGAACGGGTCAGGGCCAATGACCTGCTGGGATTTCAGGGGCAGCTGGTGTTTCCGACCAGCGCCTTCAACCAGGTGATCGCCGCCCGGGACCGGGATGTTCGGCTGGGAGGCGTCCGCGCCCTCAATCGCGGCATGGCGGCCTTCTGTTCTGCAGACCGGCGCATGTTCGGTACGGCCTATATTCCCCTGGGCGCCGGTCCGGACACGGCCCTGATGCTGGTGGAAGAGGCGGTCCGGGCCGGGTTCCGGGTGTTGTTGATCGACACCATCGCGCCCACCGGGGGGCAGTCCTTCACCCATCCCGATTTCGACCGGATCTGGGCGCGGATCCAGGCGGAGGATCTGTCCATCGCCCTGCATGTCGGCGCCAATGGCGGGGAGTACAATCCGGTTCCGACCTCTTTCTACAACAATGGCCGCAGCCTGCGGCCCCATGTGGACGGCGACGCGCCCCGGGATGCGCTGAGCTATGTGGCCATGTCCTACAATGCCGAACTGTTCCTTGCGGCCATGATCTTCGATGGCGTTCTGGAGCGGTTTCCGGGCCTGCGTATCGCCGTCGTCGAGCTGGGCGCCGCCTGGATCATTTCCTGGATGCGCCAGATGGACCAGGCTTTCCGGGCGTTCCGCCGGCTGCAGGACCTGTCCCAGGTAAAGATGACGCCCTCCGACTACGTGCGCCGCCAGATCAAGGTGACGCCCTTCGCCGGCGAGGAAATCGGCTGGATCATGCGCTCGGGCGCCGAGGACCTGTTGATGTTCGCCTCCGACTATCCCCATCACGAAGGGACAGACGATCCCATCGGCCGTTTCGAACGGACCATGGAGGATCTGGACGAGGCGGTCTGCGCCAAGTTCTATAACGGCAATTTCCGGAACTTCATGGGTGGCAATCTCGTCTGACCCAAGGCTTGGCAGCGACGGCGCCGTCTGACATCAGTCGCCATCTTGTGGTAGCCACCCGCTCACCCGACACCAGAGAGCCAGGGCCTCAGGCCCGGCGAAGGACAGGAAAGACATGAACCCCAGGGCCGAGTTTGACATCATCGTCTATGGCGCCACCGGCTTTACCGGCCGGCTCGTCGCCGAGCACCTGGCGGCCCGGTACGGCCTGGACGGCGAGGTCAAGTGGGCCATGGCGGGGCGCAGCGCCGAAAAGCTGGTCCAGGTCCGGGACGAGATCGGCGCCCCCGCCGGAACGCCGCTGATCGTGGCCGATGCCGGCGACGCGGCTTCCGTTGCGGCCATGGTCGCCCGGACCCGGTGCGTCCTGACCACAGTGGGGCCCTATCAGCTCTACGGATCGGACCTGGTTGCCGCCTGCGTCGATGCGGGAACCGACTATCTCGACCTGTCGGGCGAGCCGACCTGGATGGCCCAGATGATCACGGCCCACCATGCCCGGGCCCAGGAGACGGGCGCGCGCATCCTGTTTTCCTGCGGCTTTGATTCCATCCCCTTCGAACTGGGCGTGTTCTTCGTCGAAGGCCTGGCCCGGACACGGTTTGGCGGGCCGGTCCCGACAATGAAGGGCCGGGTCCGCTCCATGAAGGGCGGCCTTTCCGGCGGAACGGCGGCCAGCGGCGCTGCGACCATGGCGGCGATCCAGAAGGACCCGGCTCTGCTGGGCGTAATGATCAATCCCTTTTCCCTGACGCCCGGATTCCAGGGGCCGGAGCAGCCCCGCGGCGACACCACCCGGTTCGACGAGGACCTGGGCCAGGAGGTCAGCCCCTTCATGATGGCGACCATCAACACCAAGAATGTTCATCGCTCGAACCAGCTGCAGGGCCATGCCTACGGCGCGGACTTCACCTATGAAGAGATGGCGGTCGTCATCCCCGGAGCCTCGACCGAGTTCACCAGCCTGGGCGGCGCCGGCGGCCCGCAGCCTGGCGAGGGCCCCAGCAAGGAAGAACGCGAGACCGGTTTCTACGACCTGTTGTTTATCGGGACGGGCGCTGACGGCCGGCAGGTCAGGGGATCGGTCTATGGCGACCGCGACCCCGGCTATGGCTCGACCTCGAAGATGATTGCGGAGACCGCCATCTGTCTTGTTCACGAGGCGACCGATGTGCCCGGTGGCGTCTGGACTCCGGGCGCCGCCCTGGGCGAACGTCTGGTGAAGCGGCTGGCGGACAGGGCCGGACTGAGCTTTAAGGACGAAACACTCTAGGCCCGGAGCAAACCGGCCAGAGGCTGCTACGGGAGGAAGCGCCATGTCCGGATCGGACCAAGATCAGTCTTCAGGGCTGCAAAGCCGCTGCGACGTCGTCATCGTCGGAGCCGGTTTTTCAGGGATGTATCTTCTGCATCGCATGCGGGGACTCGGGCTTTCAGCCCGGGTCTTCGAGGCCGGCGCAGGGGTCGGCGGCACCTGGTACTGGAACCGCTATCCCGGGGCCCGGGTCGATGTCGAGAGCCAGGAATACTCCTATTCCTTCTCTGAAGAACTCCAGGATGAATGGCTCTGGACCGAACGCTATGCGGCCCAGCCCGAACTTCTGGACTATCTGAACCATGTCGCTGACCGGTTCGACCTTCGCCGCGATATCCAGTTCGACACCCGGGTCACCGCGGCGACCTTCGACGAGGCCAGGGCGTTATGGACCGTCGCTACCGATGGCGGCGAGACGGTCCAGGCCCGCTACTGCATCATGGCCACCGGCTGCCTGTCCGTGCCCAATGAACCTGCCTTCCCCGGCCAGGACCTGTTCAAGGGGCCGACCTACCACACCGGTCGCTGGCCGCATGAAGGGGTGGACTTTACCGGGCAGAAGGTCGGGGTCATCGGCACCGGATCGTCCGCCATCCAGTCCATGCCCCAGATCGCCCGGCAGGCCGACCATCTCTATGCCTTCCAGCGGACCCCCAACTACAGCGTCCCGGCCCACAACGGTCCGATCGATCCGGCGGTCGTCGCCGACTGGAAGGCCAACCGGGCCGAGTACCGCCAGCAGGCCAGGATGTCGGGCGCCGGCATTGTCGCCATCGTGCCAACCGAGGACCTCGCCCTATCGGTGTCGGAGGAAGAGCGCCAGGCTGTTTTCGAAGATCGCTGGGCCCGGGGCGGGTTCTCTGTCGGCGCCGCCTTCGCCGATATCAGCATCGACCTGTCCGCCAACGCCACGGCGGCGGCCTTCGCCGCCGGCAAGATCCGCGATATCGTCAAGGATCCCGAGGTCGCGGAGAAGCTGATACCCAAGGACTATCCCTTCGGCACGAAGCGCCTCTGCGTCGACACCGGCTACTACGAGATGTTCAATCGGGACAATGTCACCCTGGTGGATGTTTCGCAGTCGCCGATCGAGGCCCTGACAGCGACGGGTCTGAAGACCGCCGAGGCCGAATATCAGTTCGACAGCCTGGTCTTCGCCATCGGCTTCGACGCCATGACCGGCGCCCTGGGCCGGATCGACATCCGCGGGCGGCATGGCCAGGCGCTGAAGGAAAAATGGGCCGACGGTCCGCGCACCTATCTTGGCCTGATGACCGCCGGGTTTCCCAACCTGTTCATGGTGACCGGGCCGGGCAGCCCTTCGGTGCTGTCCAACATGGTGGTCTCCATCGAGCAGCATGTCGACTGGATCACCGACTGCATCGACCATCTCAATGGCCGGCAGCTTGGTGCGATCGAGGCGTCAGGTGAGGCCGAGGACGCCTGGGTCGCCCATGTCAACGAGGTGGCTGATACGACCCTCTATCCCCTCGCAAGGTCATGGTACCTGGGGGCCAACATCCCGGGAAAGCCCAGGGTCTTCATGCCCTATGTCGGCGGGGTCGGGCCCTATCGCGAGAAATGCGACGAGGTGGCGGCCAGGGGCTATGAGGGCTTTGTCCTGTCGGCGGTTTGAGCCGCCCCTCCGGAAAACAGAAACGGCGCCGGAGCGATCCGGCGCCGAAGCTGATGTCTTTCAAAGCACCAGACAGGCAAGCCGCCTGGGACGTAGTGCCGTCAGGACTGTGATTTCAGATAGGCGATGACGTCGGCCCGCTGCTGGGGCTGGCGCATGCCGACATAGCTCATGGTCGTGCCGGGCATGAACTTGCGCGGGTTTTCGAGGTAGGCGAACAGGGTTTCTTCGGACCAGACGGCGGCGCTGGCCTTGGAGGCGGCCGAATAGCGGAAGCCTTCAACTGCGCCAGCCTTGCGGCCCACGACCCCGTGCAGGGTGGGGCCGACCCGGTTCACGCCGGCTTCGATGGCATGACAGGACTTGCACTGGTTGAACACCACGGCGCCCTTGGTTGCATCGCCGGTCAGGCCGCCGACCTGGATTACGGGGCCGGCGGCGGGCGCTGCAGCCTCGGCCGCCGGGGCGGCCGGTTCCACAGCGGCTGCCGGGGCTTCGACGGCCTCGGGGGCAGCCGCCGTCTTCTCGCCGGGCGAACAGGCGGCAAGCACCATGAGTGAGGCTGTCGCTATGGCACTCAAGGTCAGGGCAGAACGCATGGCGAAGCTCTCCGGAGGTCAAAAAAGGTGTTGGTGGACATGACAAATCGCCGAAACGGAGTCAATTCGCCGGCCTGCGACCAATCCGACCCCGACGGTCAGCCGGGGGCGGCGAGCCGCTCTGCCGCCAGCTGTTCACGGTCCCACATCATGGTGAAATCGCCAGCCCCCAACAGGCGCTGGGCGGGGCTCTGTTTCTCGATCTGGCCGATCAGACCGCGATACACGCCGTAGCCCACCAGTTCCTGCAGGCGGGGTTCGAAGCCCCTGACCAGGTCCGGGGACAGGCCGAGCTGCTGGTTCTCCTGCTGTCGGATGTAGCCGGCGCAGTAGTTCATGGCGATTCCGGTGCGGCGGCCCTGGCTTCGGTTGGCCCCGCCGCCATGCCAGAGGGACCCATGCCAGATCAGAACGGACCCCTTCTTCATCTCCGCCGCGATGGTCTCATAGTCACCGCCGTAGTCCGGATTGGGCGCGAGGTGGCTGCCTGGAACAAGACGGGTTGCCCCGTTCTCCTCGGTGAAATCGGTCAGGGCCCACATCGAGTTGCAGACCACTGCGGCATGGGGTTTGGCGATCGGAATGATCTGGTCATCGGCATGGATGGGCTGGGCTGATTGTCCCGGATCGATGGCGATCGAGGCCAGGGAAGAGATCAGGCATTCTGCGCCCAGCACCGCATCGATGATCGGAATGACCGAAGGGTGGGCTGGAATCCTGGAGAATACCGGTCCCAGGGCCAGAAGATTGTAGATCCGGACCGTCCGGTCGCCCTCGAACGGATTCATGGCCGGCCGGGCCCCGAGGTCTGCTTCCAGTCGCTCGACCGTCTCATGCAGTTCCGAGATCAGGTCGGGATCAATGGCGTCCGGCACAATGGTGTAGCCATCGGCCTCGATCTGACGGATGTGGTGTTCGATCATCCCAGGGTTCCTTCCTTTAGGGCGGACTGTCTTTCGGCCATCCTTCGACTCCGCAGTTCTTCGGCAATCCTGTCATGGCGCAGGCGTGTCAGGGCGTAGGGGAAAAATAGCACCATGGCCGAGATGGCGAGCATCGCCGCCAGGGGACCGGCCCCGAGGATCAATTTGACCAGTAGCGCCTCGCTCGGAGCCGCGGCCAGGGCGATCTCTTTCGGAAACCGCATCAGGTCCAGGGCTATGCCGGCCACAAGCACCCCCACGCCGCTGGCGGCCTTGGCGGCAAATCCTAGCCCGGCGAAATAGAGCCCCTCTCGGCGGCGACCGAACAGGTTCTCATGCTCATCGGCCGCATCAGCCATCATCGACGGGTAGGCGATGGCGCAGAATCCGACCCCGATCCCGGCAAAGGCCAGGTTGAGGGCCAGAATCAGGACCGCATCATCCCCGGACGCAGTCCAGAGGCCAGACGCGCGCAGGGCCGGCACCAGCAGCCAGCTGACCATCACCATGCCCAGCCCGAGCAGGACCATGGTGCGTTTTTCCATCCATCGCGAGAGTAGGGGGGCCATGGGAATGCCGGCCAGGATGCCGCCGAGGTAGCTGTAGCCGAGAGTCTGCATGGCTCCGCCGCTGAGCTTCCAGACAAAGACATTGAGGTGATTGCCGAAGGTCGCGTTCAGTCCTACCGCGACATAGAAGACCACAGCCGACAGGAACAGGATCCGGAACGAACGGTTGGAGAAGATTTCCAGCACCTCGCCGGGCAGTCGCCGGACCATGGATGTCGGCACCGAGGTTGTCTGGGGCAGGCGGGCGGCATATCGGGCGACCCCGACACAGCAGACAGCCGTGCAGACCAGCATCAGCAGGGCGACCGTCCATCCGAAACCCGCATAGCCGCCGATCTTTCTCAGTCCGTCCTGACCCGAGAAATACAGCGAAAAGGCCAGGGCTGTGACCACGACGCTGGCGACGATGCCCATGATCGCCCGGTAGGCGACGACGCTGGAACGCTCGACGTATCCCGTCGCCATTTCTGCTCCCAGGGCGATATAGGGCACATTGAAGATCGAGATGCAGCTCCGGGCCGCCACGGAGGTAACTGCCAGCCAGATGAACAACGGTCCCTGGGACAGGCCAGAGGGCGGTGAAAACAGCAGGCCCAGGGTCACGCAGAGCAGCGGCGCCCCGAGGATCATCAGGGGCAGCCGCCGGCCCAGCCTGGAGCGGATATTGTCGGACCAGGAGCCGATCAGCGGATCGACTATGGCGTCGAAGGCCAGGCTTATGGCCAGGGCGGCGCCGACCAGGGCGCCCGAAAGGCCCAGCACGGCGGTGTAGTAGAAGAACACAAAGCCGATCGCTGTGTCGAAGCCGCCGCTCTGGGCCACCTGACCCAGGGAATAGAACAGCTTGACCGTCACAGGCGGCTTGAGTTCGGCCTCTTGGCCCGGCGCGTCGGCGCTCGCTGTGCTGTCCAATGTTCATCCCCTAGCGGGACGTCTGTAACGCGTCCTTTCGCCAAGGGTGGGACAGTTTGCAGCAAATGCGGAGTCCTGAATTTGCCCTTCCGCTGCGGGATCAGGACGTTTCGTCATGCGGCTTCAGCCAATCGTGCTCGAGGGCGCGCAGCCGGGTGGTCACCGTGTGGAGGAACCCCGCCGACCAGGCCACCAGGATGACGCCATTGGCGGCCTCGATGGCGCCAAGCAGCCGCCATTTTTCCGGCAGGGTCAGGTCGCCGTAGCCGAGGGAGACGAAGGAGACGGTCGAATAATAGAGCGCCGGCTCCACCGCGTTCAGGGCGCCCAGCCAGAGATACAGGGCTGAATAGAGCCAGATCTCCGCCGTATGAAGCCCGAAGATGCCGAACACCACCAGGACCAGAAGAAGGGCCTGACCATGGGAGCTTTCCTGGGCCCTCAGGCGACGACCTGTGTGGTTCATCAGCCGAAGCAGGAAGATGAGGCCCCAGAAATGCATCATGACGGTCAGGGCGACCATGGCTGTGGCCAGACCAAGGTTTCGGAAAAGTCCGACAACTTCGACATGGGACATGGGGTTCTCCGGATGAAGCCCAGTCATTGGCGATATTGGAATGTCGCGCCTTGATCCTGATCATGACCGGGCGGTCGGCCTAGAGTTCCGCGGGCGACGCCAGACCCCCTGTCTGGCGAAGGCCCTCGAACAGCCCGATGCCGGCGCTGACCGCCAGATTCAGCGATCTCGCGCCGGGCTGCAGGGGAATAACAACCCGGGCGCCGGCGCTGGAATGCACCTCCTCGGTGGCGCCGCTCGTTTCACTGCCGAACAGCAGGACGTCGTCCGCCCGGAAGGCAAAGCTGTTCAGGGCCGTTGCGCCGCGTGTGGTGAACAGCACCAGCCTGCCGCCGGGGCGGTCCCTCTGAAATGCAGCCCAGTCCTGGTGGCGAACCAGATGGCCCAGGGGTCCGTAGTCCAGGGCTGCCCGCTTCATCGCCCGGTCGTCAAAGGTGAAGCCGGTGGGCTCGATGACGTCCAGCGGAACCCGGAAACAGGCCGAAAGGCGGATACAGGCGCCGACATTCTGGGGAATGACCGGCTGAAACAGGGCGATGCGCATGGCTGAAACTCTCCCGAACCGTAAGTCGGACGGACCGGGTCGGACCCATTCCTGCTCAACCGGCGCAAGTCAAAGGTCAATTGCCCGCCGCTGCCGCTCGGCATTCAGGCCAACCCTGCCCTTAACCCGGACAGCTTCAGACCTAGTTGTTGATCGCGGCGGCTGGTCGTTTCGCTCTCCGGAGAGGCGAACGGAGTGGCCAAACAAGAATTGGCTCGCAAAAGACAGCGTTGTCATATAGGATTTCGACAATCGGCCCGAAAAGGTCCGAACAGATGGGGCAGGGGAAGCTTTCATGGTTCTGAAAAAGACAGCGTTGTCATTTGGCGTTGCGGCGTCGATCATGATGTGGGCGGGCGTCGCCAGCGCCCAGCAGGCGGCTCCGGACGCGCCTGAAGCGACCGGATCCGAAACGGCGCTGGAAGAGGTCACTGTCACGGCGACCAAGCGCGAAACCCTGATGATGGAAACCCCGGTCGCCGTTTCGGCCGTCACCGGCGCTGCCCTCGAGCGGGATGGCGTGCAGGACGTCCGGCAACTCGGCGCCCTTGTGCCCAGCATGCAGGTTGGCTTTTCCCCGAGCGACTCGGGCGTCCAGGTCACGATCCGCGGCATCACCTCCAACAACTTCACCGAGCTGGGCGATCCGGCGGTCGGCATCCATCTGGACGGGGTCTATTCGCCGCGTCCCCAGGCGGCCATGAGCCTGCTGCATGACGTCGAGCGTATCGAAGTGCTGCGCGGCCCCCAGGGCACGCTGTTCGGTCGCAACTCCACCGCCGGCGCCATCAACATCCTCGCCCGTCGCCCCTCCTTCAATGGCGTCACGGTCGATGTCGAGGCCGAGAAGGGCAACTTCAATCACCAGGCCTTCCGCCTGATCTACAACCAGCCGATCAATGACGTGCTGGCGGTTCGCCTGGCCCTGAGCGGCGAGGAAACCGATGGCTATATCAACCAGAAGCGCGACACCTTCGATCTGGACTGGGCGGCCGCTGGCATCGTGGCTGATGGCATTGCCAACACCGATCAGCGCTGGAACCGCAAGGTCGGCAAGGGCGAGGCCTATACGGCCGTCAATCGCTGGTCCGCGCGTCTCAGCACCCTCTACAGTCCCAATGATCGTTTCGACTGGCTGGTCAGCCTGGAATCCTACACCGACACCAGCCCGGGCGGCATCTCGCTGAAGGACTGCGAAAAGGCGCAGGGCTACTACTTCGCCTGCACCGAAGACCAGCTGAACGCCTATATCAACGTGCCGGGCGAGCTGAACTTCAAGATCGGCACGGCCCGGTCGGTCATGACCTATCGTCCGTCGGACAATGTGGTGATCGAATATCGTGCGGCCTTCTCCCGCGAGCGTCGCAGCCAGGCCTATGATGGCGACGGCGGCGTCTTCGCCAGCCCCAATGATCCGGCCTACGGCATGGCCCAGCGGGTCTGCTGCGGCACCAACTTCGGTCCGCTGGTCAACAACCCCGGCGCAATTACCGGCCTGGGCTTCAATGTGGCGTCTGTCGCCCTGTTCCCCTTCGAGGACCTCCAGCTGCGCACTCGCTGGTCGCGCTACGACTCCCTGGTCCAGGAATTCCAGATCAAGTCGGACGGTGAGGGGCCCCTGCAATGGGTGGCCGGCATCTTTGACTCCCGCGAGAAGAACGCCATCCGCTTCGACGTCGATGCGCCCTTCTGCTGCGGCACCCCGGTGCCGCTGGCCCAGTCCTTCATCCAGCCTGACCGTCAGTCCATCTCGACGGCGGTGTTTGGCCAGATCGACTATGCGGCGACCTCGCGGCTCAACCTGACGGCCGGCTATCGCTATTCCTGGGACAAGAAGAGCGACAAGGGCGGCTCCAACTACCAGACGATCGGCTACTGGGTGAACCCGGGCCAGTTCGACCCGTCGGCCTCCTTCTGGATGGAAAGCTGGGGCCTGACCGGAATCGTTCCCGGCTGGAACCAGCAGTACCAGTCCAATGTCCTGACCAAGGACATGGGCACCTCTTCGCCGACCTTCACCCAGCGGATTGTCGGCAGCGACAACAGCTATGAGGCCGACTGGTCAAAGGGCACCTGGAAGCTGGGTCTCGACTACACCCTCAACGACGACACCTTCTTCTATGCCTCGGTCGCAACCGGCTACAAGGCAGGCGGTTTCGGCGACAAGGTCGACACCTGCAACTGCGGCAACCTGACCGCTTTCCCCTATGACCCGGAAACCGACATCAACTACGAAGTCGGTGTGAAGGCGCGCTTCCCGGAGCTGCGGCTCAATGTGATCGCCACCCTCTACAACACCGAATTCAACGACATGCAGAAGACCGGCTATGTCATCGTCGGTCAGGATGCTCGCACCAACGTCTATATCGGCACCAACCTGACCACCAACATCGCCGGGGCCCGCAGCCGCGGCGTGGAACTGGAAGGCGACTGGATCCCCTATGACGGCGGCCGGGTGACCGGCTGGGTGGCCTATAATGACTCCGTCATCACCGACTTCCCCGACGCCGAGGATGGCCTCTTCTGCTTCCAGCGGGCCTATCTGGGTCTGAAGGAATGCCCGGCCCTGGACGCCAACAACCGGCGGCCGGCCAACTTTGTGGGCAACCAACTGCCCTGGTCGCCGAAGGTCTCCGCCACCATAAACTACGAGCACAACTGGCGGCTCGAAAACGGTCTGCGCATCAGCCCCTACGTCTCGGTCCACTGGCAGTCGAAGATGTATTTCAACGACAGCAATCTGGATGTCGGGCCCTTCAGCTTCGCCCAGGACTCCTTCGCCACGGCCAATGCCGCCCTGCGGGTCATCAGCGAAAAGGATCAATGGGGCGCCGAGTTCTATGTCTACAATCTGACGGACGAACTGGTGCGGCAGTGGATGGACCCGGGCCCCGGCTTCATGCGGGCCAACTTCTTCCCGCCGCGCTCGTTTGGCCTGAAGGTCCGCAAGGGGTTCTAGAGCCTGTTCCGCTCTGATCGAACCGATCGGAGCGGAAAAACGGGCTCTGATTCAGAGAGTTAGAGCATGATTCAATCCGATAACCGCTTCACCTTTATCGGGCCATGCTCCAGCTTGATCCGCTCGGCGTTCCGGGGACGCAACGCCTGGGTCGCGGTGGTCCTGACCGTGCTGGGCGCCTCTATGGCGGTGGCCGCCGACAGCGGGTCCGGAACTTCAGGCGCCGTGGAATGGCCGGCCAGGGCTCCCGTAGCCCGGCCGGCGGCCTGGGCGCCTGATGGCGCCCTCGAGCAGCGCGCCCGCGCCCTGCTTGGCCGGATGAGCCTGGAACAGAAGATCGGCCAGATGATCCAGGCCGAGATCCGGTCCGCCTCGCCAGAGGATGTCCGGGATTATCACCTGGGTTCGGTGCTCAATGGCGGCGGATCGTTTCCGGGCGGCAACGCCCGGGCCACCGTCGCCGACTGGGCGGCCCTGGCCGACCGGTACTACCGCGCCTCCATGACCCCTGACGGAGACCGTCCGGTCATACCGGTCCTCTGGGGCGTCGACGCCGTCCACGGACACAACAACGTCTACGGGGCGGTGCTTTACCCCCATAACATCGGTCTTGGCGCCGGTGACGACCCCCGCCTGGTCGAGGCCATCGGTGTGGCGGTGGCGGCCGATGTCCGTCGGACCGGGATCGGCTGGGCGTTCGCCCCGACCGTCGCCGTTGTCCAGGACGCCCGCTGGGGGCGAACCTATGAGGGCTTCGGCCATGACCCGGCCCTGGTGGCGCGGCTGGGCGAAAGCTTCGTTCGCGGACTTCAGGGGCCTCCGGCTGCATCCGATCAGTTGGGACCCGATCGGGTCGTGGCCACGGCGAAACATTTCATCGGCGACGGCGGAACGGACGGGGGAACTGACCAGGGCGACAACACCGCCAGCGAGGCGACCCTCCGGGATCGCGACGCAGCAGGATACTATTCCGCCCTTGCGGCCGATGTTCAGACCGTCATGGTGTCGTTCAGCAGCTGGCGGGGCCAGAAGCTGCATGGCAACCGCTATCTGATCACAGACGTCCTCAAGGGCCGTATGGGCTTCGACGGCCTGGTGGTTTCCGACTGGAACGCCATATCCCAGGTCCCGGGCTGCTCCAATGCCAGTTGCCCGGCGGCGATCAATGCCGGGATCGACATGATCATGGCGCCGACCGACTGGAAGCCGCTCTACAAGAGCATGCTCGAACAGGCCCGGACAGGCGTCATTCCGATGTCCCGGATCGATGATGCGGTCTTGCGCATCCTGCGGGTCAAGCTGCGGGCCGGCGTCTTCGAACAGGGCGCACCCTCCACCTTGATAGGCAAACCGCGCGAGACCTTCGCGGCCCGGGAGGCCGATCGCCAGCTTGCCCGTGAAGCGGTCCGCAAGTCCCTGGTCCTGTTGAAGAACCAGGGCCAGATCCTGCCGCTGCGCCGGGACCTCCGGATCATGGTGACCGGCGCCGGCGCAGACAATATTCCGATGCAGTCGGGGGGCTGGTCCCTGACCTGGCAGGGCACGGAAACCAGTAATGCCGATTTCCCCGGCGCAACCTCCATCTACCGGGGGATCGCCCAGGCGGTGGCGGCGGGCGGCGGAACCGCGACCCTCAGCCCGGATGGCAGCTATTCCACCCTGCCGGACGCCGCCATCGTGGTTTTCGGGGAAGAACCCTATGCCGAGGGCAAGGGCGACCTGCAGGACCTCGGCTGGTCCACCCGCTCGCCGCGCGACCTGGCCCTGCTGCGCAAGCTCAAGGCCGCCGGCGTTCCCGTGGTGTCTGTTTTCCTGAGCGGGCGTCCGCTCTGGACCAATCCTGAAATCAACACGTCAGACGCTTTTGTTGCAGCCTGGTTGCCCGGAACGGAAGGCGGCGGGGTCGCCGACGTCCTGTTCGCCGGGCCAGGCGGCCAGAGGCTTCATGACTTCACCGGACGGCTGCCCTTTGCCTGGCCGGCCTCCGCCCTGCCTCCCCGGGACAGCGCCACCACCGCCTTTCCAGTCGGCTACGGCCTGAGCCTGTCCGCCACGACCAGCAGCCCGGTCGCCCTGAGCGAGGCCTCGGGCCTGACACAGGTCAGTCGCCGGTCCGAGACCGTCTTTTATGATCGCGGACCCCTTTCGCCATGGCGGGTGTTCCTCGGCGATCCCATGGGCTGGCAGACGCCCCTGACCGCCACACAGGCTGCCTCTGCCAGCAATTATCTGGCGGTGACCAAGATTGACCATCTGGTTCAGGAGGATGCCCTCCGGGCGGTGTGGAACGGCAAGGGCCTGGCGCAGATCTATCTGCAGTCCGCCGGCGGCGCCGACTGGACTACCCTGCTGAAGACGCCTCGCCAGCTGGCCTTCAGCCTCAAGATCAAGGCCCGGCCCAGCGCCACCACCATCCTGCGGATGGACTGCGTCTATCCTTGCGGGGCCAGCGCCGATATTACGCGACTGCTCAAGGCCGCACCGACGGACCAATGGCTGCGGGTGTCGGTGGACCTGGCCTGTTTCGTCAAGGCGGGCCTTGATCCCCGGAAGGTCGAAACCCCGTTCCTGATCTCTACCCAGGGAAAGCTGGACCTCGCCGTCAGCTATATTCAGCTCGAGCCCGTCGGGGCGCAGCGCCCGACCATCAACTGTTCCTGAGCCATGGCGGTTCGTGGTCTGGTGAGGGGGCTCCGGACGCTTGCCATAGGCCTGGCCGCCAGCCTTGCGACCGACGCCAGCTCGGCGGAGCCGTCGACCCGGTCGGGCCGACTCATCTGGCAGGACGAATTCTCTGCCGACCTCAGGCAGGTAACGCCCGATTTTGGACTCTGGCGTTTCGAGACCGGCAATGGCGGGCCTGCCCTGCCGGGCTGGGGCAATCGCGAGCAGCAGTACTACACAGGCTCGCCCCGAAACCTGGCCATCCGGGACGGCATGCTGGTGGTGACCGCAGTGGCGCTCGACCCGTCACGGCCGGACGGCCCTGGCCCGACCTCGGCGCGGCTCATGTCCCGCCCCGGCATCCTGCCCCGGCTGGGTCTTTTCGAGATCCGCGCCCGGCTTCCCTGCGGCCGCGGGGTCTGGCCGGCCGTCTGGATGCTGGGAGAGGAGGGGCCCTGGCCGGATCGTGGCGAGATCGATATCGCCGAATGGGCCGGGGCCTTTTTCGAAGTCGACGAACTGCAGATGGCGCTGCATGACCGGGCGCGCCACGGCGCCAATCCCAGGCTCGTCCGGTTTCCGATCCAGGGCGGCTGCGGCCAGTTCCATGTCTACCGCCTCTGGCGCACCGAACGGGAAGTCCGGATCGCCGTCGATGGCGACGCGGACGAGGCGAAGCTGGTCCATCGTTCGGAGGGGGCGACCGACAGCCTGTCCTGGCCCTATGCTCAGCCTTTTCAGCTGATCTTCAATGTGGCGATTGGTGGTGACCTGGGCGGGCCCCTCGACAGCAGCGGACCTGAAACCTACGCGCTGGAGGTCGACTATGTCCGGGTCTACGCCCTGGAGGACATCGGGGAGGCCAGGCCATAGGCAGCCCGGCAGGCTGATGGCCGGTCAACCGTCGTCCGGCGCCGCAGTCGAATCTCGCATGATGATCTCGAAATCCATCAGCCGGGCAGTGGGTCCCTCCTGTCCCGGACTGTTGGCGGCGCGTGAGATCAGCAGATCACAGGCAGCGGCGGCCATCTGGAAGATCGGCTGGGCGACCGTGGACAGATGAGGCCAGACCGTGACGGCCGCCGGTGTGTTGTCAAAGCCCGCAATGGACAGTTCGTCAGGGACCACGATCCGCCGCCGGTTGGCCGAGGCGATGACGCCGAGCGCCATGTCGTCATTGCTGGCGAAGATTGCGGTCGGGCGATCCGGGCGTTCAAGCATGGCTTCGGCGCATTCGAAACCAGACTGCGACGAAAACCAGCCCTGCATCAGGTCTTCTGGACGGGGCGTCAGACCGTGCCGGGCCATGGCCCTGAGAAAGCCGTCAAGCCGAAGATGCGTCGCCCCGTGATCGGGATGGCCCTTGATGAAACCGATCCGGCGATGGCCCAGCTCGATGAGGTTCAGGGTCATCTCGAAGGCGGCCCGTTCGTCATCCATGCCGACCCGGGGCGCCCTGTCGGGCTGCAGGTCCGGCGCAATCCGCACAAAGGGCGTTCCATGGGCTTCCAGTGCCCGTAGAACCCGCTCGTCGTCGCAGACGGGAGGCGTCAGGATCACGCCATCCAGTCGCAGTGTGGAAATGACGCCCCGAACCGTCCGCTCCAGGTCCGGAGCCGTGGTGTCCACCGGCTCAATGGTCAGGTGGTATCCGCTTTCCCGGCACCGGGAGACCGCGCCCAGTTGGACATCATTGATGTAGGCGGGGCTGGGGTTGTCAAAGAACAGTCCAATCAGGAAGGAGCGGGATCCCGCCAGGCTTCGGGCCGAAAGATTGGGCTGATAATCCAGCGCCCGGGCAGCCTCCAGCACCTTTTCCCGCGTCTTTTCCGTGACATTGGGCTCCCGGTTCAGGACCCGGGACACTGTCTTGATCGACAGGCCTGCCTTGGCGGCGACATCCGTGATCGTTACCGTCGCCAAGACATCCAGCTTTCTTTCAATTTCCGCGCGCAACAGGGAGCCGCACCAGGTGGACCGCTTTCCCGCCTCTCAACCATACGCAAAATCGGGCTGCTGCTCCAGATTCCGTTACCTCGACCGTCGTCGGCAGAGGCTTGAAGCAGGTTTGAACACCCGTGTTCTCGCCAGCATAGTCTATGGGCAATCAGTTATGACAGCGCTATCATTTTTGACTGCGTCAGGCTACACAGGCGGCAATAACAGTGGGGGCGGTGCGTGGTTCAAGGCGGTCAGCAGATGGGGGAATCCAGCGTCAAGGCGCTCCGGGTGTTTCCGAATGCGGACCTGATGGCCCGAATGGTCGCGGCCGAAATCGCTGACCATCTGGAGGGAGCCGTCGATGAACGGGGCTGGGCCACCGTCGCCGCCGCCGGAGGCCAGACCCCACGCGCCACCTACGGTTATCTCGCCCGCCTGCCGATCTCATGGCGTCGCATCCTTGTGACCCTGACCGACGAACGATTTGTCGACACCGATCCCCTGGACAGCAACGAGCAGATGTTGCGCGAGACCCTGCTGCGGCATCGGGCGGCCGAGGCGACGTTTCTTCCACTGATGCGCGATGCGGGGCTGTCGGCAGCCGGGAAAGGCCGAAGACTGGGCCTGCCCGCGACGGCCCAATGGACCGATGATCTCATCCTGCTGGGGATGGGCGAGGACGGTCATGTAGCGTCACTGTTTGCCGGGGGGCAATCTGCCGACGAAGGGATGCATATCGACGGCCAGAAGCGCTGTGTCAGCGTTCCAGCGGGCCGGTCTTCTTCCGCCCATCCCGGCGTCAGCCTGACCCTGTCGTCGATCGCCAGCGCCCGCCGCGTGATCCTCGCCATAACTGGACGGGTCAAGCGGCGGACGGTCGAGCGCGCGATCTCCGATGACCTGTTCAACACCATGCCGGTCAGCGCGGTTCTGCGCCATGCCCGCAGCATTTCAGTGGTTTGGGCTCCATGACGACCATCGAACGCCCTGCAGCCTCCCAGTCCCCAGTCGGCGCTCTGTCCGGAGAGGAGCGTCTGGCCCTGGTGGGCGATATCGGCGGGACCAATGCCCGGTTCGGCCTGGTGGACCTTTCCGGTGATCCCCTGGCGGTTATTGATGCGGAAAGCTTTCTGGGCCGGGATTTTCCCCAGCCAGGGGACGCCATCCGTGCCTATCTCGACAGGCGTGGGCTATCCGCCCGGCTGGCCGGTGCAGTAATCGCCGTGGCCGGGCCGGTCCAGAACGACGAGATCCGGTTCACCAATTCCCAATGGAGCCTGTCCGGAACGGACCTCAGGCGCATGGGAATCGCCCGGGTGCAGCTCATCAACGACTATGCCGCCCTGGCTGTGGCCGCGCCCTTGCTGACCGGCGCCGACCTTCGGACCCTCGGGCCGGATCTTCCGACCGGGCAGGAGCAGAATCTGGCGGTTCTCGGGCCCGGCACCGGCTTTGGTGTCGCCGCCCTGGCCCATGACGATTTCGGTTCCGCCACCCTGGCGACCGAGGGCGGCCATATGAGCTTTGCACCCGGCGATGCAGTGGAGATCGAGATTCTCCGGATCCTGATGCGCAGCTATCCGCGCGTTTCGATAGAGCGCATTCTCTGTGGTCGCGGCCTGAGTGAACTGCATCAGACCCTCCAGCTCATCGAGGGAAGGGTCTGCCCGCCCATCGCCCAGGAAATCATCACGGCCAATGCCCTGGCCGGAGACCCGGACTGTCTGGCGACGATCAAGCGGTTCTGCGCCATCCTGGGGTCGGTCGCCGGTGACATGGCGCTGGGCTATGGCGCCCGGGGCGGGGTCTTCGTGGCCGGGGGAATTCCCCCGCTGTTCATCGAGATCCTGGCCGCCAGTGATTTCCGCAAGCGGTTCGAGGCCAAGGGCCGTTTCACCGACTATATGGCCGCGATCCCGACCCGGGTCATCATGCGCCGCCACGCTGCGCTTGTGGGTGCGGCAAGTGTGCTGGACGCCATGAACAGGGCCGCCTGAAGCCACGCCGGGCTGGATGCAGGGGCCTTGCGGCTCCTGATAGACAACGCTGTCATTTCGACGTAGCGTTCGTGCAGATATCAAGACGCGTCGCATGGCGCGCCACGGGGGAGACGAAATCATGGAAGTTGTTGGCGCTACGGCTCCGCAGTCGGAACCCGTCAAGGGCGCGCGCTGGCTGGTCCCGTTTGTGGTGACCCTGTTCTTCGCCTGGGGCTTCGCAACCGTCCTGATTGACACACTCATCCCCAAGCTGCGGGCTCTGTTTTCCCTGAGCTTTGCCGAGGTGATGCTGACACAGTTCTGCTTCTTCCTGGCCTATCTGGTGTTTTCGATACCAGCCGGCATTCTGCTCAGCCGGGTCGGCTATGTCCGGGGGATCGTCATCGGTCTTGTGGTGATGGCCGCCGGCTGCCTGCTGTTCGCCCCTGCAACCCAGCTGGGCATCTATCCCGGCTTCCTCGTCGCGCTCTTTGTCATGGCGGCCGGCATCACCCTGCTGCAGGTTGCCGCCAACCCCCTGATCGCGCTGCTGGGTCGGCCTGAAACCTCCCAC
This sequence comes from Caulobacter sp., assembly GCA_029866155.1. Lineage (GTDB taxonomy): Bacteria > Pseudomonadota > Alphaproteobacteria > Caulobacterales > Caulobacteraceae > Caulobacter. Next base: position 1,566 of record JARWZW010000072.1, on the reverse strand, counting down.
AGCCGCCTCAACCTTGCCCAGGCCTTCAATTCTCTCGGCACCACGGTCGGGCCCCTGGTGGGCTCGGCCCTGATCCTGGCCGGCGGCGTCGCCGCGCCGGACCCGGCAAAGGTCTCTCCGGAAGTGATGGCGCAGTATCGTGTCACAGAGGGCCAGGCTGTGCAGCTGCCCTTCCTGGGCATCGCCTGCGGCCTTCTGGTCCTGGCCGTTATCTTCTGGCTGGTCCGGCGTTCGGCCCTGTTTCCCCAGGCCCAGAAAGCAGCCAGCCTCGGCGGCGCCCTTGGACTGTTGAAACATCCCCGCGTCGGTTTTGGCGCCCTGTCGATCTTCCTCTATGTCGGCGCCGAGGTCTCGATCGGCAGCCTGATGGTCAACTATCTGATGCTGGATCGCACCGCCGGCCTTACGGCGCTGGAAGCGGGCAAGATCGTCAGCCTCTACTGGGGCGGCGCCATGATCGGTCGCTTCATCGGTTCCGCCGTACTCAGCCGCGTCCCGGCCGGGGTGGTTCTGTGTTTCTGCGCCCTGATGGCGGCGGCCCTGGCGACGGTCTCGGGCCTAAGCTGGGGCGTCTTTGCGGCCGTGACCCTGGTGGCCATCGGCCTGTTCAACTCGGTCATGTTCCCGACGATCTTTACCCTGGCGATCGAGGGGCGGGGGGAAGAGACGCCCCAGGTCTCTAGCCTGCTGTGTATGGCCATTGTCGGCGGCGCGGTCATCCCGGTCATCACCGGCGCCCTGGCCGACAACATCGGACTCAGCCTCGCGCTGCTCGCCCCTGCCGCCTGCTATGTCCTCATCGCGGTTTACGGCTTCTTTTCTAGAACCCGTTGATCAGGTCCTGCGAGGCGCAGGAGGGCCGGCGGGAAAGACATCTTCCCCGCCGGCCGTCCGGCTATTCCGACCTTTTCCGGACGTCAGGCCGGGTCGAACCGGTCCAGGTTCATGACCTTGGTCCAGGCCGCGCCGAAGTCCTGCAGGAACTTCAGCTTGGCGTCGTCGCTGGCATAGATCTCGGCGATGGCCCGAAGCTGGGAGTTGGAGCCGAAGACCAGGTCAACCCGGGTGGCGGTCCAGGTCAGGGCGCCGGTCTGGCGGTTGCGGCCCTCGAACAGATCTTCCGCCGGCGACACCGGCGTCCAGGCTGTGGCCATGTCGAGCAGGTGGACCAGCACGTCATTGGACAGGACCCCCGGCCTGTAGGTGAAAACCCCCTGGGCCGAGCGGTCGAAAGTGGCGTCCAATGCTCTCAATCCTGCCACCAGAACGGTCATTTCCGGCGCGGTGAGGGTCAGCAACTGGGCCTTGTCGATCAGTAGCTCTTCGGCCGGAACGGCGTAGCCGGGCTTCAGGTAGTTGCGGAACCCGTCGGCGATGGGTTCCAGGACAGCAAAGGACTCCACATCGGTCTGGTCCTGGGAAGCGTCGGTGCGGCCCGGAACGAAGGCGACCTCGATGGCGTGACCCGCCGCCTGTTCCACCGCTGCGCCGCCACCCAGCACGATCAGGTCGGCCAGGGACACCCGCTTGCCGCCGGTCTGGGCGGCGTTGAACTCGGACTGGATG
>JARWZW010000044.1 GCA_029866155.1 Caulobacter sp. | reverse complement strand
GGCGGTCCCGAAGGATGGCGTTGCCCTCGGCCGACTGCCCGACCATCCAGATGTCGGCCCGGTCGCCCCAGGCCTGATGAAAGGCCTCCAGCAACGGCGCGGCCAGATTGCAGGTGTTGCAGTCTTCCTTGGCGAAACAGACCAGGCTGGGTCGGCCGGTCGGAAAGGCCCGGGTCTTGCCTGAGATGTCCTGCAGGGAAAAGGCCGGAGGGGTGCTGCTCATGGGTCCGTCCTTGGTCTGGCGTTACAGCCGTTGTATGCGGCGGATGGCGGAGGTGGATGGGAATCGAACCCACCACACGCCTTTGGGACGTGTCACCGGTTTTGAAGACCGGGGAAGCCACCAGACTCCAGTCACCTCCAGCGCAAACGACCTTAGATCGGCTCCGGCGGAACAGGTAACGGATTTTCACGGCCGGTCAGCTGTCGCTGGTCGCCCTGACGCACCGTGTCGCCGCGACGGTCCAGAAGCTCCAGCACCGGGACGATGAACTTGCGCGAGGTGTTCAGGGCCGCCCGCGCCTCGCCGGTGGTGAACAGGGTCGGGGGCGGAAAGGCGGCCCGCAGATCATCCGCGGCCTGGTCGAAGGCCCGGGCATGGAAGGTCAGGGTCTGCTTCAGGGCATGATTGTAGAGCGACACCAGCCGTCCGGTGTCGATCAGCAGGGTGACCAGGGCCGCGTCCTCAGGAGTCTGGCCGTCCAGCGCCCGGATGTCCGGCGGGGAGAGACCGCCTGTCCGGACCTCGGCCTCGATCTGGCCCAGGCGCGAGCGGGAGTCCGGCGACAGGGCGGCGAGCGGATCATGGCCCCGCAACGCGACCAGCCCGGCCTCCAGCCGGATGTCCCCGCAGAGGGCCAGGTCTCTTTCCACATGGGCGACCAGCGCCAGGGGCAGGTTGGACAGGCCGCTGCGGACAGAGCCAAGAGGCAGGCCAGGCCGGGTTGGCTGTCGGCCGTGGGCCTCTGCGAGATGATCCAGATAGGCCTGGCGGGCCAGGGCGACGGCCTCTGGCGCGGCCATCAGGCCCTCACCCAGGGGCTTGAAGCTCGCCTGCAGGTCCGCCTCAAGCCCGGCCACAGGCCGCCGGGCCAGCCTGGCCAGGTCGAGGATGGACAGGACGCCGTTGCCGCTGTGGGCCAACTGCTCCGCAATCGCCTCCAGGCGCCCGCCGTAAACGGCCTTCAGCAGGTCTCGCCGCGCTTCCAGGGTGCGGGCGCGAAGCGGCTGCGCCGCCGGGTCCAGGACCAGGGCGCCGCCGATGGTCTCGGCCGGGGAAGGGCGGCGCAGGATCGCTCTCAGGCCGGCATGGGCGATGACGGGGTGGGCAAATCGCAGCTGGGCCAGGCCCCGGCCGCCCGGAGCGATGGCCGGACCCTCGATCAGCCGCAAGGTGGCCATGTCCTGCCGGGCGCCCCACATCACCCGCAGCTCGTCATTGGATTTCAGGGGCCGGGCGCTGTCCGGCGACAGGGTGATCTCGACATCGATCAGCCGGCTGGCCTCGAACAGGCCCGGGGCGCAGAGCACCTCGCCCGCCTTGATCTCGGCCGCCGAGACGCCGCGCAGGGCGGCGGCGACGCGGCCGCCGGGTTGCGCGAGGTCCGTGGGCTGGCCATGGACCTGCAGCTGCCGCAGGCTGATCCTGCGTCCGGAGGGCAGCAGCTGCGCCTCCTGGCCGGACGCCAGCGATCCGCCCTGTAGCGAGCCGGTGGCCACCGCGCCGGCGCCGGCCAGGCTGAAGACCCGGTCCAGGGGCAGCCAGGCGCCGGGGGGCGGCGCCGGCAAGGGGCTGCGGGCGGCGAGGCCGGCGATCTCTGACGCCAGCCTGTCCAGCCCGGCGCCGGTCGTGGCCGCGCAGAAGACGATGGGTTCTGCCGCCAGGAAGGTCCCGGCCAGGGCGGTCCGCACCTGCGCCTCTATGTCCGGCCAGGCGTCCTGCGCGACCAGATCGGCCTTGCTGACGGCAATGACCCCGGTGGTTAGGCCCAGCAGGCCGGCGATGCGCAAATGCTCATGGGTCTGCCGGCCGAAGCCTTCGGTGGCCGATACGACCAGCAGCACCGCCCGGGCCCCGGCCGTGGCCATGACCATGGCCCGGATGAAGTCCTCATGGCCGGGCGCGTCGAGGAAATCGATGCTGGCGCCCGGAAAGTCGCGCCAGGCGAACCCCGTGGTGATGGACAGGCCCCGCGCCTTTTCCTCGGGCAGCCGGTCGGTCTCGATCCCGGTCAGGGCGCGAACCAGGGCGGTCTTGCCGTGGTTGACGTGACCGATCACCGCCAGGCTGAAGGGGGCGGGGTCAGTCACCGGGCGGGTCGGGTCGTTGGCGGGAGCACGGAGATACCTTGGCGGATGGAAAGTGAGGATTTGTACCCGCGTGGCCATCGACCGGGCCGGACTGTGGATTGCTTTTCTGGAAGCGCCATCAAGCGGACATTCCGGACGGTAGAGGTGGGTGGTTTGCGACCTTTCGGGTTAGCGCCTAGCCTACCTCCATGTCCGACCAAACCATATTGAAGTTCGACTACGCGGCGGTTGAAGGCGAAACCGTTACCGCAGTGCTTGGCCAGGCCGACGGAAACGGAAACTGGTGGTCGGTGGCCATCCTGCTGGGATCACGGGCATTGGTGTTGCGTGTGGACGCGGACAGCGACCAGATTTCCGTAGCTCTTGAGGCTGCGCCAGAAGGGGCTGATTGGGCCACGGTCGAACCGATGCACTTTGCTATCGGGAGTGAGCTGGGCTGGTGCTGGATTGGACGAAATCATCGAGGGTACCTCGATATGTTTGCTGTCTCGTTCTCGGGTCTAGAGCCGCAGTTTCTCTTCATTGGCATGGCCTCCGCAATCCAACTGCGCCGCGTATCTCCGCCCAATTGAACGACCGCAACGGGTCGGGAGCCGACGATCGCCTGTGGGTGGTACTCAGAAACTATAGCAGCCTGTCCCAGGACCCTCGACTGACCGCGGCCAGCCGTCGCACTAACTCGGCCAGATCGGCCGCGGACAGGTCCATGCGGGCGGTCCCGGTGGCTATTTCGCGCCTTTGATCGCGGCGACCTCGTCAACCCTGCACAATCAGGACGGCACCCCAGCTCTACTGCGATTTAGCCCAGCGGGGAGTGACGTCATAGTTTTTGATGAAGTATATCAACAACCAGAACGTATCGGTTTTAAACTGCTCAAGTGCCATGATCCTCAAAAAACACCGTTCTTGGTTTAGAGTCGATTTAGTTTATTTTATGAACTAGCGGATATTTGGCTGGCGGGCAAAACGCTCCCGACGGTCAAAATGACGGTCGAACACCTTGAACCAAGGACTTTCGTCATGTCGCTGAACAGCGTCAACACGAACGTCGGGGCCATGATCGCCCTGCAGAAACTGCAAACCACCAGTGCCGAACTGGCTGTGGTGCAATCGCGGGTCAATACCGGCAAGAAAGTCGCCAGCGCCAAGGACAACGGTGCCATCTGGGCCATCGCCCAGGGGCAGCGTTCGGAAATCGGTGCTCTCAACGCCGTCAAGGACAGCCTTCTGCGTGGCCAGTCGGCCACCGACGTGGCCATCGCCGCGGGTGAGTCGGTCTCCGACCTGCTGGTCCAGCTGAAGGAAAAGGCCCTGACCGCCAGCGACACGTCGCTGGCGACCTCGTCCCGCCAGGCCCTGAACGAAGACTTCATGGCCATCCGCGACCAGATCACCACGGTCGTCAGCAACGCGACGTTCGACGGCGTGAACCTGATCAACAACCCGACGACTGTCGGCTTCAAGGCGCTCTCCAACACCTCGGGTTCGACGACCACGGTAAACGGCGAGCACCTGTCGCTGGGCGGCGCCAATGTGGCCCTAGCCGTCACGACGACCATCGGCACCGCCTTCCTGGCCTCGGCCGCCCTGGGGCAGGTCAACATGTCGATCAACAACGTCGCGGCTGCTCTGGGCCGCCTGGGCACCGGCTCCAACTCCCTCAGCACCCACCTGAAGTTCGTGAGCAAGCTGCAGGATGCGCTGGAGTCCGGCGTCGGTAACTTGGTCGATGCGGATCTGGGCAAGGAAAGCGCACGACTGCAGTCGCTGCAGACCAAGCAACAGCTGGGTGTGCAGGCTCTGTCGATCGCCAACCAGTCGCCTTCGGTCCTGCTCGGCCTGTTCCGATAAGCCAACATGCAAGAGCGGGGCGTCATGCCCCGCCCTGTCGTCTCCCAAAACTAGCGTAGCCGCTTGGGGGGCCGGCCAGAACATGGGCGATCCGCCCGGAACCGAATGGCCATATCGTAGCCCGAAAGCTGAACTCGCCAACCGCCGCTTTGGGTCGGTTCTCACCGCTGATTTCTGGCCCGGAACCGGAAGTTGGTAGGCCAGTTCCGCCACCGGATCGCCGGGACTTGAGCGCCAGACAATTGCCGCTGGATGGAACTGCGCCGTTCGTCATCCGGCGCGGCTTGTCACCGGACTCTCCGGCTCTGTAAGGTCTGCCGGTGAAAAGCCGTCACAGTGTTGCGCCCGGGCGCCAGAGTTCTGAAACGCCTGATCCGCGCCGGCGGCTGCCGGCGGTGGGGGTGATCTGTGACGATCCGGGCGCCCGGCCGCTGATTGCCCGCTTTGGGTCCGCAAGATTGACAGGGGTTGTCCGCATCCTGGTCGCCGAGGCCCGGGTCCAGCTTTCCGGGGATGGCGAGCCGGCGCCCTCCATCGCCCGGTTCCTGGCGCTGGCCGAGGCGCGCCTGGAAGCCGGCGCCCGCGAGACCCTGCATCCGGTGATCAACGCCACGGGGGTGGTCATCCACACCAATCTGGGCCGGGCGCCCATGGCGCCGGAAGCCATCGAGGCGGTTCGGGCGGCCAGCGGTTACGGGAACCTGGAGCTGGACCTGGACAGCGGGCGGCGATCCTCCCGCCATCTTCATCTCGATCCGCTGATCGCCCAGGTCACGGGGGCAGAAGGCGGTCTGGCCGTCAACAACTGCGCCGGTTCTGTGTTGCTGGCCCTGGCCGCCCTGGCCGGCGGCGCCCCGGTGATCGTCTCCCGGGGCGAGCTGGTGGAGATCGGCGGCGGCTTTCGGGTGCCGGACGTGGTGGCCCAGAGCGGTTCGGCCCTGATCGAGGTCGGGACCACCAACCGCACCCATCTGTCCGACTATGAGCAGGCCCTGAAGGACCACCCGGACGCCCGGGTGATCCTGCGCACCCATCCCAGCAATTTCCGCATCACCGGCTTCACCAGCGCCCCGGCCCTGGACGACCTAGCGCGGTTTGCCCACGCGAAGGGGCTGTTGCTGGTGGAGGATCTGGGTGGAGGCGCCCTGATCGATCTGGCCGCCCATGGAGTCGCCGGGGAGCCGACGGTCCAGGCCAGCCTGCAGGCCGGCGTCGACCTGGTGCTGTTCAGCGGCGACAAGCTGGTCGGCGGTCCCCAGGCCGGGATCGTGGCCGGCCGGCGGGACCTGGTGGACGCTGTGGCGCGACACCCCCTGGCCCGGGCCCTGCGGCTGGACAAGCTGTCCGTCGCCGCCCTGGCGGCCACCCTGCGGCTCTATTGTCCGCCCTGTGATCCGGCCCAGCGGGTGCCGGTCCTGCGCATGCTGACGGAGCCGGCCCCGGTGGTGGCGGCCCGTGCCCTGGCCCTGCAGGCGGCGATCGGCGATCTTCCCGGCCTGGACATGGCGATGGAGGAGACCCTTGGCTATGCCGGCGGCGGCGCCATGCCGATGCAGGCCCTGGCCGGCCGCGCCATCGCCCTGCAAAGCTGTCGCTTCAGCGCCGAAGACCTGGCCCGGCGCCTGCGGACAGAGGCCAGGCCGGTGCTTGGGCGCATCGAGAAGGACAGGGTCCTGATCGAGCTGCGCACCGTGGCCGACAGCGAAGTTCCGGCCCTGGCCGAAGCGATCCGGGCTGCGGTCTGAGGGGAACCCCCGCTACTCTCAAGAGCGGAGAAGACCCTCGTGCCTCTTGGGGCGCTTCTTAGGGCCGCCTCAGGGGGCGCCGCTTCAGGCCGCCGCGGCCAGTTCCGAGGCCTGGTTGATGGCCTGTTTGGCGTCCAGTTCGGTGGCCTCGTAGGCGCCGCCGATCAGGGTGGCGTTGACCCCTTCGGCGATCAGCTGGTCGTAGAGGTCGCGCTTGGGCAGCTGGCCGGCGCAGACGATGACGGTGTCCACCTCGAAAAGCACCGGCTGATCGGCCACCCGGGCATGCAGGCCGGCATCGTCGATCCTGAGGTATTCCACCCCGTTCAGCATCTTCACGCCGCGCCGCTGCAGGGTCAGGCGGTGGGTCCAGCCAGTGGTCTTGCCAAGGGACTTGCCGACGGAGTCGGCCTTGCGCTGCATCAGGGTGACTTCACGGTCGGACCGCGCGACCTCCGGTGTCACGCCCGTCACCCCGCCCCGGGGATGGTTGACGAAATCGATGCCCCATTCCTTTGCGAAGACATCGATGTCCATCGAGGCCGAGACCCCCTCATGGGTGATCAGTTCGGCCACATCGAAGCCGATGCCGCCGGCGCCCATGATGGCCACGCGCTTGCCAATGGGCTTCCTGCCCAGGATGGCGTCGATATAGCCGACGACCTTGGGGTGATCGATGCCGTCCAGTTGCGGCACTCGCGGCTCGATTCCAGTGGCGACGATGACCTCGTCATAGCCGCCGGCTTTCAGCAGGGCGACGTCCACCGGGGTGTTCAGTTTCAGGGTGATGCCCAGCACCTCGATCCGCTTGCGGAAATAGCGCAGGGTCTCGTTGAACTCTTCCTTGCCGGGGATGCGGCGGGCCAGGTTGAACTGGCCGCCGATGTCGGGACCCGCCTCATAGAGGGTGACCTGATGGCCCCGCTCCGCCGCCACAGTGGCATAGGCCAGGCCCGCCGGGCCGGCCCCGACCACGGCGATCTTTCGGGCCGCAACGGTCGGCCGGTAGTTCAGCTCGGTCTCGCGGCAGGCGCGGGGATTGACCAGGCAGCTGGTGAGCCGGCCGGTGAAGGTATGGTCCAGGCAGGCCTGGTTGCAGGCGATGCAGGTATTGATCTCGTCCTCGCGGCCCTGGAGGGTCTTCAGCACCAGGTCCGGGTCGGCCAGCATCGGGCGGGCCATGGAGATCAGGTCGGCGTCGCCCCTGGCCAGGACGGATTCGGCCACGTCCGGCATGTTGATGCGGTTGCTGGTGATCATCGGAACGGTCAGTTCCTTGCGCAGCCGCCCGGTGACCTGGGCGAAGGCGGCGCGGGGCACCATGGTAGCGATGGTCGGGACCTGGGCCTCGTGCCAGCAGAAGTGGGTCGAGACGATGGTGGTCCCGGCGGCGACCACGGCCTTGCCCAGCGTCACCACTTCGTCCCAGGCCATGCCTCCCTGCAGCATGTCCATGGCCGCGATGCGGAAGACCACGATAAAGTCGGGTCCCACGGCCTCGCGCACCCGGCGGACCACCTCGACCGGGAACCGCATGCGGTTTTCGAAACTGCCGCCCCACTGGTCGGTGCGCTGGTTGGTCCGTTCCACCAGGAAGGTCGAAAGCAGGTAGCCGGCCGATCCGATGATCTCGACCCCGTCATAGCCGGCCAGCTTGGCCATGGCGGCGCAGTTGGCGAAATCGGCCAGCTGTTTCTCGATGCCGTCCTCGTCCAGCTCATGGGGCACGTTGGGGGCGATGCGGGCGCGGATGGCTGAGGGGGCAACAGCGCCGGCGGTCCGGGCCAGCGATCCGGCATGCAGGATCTGCAGGCAGATCTTGACGTCCGGGTCTGCGGCATGGACCGCCTCGGTCACCGTGCGATGCTCGGCGGCCTCTTCCAGGGTCTCGAGCTTGGCGCCGCCGCCGGCCTCATGGTTGGGACCGATGCCGCCGGTGATGATCATGCCGACCCCGCCCCGGGCCCGTTCGGCGAAATAGGCGGCCTGGCGCTCGAAACCGCCGGGGATGTCCTCCAGCCCCGTATGCATCGAGCCCATGATCACCCGGTTCTTCAGTTGGGTGAAGCCCAGATCGAGCGGCGCGAACAGGTTCGGGTATTTGGACGTCGCAGACATTTCGGTTCCTGGCGTTTCTCGACTTGCTGGAACTGTGCTGCCACTGGTCGAAGGTTCTTGCAACATCAGAAGATCAGCGACGAAAACCTGTCCCGATGGTTGGCGTTACGGAACCCTCACTGTCATCCGCCGGCCGCGAGCCACCCTTCAGGTCCCCTCCCCGCTCCCGGAAAAGACCGCCTTGGGAATATGGGTCAGGCGGCAGGCCAGGTCCGCCTCGCCCGAGGCGACGATGTAGTGGTCGCCGCCATCCACCATGCCGGTGGTGAAGACAACGTCCTGGACATAGAGCCTGTCCGCCATCGACCGGGTCAGTCCGGGTGACGGCTCCAGAAGCGCGCCCTGGCCGGTCCTGACCACGACCGAGGGATCGTCCCGGTCAAGGATCGACCAGTAGGTCCGGTAGACCCCCACCACGCCCCTGGGCTCGACGCCATGCCAGAGGGTCAGCCAGCCCTCCGGCGTCAGGACCGGCGGCGCGCCGCCGCCGATCCGGGCCGTGGCCAGGGTCGCGGCGCGGGGGCGGATGCCGGGCCGGGCATGGGGTTTCCAGTGACGGCCGTCGGGCGATGTGGCCAGGTTGATCGACGGCCCACTGCGCCATTCGCTGCCCGGAGGATAAGCGAAATAGAGATCGCCCAGCGGCCGGGTCTGGGCCCAGTACTGCCCGCCCACCAGGCCTTCGAAGATCAGCATGTCCTTGTTCTGGTGATCCAGGACAATGTCCTGGAAAGTGAAGTCCAGGCCGTTGTCCGAGGCATAGAGGGTAGTCGACTGACGCTCCGGGCTGACCGAGCAGGTGGTCATCAGCCAGCGCCCCTCCACCCGGGACACCCGGGCGTCCTCCAGGCCATAACACTGGAACCCGGCATGCGGCGCGATGGCCCGGTCGTAATGGACCTCCACCACCCGCAGGCCGTCGGCCGAAAGCTCTACCGGCAGGATCCAGGACAGCGAGGTCAGGGCCATGACCGTCCAGGGGCCTGCGCCGATCATGAACTTCCGGGGGTCGGATGTGTCGCACTGGTCCAGGGGCCAGGCGTCGAGGACGTAACGGCCGTCTTCCCAGCGGATCGCATGGACATTGTCATCGAACAGCGGCTGACGGAGGGCCTCCGCGACCCGCACAAAGAGGGCCAGGTTGCCATTGGCCAAGCGGGTCAGTCCCGGGTTGAAGGCTCCCAGGACATAGGTCTCGCAGTCCAGATGCCCGGCCAGGGGCGAGCGGGAAAGATCGACGTCATCCGGCCCGAAGACGAGTTGATCATGGGGAAAACTGCTCATCCGGCAGCCTCGCAGCAGGGCCCGGAGCAGGGCCCAGCCAAACTGCGGACGACAGGCGCGAACGGATCGGTCATGGGGCGGGCTCCATCGGTTTTCGATGAAGGCCCCCCGGCCCATATGGTTCCAGGGTCAGCCGCCCCGGCGATCAGCCGGGAAGGACAATCCCTGTAACCCTTTCCGCCCCGGCGTCAGGCCCCGGCCGGACTGTCGAAGCCGACAAACACAGCGGCATCGCCGACGGACTTGCGTTCGGAGACCACGGCATTGGCCGGGAAGGTCTCGTCGGGCCAGCCCAGGGCGATGCTCTTCATGATGATCTGGTCATCGGCGATGCCGGCGCATTCCCGCACCACCGGCGACTGCATGATGCCCTGGCTGTTGATGACGGCGCCGAGGCCGCGAGACCAGGCGGCATTGACCAGACTGGTGGCCACGGCCCCGCAATCGAACGGCGTGTCGTCGCTGCCGTCCAGCACCCGGTCATAGGTGACGATGATGCAGACCGGGGCGTCGAACTGGCGAAAACCGCGCAGGACCCAGTCCTGGCGCATGGCCTGGTCATCCCGGGCGATGCCCATGGCCGAGAACAGCTGCTTGGCGACGCCGACCTGCCGGTCCCGGTGCTGGCCGGCAAAGGCCTGGCCGATGCGGAACTCCCGTGAGTGCGGGACCCCGGCAAGGTTGCGTTCGGTATTGCCGGCCCGGATGCGGTCCAGCGGCTCGCCCGTCACGACATAGAAGTTCCAGGGCTGGGTGTTCATCGAGGACGGCGCCCGCATGGCCAGGGTGATGATCTCCTCGATCAGGGCCCTTGGGACGGGGTCCGGCTTGTATCCGCGAATGCTGCGGCGGCCGAGGATGACGTCGTCGAACTGCATGGGTGACCCCGGAAAAAGCGTTATGGCGCAGACGAGAATGTCCCTGCTGACGTCCCGTCAGTCCAACGGAAAATCTGCAGCGACAGGCTGGCGGCGGCGATTTCAGCGCGGCTGGGTTGACTGGGTCGCGAGGACCTAAAGGCCCTGAAGCAGGGCAGACTGTTGCCTTCAGGATGAAAGGCGGAATACGCACCCATCGTCGCCGTCATGGATTGCGCCCCTGCGGCGGACACAATCGGAGCGCCCGGCGTCTCGAACCCCTTGTCGAAAGGGCCCCTTCTGCGGCAGGAATAGGTCATGAGCAGGGTTCTGGTAATTGGCGCTGGCGGCGTGAGTTCGGTCGCTGTCCACAAGATGGCGATGAACAGCGACATCTTCTCGCATATCACCCTGGCGAGCCGGACCAGGGCGAAATGCGAGGCGATCGCCGACTCGGTCCGGCAACGCACCGGCGTGACCATCGAAACGGCGCAGATCGACGCCGACGATGTCGCGGCGACCACGGCCCTGATCCGGGCCGTGAAGCCGCTCCTGGTGGTCAATCTGGCCCTGCCCTATCAGGACCTGTCCATCATGGACGCCTGCCTGGCGGCTGGCGCCCACTACCTGGACACGGCCAACTACGAGCCGCGCGACCAGGCGAAGTTCGAATACAGCTGGCAGTGGGCCTACCAGGACCGGTTCCGGGACGCCGGGCTGATGGCGCTGCTGGGCAGCGGCTTTGACCCGGGCGTGACCTCGGTCTTTACCAGCTACACCCGCAAGCACCTGCTCGACCGGATCGACACCCTCGACATCCTGGACTGCAACGGCGGCGATACGGGCCTGGCCTTTGCGACCAACTTCAATCCCGAGATCAACCTCCGCGAGGTGACCGCGCCGTCGCGACACTGGCAGGACGGCCAGTGGATCGAAGGGCCAGCCCTGTCCAACAGGCAGCTGTTCGACTTCGACCAGGTCGGCCCCAAGAACATGTACCTCATGTACCATGAGGAGCTGGAATCCCTGGCGAAATTCTACCCCGAGATCCGGCGCATCCGGTTCTGGATGACGTTTGGCGACTCCTATCTCAAGCATCTCGAGGTGCTGCAGAATGTCGGCCTGACGCGGATCGATCCGGTGATGTTCGAAGGCCGCGAGATCATCCCGCTGCAGTTCCTCCAGGCCCTGTTGCCGGAACCGGCCTCCCTGGGGCCCTTGACCCGCGGCAAGACCAACATTGGAACCATCGCCACCGGAGTGAAGGACGGCCAGGTCAAGACCCTGTACGTCAACAATGTCTGCGACCATGAAGCGGCCTATGCCGAGACCGGCAACCAGGCCATCAGCTACACCACCGGCGTCCCGGCGATGATCGGCGCGTCGCTGATCCTGACCGGACAGTGGCAGGGAGCGGGGGTCTTCAACATGGAACAGCTGGATCCAGACCCCTTCATGGACATGCTCAACCGGCACGGCCTGCCCTGGCAGGTCCGCGAGCTGGACTCCCCCCTGGCCTTCTGATCCAGCGCCCATGGAAACCAAGGCCGCCGGCCCCGGCGCATTCGCCCGCCTTGATCTGGGCCGCGTTCCATCGCCCTGTTTCGTGGTCGACGAGGTTGCCGTGCGCCGTAATCTTGCGGTGCTCAAGGATGTTGGCGACCGGTCCGGGGCCAGCGTCCTGCTGGCGCTCAAGGCCTTTTCCATGTGGTCCCTGGCGGACCTGGTCGGCGACTATCTGGACGGGGTCTGCGCCTCCGGCCTGTGGGAGGCGCGGCTGGCGCGGGAGCATTATCGCGGCGAGCTGACCACCTATTCGCCGGCCTACCGGCGCGAGGACCTGCCGGAAATCCTGCGACTATCGGACACGGTGATCTTCAACGCGCCGGACCAGATCGCCCGGTGCGCCGACCTGATCGCCGCCGCACGGGCAGGCGGCGACCGGTTCGAGATCGGCCTGCGCCTCAATCCGGAACACAGCGAGGCCGAGGTGGCCAAATATGACCCCTGCCAGGCCGGGTCACGGCTGGGCTTTCCCGTATCGCAGCTGCGCCCGGAACATCTGGAAGGCGTCGACGGCCTGCACATCCATGCCCTGTGCGAGCAGGGCTTCCAGCCGCTGGAACGGATCTGGGCGTCGCTGGAGCCCCGGCTGGAGGGGATGCTGGGGGCACTCAGGTGGCTGAACCTCGGCGGCGGCCATCACATCACCCGCGCCGACTATCGCCGCGACGACCTGGTCGCCTTCCTGCGCCGGATCGCCGACCGCCATGGGCTGCAGGTCTATCTGGAGCCCGGCGAGGCCATCGCCCTGGACGCCGGCATCCTGGTCGGCGAAATCCTCGACACCCTGGACAACCGCATGCCCGTGGCGATCATGGACATCTCGGCCACCTGCCACATGCCGGACGTCATAGAGGCGCCCTATCGGCCGGCCTTGCTGGGCGAGCTTGATACCGGGGTGACAGTGCGGCTGGGCGGCCCCTCCTGCCTGGCGGGAGACATCATCGGCGACTACGTCTTCGCCGCCCCGCCGGCCCCGGGGACGCGCATCGCCTTCCTCGACCAGGCCCATTATTCGATGGTCAAGACCAACACCTTCAACGGCGTCCCACTGCCGGCGATCGCCCTGTGGAACAGCGAGACGGACGCCCTGAAACTGGTCCGGCAATTCGCCTACGAGGACTTTCGCGACCGGCTCTCCTGACCGCCGTCCGGGGGCGTCCGGACGGCGTCAGCAACCGGGCAGGCGGTGGTGTCTGCGCCTGCTTGCGGTAGGAGGCAGGACGACCACCTTGTCAGGACCGCGCCCCTGCTGACCAGGGTTCCTGACTGTCGCGGACTTCTGAACGCCGCCGTGACCCGGGCCGACCTGAAGGCGATCCGGGGTGATGACGGACGGGGCGAGCGGGAGAATGGGGCGAGCGGGAGGATGGGGCGAGCGGGCGGGGCCAAAGCCCAAGAGCGGGCCGAGTTCGGTATGTTTTCCCCGGAATTGTCCCTTCCGGGGTGGCGAAGCGGTGGTGGCATCATGCCCATGTCGAGAGACGACGGAGGGGGCTGAGGCGCCAGTATTCCGGGCATGGCGCGACCGGAATCCTGTCCGTCCAGCCCGGCTGAACGTGGCTCCCGCAAACTCGAGCAAGGGGTTGCGTAACCTGCAGACGGCGGGCTCGATCCTGTCTAGAAGGGAGGCCTGATCAAGTTCCGCCGGAGCCCCTATCCCGATGAGCGACGCCGCCCATCCCGACACACCCCGCCCTGAAGCACCCCGCCCCGGCGCCCCTGGCCCGGAGCGGCAGCGCGGCCTGCTCGGCTTCATCGAGCGGGCGGGCAACCTGCTTCCGGACCCGACGGTCATCTTTGCCTATCTGATCCTGGCCCTGATGGTTCTGTCGGCACTGGGCGCCGCCCTCGGCTGGCAGGCCTCGCTTCCGTACAAGGGCGAAACTGCGCCGCAGTTTGCCGAACTGGCCGACGGCGTCCTGACCTACCGCGCCTCCAGCCTGTTCTCCGAGGAGAACATCGCCCGGCTGTTTACCGAAATGCCCCGGACCTTCGCCGGGTTTGCACCCCTGGGCCTTGTTCTGACCATCATGATCGGGGCGGCCGTGGCCGAGCGGACCGGTCTGTTCTCGGCCCTGATCCGCGCCTCGCTTCGCCGGGCCAGCAAAGGCCTGCTGACCCCCATTGTGGCGGTTATCGGCATGGTCTCGCACCACGCCTCTGACGCGGCCTATGTCGTGTTCATCCCGCTGGCGGCGATCATCTTCGCCGTGGCCGGACGTCATCCCCTGGCCGGGCTGGCCGCGGCCTTTGCGGCGGTGTCGGGCGGCTATGCCGGCAACCTGATGCCGGGACAGATCGACGTCCTTCTGCTGGGCTTCACCCAGGAGGCCGCCCGCATCGTCGACCCGGCCTGGACCATGAACCCCCTGGGCAACTGGTACTTCATCCTCGCCATCGTGGTGCTGTTCACGCCCATCGTCTGGTTCATCACCGACCGGGTGGTCGAGCCCCGGCTGGGCCCCTGGGGCGGGGTCGTTGATGCGGAACTGCAGTCCGACCTGGACAAGACCGAACTGACCGACGGAGAGCGCAAGGGGCTGCGCCATGCCGGCCTGGTGGCGCTGCTGGTGGTGGGGCTGTTTGCAGCCCTGGCCCTGTGGCCTGGCTATACGCCGTTCATCGACGAGGAGGCCAAGGGCGCCGCAAGGCTGCAGCCGCTCTATGCCGCCCTGATCGCCGGTTTCTTCCTGCTGTTCCTGACGACCGGCGCGGTGTTTGGCCGGGCGACCGGCGTGGTGAAGACACCGGGGGATGTGGTCGAGATGATGCAGCACGGGGTGCGCACCATGGCGCCCTACCTCGTGTTCGTCTTCTTCGCCGCCCATTTCGTGGCCATGTTCAACTGGTCGCGCATCGGGCCGATCATCGCCATCAACGGGGCCGAGGCCCTGCAGGGCATGGCCTTGCCGGCGGCGGTGCTTCTGGTCTGCGTGCTGCTGCTCTCGTCCTTCCTGGACCTTTTCATCGGCTCGGCCTCGGCCAAGTGGAGCGCGCTTTCACCGGTCGTGGTGCCTATGTTCATGCTGCTGGGCATCAGTCCCGAAATGACCACGGCCGCCTATCGCATGGGCGACAGCTACACAAACATCATGACCCCCCTGATGAGCTATTTCCCCCTCATCCTGGCCTTCGGTCGGCGCTGGGACAGCAGCATGGGGGTCGGCTCGCTTCTGGCCCTGATGCTGCCCTATGCCCTGTGTTTCATGGTGGCCGGCATCAGCATGACCGTCGGCTGGGTGATCCTGGACCTGCCGCTGGGACCGGGCGCCCAGGTCCATTACGACCCGCCGACAGGGTAGGCTCCGCGCCCGGGGGCCAGGGACCTGCAGCGCCCCGCCGCCAGCAGGTCCCGGTAGAGCTGATCATCCGCGTCACTGAAGAAGGTCAGCGCCCGGCCCTTGCCACGCCGGCCGGCAGGGAGCGGAGCTCCGGCAAACACTGCGCACGCCATCCGCGCCATGCCTGGAGCTTCGCATCAGGCTGGGACGGGGTCCGTGAGGCGCACTGTCAACGAAGTTCGCATCATCCCGCTCGGATTGCCTTGGACGTGAGCTGAAGTTACGCCTCTTGCGAGGCCCGCCCTGCATATGAGGCGGGGCCGGGGGAGCCTGACCCATGAAATCCATTCTGAAGTTCCGCAGCCTTGTACTGCTGCTTGCCGCTGCCTTTGCGTCTGCGCCAGTGACGGCGCGGGCGCAGTCGGAACAAGGTCCTGCAATTGCTGCTCTGCCGGGCAAGCCGGTTCTCATGCTGGCCCGCTATGATCTTTCCAGCCTGGGCTATCAGGTCGACGAGTTCAGGGTGGCAGGCAAGGCGACCCGCTATGCGCTGAAGCGTCCCGCTACCCTGGACGGCAAACTTGCCGCGGTGGAAGATGGCACGGCGGACTACGCCACCCGATATGTCGTTGTCCGGCCCAGCGACCCGGAGAAGTTCAACGGCACGGTCCTGGTCGAATGGCTCAACGTCACCGCCGGAATGGACTCAGCACCAGACTGGTTGGCGGCGCACCGTGAGATTCTGCGGGGCGGCTATGCCTATGTTGCGATCTCGGCCCAGAAGGTGGGCGTGGATGGCGGCGCCTCGGTGATGGGTATGAACATGCCGCTGACCAAGGCGGACCCGGTTCGGTATGGATCGCTGTCGCATCCCGGCGATGCCTATTCCTTTGATATTTTTTCACAGGCCGGAAGGGCGCTGAAGGCCCAGGGATCGCGCGGGCTGCTCGGCAATCTGGAGCCCAGCCGGGTCATCGGCCTTGGCGAATCGCAATCGGCGGTGGCGCTGGTGACTTATGTGAATGCGATTGATCCGCTGGCGAAGGTCTATGATGGCTACCTTGTCCATTCCCGGTTTGGCAGCGGGGCATCGCTGGGCAACAACCGCGGGATCGAAAGCGCAGCCGAGTTTGACCCGCAGTACGACATGCCTGCGCAAATGCGGTTCCGGTCGGACATGCGGGCGCCCGTGTTGAGCGTCGTCACCGAAACGGACATCCATGGAGCGCGCCGGACGGGCTATGCCGGATCGCGTACGTCCGACGGCCAGACCCTGCGAGTCTGGGAGCTGGCCGGCGCCGCCCATGCCGATGGCTATCTGCTTGGCGGAGCCCTCATGGATGATGGCAGGCGCAGCGCGACGGAACTCGCCCAGATATTCCGCCCGTCGGTGAATGCGCCCGGCGTACCGGCCGGCGGACTCGCCAAGCCCTATAACCCGGGCCAGCCGCACCATTATGTAGTTCAGGCGGCCGTACGCGCCCTTGATAACTGGCTACGCACCGGCAAGGCCCCTGCCAGCACGCCCATCGTCGCGACAAGGCCCGATGGTGAAAAATGGGCCTTCGTTACCGACGCCAATGGCATTGCCAAGGGTGGGGTGCGCACCCCCTGGACAGATGTGCCAACCATGCGGCTTGCCGGAATCGGCAACGAAGGCGGATTCATCGGCATGATGGTTGGCGTTGGCGAGCCTTTCGATGCGGCGAAACTTGCCAGCCTCTATCCCGGCGGCAAGGCGGAGTTTCTGAAGCGTTTCACCGAAAGTCTGGATGCCGCGATCGCCAGGGGACATATCCTCGGCGAGGATCGTCAGGAAATTCTGGAGGTCGCCGCAATAAGCTACCAGGGGTCCAACTAGAGCAGTTCACTGACCGACCCCCTGAGGGCTGAAACTGGAGACAAGGAAACTGGAGACGTCGATGTCGAAAAACCCCGACATCTCCGCGTCGAGCCGCACGGCCAGGGGCAGGCGGTCAGGAGAGGATCGGGCCTGGCCCCCGAGATGGGCGCGAACCGCCCCCTGCCAGAGAAAGCCCGCCCAACGCTCCCGCAGGTTGATCGCGCGTGTGTAGCGCAGGTGGTTCCCTCCGACAGCCTGGGCCAGTGCTGAATGTTCCGTTTCAATCAAGGCTGAATTGGTGTGTGCCCCCACTGTCCTGATCCGCCTCCCCGGCGCTCAGTCAGCGCGTGGGCATGCTTGCTTCGACCATGGACCGCACCCGGGGATCTTTCGTCATGTCGAGGTCGGCACGACCTCCCTGCCAGGCGATGCGTCCCCCGTCGAGCAACGCAATGTCGTCGGCGATGGTCCGCGCCGAGACAAGGTCGTGGGTAATCGTGACGGCTGTGCAGCCGAGCCGCATGACCTGATCGGCAATCAGCCGACTGATGCTCGCGGCGGTCACCGGATCGAGGCCGGTGGTTGGCTCGTCAAAAAACAGAATCCTGGGCGCGCCGACGATCGCCCGAGCCAGTCCGACCCGCTTCTGCATGCCTCCGGAGAGTTCAGACGGAAACAGATCGGCCACCTCGGGCCCCAGCTGGACCTGCGCCAAGGCCTCGATGGCCGCATCGCGAGCAAGGGCCGGGGGTCGATTGTCGGCATACAGCAGGCGGAAGGATACGACCTCCCAGACCCTCAAGCTGTCGAACAGCGCTGCCCCTTGGAACAGGACGCCGGACTGGCGGTAGAGGTCTGACTGTCGCCGGTTGAACAGGCCCGGCAGCGATTGCCCCTTGAACAGAACAGTTCCGGCATCGGGCCGCATAAGGCCGAGCGCGAGTTTCAGCGCCACTGACTTCCCCTGGCCAGACCCGCCAATGATGACGAGCGAACGTCCCGCGTCGAGCGACAGATCAAGCCCGTCCAGCACCGGCCGGCCGCCGAGGATCTTGCGGACACCGCGCCATTCCAGTTCGGGCGCCCCAGCGCTCATGTCTGGGTGAACCAGCTGGTCATCAGGTAGTCGGTCGCGAAGATCAGCACACCTGACCAGACCATGGCCTGCGTGGCCGCGTGACCGACCCCGCGCGCGCCGCCGGTCGCCCGATAGCCATGAAAGGCGCCCATGGCGGTCACGATGAAACCGAACGCCGCCGCCTTTATCAGTCCGGACTGAATGTCCCAGGCCTCGAGGAAGGCCACGGTCGAACGCGCGTAGGCCTCCGGGTTGAAGCCCAGCGACAGGGTCGAGACCAGCCAGCCGCCGCCGATCCCCAGGATGTCCGCGACGCCGGTCAACAGGGGCAGGGTCGCCACCCCGGCGAGGACCCGAGGCGCCACCAGAAAGCGGAAGGGATCGGTAGACAAGGTCCGCATCGCGTCGATCTGTTCGGTGGCTCGCATTGCGCCGATCTCGGCCGCGATGGTCGTGGCGACCCGACCGGAAAGCATCAGCGCCACCAGTACCGGCGCCAGTTCGCGGGTGATGCCGAGGGCCACGATCTGCGGCACGATCTGCTCCGCATTGAAGCGGCCTCCGCCCGTATAGATGTTCAGGGCCAAGGCCGCGCCGGTGAATACCGCCGTCAGGCCGACAACCGGCAAGGACAGGAAACCGATCGACACAACCTGTCGCGCGATCTGTCCACCATGCCAGCGCGGCGTTAGGCAGGCGAACAACGTCCGCCCGACGAACAGGCTCAGCGCCCCGACAATCGCACAAACCCCGATAACGAGGCGTCCGATGATGGTGAACGGGGCGAGGACGAGCTGCTGCATGGGTCGTATCAGGTCGCCGGCTCGCCCGCGGTCGCGGGTTTGTTGATGAACTGACCGATCAGGCCGAACAGATCGACTGCGCCCTGGGTGTTCTCGATCTCGCCGCCGGCCTTCAGCATCGCCGTGTCGGCGCCCGGCTCAATGGCAACATACGCACCGCCGAGCAGGCCGTCGCTGGTCACGCGCGCTGTGGAATCCCGCGGCAGGCGGGTCTGGGGGGCGATCTCGAGCTCGGCGACGGCCATGTAGGTTTCGGGCTGCAGGGCGATGCGCTCGACCCGACCAACCTTGACTCCGGCGACCCGGACCTCGTCGCCCTCGCGAAGCCCGCCGACCTGGCCGAAGCTCGCGGTCAAGCCATAGCCGTCAGGAGCAGGCCGCGCATCGCCGGCGAGCAGGAGATAGGTCAGGAAAAGGCCCGCCCCGAGCAACACGACGGCGCCGACCAGCGGCTCGATCCAGTTTTCGCGCATCGCGTCGCCCTTCTAGCCCTTGCCGCCGCTCTCGAGCCTGCGGATCAGCACCTCGACGTCCCCGCGGGCGTTATCGATGGTCGAAACGAAGTCCTGCTGAAGCGTAATCGCCAACCAGACGCCCTTGGCCTGGACGTCGACAACCTTCAGAGCGCCGGGAGCTCCAAGGACGCGCCAGGCCACCGCCTCGTCGGTCGATCCGACCCGCACCAGACTGTTGATCACGGCGTCTGTCGGCGACCGGGCGGTGCTGCCGGTCACGCGCAACTGGCTGCCCCGATAGGCCGCCAGCTGCTTGAGGAACACGCGCTGCACGTGAGCACGAAAGGCCTGGTTGAAGCGCTGGCGTTGCGCCGGCGCCAGGGTCCTGGCATGGCGACCGAGCACGAAGGCCGAAATGCGGTTGAAGTCGGCCAGTGCGTCCATGCTCGCGGTCAATCGGCTCTGACGCGCCGCCTCCGACAGGCCGCGGTCTCCCAGCAAGGCCAGCACCTTCTGCCCCTCTGAGGCCACGAATGCCTCAGCCTCGGCGCTGCGGGCCGCATGTACGAGGCCCGGAGCGCCGGTTGCACTGACCAACATACCGGCGAACAGCCTGCGGCGATTGATGTACCTGAACGGCATGTCAGTTAACTTCCTCCGGGGGCGGCTCGTCGAAAGCGGGCAGATCCAAGGCTTCGCCGCGGGCTGCGGCGACGGCGGCGGCGCGGTTCTGCAGGTAGGCGCCGCGGACTGTGGCGTAAGGATCGGTGGCGTCGGTCATCACCGATGTCAGCAGAGCGTCGGCCTCGGAGCGAGCCTCAACCCCGCGAATGACCGAGCGGGCAATGGCGAAATCGGTGTCGAGGCCGCCGGTCGCCTGGCTCACAGGGTCGGCAGCATAGCCGATGAGGCCGCCGAGGCCGTCGCGCAGGGTGGTTGGGCCGATCACTGGCACATAGATGTATGGTCCCTCCCCAACCCCCCAACGGCCGAGCGTCTGGCCAAAATCAGCCGGCTCCCTGATGATGCCGCCCTTGCCCGCGACATCGAACAGGCCAACCACGCCAACCGTCGAGTTGATCAGGAAACGTCCGGTCGCCTTCGCGGCGACGGTCGGACGGCCCTGCAGAAGAGCGTTGGCCGCCGTGGCTGGCTCGCGAAGATTGCCCAAGGCGTTGCGCAGGCCTTTGCGAAGGACACCGGGCGCAACCGCCTCAAAGCCCTGCGTGAGCGGGCGGACAATGAACGGATCCAACACCTTCGCATTGAACCCGAACAGCACCCTGTTCAGCGGAGCCAGCGGGTCGCGGGGCGCGCCGGCGCCAGCGGCCCCCGATGCCATCGCGGCGACCGGCGTGGCTACGGCGCAAACCAGCGCCGCGGCCAGGAGCACAGCGCGCCGCCGGCCGGGGTTCCCGCCACCAATCCGCCAGCGTGGTCGACGAGGCCTTCGAACGTTCACGGCTTCACCCTACTTCCCTTGCGGCAAAGCGTGCCATACACAGCTAAGCCAGCCAATTCGGTTGAAGGTGTTTTCCAAGAACTCGCCCTGACCGAGTAGCCCCGAATTGGGTCATGCACCCGGCGCACCTGGGGATTCGTCAGTTAAACAGCCGCCAACCAGGGAGCCCGCACGAGCCTTGTCAGGTTAACGGCAATCGGCCGTAAAGCCCCCTACTCGAAAAACTGAAGCCAGGGTCACAGACCGCATTACTATGACTCAAAGCCATGCGAGGTGCTGAAGTGATGTGTGTTTCTATCTTCGCCAATGCCTGGCGACCGCCCATTCAGTTGCAGCAGACCGAACGGTGGGGCCCCTTCCACCATCGCTTTCGCGCTAGTCCCCCTTCTCGTTAGGGGAAGGATCCCTGGAATTCCTCCGCCGCCGGGTTCAGTCAGGTCCGATCGTCCCGCTCGACGAAAAAGGTCTGCTGGCGTCGATTGCCGCACTGGGTGATGAGATGGCCTGTCGCCCTGGCCCGGTCGAGGGTCCTCAGTCCGCCAGTACGGCCTGGATCAGGCTGCTCATGGGCATTGCAGAGCCTTGTTCGTAAAGGGTCTGCAACTGCCCATCACCGAATGCAGCGCGCAACAGCAGGTCGGTCTGGGTCCGGGAACGGATCTCGCTCATTTCCCGGTCAAAGCCGCTGGCGCGGAAATGGTAATCTGCACAGCCGGCCATGCGGGCGCCGTCGTCCATCCGCCCGCGCTTGCAGGCCATCAGCGCAAAATGATCCAGAAAAGGCCAGACCTTGCTGCTTCGCAGAAGGCCTTCGGCGCCGGCGCGGGCGCAGGCAAGGGCCTCGTCCAGGCGATCGAGCTGGGTGTAGACAGCGGACAGATTGGCAAGATTCTGAAAGGCTGGCCTCTTGCGTCCAACCCGGTCCTGCACGGTCTGACGCAGGTCTGCCGCCTCCGCGAACTTGCCTTGAACCATGTAGCTTTCGGCCAGTTCGATCATGGCCACATCGATCTTTTCCGGGTCGCCCAGGGCGCGCATGAGCGCCAGAAGTTCGAGCATGAAGGCCTCGCCCTCCGCCGGGCGGCCCTGGATTTCCAGAAGGTAGGTCCTGGCCTGCAGCAGGTCGGTCCTGATCGCTGCAGGCCACCGAGGGTCAAACAGGGCCTCTGCCTGGCTTATGGCGTCCAGCGCGCCATCAAGGTCCCGACGCCAGATGAGCTTCTTCGAAAGCGTGCCGAGGGCGATATACTGACTCTGGCGGTCAAACTGCGCGGCAAACAGTGCGACGGCCCGCTCCAGGGCGGCCACCTCCCGTTCGGCGTCCTTCAGAGGGCTCAGTTTCCCGAACGATACCAGCAGTTCGGCCTCAAGCCCCGGCTGGGTGATGTCATTCACCGCCTGCAGGGCGATTTCACACCAGGTCAGACCCTCGTCCTCGGCCCCGGCCTGAGACCAGACGACCGAGCCGGTGCCGGCGAGGGCCATCAGCATTTCAGGATCGCCGTCCGGACCAGCCGCCCAGGCCAGGGCCGATCTGAGATTGCCGATATCCTGAACCACGCGATCAATGGCGATGGAACCGGCCGGGGTCCACTGGGCTTCCTGGGCCTGCAACAGGCGCGCACGCATCACCCCGGCATGGCGCGCCTTTACAGCGCGCGCATCCGCGGCCCTGTCCAGCTGTTCGATCGCAAAGGCGCGGGGGGTTTCCAGCAGCCTGTAGCGGGGCGGATCCCGCGAATCGAGTGTCAGAAGCGACTTGTCGATCAGGCTTGTGGCGATATCGATCACCTCCCAGCTTTCGAGCACCGCATCGCTGCAGACCTGTTCCAGGGCCTCAAGGTCGAACCAGCCGGCGAACACCCCCATGCGCGCGAACAGGGTCTGTTCCGCAGGGGTCAGCAACCCATGGCTCCATTCCAGCGCCGCGCGCAGGGTGCGCTGCCTGGCCGGCGCCGTTCTCGAAGCATTGCCCAGCACGCGAAACCGGTCCTCGAGCCGCTGGCGCAGTCCGTCGAGACCCAGCAGCGGCAGGCGCGCCGCCGCCAGTTCGATCGCCAGCGGCAGTCCATCAAGCTGGCGACATATCTGCGCGATGGCCGGGAGATTCTCGGGGGTCAGCTCAAAGCCGGGACTGGCGGCCCGGGCCCGCTCTGCAAAGAGGTCGAGGGAGTCAGGCCCTTCGCGCTGATCCCCGCTGGCGGGTGTCGCGAGAGGCGCCAGGCGATAGGTGTGCTCATGGTTGGAGCGAAGCCGCTCCTGACTGGTCGTCATCACATGAACATTGGCTGCGCCGCCGATGATCGCTTCGGCAACCTCCGCCGCGGCGGCGATGACATGTTCGCAGTTGTCCAGGACCAGCAGCATTCGCCGGTCCTTGATCTGCTCGACAAGGTCGGTCAGCCCAGCACCCACCGTCAGGCCGAGGGACCGCGCGATTGCATCGGCCACCAGCACGCCGTCAGTCACGGGGGCCAGCTCGACCCACCAGACGCCATCGGAGAAATCTGGCAGGGCCTGCCAGGCGACGGCATTAGCCAGACGGCTCTTGCCGCCGCCGCCCGGCCCCGAAATCGTCACCAGCCGATGGGTCTTGAGAGCGGCGCAAAGCGCGGCGCTGTCCTTCGCTCGACCGATCATCGCGGAGCCGCCCACCGCCAGATTGGTCTGCGGCGGCGGCTTTCCAGCGGGGGGCGTCGGCGCGCCGGCCAGGGGCGGATCGGCGACCGGCGCCGGCTGGCCGGCATCTTCGAACTTGAGCTGCAGATCAGCCAGAAACCGGCGCCAGACGGGATCCTCGAGATCGCCCCACCAGTGGCCAAGCTCTGCGGTCTGGGTAAGTTCGAACATGATCGGCCGCTCGCACGGCTCGATCATGCAGGGGACCAGGGTCCTGTTTCGCTCTGCAAGAGTGGCTTCGGCGCGGACCCATCGGGACGCCGCGGACCGTTTCGACCAGAGTACGACGACCGCCCTGGCCTGGCGGAGCGCCGCCTCGGTCACCTCGTCATAGGCTTCACCGGTCCTCAGGCCGACATCCCACCAGACCTTGTAACCGTGACCCTCGAACGCTTCGGCGAACAGCTTCGCCCGCGCCTGGTCCTCGCGATTATAGGACAGGAAGATGTCGGTCACGGGGCGCTTCTTCTGATTGGCGCAGACTGTAGTGGAGCAACGACGAAAGGTCGATTCCGCCCAGGGTCGTCATCATTGTCGGACCCCTGGCCCGGGCCGTTGACGGAATGACCCGCAGCGCGGGGGCGCGGCAGCTGATCCAGTCGAAATCCCGTCAGACCGGGACGGCGATGTGCTTGCCGCCGAAGACAGCCTGCCAGTTCTCGATCTCGCTGACGACGATGTCGTCGGCGGCGTGGGCAAGTTCTGAAACCCGCCCGTAGGTCAGCTCGGCGTCGGGCGCCTTGAGAAGCATTTCAATCCTGCCGACCACCGCGTCCAGCTTCTCTGCGGTCACCTCGGAGATGGCCGAAAACCGCTCGAAATCGCCGAAGTAGCGAATGCCGGCGATGGAGGCGCCAAAGGTTGGCAGCATGACACCCAGGAAGGTGAAACCGTAGGACAGGCTGGCGGCGATATGCTTGTCGATCCAGTGCATCGCCCCGCCTGCCTTCAGCAGAAGATAGGCGCTGACCGAAGCAATGGCCAGGCCGAACAGCGCTTCCGAAAGCTTGTCGAGGTTGTGATGCGCCTGGCCCAGGCGGCGGGCCTTGTAGCGATGGTAGTCGCGCTGCCGGACCACATGGTCGAGCAACAAGGACTTCAGGGCTTCCCGAAGATAGGCCGAAGTGATCGATACTGGCGGCAGCCCGACTTCGCGCAGGCCGTGGCGGGCATACCATTCCGGCCAGGAGGTGTGGGCGCCGCGCGGCCATCGGCCCGGGGGCCTGGCGACGCCCAGCAGCAGCAGGATCGGCGCATGTCGAAAATACTCGGCCACCCGACGGGTCTCGAACCAGCGACCATGCCAGCGCCGCTTCTGGCCTACGGCCGTGATGAGCAGAATGCTCCCCAGAAGGGCCAGTTCGAACAGCGCGAACATCCATTTCTCATGGCTGCTGGCAAAGGGGAGATAGGCGATGCCGCCGACAATCGCGAAGGCCGAAAACAGGAAGCTCAGAATCATGCCGCCGCGATAGGTGTCGGACAGCCGGGCCGAGATGCCGTCCGCCCAGGCGAACCGCCGCAGGACTTCGCGGCCGACCTGGTCGACATAGCGGCTGTCCTGGCCGGGGAGCCCCCGGGCGGCGGCCAGCAAGGGCGCCGCGCTGCCGCTGGCGATGTCGTCGGGGGTCTCGTAGATCTGGGTCAGGTTTCGCAGGCGGCCCTTCAGGTCGTCAGCGCCGAACAGCGCCTCGATCCGGCGATAGCCATGCCAGAAAATGTTGCTGCGAGCCCTCCATCGCTCGGCGTCGAGCGCTTTGAGACCCTGCAGGGGTGAGAGATGAGGATCGGGCTTCTTGCCGGCCGCCGGCTGCAAGGCCTCCTGGACAAGCCGGATCAGCGCCGCCTCGCGGTCACGATCATCCGCCCCGCCGTCGTCAGGGATGGCGCCCGTGTCCTGGACAAGGGAGACGGCCAGAGATTCAGGCGCATTCAGGATGCGCCAACCCTCGGGGGCCCTGGCGTCGATCCAGAGCACGGGGGCCCCCATCTCCAGGGCCAGGGCGATGGTATGTCCGGTGCCGCCCACAAAGCTGGTGCTGGCCCCGTCCCAGACCCCGACGATGAGGTCCGACTGTTCGATCATCACCCGCGCGGCCAGCGCAACCCGCTCGGAGGCCTGGACGCTGTAGGCCTGTGCCCGCTGGACGCTGGCCGGCTCTTCCAGGCGGGCCAGGTGACGGGCCGTGATGGCCTCGTCCGCATCGGCCAGAGCAAACACGCGCGCCTGTGCCAGCAAGCCGCCTATGGCGTCGGCCCTGGCCAGCGTCGCCGCGCTGCAGGCGCCCTGGCCGGTCAGCAGAAACCTTGCCTCTTCGGCCGTTTCAGGACTCGCATTGATAGAGGCGTTCAGCGCCTGGCCAAAGGGCAGGGGCGCAACCAGTTCCCAACCCCGCTCCAGGGCCTGGTGCGAGGCCATCTGGTCGAAGCCGTCGACCATCATGGAATGCAATCGGACCGGGGCCGGCGCCGCCCCTGCGGCCGGAGGCGGCGTGGCGGCCACGGCCCTCGCCATGATGTCGAACACCGACGACAGGGTCTGGGCGACCGCCGAAACATTGGCGGCATAGGCGGCATTGCTCAGGCGATGGCCGGTCACGCCCAGCGACAGCCGGATGCCGGGCTGTGGCGGCGCCCGCCAGCCCGCCGGCGCCTGGCTTACCCCCGGGACCATGATATCGGGAATGTAGGTGAGCCCCTTTCCCCCTCGTCCAAACC
>JARWZW010000019.1 GCA_029866155.1 Caulobacter sp. | reverse complement strand
GTGGTGACCTCATCGCCGATCTTGACCGGACGTTTGAAGCGCAGGGCCTGCTGCATATAGATGGTGCCGGGTCCGGGCAGTTGGGTGCCAATCACGGCCGAAATATAGGCCGCTGACAGCATGCCGTGGGCGATGCGGGTCTTGAAGGCAGTGGTGGCGGCATAGGCCTCGTCCAGATGGACGGGGTTCTCATCGCCCGTGACCTGGGCGAAGGCGACAATGGCGGCCTCGTCCACGGTGCGGACCAGCTCGGCCGTTTGGCCAAGGCTGAGGTCTTCCAGAAACAGTCCCTGCATCATTCTCTCCGGACGTCTTGTTGTCACCAGACCAGATCGGCCATGGCATGGGCGGCGGTGACGCCCTCTTCCTGCAGCAGGCCCGCAACCCGGCCCGCATCGAGCCGGCCGTCAGGGCCAAGGGCCTTTTCACCATGGATGCCCTTGGCGATGAACAGGCAGTCCAGGCCATGGTCCTCGGCGCCCTTCACATCGGTGATGACCCCGTCGCCGATACAGAGCACCCGGGCCCGGTCCAGGGGCCGGCCCAGCAGCGCCTCGCCCTGGTGCAGGCTGAGATCATAGATGGGCGTAAAGGGCTTGCCGGCCATCAGCACCTCGCCGCCCAGCTGGGCATACAGGTCCGCCAGGGCGCCGCCGCAATAGATCAGCCGGTCGCCGCGCTGCACCACCCGGTCAGGATTGGCGCAGATCAGGGGCAGGCCCCGGGCGACGGCGATGGACAGCCGCTCGCGATAGTCCTCAGGTGTCTCGACCTCGTCGTCATCCGGCCCGGTGACGCTGACAAAGGCGGCGTCCTCGACCGTGCCGAAGCTCAGGCCGAGGCCCTCATACAGCGGCGCGTCCCGGTCCGGACCAATGGTCCAGAGGGGTCCGGGCGCCCGTTCGGCCAGAAGGGCGCGGGTGGCGTCGCCCGAGGTGACAAAGGCGCTCCAGGCGTCCCGCGGCACGCCCAGGCCATCCAGCTGGCTGAGCACCGCACTGGCCGGCCGGGGCGAATTGGAAATCAGCACCACGGGCCCCACCTCTGCCCGCCAGCGGGACAGGGCCTCGCAGGCCTCGGGAAACCGGGTCACGCCATTATGGATCACGCCCCAGACGTCACAGAGCAGGACGTCATAGCGGTGGGAGAGCTGGGAAAGGCCGGCAGGCAGGTCGGTCATGGGGCTGGGCTACCGGCTGGCGGCGAGGGCGTCAATCGGAAGGCGGGTCACAGCGCCACTTGACGAAAAATGACGGCAGCGTCATCTTCAGCCGGCGCCGACCCGAAGAGAGACTGTCCGTAGGAGACTGTCCTTGGTGTCGCCGACCGGGGGACGCATCCATGGCAAAATTCATCCTCACCAGGGTCTTTCAGGCCATGCCCCTGCTGTTTGGCCTGGGCTTCCTCGGGCCGTTGTTCAGCGAGATCCTCCAGCGCTCCGGCCTTCCCCTGCCCGCCTCGATCCCGACCCTGGCCGTCGGCATGGCCATTGGCGGGGTCTGGGGCGCCATCGCCCTGCGTACGGGGCGCTGGCTGTGAGCGCCGCCCCGATGTCACATCCCGATTTGGTCGCCGATGTCGCCGCCCTGGACAGCCGCGAGCTGGCCCGGCTGGAGATGGAGATCGCCGACCGGTACATGGGCGGCCTGCCCTGGGGCTCCATCGCCTGGGGCTTTGGCAACCTGGTCTTCTGGCTGTCGCTCTGGCCCCTGACCCTGTCGGGCCTGCTGCCGCTCTGGGCGGCCTTCCCCCTGGCCTGTATCAGCGTTTCCCTCGGCTATCTGCCGTCCCACGAGGCCCAGCACTACATCATCGCAAGGCCGGGAGAGCGGCTGTTCTGGCTGAACGAGCTGCTGGGACACCTGTCCACGATCCCGCTTCTGCTGCCCTATCGCGTCGCCCGGCTGACCCATTACGAACACCACATCCATACCAACGACCCGGAGCTGGACCCCGATATCGGCACCCGGGCGGCCAATGGCTGGGACTTCATCAGGCGGTCCATCGCCGGCCGCCAGCCCGGCGCCCGGGCGGCCGCCAGCTATGGCGCAACCCTGCAGCGGCTGGCCACGCCGGAAGCCGGACGGGCCGTGCGCGACGCCCTGATCTACCAGCTGGTCTTCCTGGCGGTGCTGTTCGGCATGGCCTGGACCGGTCACGCCCTCGAGGCGGCCCTGATCTGGTGGCTGCCCCGCCATGTCGCCCAGACCTATATCGGCTTCTATCTCAGCTGGGCGCCGCATCACCCCGCCAACGAGACCGGCCGCTACAGCAACACCCGGGCCTTCCGCAGCCATCTGGGCAACATCCTGACCATGGGCATGCAGTACCACATCGTCCATCACCTCCACCCGCGCATCCCCCTGATGCGCACCCCCGCCGCCTACTGGGCCCTGCGGCCCATCCTGGCGGCCCGGGGCTGTGATCTGGAGCGACTGTAGGGGCAGGTCCGACGGCCTGGCCGCCCTCTTCCCCCCGCCCCGTCCCTGGCCTACCGTCCCGTCCTCAAGACGCCAAAACAACGGCCGGTCAGGGGGGATACAGACATGGTCAGCCGACTCGCCGTCACACCGGTCAAGGGCTACTATTGCGACAGCGCCCGCTGGGACCCCTTTGTCCCCCGCCAGGGCGACATTGTCATCGCGACGGCCCCCAAGGTGGGCACCACCTGAACCCAGCAGATCGTCAGCCTGCTGGTCTTCCAGTCCACCGAGCCAAAACCGCTGCATGCCATTTCGCCCTGGCTGGACAGCTGCCTGCGCGACAACCTGGACGAGATGCTGACCCTGCTGGAGGCCCAGACCCACCGGCGATACATCAAGTCGCACCTGCCGCTCAGCGCCCTGCCGATCCATGACGGGGTGAAATACATCCATGTGGCCCGCGACGGGCGCGACGCCTGCATGTCCTATCTGAACCACATCAATGCCTATACTGCGGCCGCCTGGTCCCGGCTGGATGCTGTGGCCGACGCCGATCCGGCCCTGCACAGGCCCGCCCCCCGCCCGACCCGGGATATGCGGGGCTTCTTCCGCCAATGGATCACCCCGGGCGGCACAGCCGGCGCCGAACAGATGGGCGATGGTTTCTTCGAGATAGAGCGATCCTTCTGGGCTGAACGGGACCGCGACAACCTGCTGCTGGTCCATTTCAACGACCTGAAGGCGGACCTGGACGGCGAGATGCGCCGCGTCGCCGACTTCCTCGAGATCGACACCCCGGCCTCCCTCTGGCCCAGCCTTGTCCAGGCCGCCGATTTCGAGGCCATGAAAGCCGCCGGCGCCGACCTGATGCCCGGCGCCGAACTGTCCTTCGAGGGCGGCCACGCCACCTTCCTCAACAAGGGCGTCAACGGCCGCTGGCGCGACGCGCTGACCGCCGAAGACCTGGCCCTTTACCAGTCCCGCGTCGAGACCGAACTGTCGCCAGACCTGGCCGCCTGGCTGGAGCATGGGCGGCGGGGAGCGGGGGATCCGAAGGCGGGGGCGGGTCCAGGTGGTCGTTGAGGGTTATCCCGGTGCGGTGATTGGGATGTGATCTTCAGGCAGCATTGCGGTAATCCAAGGCCGCACATCATCCGGCTCCTCGCCTGGACCGGAACGGCAGGTGGTCGAGCCAGGCAGGACGCAGCCGGTCGCCGAGACGGTCGCGGCCATGGACCAGGCTGAAGAGCGCTGGCAGGACCAGGAGGGTCAGGATCGTCGAGGAGATGATCCCGCCGATCACGACCGTGGCCAGGGGACGCTGCACCTCGGCCCCGGCGCCGACGTTCAGCGCCATGGGCACGAAGCCCAGGCTGGCGACCAGGGCGGTCATCAGCACGGGCCGCAGGCGGGTGAGAGCCCCCTCGCGGATGGCTTCCTTGAGCGGCCTGCCCTCCTCGATCAGGCCCCGGATGAAGCTGACCATCACGACGCCGTTCAGCACCGCGACACCGGACAGGGCGATGAAGCCGACTGCCGCCGAGATCGACAGCGGCAGACCCCGCATCGCCAGAGCCGCCACACCGCCGGTCAGGGCCAGTGGCACGCCGGAGAAGACGATGGCGCTGTCCTTGATCGAGCGGAACAGGGCGAACAGAAGGCCGAAGATCAGCAGCAGCACAACCGGCACCACCAGTTGCAACCGCCTGGCCGCCGAGATCAGCTGCTCGAAGGTGCCGCCGTAGCTTATCCAGTATCCGGCGGGGACCTCGACCTGGGCTCCGACCTTCTGCTGCACCTCGGCGATGAAGGACCCCAGGTCGCGGTCGCGGACGTTGGCCGTAACGACCACGCGCCGTTTTCCGTCTTCCCGGCTGATCTGGTTCGGCCCCTGTTCGACGGCGATGGTCGCCACCTCTTCCAGGGGGACAAAGGCCCGCCCTCCGCCGACTGTGGAAGGCAGGGGGATCTGCAACCGGCCGATCGCCTCGGTGTTCTGGCGCAGGTCTTCCGGCATCCTGACCACCACGTCGAAGCGGCGGTCGCCCTCGAACACCTGGCCCGCCGTCATGCCGCCGATCGAAGCGGACACGACCTGCTGCACGTCGTAGAGGCTCAGGCCCAGCCGGGCCAAAGCCGCACGGTCAGGTGTGATCTGAAGCACGGGCAGACCGGTAACCTGTTCGATGGCCACGTCCTGCGCGCCTTCGATCTTGCCGATCACGCCCTCGATGGACTGGCCAACTGCCAGAAGTCGTTCCAGGTCATCGCCGAAGACCTTGATGGCGACGTCAGCGCGGACTCCGCTGAGCAGTTCATTGAAGCGCATCTGGATGGGCTGGGTGAACTCGTAATTGTTGCCGGGGATCAGCTCGACAGCCGCCCTCATCTCCTCGACCAGCTGGGTCTTGGGTTTCCGGGGATCGGGCCAATCGGAACGGTCCTTCATGATGATGAAAGTGTCCGCGACCGAGGGCGGCATGGGGTCGGTTGCGACCTCGGCCGTGCCGATCTTGGCAAAGACGTGCTCGACTTCGGGAAACTGCGCCAGACGCCGTTCGATGGCCTCCTGCATCTGCACGGCCTGGGTCAGGCTGGTGCCGGGGATGCGCAGGGCATGCATGGCGATGTCGCCCTCGTCCAGGTTCGGGATGAACTCCGACCCCATCCTGGATGCGCCCAGACCGGCGATCACCACCAGGGCGACTGCGATACCGATAAAGGCGATCCGCAGCCGCAGGGCGAGGTCCAGCGCTGGCTCATAGAACCGGCGCGCGCCTCGAATGATGGCGCTCTCCTTCTCCGCGACCTTGCCGGTGACGAACAGGGCCACCGCCGCGGGCACGAAGGTCAGCGACAGGACCAGCGCGATCGACAGGGCCATCACGACCGTGATCGCCATGGGGTGGAACATCTTCCCCTCCACCCCGGTCAGGGCGAAGATCGGCACATAGACCAGGGTGATGATCAACACCCCGAACAGCGACGGCCGGATGACCTCGCTGGAGGCGCTGGCCGCCAGATCGAACCGTTCCTCGCGGGTCAGGACCCGGCCCAGCCTCTGCTGCGCCTCGCCGAAGCGCCGCAGGCAGTTCTCGACGATGATCACGGCCCCGTCGACGATCAGGCCGAAGTCCAGGGCGCCCAGGCTCATCAGATTGCCGGAGGTTCTGGTCTGCACCATGCCGGTGATGGTCATCAGCATGGTCGCCGGGATGACCGCCGCCGTGATCAGCGCCGCACGGATGTTCCCGAGGAGCAGGAACAGCACGACGATGACCAGCAGGGCGCCCTCGACCAGGTTCTTCTCGACCGTCTGGACCGCGCGCTCGACCAGGTCGGTTCGGTCATAGACCGGCACGGCGCGGACGCCGGACGGCAGGGACGCGGCAGCGACCTTCAGCCGGGCGGCAGCCGCCCGTGCCACCGTTCGACTGTTCTCGCCCACCAGCATGAACACCGTGCCCAGCACGATCTCCTCGCCGTCCTGCGTCGCGGCGCCGGTGCGCAGTTCCTCGCCCATGATGACATCGGCGACGTCGGCCACCCGGATGGGGGCGCCGCCACGATTGGCCACGACGATGGCGCCCAGGTCCTCGATGGTCTCTGCCTGGCCGGCGACGCGGACCAGATACTGCTCGCCATAGCGTTCGACGTAGCCAGCGCCGACATTGGCGTTGTTGCGGTTCAGCGCCTCGACAACCTCGGCCATGGTGACGCCATAGGCGGCCAGCCGGTCGGGAAAGGGGGTGACGTGATACTGCCGCTCGAAGCCGCCGATGGTGTTGACCTCGGTGACGCCGGGCGTGTTGCGAAGCTGGGGCCGGATCACCCAGTCCTGCAGCGTGCGAAGATCCTCGGCGGTGTAGCGTTCGCCGTCGGGCCGCCGCGCACCCTTTTCCGCCACCACCGTATACATGAAGATCTCGCCCAGCCCCGTGGCGATGGGGCCAAGTTCGGGCGTCAGCCCGTCCGGCAGTTGCCCCCGCGCGGCCTGGAGCCTTTCGTTGACCAGTTGCCGGGCGAAATAGATGTCGACCCCGTCCTCGAAGACGACGGTGACCTGGCTCAGTCCGTAGCGCGAGATCGAGCGGGTGTAGTCCAGCCCCGGCAGGCCCGCGATGGCCGTCTCGACCGGGAAGGTGATCCGCTGTTCGGATTCCAGCGGCGAGAAGCCGGGAGCTTCGGTGCTGATCTGGACCTGGACGTTGGTGATGTCGGGCGTGGCGTCGATGGGCAGTCGCTGGAAACTCCAGACCCCCACGGCGCAGGCCAGGAGGACGAGCGCCATGACGACCCAGCGGAACCGGATCGACAGCGCGATGATGCGTTCAAGCATGGTCCCCGCGCCCCCTAGTGGTCATGGCTCGCGCCGGACTTTTCGATGTCCGCGCGAATGAGAAAGGCGCTGTCCACGACGTATTCGGTTCCCGGTTCCAGACCGCCCAGCACCTCGGTCCATTCCGGCGTGCGGCGACCCAGCTCCAGCATCCGCACCTCATAGGTATTTCCGACCTTGGCGTAGACGACCTGGAAGTCGCGGAAGGGCTGGATGGCCCGGGTCCGGACGGCCAGCGGCGCCGCGCTTGTCGCCACCTGGACCGTGCCGCGGACCCCCAGCCCCGGACGCCAGGCCCCGTTCTGCGACGGCAGATGGACATGGGCGATCAGGGTCTGGCTGGTGATGTCTGCGGTCGGCAGGATCGCCTCGATCAGCGCATTGATCCGGTGATCTCCGGCCAGGCTGACCACCTCGACCCGCTGTCCGACGCGAACCCGCTCGGCGTCGCGGGGATAGAGGAAGAACTCGGCATGGACCTGGTTCGGGTCACCGATCACCAGCATCGGGTCGCCATTGCCGGTGATCGATCCGACATTGGTGTTCTTGGCCATGATCACGCCCGAGATCGGCGCGGTGATGGAATAGGTCTGAAGGCTCTCGCTCGACTCGACGCGCGCCACGACCTGGCCGCGACGCACCCGGTCGCCCAGCTGGACCGACAGCGTCATGACCCGGCCCGGATAGCGGGCATGCACCTCGCTCTGGCCTTCCGGCGTGATCTCGATCCGGCCCTGCAGGGGCAGGGACTCGCCCAGGTAGGCGCTGCCCGCCCGTTCGGTCTTGACCCCGCCCGCCTGGGCAGCGTCCGGCGTAATGACGGTTCGGCCCTCATAGGACGGATAGGACCAGCTGTGCGCCTGGCCAGCATGGGTCGCCGCGACGCTGACGTCGAACGAATGCGGCTCGGCCACGACCGTAGGACTGGTCAGGTAGTCCTCGGCCGCCGTGAAGGCGAAGCGGTCGAGGCGGCCGCCAAGCCGGGTCAGCGCGATCGTCGCCTGGACCTGTCGCGGATCGACGGGCCTGTCCTTGAGAAAGGCATAGAGCCGGTAAAGCGGCTCTGGCCCCTCTTCGAAGATCTTGACTTCCAACGCAAAGTCGCCGTCCCGCAACAGGCGGCCGCCATGCGGGCCGCGCTCGTATTCGCCCGCCTCGACCTCGGCCTTCTTCTCACCCGGCGAGGCGGAACAGGCAGCCAGACCGGCAAAACCGACCAGAAACAGGACCGCCGCAGCCGTCCGGACAGAGAGTGAGTGGCTCATCGGCTGGCCTCTTTTTGCTGGATCAGGGGGTCATGGACGCCGGTCAGTCGATCGCGGCGGGCGACGTCCCGGTGGAGTTCCGAAAGCACCTGGATGAGGCGGAGCCGCAGATCCAGAAGCGCACGATGGGCGGCGACGACGTCGTTGTAGCTGAACCCGCCCCTGGCAAATCCAGCCTCGACCTCGCCCACCGCCCGGTCAGCCAGGAGCAGGGCGTCCTCCCGCAATCGACGGGCCTCACTGGCCCGGGCAGCGATGTCGACCTGAAGTCGGGCCACGTCCCGATCCTTCTCGAGCAGGAAGGCGGCGCGGTCCGCTGTCGCCGCCGTCGCCAGGGCCTCGGCCCGCTCTATGGCCCCCTGGTTACGGTCGTAGCGCTGAAGTGGAATGGAGCCCCCGACGATCAGTCCGACGCCGCCGCTGTCCCATTGATGCAGAACGCCAACCTCGACCGACGCGTTGGGGATGGCGGCGGCGCGCTGGATGGCCGCATCGGCCAGGGAAAGATTTCGTCTCGAATCGAACACCATCAGGTCCGCCGATGCGATCTCGCCGACATCCTGCCGTGATGCCGAGGTGTCGTAGAGCGCCTCCGCAAAGACGGTGAAGTCCACCCTGCCGTCCCAGAACTTGGCCAGAACCACCCGCGCGAGCCGCAGTCCGGTTTCCGCCCGATCCCTGTCGATCTGGGCCTGGACGAGCTCGGCCTCGGCCCGCGACCCGGCGAACAGCGGATCACGGGCGGCCGCCACCCGGCGCGACGTCTCGGCAAAGGCGCGCTCCGCCAGCGCAAGCCGCTGTTGCGCCACGTCCCGCTGGGCCTCGGCGACCAACAGCTCGACATAGGCCAGCTGAGCCTTTTCCAGTCGGTCCAGCCGCGCGACGCGCGCCTCGGCGGCGACCAGCCCGGCTTCGCTGCGCGCTCTTCCGGTCCGGGCAAACCGGTCGCCACCCCGCTCCCACTCCTGGGCGTAGGTCAGGCGAACTTCGGTGCGATCGGCCAGTCCGCCCCCGCCGATCGACGGCAGGTTCTCGACACCCAGGCCCAGCGTCGGGTTCGGCCGCAGGTCCGCCTGCCGGACCCCCGCTTCGGCGGCGCGGGCGCGGGCCTCGGCGCCGGCCAGGCCGGGATCGGCCTGTGCGGCCCGGCCAAGGGCCTGGGCCAGGGTCAGGACGGGAAGCGTCGCCTCGGCAGACGCTTTCGGCGCCTGGGCAAGGGCAGGATCACCCGGCACGGCCGTGCAGGTAGCGATGGCGAGCACAGACGCGGCAGCGGCCTGCGCCCACCGTCCGGCCAGGCCGGAGACAGGAATCTTCAAGGGAGTCTCCGGAAAAGGACGCGCGCGGTCGATCGACCGCGCCGGTTCAGATGACCGTCAGCGTCCGTTTGGGAGGTTGGTCGGGTCCAGGACTGGGCAGACCGCTCAACATCGCGTCATTCGGCCAGCGCAGGGTCGCCCGCGCCCCGGCGACGGCCAGGACCAGGGCCGATCTTTCAGGGACGGCGGCGGAATGGCTGTCGCTGCCGCTGTGATGATGATGCCCCTGCGTCGGCTCGCTGGTCTTTTCAGAACAGTCCGGATGCATATGGCCCTGGATGTCGACCCCGTGCAGTTCGGCGATCTGGTCGGCCATGTGCTCGGCCTGATCGCGCGCTTCCGACGGCGCGTGAACCATCATCGACGCCATCAGGGCGACGACAAGCGTCAGGCAGAAGGTGCGAACCAGTTTGTCCATGAGGCGTCCCGAACGGGCTCTGGATAGGACAGGCGGACGGATTCTACAACGGCCGGCCCAGTGTGCAGACGGCATGCGGGAGCGGGCGAGATGGGGTGAGGTATGGGTACAATGGCGAACCGGGCGCTCATCGGGGCTGGATCAGCTCGGCATGGCGCCGTGCGGCGCGCTGAAGCTGATCAGAGACCTGGACCGGAACCCTGGCCTCCAGGCGGTCAGTGCCTTGTCACCTTACCGGCGAAGGCTGCGAACAGGCTTTTCGGATCGGGTCTTGTAATGCTTCCCCCGCCTCGCGCAGCAGCCGCAGGGGGTTCAGCTGGCTCTGCAGCTTGCGGTTCCAGGCGACGGCCCCGGCGCGATCCCGCGCCCTCGGCTGCAGGGCGGCGGGATAGTCGGCATTGACGATCAGGTCATCGTCGTGGCTGGTCACCAGGTCTTCGATCTCGACCAGGGCATAGCGCACCGGCACCTCGTCGCCCCGGGTGGTCACCGCCACACCGGCCTCGAGCATCCGGCCTTTCAGGGTCCCCGGCGTCCCCGGCATTTCGTCAAGGGCCTTGAGGTTGGCGGCCTCCTGCCGCTGGATCACCGGGGCCAGGTCCACCGGCGCATCGTCGATCACCCGCTCCACGGCCAGCATGGTCGCCGCCGCCCGCTGTTCCTCGGGCAGGCGCTCGACCGTCTCGGGCAGGCGCGCATCGGGCAGGGCCTCGATGGCGGCGGCCGCCCGCAAATCCTCCGGCCCGAAACCAGGGGCCGCCTCGCCGCGCAACACCGCCCGGGCCATCGACGGGTCGCTGGCCAGTCGGTTCTCGGCCCCAGGCGGCAGGATGGCGCCCAGCACCCCCTTGGCGCCCGCCCCCAGCACCGCCCCCAGGATCAGGTTCCGGCCGGCGTCGCCAAAGCTGTAATCGTCGCCCTCATAGTTGCGCAGGCCATAGTTCAGGGCCTCGTAGCCGGCCCCGCCGATCAGCCCTTCGGCTGCGCCCTCAAGGGCATAGCGGCTGGCCGTGGCCAGCCGTCCGGCCTTGACCACGGCGCTCCCGGCCTTGGCCCCGCGCGCCATGGCAAAGGCCGCCTGTCCCAGCTTGGCGACCCCCAGCAGCTCCGGCAGGAACATCAGGGGGATGGACACCGGGTCCAACAGGGTCCCGGCCACACCGGCCGCAATCGACGACAGGGGGCCAACATCGCTGTTGCCCAGCACATAGTCGCGAAACTGCCGCTCGGTCGCCTGCCGCTGTTGCCAGGCCGCCTCGACTGGCAGGACGGGGGCCTTGAACAGGGTCTCCCCGTCCACGCCAAACCGTTCATTGGCCTCGTCCGCCGTGATGGCGTCGCTATAGCCGGTCATGCGCTGCAGATCGCGGTCGAAGGCCTTGGCGTCCTCGACCCGCAAAAATCCGCCAAGACGGCCAGTCAGCTGGGCGTCGCGGAAGATCTCGCCACGCGCCAGACTGTCCGGCAAGGGCATGAGGGACAGACCCTCGCCCAGGCCGACCAGATCAGGTTCCGGGTCGTCGAACAGCAGCGGCATGGGGCCAAGATGCTACGGCCCGGCAGGGGGGTCCCCCCCCCCTGCCCTTATGGCCCTAGTGGATAGTCTGTGACCCCGGGAGCCCTGGCGGCCGTGGACCGGTAGGGCCGTGGATCACGATTGCCGCATCGCCAACAAGCAGACATCCTGAACGGCAGAGATGGGTGGCGAGCAGGCATTGGATCGGACCGGGCGACCTAGACCACGATCCAGATGAGCGCCAAACCCATGGCCCAAGACATCGGAGCGATCATGCGGACGGCGGCGACCGGGATGCGGCGTGACCACCATGTCGAATAGGCGGCGTGCCAGCGTCGGGGGAGCAAAAGTAAGACCAGAGCGGAGACAATCAGGAAGCTGCCAATGACGGCGATGGCAACCGGAAAGCGGGACGCAGCGGCAGCGAATACCATGGCGATACCAGCAAGAATACGCACCGCCATCTCGCCAATGTGGACCATGGGTGAGCCGCCCATCTGCCCAAGCGCTTTAAGCGCCTGACGCGGTTGCAAGAGCATAAAGACGCCCAAACCTATCAGCCAGAGGCCTGCGACGACGACAAGCCATTGGGACGCGGCGGCAATCATGGAAGGTCTCGGCCTTGAAGTTACGCGGCAATGACTATCACGGGCGGTAGGAATTTCCGCCTTGGGTCGAGATTGGCGGTTGGTTTTCGGCCGCAGAACAGACATTGGCCGTCCCGCCAGAAACCGGACCTGCCCAGGGGCTTTTCGGGTTGGAAAGCCGCCATTGACTCACCTCCTGCCCAACCGCTTGATGCAGGTCCATGGCATTCATAAGCGTCCTCATTGCCGCCGCCATCATCTTGGCGGTCGGCGGCAGCACTCTTGCAGCTTCGAAGCGAGTTCGCGGCTATCCGCGGTTGCCAATGCAATGGGGATTCGACGGGAAGCCGACCTGGTATGCATCGCGACGCCTAGCTTTGGCCTTCGGGCCAATAATCTTTTCCGGTGTTACTATCCTGATCTTGGTTTCAACGCAGGCGACCCCGACTCCCCTTCGGGAGCCAACCTACGCCGAGTACCTTGGTGTATGGTTCATTCAAGCCATCGCCGGTGTCGTCTGTCTTGGTTGTCAAGCACTTTACCTTGCTCTCCTAACCAGATGGGCAGCCCGTTCGAGCGGGTGATCGGTCAGCAGGATGTCCGCTCAGGGTCGACAGCGGCTAAAACTATCATGCCGGGAAGCTGATGCTACTTGCTCAGCGTTTTT
Source organism: Caulobacter sp. (assembly GCA_029866155.1). Classification (GTDB taxonomy): domain Bacteria; phylum Pseudomonadota; class Alphaproteobacteria; order Caulobacterales; family Caulobacteraceae; genus Caulobacter. Next base: position 57,083 of record JARWZW010000019.1, on the reverse strand, counting down.
GGCTGCGGGCGTAGATCACGAAGCAGATGATTGCCCCGCCCAAAAGGACTGCTGCCGCACCCTTTGAATAGTTGAGTTGAGCGTGAATGCGGCTCCCCAAAGCAGTAGGACGGAAGTGATAAAACTCGGCGGAACGGTGGGCATGGCTAGAAACCTAGTTGGTCGGGATCGTCAGGACAATGCTGCACTAAGGTCCGCCTTGGGTCGATTCTACCCGTTGGCGTCGCGCCGGACAGCGGACCTTCGAGCGCGCGGCCCCAAAGCAGACCCGCTCAATGTCGCCTGGGGGTGGTTATCTGACGTTGACCGCCGCGAGGAGATCGCGAACATCAGAGGATGCCCAATCTCGATCCCCAATTAACGAAGGAAGTCATTGGCATCTTGGCCGAGGAAAGATGCCTTCGGCCCGAGAAGCTAAACTTGACAGATCGCCTCTTGGACGACCTTGGCATGGACGGCGACGACGCCGTTGAGTTCTTCGCTGCCTTCGAGGCCAAATTCCAAATCGATCTCAGTCAGCAATATGATCACTGGGATCATCACTTCGGGCCAGAAGGCTTTGGCCTAGCTTGGGTGGGTCTCATTCCTCTGACGCTCTTTGGTTGGGCCGGACTAATAAAGCTCGGTGTTCATCCGTATTGGGCCGTCTCAAACATACCCCTCGGTGTTGTCCTGATCACTTATCTGATCATCAGAGACCGCCGCCGCGCCGCTCGCTGCCCATATATTGCTGTGACAGTGACCGATCTGATCGACGCCGTTTCGGCGGGACGGTGGGTAGTCAAATATTCTTAGGGGTGCGAATGTCTGACTTGGGTCGATTCTCACCGTTGATTTCCGGCCGAGAACCAGACATTGCCTTGCCAGCCTCGTCACCGGACCACCGGGACTCAAGTTTCAGGTGTTGACCACTAGCGCAGCCGCTTCTTCGCCAGGTGCTCCCAGCTGCGGCGGATCGTCCGGCCCTTGTCGTCAAGGATCGGGAACCAGCCCGCCGGGGTCAGGATCATCAGCTGCAGGCCGGAATCGTCGCTGGTCGTCACCCAGCGCCCGCGCTCGCGCACAACCGCCGCATAGGCCTTGCTGGGCATGGGCTTGCCGGTCGCCGGATCAGGGGCGGCCTTCAGCCACTTGCCGTCCTGCGCCGTCACCTCCTGCTGCACCAGCTTGGCTCCGAAATCCACCACCCGGATTCCGCCCGCCTTGGCGACCGCCGATCCGCCCTTCAGCTGGTCCTTGGGAATCCGCCAGGTCCCCCGGAACTCATAGCGGTCATAGGGCTTCATGGCCGCTTCCACCGCATCAGCCACAGAGTCACCCCGCAGAACCGCCGCCCGGGCCTCGACCTTGACCCGGTCCAGCACCGCGTTCTGGGCTCTCATGGAGCCGTCGAACGGCAGCAGGCTGTTCAGATAAGGCGAGGCCTCCTCGAGGATGCGGGCGGCCAGGGCCTTCTCCGTCTTGCCGTCCGGCAGGGGTTTCAGGGCCTCGGGGTTCGCGCTCGCCGCCGCATAGACGGCCAGTTGGCCCGGCTCGCCGATCTCGCTGGCATTGCTCACCGCCTCGATATCCCGCGCCGGCGCCCCCGCCAGTTTCAGCTCCCGCACCACCTGGCCCCGATAGTCGCCAAACTGCTCGACCACCCGGCCCAGCCGGTCCAGCCCCTCGCGGCGGGTCTTGGGCTCATCGCTTTTCAGGTCGTTGATCCAGGCGCCCATGACCGTCTTGGGAAACAGCCGACGATCCGCCGGGGCGATCCCCGCCTGTTCCTGCCGGGCGATCATGGCCCGGGCATAGTCGGCCGCCAGCCGGGGCTTGTCGGCGGGCTTGCCGCCTGTCCAGGCGTCGAACTTGCCGCGCAGCACATCGCTCGGACTGCCCATGGAGCCGTCCCGGGCCGCCAGGGACCAGGCCGCCAGGTCCTTGGCCCGCGCCGCCGTCTCCGCCCCGGCCGCCTTTTCCAGGGTCTGGAAGGCCGCCAGATCGGCGGCATAGGTGGGGCTATTGGGGTCCCTGGGCCGGGACGCCTCCAGCCGCGCCGCGATATCGGTCCCCGACAGCTCATGCAGGTCGCCCACCGAACCATAGAGCCGGTCGTAATTCCCGGGACCCTGTACCGAACCGCCGGGACGGTTCGGCGTTCCGACCGGGGTAGTCGCCTCATAGCGACTCGACCCGTTTTCCTGAATTCGACCCCTGCCATCCAGACCGTCACGACAATGTTGTTCAGGCCCGAGATGAAAGGCCGCAGAACGCGGTCGCGCTGCATTCGGGTCTTTCCAGGGAGCGCCCTACCCTTCGAAGAATCCCTCATCCAGGGCCTTGATCTCGACCATGTGCCGCGTCAGCACGCCCACGCCATGTCGGATCATCAGCTCGGCCAGTCGCTCGCCGTCGATCAGTACGACATGAAGGCTGGAGGCCATCGCATGTTCCCGAGCCTGTTTCGAGAAGCTTGATGCCGTGACAAACAGCCCCTTGTTGGCCTTCTTGATGTTCAGGGCGCCGATGAAGCTGTTCATGGCTTCAGGTCCGACGTTGTTCCCCTCCCTGTAGCGTTTCGCCTGGATATAGACCTGGTCCAGGCCAAGCGGGTCCTGGTGGACGACACCGTCCACGCCACCGTCTCCCGACCCGCCAAGCGCCTTGGCAAGTTCCTCGCGGCCTTGCCCGTAGTTCATCCGGACGAGCAGCTGAATGATGAGCTGCTCGAAATCCGCCGGCAGCATCTGCCTGACGCGATCCAGGATTTCGGCCTTGAGATTGGCCTCCAGTTCCCGTCGCGCTTCCTCGATCCGTTCCTCTGGCGTTGCCCCCGATGCATCAACGGCCGGTTCGGTGATGGGGGTGTTGGTCGCGCCGGTCTGCGCGCTCTTGAACCAGGCCTTGAATGCCGGCGACGCCGAAAGCTTCTGGTTGGTTATCTGGGTGAGTCCGGTCCTGAGCAGGGCGGAGCCATCGGGCGTGATCTGGAACCGCCCTCTTTTGGTGGCTTCCAGCAGTCCGGCCCGGGTCATGTAGAACTTCGCCCAGTGCAGTCGGTTGTGGAAGACACCCTGCACTCCGCTCGGCAAACGCTCCGCCATCTCTTCGGCGGACAGGCCGAAATCGGCCGCCAGGGCAGGCATCAATTCCATGATGCTCGCAGGCTCCCTGGCGTCGGCTACCCGCTTCAGCAGGGGCAGCATGGCGCTCTGGTAGTCAGGAATGGCCATCGCCAGATCCCCTCAAGTTCACCGTTTAAACAGTGCGATACCGCCCGAGGGTTGAACAATCTCGATTCGCTTTCCAGTGCGATTGGACTCCGCCCTGCCAGCCTGGCGGGCATTTCCGCTCGGATCGGCTCACACCAGCCCGGTCAAACCCCCACCGCACCCCCGCCATGCGATAATGCCGCCCCCGCTTCGTCAGCCTGGAGGCGCCGCCATGAGGGTTGTTTTCATCCCGTTTCGCAAAGGCCCGCCAGGCTGTGCGGCCTGTCTCCGCGCGGTCGGCGTTCTCGCCGGCGGCATCCGCGAAAAATCCTGCAGACACCCTGATTTCACCGTGACCGAAATCGGCGACCACGGGGACAACGTCGTGACCGAAACCGGCGACCACCCGGACTTTGCAACGACCAGTATTCCGGGGACCTAGTGCCGAACTGTCGGGGCAGTCGGCGTTCTGGCGTCGCTGAACCTGGCCCCCAATCCGTGCAGCGACTTGTCGGGTCCGGGCGAAAGGCGCGACAGACGCCTGGAGCCTTCCGCCTCAGCCCTGCCCCCAGGGATCAACCACCACAATCCCGCACTCGACAAAGTCACGAACATTGCGGGTCGCCAGTCGGGCGCCGCGTGAGCGGACGATGGCGGCGATCTGGGCGTCGATCTGGCTGATGGGTTTGCCGCCCTGTTTCCGGCCGGCGGCGATCTGCGGATAGACAAGCGCGGCATCGGAATCGAAGGGCAGGACGCGCCCGGCCAGATCGATTTCGAACATGGCGCGGGCAGCGGTCAACAGGTCGTCGCGGCGACGCCCGTCGGGCAGCAGTTCCAGACCATAGAAGATTTCCGCCTGGGTCAGGGTGGTGGTGAACAGGCCCGCCATTTGCTGATCGGCGATCCAGGTCATGACCCTGGGATCCGGTAGGCGCCGCATCAGTTCCGAGATCACATTGGTGTCGAGGACAATCATTCGCCGAAGTCGATGGGCGCGCGGATTGCTTCGCGGGGCGCCTCTGGCAGATCGACGCCGCCCAAGGCCCCGAAGCGCTCATGGATGGCCTGGCCCAGATTGCGTGGTCTCGGGACCTCTGTCGAAAGCGCCGACCGCAGGATGTCGCGCGCCTCCTCCTCCATGGAGCGGCCGTGCATGGCCGCCCGCAGGCGCAGGCGGGTCTTGATCGCGTCATCGATGTTTCGGATGGTCATGACTGCCAAGGTCACCTCCATTAGTCAATGACTGCAAATTAGTCGATGACTGTCGATACTGCAAGATGGGGCCGACTTCTTCAAACCCAACGCTTGCCCCCCGCCATGCGATAATGCCGCCTCCGCTTCGACAGCCTGAGGGGCGCCGACATGACGGTTGTTTTCATCCCGTTTCGCAAAGGCCCGCCAGGCTGTGCGACCTGTCTCCGCGCGGGCGGCGTTTTCGCCGGCTGCATCCGCGAAAAATCCTGCAGACACCCTGATTTCACCGTGACCGAAATCGGCGACCACCGGGACAACGTCGTGACCGAAACCGGCGACCACCCGGACTTTGACAGGACAGGCTTCTGTCGTTCTGCGGCCCTTCGTCCGGCTTCGGCCCCGCTTCACCGCTCCTTCGCTCAAGGCGGGAAGTCACCGCCACGCGAGTTTTCACCTTGAAAACAAGAGTTTGGCAGCGATGCGGGGGGTTGCGGACCCTCCAGCCCCCGGCCAACCGGACCCTGAAAGGCCCCCGTTCCTGCACGGCGCAGACCCCGAAAAAACCGCCCGACGCCGGACAAAAGCCGGACAAAACCGACAAAAACAGGACAGAAGCAGGACAGGACCCGGACAGAAACCGGACTGCGCCCGGGCAGTATCCGGACAGAAAAACCGCCCGGCCGCAGGGTTCCTTAAAAGGCGGTGGTAGGCCCGGAGGGACTCGAACCCCCAACCAGACCGTTATGAGCGGCCGGCTCTAACCATTGAGCTACGGGCCCCCGGGACGCGAGGAACACGCCCGGTAGCACAGGGGGGCGGCCTTAAGGAAGGCGACACGCACCCTGGTTTATGGAGTTCCTGTGATGTGCAGAAGCGCCGAGCCTTGCCGATGAGCCCGTTTCCGGAAATGCCAGACCTTGCGCAGGCCGCGCCGCAGGCCCTGGCCGAGCTGGCGCAGCGGGCCATGGGCGTGCTGCTGTCCCCCGGGTCGCCCCTGTCCCTGACCTCCCTGCTGGCGGCTTTCACGCTTGCGGGGCTGTTTGTGATCCTGAGCCGCCGCCCGGGTAGGCCCCTGCCCTCGTTCCGGGCCCTGGTCCGCGTCATCCTGCCCCGCCGCATCTGGCTCAGCCGCTCGACCCGCACCGACCTGTGGTTCCTGGGCTTCAATGTGCTGATGTTCGGGGCCCTGTTCGGCTGGGCCATGCTGTCCCAGGCCATGGTCAGCAAGGCCCTGCTGTCCGGGCTCGAGGCCCTGATCGGCCCCGGACCAACGCCGGTCCTTGGGCCCGTCTTCGCCCTGGTCGCCGGCACGGTTGTGCTGTTCCTGGCGGCCGAGCTGGGCTTCTGGATCGACCATTATCTCAGCCACCGCATCCCCTTCCTGTGGGAATTCCACAAGGTCCATCACAGCGCCCAGGTCCTGACTCCCCTGACCAATTTCCGGGTCCATCCGGTGGACGGGCTGGTCTTCGCCAATATCCTGGCCCTGGTCATGGGCGCGACCGACGCCCTGCTGACCTGGCTGCTGGGCCAGCCGGCGGGGGCTTTGAGCCTCTATGACCGCAACATCCTGGCCCTGGCCGGCCTCTATCTGGTGCAGCACCTGCAGCATTCCCAACTCTGGATCACCTTCGGCGGCCCCATCGGCCGCTGGTTCTACAGCCCGGCCCACCACCAGATTCACCATTCCACGGACCCCGCCCATTTCGGCCGCAACCTCGGCAGCATGCTGACCCTCTGGGACAGCCTGTTTGGCACGCTTCTCACCCCCGGGAAGGACCGCCAGCGCCTGACCTTTGGCCTGGGCCCCGGTGAGTCCGCCCATGACAGCCTGATGTCCGGCGTGGTCGCACCGCTTGCCCATGCGGCCCGGACCCTGGTCCCCGCGCCCGCCGCAGGATCAGCCGGCCCGATGGCTGCGGACGCCCCGGCGCCATGACCGAACCGGCCGTCGCACCCGGCCGGCTGGGCGCCTTGGACGGCCTGCGGGGCTTTGCCGCCCTGCTGGTCATGGGGCTGCATATCGCCGCCTGCCTGGGATGGGCGGGCCTGGGCCACGGCTATCTGATGGTCGACCTGTTCTTCCTGCTCAGCGGCTTTGTCCTGTCCGCCGGCTATGGCCAGTTGCTGGCGCAGGGCGGACAGGGGCGGTGGTTTGCCTGGCGGCGATTGTTGCGCCTCTGGCCCCTGTCCCTGGCCGGGCTGTTTCTGGGCGCCCTGGTGGCGGCGGGCCTGGCGGCCGGCGGACTGCGCGAGCTGGAAAGCCAGCCGGTTCTGAGGCTTGTCCTGGGAGCGGCCTTCCTGCCCTGGCTGACCGGGGGCCTGGTCTGCGCCTTCAATGGCCCGGCCTGGTCGCTTCAACTGGAGCTGTGGATAAACGTCGCCTATGGCCTTGTCGCCCGCTGGCTGACCGACCGGCGGTTGATGATCCTGGTCGCCCTGGCCGCCGTCGTCCTGGCCATCGCCGCCCTGGTGTCGGGAAACTTCGACGGCGGTTTCGCCAACAATGACCCGGGCCGCAGCGCCGGCCCCTATGCCTGGGGTATGGGCTGGCTGCGGATCGGCTTTGCCTTTCCCGCCGGCATCCTGCTGCACCGGCTGTGGATGGCGGGCCGCATCCGGCTGAGCGCCGCCAGCGGCGCCTGGCTGGTCCCGGTCGCCCTGATGGCCATCGCCCTGCCGCCTCTGGGTCTTTCGGCGCTGTTCGACCTCGCCGTGGTGTTCCTGGCCTTTCCGGTCCTGCTGATCCTGGGGGCGGAAACCCGGCTTTCCGGCGCAGCGGCCCGGATCTCGGGCTTCCTCGGCCGGATCTCCTACGGACTCTATGTCCTGCACGGCCCGATCCTGGTGCTCTTCCGCGAGATCGAGCCGGCCGGTCTGCCCGCCCCCCTGCGGCTCGCCTGGTATGGCGCGGCGGCCCTGACCGCCATCCTGGCGGCGACCGTGGCGGAACGGATCATCGACCGGCCCGCAAGACACTGGGTGGCCCGGCGGTGGGCAGCCAGGCCCTGGTTTGAAAGGGGCAGTCCTGAACGACCGCCGGGGACGATTCCTGACAGGGAACCGACGCGCCGGACAGCCGCTGTTCAGCTTGGATCTGCCTAAGGTTCCCACACCGGGAACATCCTCCCCTCCCCCCGGATCTGGAGACGACCATCATGCAAGCCCTTATCCGCGCGGCCGCCGTGGGCGGCCTTATCCTGGCCGGCGCGACCGGCGCCGCCACCGCCGTCCAGGCCCAGACTCCGGCGCCCGCCATGTCGGGGGCCGACAGCCTGTTCCGCGCCACGACCCTGAGCCTGTCGGCCTTCGGCGAGGTCCGCAGGGCGCCCGACATGGCGACCATCACCCTGGGGGTCCAGACCGAAGCGACCACCGCCGCCGAGGCCATGGCCGCCAACGCAGCCCGCATGGCCAAGGTGATCGCCACCCTCAAGAAGAGCGGAGTCGCATCCCGCGACCTGCAGACCTCCGGTCTCAGCCTGTCGCCGCAATATGTCTATCAGGAGAACCTGCCGCCGCGCCTGACCGGCTATCAGGCCTCCAATCAGGTGACCGTGACCGTCCGCGACCTGTCACGCCTGGGCGAGGTGGTGGACGCCTCGGTCCAGAGCGGGGCCAGCAATGTCGGCGGGGTCAGTTTTGGCCTGGACGACTCCGGCGCGGCGGAAGACCAGGCCCGGCTCAAGGCGGCCAAGGCCCTGCAGGCCCGAGCCGACCTCTATGCAAAGGCGATGGGCTACCGGGTGATCCGGCTGGTCACGCTCAGCGAGGGCGGCGGCTATTCACCTGCGCCCCCCATGCCGATGATGGCCTTCGCCAAGGCCGAACGGGCTGACTCAACTCCTGTCGAGGCCGGCGAGATGCGGGTCCGGATCGACCTGTCGGCGACCTTCGAGCTGTCGCGCTGAGGGCTTCAGGGCCCGGCTACATCCCGCCTTTTCGCAGGGCGGGCTCAAGCCGGGCCTTGATTTCACGGCCAGGCAGGGCGCCCTCGCCCTCCATCACGGCCGCATAGGCAAGGGGCCCGTATTTCGATCCCGGGGTCGCCACAACCGGTCCGGTCGCCCAGCCGACCCGGCGCGAGCCGTCGGCGACACTGTCGCAGCTGATGGCCCGGTCATCGCCGTTCGCCGCCAGCTGTGCCAGGGCGTCGGCCGTGGTCTGGCCACCGGCCGGGCCGCAACCGGGCAGGCTGCGCAGGCAGCGGGACGGCTCACCATAGCGGAACACGGTCTTCGCTGTCCCCTGCTCAACCAGCAGGACACAGGTGTTGGGATCGCCGATGGCAGCCCCGATGGAGTCCAGCAGGGCCTGGCCATCCACACCGGCCGGGGCCGGTTCGCAGGCGGCCAGTAATGGAAGGGCCAGGAAAAGCCCGAGCAGGGTTTTGCGCATGTCGCTGTCTCCGGATCAAAGGGCAGCATGGGCGATCAGGGCGCTCTCATAAAGCCCCGGCGTCGCGGAATCCGGGTCTGGCCCTGCCGTCGCTCGACCCGCTCGACCCGGCTGCCCCTGCCCAGCAGCACAGCTACCGGGACATGCGCCCCGGGTCACCCCCATTTGAGGGCTGGCGGCAGCCGCGTCGCGGGTGGATGGTCCATTCGAACCCTCGGAGTCCGCAATGCGTTCGTTTCTTCTTGCTTTGGCCCTGTTCAGCCTGCTGGCTTCGGGGCCAGCCGCCGCGGCCACCCGGATAAGCGACCCCGCCGGGTTCCTTCGCCAGGTCTACGGGCACTTCATCGCCGACCAGACAGCGGCCGACCCGGCTAAGGACTACAATCCACCGGAAGACATCTACAGTCCCGCCCTGCAGGCCGCCTGGGACCAGGAACAGAAGGAATCGGGAGACGATCTGGGCCGGCTGGACTTCTATTTCTGGGTCAATGCCCAGGACTGGGAGCTCAAGTCCCTCAAGATTGCTGAGCGGACGGTCTGGAAGCGGCCCGACCGCCGGGTGGTAGGCGTCAGTTTCGACAATTTCGGCCAGCCCAGCCATCTGGAGTTCTATTTCCAGAAGATCGACGGCCGATGGCTGATCGACGATGTCGCTTCCCTGCCAGTCACGGCTGGAGAAGAGGGGCCCCCTGCATGGACCCTGTCGCTGATCCTGAAATACGCCCGCGAAGCCGACTGAGCGCCACGTCAGCCAGCCGGAAGGCCAACCCTGGCCTTCAGAAACCGCATCATGTCGTCATGCACGGCAAAGCGACGGCGCAAGACACGGGACAGACCCAGAAGGACGTCGGTGTGGCTGAGGCCCGGATAGAGATGGGCCTCGACCAGAACGCCCTTGTCCCTTAGCGCTTCGGCCAGACGGGCGGTATTGCCGGGGGAGACAGTCTTGTCAGCGTCGCCTGTCGCCAGAAAGGCCGGCGGCGCGTCGGGGCGGACATATTTCAGGGCCTGATAATCGTCCGTGTTTGCGGCCAAGCCGAAGGTGCGCTGCAGGACCGGCCCGGCCAGGGTCTTGAAAACATAGGGGCCCGCGAGGCCAGCAAAGGCCCGGATTCTACCAGGATCGACTCCCACCGCCGCCAGATAGCGCGGATCCAGCGACACCATCGCGACATTGTAGGCCCCGGCGGAATGGCCGACCAGGACGATCCGCGACGGGTCGCCGCCAAACTCCGAAGCATGGTCTACCGCCCAGCGGACCGCCAGGGCCACGTCCTCCAGGAAGGTGGGAAAGGCGACTTCGGGCGTCAGGCGATAGTCGGGGACGACAGTGACGAAGCCCTCCGCCGCCAGGGCCTTGCCGGCCCAGCCATACTCACCGCGGGCGCCGCTGTCCCAGCCGCCTCCGTAGATGAACAGGGCCACAGGGGATGGGCCGCGGGACCGGGGCGGGCTGTAGATATCCAGCTTCTGTCGCGGCGCGCTCCCGAAGGCGACGCCACTGGCCGGACGGCGGGCGGAATCTGCCGGTGCGAGGGTGTTGAAGAAACGGGCCGGGGTGCAGGCCGCCACCAGGGCGCCCGCCAGACCGATCAGGCCGAGGCGGCGTGTGGCGGCCATCACAGGCCCGCCGATCCACCGCCCAGGCGCCAGGGTGGAAAGCGCCGGTTCTCGCCGGCGTGATAGAGGCAGATGCGGTTGCCTGCCGGGTCGGTGGTCCAGGCCTCTCGCCAGAGCCAGGTCTGGTCGTCGGGACCGGACTCGAAGCTGTAGCCCTTGTCGATCATCCGCTCGACCGTCACGTCGAGTTCGAAATCCTCGAAATAGACGCTCGCCCCTCCGGCCACCGCCTTGGGGTCGAGGTGCAGGGACAGGGTCGCCGGCTCCCCGCCGTCGCCATGCGGGCATTCGAAGCGGGCATAGTGATCGTTCCGGACGATGAGGATCAGGCCGAGATCGTCATAGAAGGCGATGGACGCAGCCATGTCGTGGGCCGGAAGGGTAACCTGATTGAGGCGCATGAGACTGCAATACCCTATGGTCGGCGGGCGGCAAGCTGAACCGGTGAATCGGCGCACCGCGCGCCCAGACCCTTGCCTTCCCGTCGGCTTTGCCCTATCAGCCTCGCCTTTCCGCGACTGCCGGGCCAAATGGCATGCCTTGGCGGTCCACATGCATCTCCTAGAGGACAGGGTCCGCCCTGAGCAAAATGCCGAAACTGAAGACCAAGTCTGGCGCCAAAAAGCGCTTCAAGATCACGGCGACGGGCAAGATCAAGGCCGGCGTCGCCGGCAAGCGTCACCGCCTGATCTCGCACAATTCGAAATACATCCGCCAACAGCGTGGCACCAAGGTCATGAGCGCTTCTGACAAGAAGACGATCAAGTCCTACATGCCCTACGGCCTTTAAGAAGGAGCGCTGACACATGGCTCGCGTCAAAAGGGGCGTTACCGCCCACGCCAAGCACAAAAAGGTTCTTGAACAGGCCAAGGGTTTCTACGGCCGCCGCAAGAACACCATCCGCACCGCCAAGGCGGCCGTGGACAAGGCCGGACAATACGCTTACCGCGACCGCAAGGTCCGCAAGCGCAGCTTCCGCAGCCTCTGGATCCAGCGGATCAACGCCGCCGCCCGGCTGGAAGGCTTTACCTATTCGCAGTTTATCCACGGCCTGGACGAGGCCGGGGTCGAGATCGACCGTAAGGTTCTGGCAGATATCGCCGGCCAGGACCCCGCCGCGTTCAAGGCCATTGCCGATAAGGTTCGCGCCGCGCTGGCTTGAGGGTTTGGGGCTCGCCCTAGATTTCAGAAGGCCCCCCGGTGAGAACCGGGGGGCTTTTTCTTTGCCCCCTGTCTTGCCCGCTCCACCCATTCCGATAGACCACGGCCGCCATGACAGACCTGAACCAACTGCAAGCTGACCTGAGCAACCAGATAGCCGCCGCGCCTGACGCAGCGACCCTGGAGGCGATCCGCGTCGCCACCCTGGGCAAGACCGGCTCGGTCTCAGCCCTTCTGAAGACCCTGGGATCCATGAGCCCGGAGGTGCGAAAACTGCAGGGACCGGCGATCAACGCGCTGCGTGATCAGGTCGCAGCTCAATTGTTGGCCAGGAAATCAGACTTCGAGGCCGCCGAACTGGAAGCGCGCCTGGCCCGTGAGCAGGTCGACCTGACCCTGCCCTCCCCACAGCGCCGCAAGGGCAGCGTTCACCCGACCATGCAGACCATGGACGAGATGGTCAGCATCTTCGCCGAGATGGGCTTTGCCGTGGCCGAGGGCCCCGACATCGAGGACGACTTCCACAATTTTACGGCCCTGAACTTCCCGCCCAAGCACCCAGCGCGGGAGATGCACGACACCTTCTTCTTCAACCCTGGTGCTGACGGCGAACGGAAACTGCTGCGCACCCACACCAGCCCGGTGCAGGTTCGCGCCATGCGCCGGGGTAATACTGCCCCGCCGGCGCCCTGGATCGCGGCCGGCCAGGAACCGCCGATCCGCATCATCGTGCCCGGCCGCACCTACCGCTTGGACAGCGACGCGACCCACACCCCCATGTTCCATCAGGTCGAGGGCCTGGTGATCGACAAGGGAATCCATATGGGACACCTGAAATGGACCCTGGAGACCTTCATCTCCCGCTTTTTCGAGACCGACGCCGTAATGACCCGGTTCCGGCCTCATCATTTTCCCTTCACCGAACCCTCGGCAGAGATGGATGTCGGTTGCGACCGGTCCGGCGGCGAGATCCGCATCGGGACTGGCAGCGACTGGCTGGAGATCCTTGGCTGCGGCATGGTCCACCCCAATGTATTGCGCAATTGCGGCATCGACCCGGACGTCTATCAGGGCTTCGCCTTTGGCATGGGCGTCGATCGGCTGGGCATGCTGAAATATGGCATGCCTGACCTGCGAGACATGTTCGCCAGTGACACCCGCTGGCTGGCGCATTTCGGGTTCTCGGCCTTCCAGGCGCCCAATCCCGTTTCCGGCCTTAGCTGACAGGCGATCGCCGGATTCAAACCCTTTCGGCCCGGACCGGCCAGAAAACGACCCAGGACTAGAGACATGACCGACGTATACGCCCCGATCCCGCCCGGCTTTACCCGAGCCACGGACATGTTCGCCCCGTCCTATGAGCGGGCCGTGGTTTCACTGGTCGATCTGGTGCGCCCGCGCCTGGCCACCCGTGAGATGGTTGTTCGAAACCTGACCTTCACCCAATGCATTGTCGAGGGGCCGGCGGTCATGCTGGTGGTGGGCGGCTGCCAGTTCGAGGCCTGTGATTTCGGCAACCCTTCAGGCGACATCCGCAATCTGGTGCTCCGCCCGGCCTCGCCATCGGCCGTCATAGGCGTGATCCCCGTACAGGACTGCACCTTCCGAAACTGCCAGTTTGTCGGCATCGGTTACACCGGCGGCGATCAATTCCTGGACCAGATCCTCTCCCTGGGCGCAACCCAATGAAGTTCACCCTTTCCTGGTTGAAGGAGCATCTGGAAACCGAGGCTTCAGCCAAACAGATCGTCGAGGCCATGACCATGGCCGGACTCGAGGTCGAGCATGTCGAGGATCCGGCCAGCAAGCTTGCCGCCTTCACCGTCGCCCGGATCGTCGAGGCGGTTCAGCACCCCAATGCCGACAGGCTACGGGTCTGCCAGGTCGACACCATTGATGGCCGTAAAGAGATCGTCTGCGGGGCGCCCAACGCCCGGACGGGCCTGACCACAGTATATGCTCCGATCGGCGCTTTTGTGCCGGGACTGGGCGTAACCCTAGTGGAAAAGCCGGTTCGGGGCGTCGTGTCCAACGGCATGCTCTGCTCGGCGGCCGAATTGGAGGCCGCCGAGGAAAGTGACGGCATTCTGGAGCTGTCCGGTGATCTGGCCGTCGGCACGCCAGCAGCACAGGCCTTGGGACTCGAGGCCGTGATTGATTTCGAAGTGACGCCGAACCGGCCCGACTGGCTCGGTGTGGCCGGCATCGCCCGGGACCTGGCGGCTGCCGGGATCGGCACTCTGAAAACCTCGGAGACGCTTGCGGTTGACGGAAATTCCGCCTGTCCTGTGACCGTCAAGGTGGACGGCGAGGCCTGCCCCATCTTTGCCGGCCGGCTGGTTCGCGGGGTTCGAAATGGCCCTTCACCCCAATGGCTGCAAGATCGATTGCGAGCCATTGGCCTGCGTCCGATCAATGCCCTGGTCGACGTCACCAACCTGATTTCGTATGACCGGGCGCGTCCACTTCACGTCTATGACGCCAGCCTGCTGCTGGGCGGGGGGATAGAGGCCCGGCTCGGCCGGGAAGGCGAGAGCTTCGCGGCCCTGGACGGAAAGACCTATGAGGTCGGCCCGGAAATGTGCGTAATCGCCGACGCAGAAGGCTGTCGAGTGATCGGACTGGGCGGCGTCATGGGCGGCGACAGCACGGGTTGCTCCGAGGCCACGACCGACGTCTTCATTGAAAGCGCTTGGTTCGATCCGATCCGTACGGCCCAGACCGGCCGCGCCACGGGGATCAACAGCGACGCCCAGTACCGGTTTGCGAGGGGTGTCGACCCGGGATTTATCCTGACAGGTCTCGATCTGGCCACCCAGCTGATCCTCCAACTCTGTGGCGGTGAACCGTCGCAGATGGTGGTCGCCGGCCTTGCCCCGTCTGCGCCGTCCGCCATCGTTTTTGATCCGGCCTATGTCGAGGGCCTTTCAGGCCTTGCCATCCCTGCCAGCCGCAGCCTGTCGATCCTGGAAGCTCTGGGCTTCAGGTGCGAAGGAGCCGCCCCGACCGTGATCGTTACTCCGCCGACCTGGCGGCGCGATGTCGAGGGCAAGGCTGATCTTGTCGAGGAAGTCGCCCGGATCGCGGGCTATGGCTCCCTGCCGTCAACGCCCCTGCCGGAAACATCCCGCGCCATCGGCGGCGTCCTGACCCAACGCCAAAGCCGGGCACGAGCGGCCCGCCGGTTCCTCGCCGCCGCCGGCTATGCCGAGGCCGTCACCTGGAGCTTCACCGCGCAGCAGAGCGCCCGCCTGTTTGGCGGCGGCGCAGACAGCCTTGTGCTGGCGAACCCCATCGCCTCCGAACTCAACTGTATGCGACCCTCGATCCTGCCGAACCTGATCGAGGCGGCGGCGCGCAATGCCAGGAGGGGATTTGCCGACGCCGCCCTGTTCGAGATCGGCCCGGTGTTCAATGGCGACCAGCCGCAGGACCAGCGCACGGTGATCACAGCCCTGATCGCCCCGCGGCCGGGCCGTGACTGGGGCCGTTCGGCCGGCGACGACCTGTTCAGCATGAAGGGCGATCTTCTGGCCCTTCTGGAAGAACTGGGGGCGCCGGTGGGCGCGCTCCAGACCGCACAGGGCTCGGCCAGCCCCTGGTTCCATCCGGGCCGCTCCGCCCGGCTGCAGCTAGGCCCCAAGGCAGTAATGGCCGAGTTCGGGGAACTTCACCCGACCGTGCTCAAGGAGCTTGATGCTGCCGGGCCCATGCTGGCCTTCGAAATCCAGATCGAGGCGATCCCCGAGCCGAAAAAGAAGGCAGTCAAGACAAAGCCGTCCCTCGACCTGCCGTCGCTGATGCCGCTGACCCGCGACTTCGCCTTCCTGATGCCAGAGTCCCGTCCGGCCGCCGACCTGATCAAGGCTGTGCTCGGTGCAGATAAGGCCCTGATCGCCAGCGCCCGGGTATTCGACGTCTATCGCGGTCAAGGGGTGCCGGATGAAATCAAGTCGCTGGCCATAGAGGTCATCCTGCAACCGCGCGACAAGACCCTGACGGAGGCCGAGATCGAGGCCGTATCGGCTCGGGTCGTGGCGGCGGCGGAAAAGGTCGGGGCCCGTCTTAGGGCATGAGCCGGATGCCGCCCCATATCGCCGCGATCACCCTGGTGATTGAGGACTATGATACAGCCCTGTGCTGGTATCGCGACTGCCTCGGCTTTATCGTCAAGGATCGCGATCTGGGCGGCGGCAAGCGCTGGGTGACGGTCACCCCGCCCGGCGGCGGGGTCGCCCTCCTGCTGGGCAAGGCAGCGGACGACCGTCAGTCAGCCGCCATCGGCAGCCAGTCCGGCGGGCGGGTATTTCTGTTTCTGCACACCGATGACTTTGCCCGGGATCATGCAGCCATGAGTGCAGCCGGCGTACAATTCCTGGAGGCGCCACGCCATGAGCCCTATGGCGTCGTCGCCGTGTTCGAAGACCTTTATGGCAATCGCTGGGACCTGCTAGAACCGGCCTGAGCTGTTCGGAGAGCGAGGTCATGTCTAAACCCAAACCGGCTGTCGAGCGCTGGCTGGAAAGCGGCCTCTTTGCGTCCCGTTGGCTGATGGCGCCCTTCTATGTCGGGCTGGTCGTCGCCCTGGTGGGCCTGGTGGTCATCTTCGGACAGGAACTTTTGCATGGTGCGCCGACCGTGCTGTCCGGCCATGCCAAGGCCGAGGACGCCATCCTGCTGGCCCTGTCTCTGATCGACCTATCTCTGGCAGGCAACCTCATGCTTATCGTCATCTTCTCGGGCTACGAAAACTTCGTGTCCAAAATTGACGTTGCGGACCATGAAGACCGTCCTGGCTGGATGGGGACCGTCGATTTTTCAGGCCTGAAACTTAAACTGGTGGCTTCGATCGTCGCTATTTCTGCCATTTCGTTGTTGAAGTCCTTCATGAAGCTCAGCGAACCGGAAGTTGAACTTGATCAGGCCCGTCTGTTTTGGGGCGTTGTCATCCATATGACGTTCGTGTTTTCAGGCGTCCTGCTGGCGTTGATGGACCTGTTGGCCTCAAGAACCGAACGGCACTGAGCGCCTGCGCCCGAATGTCTCCGACGCCCCTTCTCGGGAGTCGGTCCTCAGGTTGCGCGAAACAGCCCTGCATCGGAAGATGCGGGGCCTTCACAACCAAGTCAGAACGGGAACGCGTTCTGCTTTCGACTGTAGGAGAGATAGCCCAGACTAGCGCCAAGACGAAAGCCGACACCTGCGCGAATCGGAGCCAAGGTTATACCGTCGGCGCGCTGGTAGTTAACGCCAAGCCCGCCCACCAGATAGGCTGAACCCTCGACCCCCGGGTAGCGGCGGAACAGCATTTCCGGATAATGGAGATTATAGCAAAGGGTGAAGACGCGGCTGGCGTTTCCTCCCCAGTCGAAACCCACGCTGGGTCCCTGCCAGAACACCTCCTGGGTCGGCTTGTCCTTCATATACATGAGGCCGCGACCATATCGCAGCCCGGCAACGATAGCTCCTGATCCTTCCTCACCGGCGATGAAAGCTGTCGGCTCGCCCTGATCCTGGAAGATTCGCTGAATCGCCTGACCCGCCGCCTCCGCCGTCACCCCCAAGGCGTCACTGGTCTGCTGGGTAATCTCGGCGAGCGTGTAGGTCTCGATTCCGCGAGCCGGTGGGCTGTCAGAGCCTGCTGTGCCGGTGGTGGCGCAGGCGGTGGTTCCGAGCGCGGCAAATCCGCTGACAATCAAGCTGCGGCGATCCATGGCGGCGAAGGTCCTCCAGTTCAAACGGGGGCTTCGAAGCTGCCACCCTAATGCGACCGGTTTGGGGCCGAGAAGTAAAGCTGGCGTTAACCATGTTTGCAACAGGATGCTCGCAAGCCCAACTCACGGGGCGACAAGCGTCTCCAGAGCCGCCGCCAGGTCCGGCGCGACCCGTTTGAGCGCCTCGAGGCGTCGCCGGGCGCCGGTCATGCCCTGGGCTAGCACCGACGCCCTGACCATGCCCGACAGAGCCTCGACCAGGTAGGGGTCGATCGCCAGCGCCAGTTCATAGCGGTCCAGCGCGTCCTCGATCCTGTCGAGCCTTAGATAGGAATCGCCCAGATAGGCGCTGATCTGGGCATTGTCGGGCAGCAGACGGGCGGCCCGCTCATACTGTCGCATGGCGTCTTCAATCTGGTCCCGATTGTAAAGAAAGCTGCCGAAAGCGACTGCACAGCCGCCACATTGCAGATCAATGGCAAGAGCCCGTTCATAGGCCCTCCGGGCCTCGGCAGGCTTCTCAATCCGCCCCAGGGCATCACCGAGATAGACCCAGGCCGCCAGGTTTCCGGGGTCGGACCTGGCCTTGCGCTGATAGGCCCGGGCCGCATCTTCGTACCGTCCTTCCTGATAGGCTTGAAGCCCGACATTCATTTCATCTGACCGGGCCCGGGCGCCCCCGGCCAGCAACAGGCCCGCCGCAATGCAGGCCCGGGAGGAGAAGGCCGCACCCGATCAATAAGTCCGCTTCAGCTGAACAGCTCATGTTGCATTTGACCAGGCAATGTCGCCCTTGCTGAAAGGCGAGTCGGCGGTCTCAAACAGCGGATTGACGCCAATGTCGCCTATTGCAACCGGAATGGCCAAAGCAGGAAAGCCTGAATGCTGAAACTGGCATCGACCCGCCTTTGGACCACCCTGGTCACTTGGCCGGACCGAAGGGCCTGGATCCAATGCGCCTGGGTGTCGGTCGCGACCCTGCTCACCATGGTCGCCATCGGCTGGTGCACAGGTCTCTACCGACCCGGACCGGGCGACCTGACAGCTCTGCCCCTGACCGCCATCGGGGTATTCTTTGTCCCCGCGCTAAGCGAAGAGCTGGTTTTCCGCGGACTGCTGGCGCCGTCCCGCAGGGTTGGTCGGTCGCCCTGGCCAGCGATCGGGCTCTCCACACTGATCTATGTGGCCTGGCACCCACTGGAAGGGCTGACTTTCCTGCCCGGAGCCAGTTCGCTGTTTACCCGGCCAGATTTCCTCGCCGTAACGACGCTGCTTGGACTGGCCTGCGCCGAAATGCGGTGGCGCACAGGATCTCTCTGGCCCGCCGTGCTGCTTCATTGGGTGTTGGTGGTGATCTGGAAGACCTGGCTGGGCGGTCCGTCCCTTGAGAGCTTGTCATGAGATATCCCTGTGACACCAAATCGCCTTGCCCCCTGCCACCGCGCCGCCTAGAGGTCGGTGACCTTCTCGTCGCCCGTGAGTCCACAAGATGAAGCTGCTGGCAGGCAACTCCAACAGGACCCTGGCGTCCGCAATCGCCCAGTATCTGGATATGCCCCTCACCAAGGCCCAGGTCCGACGGTTCGCCGATAACGAGGTGTTCGTCACCATCGACGAGAATGTTCGTGGCGAGGATGTGTTTGTCATCCAGTCGACCAGTTACCCAGCCAACGACAATCTGATGGAGCTTCTAATCTGCATCGACGCCCTGAAGCGGGCATCGGGGCGGCGGATCACCGCAGTTCTACCCTATTTCGGCTATGCTCGTCAGGATCGGAAGACCGGCGGCAGGACGCCTATCTCCGCGAAGCTGGTCGCCAACCTGATCACCCGCGCTGGTGCGGACCGGGTGCTCACAATGGACCTCCATGCGGGCCAGATTCAGGGCTTTTTCGATATCCCGACAGACAACCTGCTGCCTTCGCCACTGATCGCCAATGACATTCGCGAACAGTATGGCCGCGAATCTTCAGAACTGATGATTGTGTCACCTGATGTAGGAGGGGTTGTGCGGGCGCGAGCCCTGGCCAGCCGACTCGGCTCCGATCTCGCCATTGTCGACAAGCGGCGGTCTGGGCCAGGCCAAAGCGAAGTAATGAACATCATCGGCGATGTGGCGGGCCGTCGATGTGTCCTGGTCGACGATATCGTCGATTCCGCCGGCACCCTGGTGAACGCCGCCAAGGCTTTGAGCGACCAGGGGGCGATAGAGGTTTCGGCCTACGTCACCCATGGCGTGCTGTCAGAACCGGCGGCGGAACGGGTTACCGGCTCTGTCCTTCGCGAACTGGTGGTCACCGACAGCATTGAGGCTCCAGACACCGTAAGGGCCTGTCCCAAGATCAGACAGGTGTCCTGCGCATCCCTGATCGGTGAAGCTATCCGTCGGATTTCCAATGAAGAATCCGTGTCCAAGCTGTTTGACTGATTGACCTGCGAGCCTTTTGGCGTTTTTCTGAAGATCCATGTGGGTTGTCGCAAGAGCTGCGCAATCTCGCCGGGGGCGGCGTCGTACTACACGACATGTTGGGCTCGGGGACGTTGAAAGATGATCCGTAAGAACACAACCGGCCTTGCCCTAGTGGCAGGCCTCGCTTTGACAGCATTGGTTTCGGCTTGCTCCACACCGACGGCGCCAACGCAGTTGGCAGCCTCGGAAAGTCTGCAATGCAAGACCGCTGATGCGCCGGAATCGGTCGCTCTGGCTGCGTCCTTTTATGAGGACGCCAGCGCCTGGCGCAGCTACATGACCAGCGCCGCTGCAATCAACCCAAAGGATTTCAAGGACGGAAAGGCCATAGCCGCGTCCCTGAAGATCGGCGCTTCGGTTGAACCCAAGCAGTTGCTGCGCGGGGCCATCGCCTACAGTGCAATTATCGCCCTGCAGGACCAGACCTTCATCAACGGCGCAAGAGGCTTCGCCAATGGGCCGGCACAGCGCCAGGTTCTCATCGGCGAACTCAAGGCCAATCCCTACCGCGTCACCAATATGCCCGGCGCCGAACGGGCCGCAGCCGCGATCATGGCCGCCCTGGGTGAAGAGGGCGACAAGGTCCTGAAGGCAGGAAACGCCGTCAAGCAATCGGCCTATGATGTTCAGAAGCAGCCCTGGTCCAAGGAATTCGTCGCGGACCGCGAAGGACGCCTCGCGACCGTGCGACAGCTTTCCACAACACCGCTTAAGGGCGATATGGAGGACGTCGTTCGGCTACAGGAAGCCAGTCTTTCCCCCAGCGATAGCCCTGGGACACTTCAGAACGCCAGCTTCTCCGGAACGGTGACCTGGTCTCCTGTCGTGGTTAGAGGTCTTGCCCTGGCTGCGCTGGCAGCTTTGGGAGAGGCAGGCGAAGAGAATACCGAGCAGGTCGCCAGCCTTCTGACCGACGAGCCGTCGATGTTCTGTCTGAAGATGTCGAAGCTGATGCTTTATCAGTGTCTGGCCGCCGCCAAGCCACACTATGAGGACATGTTCTGCATCGGACAGCATGAGCTGATGGACATCGGCGAATGCACCCTCAAGAGCGTCGGCATTCCAAAAGTGATCAAGGCCGCCCCGAAGGTCGAGATCGCCGAATCCGGCACGACTCCCACCCCGACCGTCGCAAAGGCTTCTGGTTCTCCCAAGTAGCTGGGGGCGCATTCATTCCGCCCGTTGCGCGCCGGGAGGAAAGCGTGTATCGACCGCGACCTTAAATTCACCGACCGTCGCCGCGCGGAGTTTTCGCGCGGCGACTTCGTTTTGAGACCAGAAACATGGCCGATATCGTCCTCAACGTCGAAGTTCGCGAACGCACCGGAACCGGCGGTTCCCGTGAAGCCCGCCGCGGCGGCAAGGTGCCCGGCATCCTGTATGGTGGTGAGCGCGGCCCCGTGGCCATCTCCGTCAAGGAAAACGAGTTCCGAAAGGCGCTCTACACGGGCAAGCTCCTGGGGCACCTGGTGACCTTGAAGTACGGCGACGAGAGCCAACCGGTCATCGCCAAGGACATCCAGTTCCATCCGGTGACGGACAACCCCATCCATTTTGACCTGCTTCGTGTCGATGAAGCCGGCTCCATCCGGATCAACGTGCCTGTTCACTTCAAGAACCAGGACACCTGCCCCGGCTTGAAGATGGGTGGATCGCTGGAGATTGTCCGTCACGAAGTCGAACTGAATTGCCCGGCCAACGCCATTCCCGAGGAACTGGTCGTCGATCTGGCCGCGAAGGAACTGGGTGACACCATCCGCATCGCCGACATTGAACTTCCCGAGGGCGTGACCCCCACCATCGCAGACCGCGATTTCGTCATTGCGACCCTGAAGGTCTCTTCGGCCGCCATGTCAGAAGCCGCTGACGCCTGATCCGGTTGAAACGAGGCAGGTGAGCCATGTTGCTGCTCGCCGGCCTCGGCAACCCGGGTGAACGATACGCCCGTACGCGCCATAACATCGGCTGGATGGCGGTTGAGGCCATAGCCGACCGGTGGCGGTTTTCCCCCTGGAGATCCCGCTTCCACGCCCTCTATTGCGAAGGCCAGGTGACAACGCCCTCCGGCGAGCAGCGGGCCCTGCTGATCAAGCCCCAGACCTTCTACAACGAGAGCGGTCGTGCCATTGGCGAAGCCGCGAAATTCTTCAAACTGAACCCGGCAGAGGTCATCGTCTTCCATGACGAAATCGACCTCTCGCCCGGACGTTTTCGCATGAAGACTGGTGGCGGGGCTGCCGGTAACAACGGCATTCGTTCGACCATCTCAGCCTTGGGTCCTGACTTCCGACGCGCCCGGATCGGCGTCGGACATCCCGGCGACAAGGATATGGTCCAGAGCCATGTGCTGTCGGAATTCCACAAGGTCGATCGGCTCTGGCTCGAGCCCCTGCTAACGGCCGCGGCCGACGCCCTGCCCTTCGCGGTAGCCGCCGAGGATGAACGCTACCAAGCCGAGGTGATGCGGCTTGCCCCGGCCCTCAAGGCTGATCCTCGCAAAAGTCTGCGCGACAGTGATTGACGCCTGGACCTGCTTTGGCAGATCGTCACTATGATGCTCGGCATTGGCCTTTCGCTCGTCTTCTCGATTCTGCTCTGCATCCATGTCGTCCGTTCAGGCCGGGAGGTGTACTGGCTTTTCATCATCCTCGCCTCTCAGCCGCTGGGCGGCATCGTCTATGCGCTCGTCCATGTCCTACCCGAACTGATCGGCAGTGCGACGGCGCGCAAACTGACTTGGGCGGCTCGGGAAGCCGTGGATGCCGAGCGCGACTGTCGCCTCGTCAGAGACCTGACTGAGGATAGTCCAACCGTCGCCAACCGGATGAAGTTGGCGGCAGCAGCTGCGGCCCTGGGCCGACCTGAGAAAGCCAGGCAGCTTTACGCAATGACGGCCCAGGGCATCCACGCCGATGATCCAACCCCGATGCTCGGCCAGGTCCGGGGTCTTATCGAACTGGATAGACCCTCCGAGGCCCTGCCCCTGCTCCACCGTCTCGGCGAACTCGGCGAAGTAGGCCGTGCGCCCAAAGGCGGCCTTGGTCATGGGCCGCGCCTATCACGCTCTCGGCCTACGCACGAGGCTGATGAAACCTAAAGCTGCGTCGCTGGGCGCATGCCCGGCCTGGGGGCTTGGCGCGCTATCCCAGCTTCCTCGATGATCATGGCCGCCAAACAAAGGCCGAGGAGGCGATGACCGAGATCGAGAAGCGCCGCCAAGGCTACCGACCATTTTCGCAATGAGGCCATAATCTGGTATGATTTTGCCCGGGACGCCCTCAAGGGACCCGGCTGAAGGCCCAGCGTCGATCAATCCCTTTCGCCATTGTCCCGGGGACGTGCTAGTTCGCGGCCCCCAAGACCTGACCCCAACGCCTTGCTCGAGACCGTTTCCCCATGGCCCTGAAAGTCGCAATCGTCGGACTGCCCAACGTCGGCAAGTCGACCCTGTTCAATGCCCTGACCCAGACGGCCCAGGCCCAGGCGGCGAACTATCCCTTCTGCACGATCGAACCCAATGTCGGTGACGTAGCTGTGCCAGAGCCCCGGCTGGACAGGCTGGCCGCCGTGGCCGGTTCCAAGGAAATCATTCCGGCCCGGATCAACTTTGTCGACGTCGCAGGCCTGGTGCGGGGCGCGTCCAAGGGCGAGGGCCTGGGCAACCAGTTCCTGGCCAATATCCGGGACTGCGACGCCGTGGCCTTCGTATCCCGCTGCTTTGAAGATGATGACATTACCCATGTGGAGGGTCGTATCGACCCCCTGTCAGACCTGGACATCATCGAAACTGAGCTGATGCTGGCCGATCTAGAAAGCTTGGAAAAGCGGGTCCCGAATCTGGAGAAGCGCGCACGTCAGGACAAGGACAGCGCCACCACCCTCCGACTGGTCAATCTGGCCCTGGAACAGCTCAATGCCGGCCGCCCTGCCCGTACCGCCAAGGTGGATCCTGACGATGAGAAGGCCTGGCATATGCTGCAGCTGCTGACCTCTCTGCCTGCCCTCTATGTCTGCAACGTCGATGAGGGCAGCGCGGACAAGGGCAACGCCTTTTCAGACAGAGTCGCTGAACGGGCTGCGGCTGACGGAGCGAAGAACGTCGTCATCTCCGCCCAGATCGAGAGCGAGGTGGCCATGCTGGCGCCCGAAGAACGCACCGAGTTTCTCGGCGCCCTTGGCCTGGAAGAACCGGGCCTCAATCGACTGATCCACGAAGCCTACCGGCTGCTCGGCCTGCAGACCTATTTCACTGTCGGACCCAAAGAAGCCCGGGCCTGGACTATCCATGTCGGCAACACGGCGCCCCAGGCCGCTGGCGTCATCCATACAGATTTCGAAAAGGGCTTCATCCGGGCCGAGACCATCGCTTTTGAAGACTTCGTGAAGCTGAACGGCGAGGCTGGAGCCAAGGAAGCGGGCAAGATGCGCTCTGAAGGCAAGGAATACATCGTCAAGGACGGTGATGTAATGCACTTCCGATTCAATGTCTGAGGCCGGCTGGCCCTGACCTGACTTCTCGGTGTTGCTCGTCAGGCGGTCGGCCATTGCGACATGATGGTCGCGGTGTCGAAGTAGTCCCGCCAACAGGTGATCAGGCCATTTTTCACCTCAAAGATACCGGTCACGGGCAACTCGACCCATTTGTCGGCGAGACGATGCCGATCCAGGCGCTCGAGGAAGACCGTGGAGCCGGAAGCGGATTGCCGAATGACCGTGAATTCGTTCTCGAGGGTCGGAGCGAAGAAGGGCTCCAGAACGGCGCGGATTCCAGCAGGGCCGATGACGACCCCGAAGGGCGGCGGGTTTGTGTACTTGCAATCGTCAGAGACCAGCTTCAACGCCGTTTCATAGTCCAGCGACTCCATCGATTTCAGGAACTGGCGGACGAGGTCGAGGGGCGACAGGGTATCTTGGAACATGACGATCTCCAGGGGGTGGATGCCGGACTATCGTCATAGAGGGTCGGAATCCTGGCAACTACGCCCCGGGTTATCAACCGACCGCGGCCGTAGCCCCCGGAAAACGGCTTCCGTTTCGGGATCGGCCGGAAACAGGGTCTCGATCCGGAGTTCGTCGGCGGTCACGTCCTGCGCTGTGCCAAAGGTGGCGACGACGGCGAACATCGACAGGCTCACGCCCTGGATCAGCAGGCTGAACGGCATGACGGGCATTAAGGCCGTGTCCGAAGGGGACCACAGTATGCCCGGCTCCTGCAGCGGCTCCAAATCTTCCAGCACGGCCTTCATCTCGCGACCGTCCAGGGTCTCGGCCTCTTTTCTAGCTCGCCGCCACATCAAAGGACCCACCGACGACCAATTGGTGATGAAGGGTCTGATTCCCAGGGGGTGAAAGAACAGTCGCATCAGGTTTCGCTGATCGCCCCCGACCCGGGCCCAGATATCCTCTCCGAGCATGGTTCCCAACTGGTCGAAGGGCCGGTTGGACATGCGCACATTCCAGGCCCGGTCCAGAGCGATGGCCGGAAAGGGCTCATGGGCCGTAAGCATCATTCGAACAGCATTCATCACCTGACCCATCTGGGGATCGTCAAGGGCCCGGGTCCGGAAGATCGGAGCGAATCCGGCGGCGGTAAGCCAGAGATTCCGGTCCCTCAGCGGCACATCGAGCGTTTCACTCAGTTGCAGGATCATGTTTCGACTGGGGTTGGACCGGCCCGACTCCAGGAAACTGACATGCCGCTGCGAAACGCCGGAGGCCAAAGCCAGCTCAAGCTGAGACATCCGTCGCTTCTGTCTCCACTCTCGCAGCAAGCGGGCGAAGCCAGCGTCAGAGCCGGATCGGGGTTCCGCAATCGCAAGGGTCATGGCGCCTGTCCTTTATCCTGCAGCCCGTGTCCGACAGAGACTGCAGGGTTTCAATGACTTGCAAGGTAATTGAAACCGGACTCCGTCGGGATCCTTTTCCTATCGCCCGTGAAGGTACGGCCAGAGATCCGGCGAACTTGCCCAAGATATCCGGTCGCCTCCAGCGAGATATCTTCGCGACTGATAGTCGAGGCCCGCAAAACTCTTGGGCGAGGGTGTTTAGGTAAGGGAGCTTTCACGATGACTGCGTTCTACCGCAACTGGTTCCGGGCCTGGCGCCTTTCGATCGGCCTGATTGGCGCGGTGCTATTCGGAGGGGCCTAAGAGGCCACGAGCGATCCCGTCGGACTGGTCCTGGCCGGCCTTCAGGGTCCGATTGAGGCGCTCTTCGATCCCGCCCTGAGGTGATGGGCGCCGTATCAATCGGCTGGGCCGTCACCCTGTATTTCACTATTCGCGCAGAGATTGCTCCGGGGGCCAGTTCATGCCCACTCTGGGGCGCCAGCTTGGCGGGAATGATCCGTTGGGTCCTGATCGACAGCGCCCTGTCCGTGTCCACCGGGTTTGGGCTCAATGTTCTGCCCAACATCGTCCTGGCCGGAGGATATGGTGTCGAGCTATTTGGAAGCGGAGTGCTGAAGTTCGGTCAACCGAAGAAATGCACCCGGGGTCGCCCCCTGAAAAAGACTGCGGGACACCCTTTCCATTTGGGCGCCCATGCGGCACGCTTCTGGGATGACTGAAACGACCGCCGCTCTGGAGGCAGCACAGGCCTGCCTGGACGCCTTCATGGCGGCATTCAATGCTAGGACCTTGCCGCCTGGGAGGCGACCTTCAACTTTCCAAGCATAAGGCTGGCCTCTGGCGGCCTGGTCATGATCGAGCGAGGCTACCATACGACCGCGATGTTCGATTCCGGCCCCCTGAGCGATTGGGACCACTCGGCCTGGGAGCGCCGAAATGTCGTCCATGCCGGCCCGGACAAGGTGCATTTCGACACCCGTTTCACCCGCTATCGTGCCGACGGCAGTGTCATCGGCGGCTTTGACTCCCTCTATGTCGTGACCTGCGAGAACGGCCATTGGGGCGTCAAGGCCCGGTCAAGCTTCGCGCCCTGACGGTCCGACATGTGCAGTCTTGAGGACCTCTCGCGACTTGTCGACCAGGCCCACAGGGTCGTGGTGTTCACAGGCGCCGGCATCTCGACAGAATCCGGCATCCCGGATTTTCGCAGTCCAGGCGGAGTCTGGTCCCGTATGAAACCGATCTATTTCCAAGATTTCGTGGCCAGCGAAGAGCGGCGGCGCGAGGCCTGGACCCGTGTTTTCAACGGGGCTGCGGGCTGGACAGGCCGGGCCCCCAACGCTGGGCATGACGCCGTTGCCAGGCTGGTGGCGGCAGGCAAGGTTTCGAGCGTCATCACACAGAACGTCGACAACCTGCATCAGGATTCAGGGATTCCCGATGACAGGGTCATTGAGCTGCACGGCAATGCCAGCTACGCCACCTGCCTGACATGCGGCCTGCGGCATGAACTTCATCATCTGAAGCCTATCTTCGTCGAACAAGGAGATATCCCCCATTGCCGGTCCTGTGGCGGCCTGGTGAAAACGGCGACGATCTCCTTCGGCCAGCCGATGCCGGCCGGCCCCATGGCGAGGGCCGAGGCAGAGACCCTGGCCTGCGACCTGTTCCTGGTTCTGGGCTCTTCCCTGGTGGTTTTCCCGGCCGCGAGCTTCCCGCTGCTTGCCAAGCGCAACGGCGCAGGACTGGCGATCATCAATCGGGAAGCCACCGAAATGGATGTCTATGCCGATCTGGTCATCCATGATGAGATCGGGCCGGTGATGACACGGCTTAGGGCTGGCTGACCAGACCAGCCTGACCAAGCTCAGACGCTTGTCGATGAAGTGGTCTGGGCCGCGACAGCGGCGAGAAGTTCATCCGACCCAAGGGCAGATCCCGAGCCTTCTCCGGTCAGGGCGAATCTGGGCGAGACCACCTCCGGCCCTTCCCCAGGCGCCAAGGGCGGCGTGTAGTAGCCAAGAGCATAGGACCCGAGATCATAGCCGATGAGGGCCTGAAGTTCAGGCGACAAGGTGCGAGCGATATCCGGCGGACAGGACAGGTACTGGTTTTCCTCCTGTCTGAGCCAGCCGAGCGTGTAGGTGATGTTCAAGCCAATGCGGTCTGATTGAGAGGTGTTGGCTCCGCCACCGTGGAACACCGAGCCCGTGTAGATCAAGACTGAGCCCCGAGACATCTGCGCCCAAGTTATCTCATCTTCAGTCGGCCGCCGGTCGTCCGGCCAGTCCACCGAACCCGGAACCACCTGGGTGGCTCCATTTTCCCGCTCAAAATCAGTCACTGCCCAGATGGTATTGAGCTGGGGTTCGATCCCTTTCAGATGGGTTCCCCAGGCCCAGCGGTCGCGGTGGATCGGCTGGGCTTCCTGACCCGGCATGATGCGGATGACCTGACCCAGATGCAGTTGCCAGCGCTCGCAATTCGGCTTGAGAAAAGCTGTGCAAAGGCTGTGCAGGAGCGGATGGCTGATCAACTCACGGCAAGCCGGCGACCTGGCGACCAGCGCCCCTGTTCTGGTGGTGCGAAAGCCCGAAAAGCCGTCCTGACCCGGCCGCGTCGCCACAACATAAGGCATGATTTCGGAGGTCAGCCGGTCCACCTCCTTGGACGACGCAAGATCCGTGATGATCAGGGCGCCATCGCGAACCAGGACAGTCAGAATGTCTTCGGCAGGAGCGCCGGCAGGCAGTGTGACAAGCTGGGACATGGTCAGTCTCCTGAGGACTCAATTGGGACGGGGCGACTTCAGCAGAGGCGACAACATCAGACGCAGGGTGGCCTTCTGACGGTCCGGTGACCAGGATTCGGGCTCCAAGGTCGCGCGAACGCCCAGTCCATCGATTACGGCGACAATGGCGTCGGACAAGACGCCCAGGTCGGCATCCGCCGCAAGCTGGCTTCTCGCCTGCAGGTTTGCCAATTGCTGACCAAGACGTCGAGTGATCTCGTCGTAGTACTGTCGATGCAGGCTCCTCAGTCGCTCATTCAGGACAGCTCGGCCCGAGAAGGCGAACCAGACCCGCCAGTCTCTCAACGAGGCCTGATCGAGCGGCAGGAAGGCGGCAATAGTGTCGATCAGTTCGCCCGAATTCAGACTGGCTTCGCCGGTCTCAGCCTGGCTCTCGAGTATTCGGGTGACGACCTCCAAGAGGGCTGCCTCCAAAAGAGCATCCTTGCTGTCGAAATAGTGGGTAACCGCGCCTGTCGTGACCAATCCTACCCTGGCCACATCGACCAGTCGCGCAGCATCCAGTCCGAGCTCGCCAATCACCTGCACGGCGGCGCCAGCAATGGTGCGCCTGCGGCTAACGTGATCGACGAGTTTTGGCATAATAGAGAATATGTTAAAAAGGCGGTCCGCTTGTCAACGCCTTGAGGCGGCGGCACAAGGATAGCCAACAGAGACCGGAACGGAACGAGATGACGACCTCAATTGTCCTTACGAGCGGTCATGACGGCTTTGCTTTCAGCGCGCTACATGCCGAGCCGATCAGCATGCGTCGGGGCGGCGTTGTCGTGATCCAGGAAATTTTCGGCCTGGATCAGTATGTCCAGCAGGACGTGGCCCGCTGGGCGGAGCGGGGGTTTGAGGTCATCGCGCCTTCTATGTTCGACCGTCAGGAGCCTGGCTTTGTCGCCGCGCATGACCCCGAAGGCCTTCAGGCGGGCGTCAAGCACGCAACCGCCAACGTACTGGACAACGCCATGAGCGATATCCAGGCCTGCGTTGACGCCCTGAAGGCTAAAGGACCGGTGTTCATCGTCGGATATTGTTATGGCGGCACGATGGTCTGGCTGGCAGCGTCACGGGTCGCAGGCCTTGCGGCCGGGTCGAGTTACTATGGCGGACAGGTTGCCGGCATGGCCGCACTGCCGCTTGGCTGCCCTGTGATCATCCATCTGGGTCGCAAAGACGGCCATATTCCGGCCGACGAGGTGCAGGCCAGGATCGCAGCGGCCAAGCCCGACCTGCCCGTTTACATCTATGAAAACTCCGGACATGGCTTCAACAACGATGGCCGGCCTGACAGCGATCCAGCGGACGCCGAATTGGCCAGGGCGCGAACCCTGACCCTGTTCGAGGCCCATGGCGCGGGGCCTGCCGCTGCGTGATGGGAACGAACATAACCCTCAAGAGCACCTTCGATGGCTTCGAATTGCAGGCCTGGCATGCGCCGCATCAGGACGCCCGGCGCGGCGGACTGGTGCTGATACAGGAGATTTTCGGCGTCACGGACCATATCCGCGAACTGGCGGAAGGGTTTGCTTTTGATGGCTATGAGGTCATTGCGCCTGGCTTTTATGACCGGCTCGAACCCGGATTCGCCGCCGATTACAGTCCGGAGGCTATCGCCCTGGGCCTGCGATACTCCAACGAAACCCCCTGGGATCAGGTAGCGGGCGACCTGCAGGCGGCCATTGACCTGTTGGGACCCAAGGGGCCTGTCCATGTCGCCGGCTATTGCTGGGGCGGGGCGGCGACATGGCTGGCGGCCTGCCGCTGTGAAGGCCTGTCATCCGCCTCCGGGTTCTACGGACGCCGCATCAGCGAACTCAAGGACGAGACGCCACGCTGTCCCACGATCCTGCATTTCGGCAAATCGGATGGATCTATCCCTCCCGACCGTGTCGAGGAGATTCGGCAGCGCCATCCGGACCTGCCCGTCTATCTCTATGAAGCTGGCCACGGGTTTTTCTCGGATCGTCGAGCGGACTATGATCCAGACTCTGCCCGTTTGGCGCGCCTTCGGACCCTGCAGCTGTTCCATCGGACCAGCGGCGTCAGATCCGAGGAATAGACCTCCCGAGGACCCTTCCGGCGATGGCGTCAAGTCGGGCCAGAACAGACGGATCCCGAGCCTCCGGGGCGGTTATCAAGGCCGCGTCCAGACAAGTGTCGATCGGCGAAGGATCGCGGCTTGGCGGCAGGCCTTCAGCCAGAGCCGAGATCAGGGCCCGACCGGTCTCCGCATTCTGCATCATGACGGCGATTACCTGATCGACCTGGACAGCGGCTTCCTCAGCCCGCCAGCAATCATAGTCTGTGACCATGGCCACACAGGCATAGGGAAGCTCTGCCTCCCTGGCTAGCTTGGCCTCGGGCATGCCCGTCATGCCGATCACATGACAGCCCCAGGTCCGGTAGAGTTCGCTCTCGGCCCGGGTTGAAAACTGCGGCCCCTCCATGGCCAGATAGGTGGCGCCCTCCACCACCCTCGCCCCGACAGCCCGGGCGGCTGCGGCCGCAGCGCGTGAAAGTCGCGGGCAGACAGGGTCGGCCATGGAAACATGGGCGACCATGCCCTCGCCGAAGAAACTCTTCTCCCGGGCGAAGGTGCGGTCGATATACTGATCGACCAGAACGAAGGTCCCCGGAGGCAGGTCTTCCCGCAAAGAGCCAACCGCGGACAAGGCCAGAACGTCGGTGCAGCCCACGCGCTTGAGCACATCGACATTGGCGCGGGCATTGACGCTGGTCGGAGAAAGTCGATGTCCCGGGCCATGGCGCGGCAGGAAGGCAAGGTTCACCTCGCCAATCCGGCCAAGCGTAACCTCTCCCGAGGGGACTCCGAAGGGGCTGGTGACCCTTACGGTGCGGCGGTTTTCGAGACCGGCAATCTCATAGAGACCAGACCCGCCGATCACGCCCAGGGTCCACTCCGTCATGTCATCTCCCAAAAGTCGCCGGGCGTCTGGGCCGGACGGTAGGTTGAGGCCTGCACGGCTCGCCGTGCCGGAACCGCGTCAGGTACAGCGGAAAAGGGTTGGACCTAGCCCGTGATGGCAGAAGCGTCGGTCTCGCCTGTGCGGATCCGAAGGGCCTGTTCCAGGTCCATGACGAACACCTTGCCATCACCGATCTTGCTGGAGTTGGCGCTACGCACAATGGCTTCAACCACAGTGTCAACGATAGCGTCGGTGACTGCGATTTCCAGCTTCACCTTGGGCAGCAGTTTCACTTCATACTCGGCGCCTCGATAGACCTCGGTCTTGCCCTTCTGTCGGCCATAGCCACGAACCTCGGTGACAGTCAGACCTGACGCCCCGGCCTCGGTAACGGCGTCGAGCACGGCATCCAGTCGGCTGGGTTTGATGATAGCGACGATCATCTTCATAGCGGGTCTTTCCTGGCTGCTCCGAAAATCACGCTAAGGGCGCCTGCCGGTTCCGTCAAAGCCCTTGCTGTCCGTCTGACGGGTTACCGGCGACGGCGCCAGGATTCCAGGCGCGTAGGTCCGCACCCTGGCTTTGGCTGCGCGTGGCTTGACGGCGAAGGTCTGCTTTATTGCTTCTATCAACACCACTCCCGCAAAGCCCGGCCAGAGCCGGGCCCCGACCTGCTCAAAGCCGTCCGCCCAGCGCGCTGTCCAGGTGAAGGGCGGGGCATAGAGGGCGCGGGTATAGCCGGTCGGCTCCAGCCCCGCGTCCCGCAGAAGAAACTCCAACTGCCCCCTGGTGAAGGGGCGGCCATGGCCGAAGGGCGTACCTTCTGCGTTCGACCACAATCCGTTTCGCGCCGCTACGGCGACGATCACGCGGCCGGAGGGAGCCAACACCCGACAGACCTCGCCAAGCAAGGCGGCGGCGCTTTCACTTTCCTCGAGCGCATGGAGACAGAGAATCCGGTCAAACATGGCATTGGGAAAGGGTAGTGAAAACTCATCGCTTAACAGGGCCAGGTTGGCGGAGCCGGTCGGCCAGACCTCGACGCCCTGGGCGGCCGGCATGGCCGCCACCACCCGGCGGGCCCGTCCGCAAAGGGGATTGAGCAGCGGCGTGGCGTAGCCCAGACCCAGGACGTCCAGGCCCGCGGCGTCTCCCCAGGCCTCAACGATTTTTCGGGTCAGCATTTCCCGCGCCGCTCGGCCGCGGGCCGAGGCGTAGAATGCGCGCAGCTGCAGAACGTCACGGCGCATTGCTGCTCTCGTCTCCTCGCATTCCTGTTGTAGAATAGTGACGTCGCCGCAATTCTGCACGGGCGACTCCATGAATAGCGTCTCGAGGCGAAGTTGCGATGGCCCTTTCTGTCCGTCAGTTTCCGTGTTTGTCCGACAATTACGGATTCCTGATCCGCGATGAGGCCAGCGGTCTGGTCGCCTGTGTCGACACCCCCGACGCCGAGGCCATCGAGCGGGAACTGGCCGCTGCCGGCTGGACCCTGTCGATGGTGCTGAACACCCACTGGCATCCAGACCACGCTGGCGGAAACGCGGTGCTAAAGGCCCGAACCGGCGCCGAGGTGGTGGGGCCCCAGGAGGTAGAGCGGATCGCAGCCCCCGACCGGGTCGTGGCCCATGGCGATGTCGTCACGCTGGGCGAGACCCGTCTGGATGTCCTGGATACCGGCGGCCATACTCTGGGGCATGTCAGCTATTTCGACGCGGCTGATCAGATCGCCTTTGTCGGAGACACATTGTTCGCCCTTGGCTGCGGTCGTCTTTTCGAGGGCACCGCCAGGCAGATGTGGGACAGCCTGCAGCGGATCGCGGCCTTGCCCGGGCCCACCACTGTCTATTGCGCCCACGAGTACACAGCCTCCAACGCCCGCTTCGCTCTGTCAGTGGACAGCAGCCCGGACCTGAAGGCCAGAACTGAAGCGATCTTCGAAGCCCGTGCACGGGGTGAGCCAACGGTTCCAACCACCATCTCCCTGGAACTGGCGACCAATCCTTTCCTGCGGGCGCCATTGTTGCGTCCGGACCTGTCTGATCCTTCGGAGGCCTTTCGCGCCGTTCGGGCCGCCAAGGACAGTTTTGTCGGATGATCGGACCTCAGGACATCATCACCCTGCTTGACCTGGCCCCCCACCCGGAAGGGGGCTGGTACAAGGAAACGTTTCGCGACGAGGCTGGACCGGACGGTCGACCCATGGCGAGGGGCATCTTTTTCCTGCTGGAAGGCGGTCAGGAAAGCGCCTGGCACAGTGTCGACGAGGTCGAGGTCTGGCAGTTCTATGACGGGGCCCCGATGGTCCTGCAACTGGCCCTTGAGGACCGACCGGCCATCACACTGGTCCTGGGCAACGATCTGGACGCCGGAGAGCGTCCGCAGTGGTTCGTCCCGGCAGGATGTTGGCAGAGCGCGAAAAGTCAGGGCGACTGGAGTCTGGTGGGTTGCACGGTCGCGCAGGGGTTCGAATTCGAAGGATTTGATGCGACCCCGGCACGCTCGTCCCAGATGGTGTGACTCTGAAAACGTCGCCTGAAAGTAGGAGCATGGCTGTCGCCCTGGCCAGACGCGGGGCCCTTCAAGCCGGTGCCTGGCGAGGGGCTGCCCTCCCCCCGAAGGACATTGGAGACGATAATCGGCGGACAAGTTGCCGACAAAGAGACTGGGGCCCCAAAATGGTGCCTCGTTTCAACCAGTTGCTCGGTGTGTCCCTAATGCGACGCGGCGGAGGCGACGCGCTCGGATGACGGCCTGCCGCCGAGACCCAGCAAGGGGGCGACCACGACGATCAGAACGCCCTTGCGCAGGATGACGCCCGGTCTCGGCCCCTCGGTGATGAAGACCTTCTGCACCCGATCAAGCTGTGACCGTCCTGCGGCCGTTGCGCCCATTCGGATCAGGCCATCTGCAGTCACAACTGCTGCATCAGCGATCAGGGCGGATGACGCTGGGGTCGCCTCGGCCTGGAAGGGAACCTGACGGCGTGCGGCCCGGCTCACGGCGTTGCTTGCCCCGAACAGACGTTGATAGAGCGCCTTGGGGCTCACTGGACTCAGGCGGATCGGTCGGGTTTCACCTGCAAGGGCCGCTGCAGCGCCTTCCCGGCGCTGGTGAGTGAAAATCGTCAGGCCGCCCGCCTTGGTGCCGCGCAAGAGAACCCGGCCCGCATCGGTCTTGTAGAGGGTATCACCCCGAGCGCCGGTCTGTGGGTCAAGAACCCAGACCTCATTGCTGCCTTCGAAACGCAGGAGGGGTTTGGCGGAACTGCGATCAAGCACAAAGGCTTCGCCTGTTTCGGAGACGTAGCGCGCCACTGCCGGCGCCGTCGCCCGGCTGGCGTCAGGCGATTGGGGAAACAGCATATCGCCGAGGGACCGGAACGGCGACCGTCCCGGCTCCTGCGCTTCTGCACCGGTTGCCCAGAGGCCCAGAACCAGGACCCCCGCCGCCCAGACCGCCGCACGTCTCTTACCCGAAATTGACATACCCCGGTTCATGAACCCCGACTGGGGCGAATCTTGGACTTGGGTAAGGTCATCAACATCCCGGGGCCCGAAACAGGCAGGTGGTGTGGCACAGGCGCCATAGCCAGGCCACGCCACCCCGTTAGCGATCATCAGGCCGCCAGATACTGGCCGCCGTTCAGGGTGAAGGTGGCGCCCGTTACGAAACCTGCCCGCTCGCCGGACAGGTAGGCCACCATGTCGGCGATTTCCTCGCCCTTACCCAGCCGTCCGACCGGGATGCCCGCAATGATTCCGTCCAGGACGTTCTGCGGGACAGCGGAAACCATTTCAGTGTCGATATATCCGGGGCAGATGACGTTGACGGTGATGCCCTTCTTGGCATTTTCCAGAGCAAGGGCCTTGGTGAAGCCGATCAGTCCGGCCTTGGCGGCGCTATAGTTGGTCTGGCCGACCTGACCCTTCTGGCCGTTGATCGAGCTGATATTGACCACGCGGCCCCAGTTGCGCTCACGCATTCCGTCGATGACCTGGCGGGTCATATTGAAGGCCGAGTCCATATTGACCCGGATCACTTCGCTCCATTGCTCGTAGGACATCTTGTGGAAGAAGCCGTCCCGGGTGATGCCAGCGTTGTTGACGAGCACATCGATGGGGCCCAGTTCGGCGGCTACCGCAGCAGCAGCGGCCTTGCAGTCATCGAAGCTGCCGACATTGCCCTTGACGACCATGACGCCCAGTTCGTCGGCACAAGCCTTGGCGGCGGCCTCATTGCCGCTGTAGCCGGCGGCCACCTTCATGCCGTCGGCCTTCAGCCGCTCGACGATCGCCCGGCCGATACCCCTTGTTCCGCCAGTGACGAATGCAACCCTGCTCATGGACTTTTCCTGTTTTTCCTGTTGGGGCCGCCCGGTTCATTGTCCGGACGGCCATCACCCCGGCTCGTGGCCGGGCGGGTTCGATAACTGAACTCGGTAGTCTGCTCAGAGCGCCTCAACGCACATGGCCACACCCATCCCGCCGCCGACACAGAGGGTCGCCGCACCCTTCCGGGCCCCCGACCGCTTCATCTCATGCAGCAGGGTCGTCAGGATGCGGGCGCCGCTGGCGCCGATCGGATGGCCAATGGCAATGGCGCCGCCATTGACGTTGGTCTTGGCCGGGTCGAGACCCAGCTCACGTACGACGCTGAGCGACTGTGCGGCAAAGGCTTCGTTGCTTTCGATGAGATCGAGGTCCCCGACGCTCCAGCCAGCCTTTTCCAGGGCCTTTTTCATGGCGGGGATGGGACCAGTCCCCATGACTTCGGGCTCGACGCCGGCATGGGCCCAGGAGGCGATCCGCGCCAACGGCTTGAGGCCACGCTTCTGGGCTTCAGCGGCGCTCATCATCACCAGGGCTGCGGCGCCGTCATTCAGACCAGATGCATTGGCGGCCGTGACCGAGCCTTCCTTGGCGAAGGCGGGCTTGAGTCCCGAGACGCTGTCGAGGGTCGCGCCGTGGCGGATGTATTCGTCCTTGTCGACGATCGTGTCGCCCTTGCGGCCCTTGATGGTGACCGGCGCGATCTCCTCGTCGAACTTGCCGGCCTTTTGAGCAGCTTCAGCACGGTTCTGGCTAGTGACGGCGAACTGGTCCTGGTCGGCGCGAGTGATCTGCCAGCGATTGGCGATGTTCTCGGCGGTCTGACCCATGTGATAGCCGTGGAAGGCGTCGATCAGGCCATCCTTGATCATGGTGTCGACAAAGCCGAGATCACCCATCTTCTGACCGTTACGCAGCTGGGCGGCATGGGGAGACTGGCTCATGCTCTCCTGGCCGCCCGCGACGACGATCGAAGCGTCGCCGGCGGCGATCTGCTGGGCAGCAAGGGCCACGGCGCGCAGGCCGGAACCACAGAGCTGGTTGACGCTCCAGGCGGGCGATTCAACCGGGATGCCGGCATTGATGGCGGCCTGACGAGCCGGTCCCTGACCAGCGCCAGCCTGCAGCACTTGTCCCATGATCACTTCATCCACATCCGCCACCGAGATCCCGGCCCTGGCGACGGCAGCCTGGATTGCGATCTTGCCTAGTTCATGGGCAGGCAGGCTCGACAGCGCGCCGTTGAAGGAGCCGACCGGCGTACGGGCGGCGGAGACGATAACGATGTCGCTCATGGCGAAGCTCCCGGCGTTGTTTTCCGGAGCGGTCGCGAACGCCGCCCCCTGTCAGATCGTGAGGCCGCACAATGCCCCAGAAACGGTCCCCGCGTCACCCGGTCACGGCGATTTGGTTGGCTTTTTCGCAATTGCGAGCAAGGGTGGCGTCACGCCTTCGCTTTAGCGATACTGCGGCGCAAGATATGCGGCCACGCCGCCTAAAAACGGGGATGAAATGTCCGAGAAGTCTGACGCCGGACGCGCGGCCGGCGAGCGCGTGATCATCAAGAAATACGCCAACCGGCGGCTCTACAACACAGCGTCCAGCTCCTATGTAACCCTTGAACACCTGGCAGATATGGTCCGGGAAGGCGTCGACTTCGTAGTGTTCGACGCAAAAAGCGGTGATGACATCACCCGGTCGGTCTTGACCCAGATCATCTTCGACGAAGAGAATCGCGGCGACGGCAAGAACCTCCTGCCCATCCAGTTCCTGCGGCAGCTGATCGGCTTCTACGGCGATCAGATGCAGGCCTTCCTGCCCAGCTACCTGGAAATGAGCCTCGAGACTTTTTCCAAGCAGCAGGACCGAATGCGCACGCAGTTCGGCTCGATGAGTCCCCAGACAGGGGTCGCCGCCTTTGACGAGCAGGTCCGCCAGAACATGGCGCTCTTCGAACGGACCATGAAAATGTTCTCGCCCTTCGCCTACACCAGGGGCGACGAAACCTCCGCTGCGCAGTCTCCCCCCCCCCAGGCCCCCCCGCCGTCAGAAGACTCCCTGACCGAGTTGAAAAAGCAGGTGGAGGCCATGCGCGCACAGATCGACCGGCTGGCCTCGAAGGACTGATTAACCGCGATTGGCGCCGCTTCCTTAACGGCGTTGGGCCAATCTGGGACCATGACCGAGAGGCTTGATCCCGTACGTGATCGTGGAGACCGGCGTCAGCACTGGCGCCGGGACGAAGATGCGCCCGGCCTTGACAGAAGCCGCAAAACCCGGGCGTCGGAACACCCTCCGGCAACCGAACGCCTGCCGGTTCCCGTCAGCTCGGCTTCGACCCGGGAACAGGCAGGACCGCCATCGGGCGACGGGCCATCCGCTTTCGCCGCACAGCTGCTGGGCCAGCCTGGAATCAAACGGGGCCTGCGAGGCGGGCCAGAAGTGATCGACGCAGCGCGCTCGGCCTATCTCGAAGCCGAATACTCCGGCCCTGCCGATCGTCGCCCGGGAAAGGGCCTCCTCAAAAGGGCGGAGATCTAGCGCGTTCGACATGCGCTTCTCAGCCAGGGCGCCGCCTCGGCCCGATCGAACTCTCGCTCGAAGGCGTTCTAACGCTTTTCAACCCTTGCCTCCAGCGTCGCCACCCGGCGCTCCAGGTCAGCCAGACGGGACAGGGGATCCGTCCCGGGAATCGGCGTCGAAACGCCAGCCCGGTTGGCGGCCTCGGCCGGAGTGACACCCAGTAGTTCGGCGAAGGCGGCAACCTCTGAAGCCTTCAGCTCGCGCTGATCCTTAAACACCAGGGCGAGGTCCGCTTCGCTCAGACCCGCCACAGCCGCAAGGACTGCCCGGGTCAAGCCTCGTTCGGCCAGTTGGGCGTCATACCAGGGAGCGTCAAAAAACAGGGCCATGAGCAATGGGATCCCGGGAGTTCCGGAGGGGGACAGCCGATTGGCGCCAGTCTTGCTTAACCAGCGGTAAACCCTGTTCGGAGCGCCGCCATGAACCGTCTTCTGATCCGCGCCATGGATGTCGCCGTTGTCGCGATCATCTTCACCGTCCTGACCTGAAACAGGTCAGGACCACCA
This sequence comes from Caulobacter sp., assembly GCA_029866155.1. Taxonomy (GTDB): domain Bacteria; phylum Pseudomonadota; class Alphaproteobacteria; order Caulobacterales; family Caulobacteraceae; genus Caulobacter. Next base: position 18,329 of record JARWZW010000019.1, on the reverse strand, counting down.
GCCGTAAGGATCTTCAGGCCTGATCACCGGGCCCGAAATCGATGTCGCGGCGGGCGGCCACGATGGTCACGATGAACCCGGCAAGAACGTCCAGCAGAACCATCACGGTCATCAGGAAGAAGGTCGAGGTTGCGAAGGCCGGGGCGAGCAGGAACTCGATCAGACAGACGATGAACAGCAGCATCGACAGAGAGTGATTGATGATCGCGATCTTGCGGCTGGTCGTTGATTTCAGCAGCTCGACGAACAGCACGATCAGTGATCCGGCCAGAAGCAGGTCCGACAGGCTGACCGGCCAGGGAGTCCCGGAGGTCATGTTGATGGTGAACAGAGCGTCCGTGAACCAGGCGGTGGCGTCCGTCGCGCCAAAGGCGCCCGGCATGGTCAGGGCGATCAGGTTGTAGACCAGCACCGGAATGGCCAGCAGCGGAAACGCAGCGAACATCGAAACTTCCCCCAATCGCATCTGGCCCCGTCACACCCCGCCTGATAGCGAACGAACGAAGCCTAAGATAAAAGGTTAACGCGTTTTGCCGCCTCGGTGAAGCGGATTGCCGCCGCAGGCGAACGACGCAGCCCGCCCCCCCCGGCGGCCGGTTCAGACCTCGTCCACCCCGCCTGGATTGCGGGCCCGGGTGTTGAGCCACATGACACCCAGCAGGTCGGTCAGGGAGGCCTTCAGCCGTCCCCAGTTGGTGTATTTCGAGGCGCCGGTCTCACGATGGCGATGGTTCACCGACTCAAAAGCGATCTCGTAGCCTTCCCTCAGCATCAGGGCCGGCAGGTAGCGATGGATATGATCGAAATAGGGAAGCCGCAGAAAGGCGTCCCGCCGGAAGGCCTTGAGACCGCAGCCGGTGTCATTGGCCTGATCATTGAGCAGCCGGCGGCGGATGCGGTTGGCCCAGAGGCTGGCCCAGCGCTTGGCGCCGCTGTCCTGGCGCTTGACCCGCTCGCCCCCGACCATGGCGAGCTCCGGGCCAGCCGCAATCAGCCGGTCTGCCAGTCGCGGCGCATCAGCCGGATCATTCTGACCGTCGCCGTCCAGGGTGACGACAACCGCCGCCTTCGCCGCCAGCACCCCGCTGCGCACCGCCCGGCTCTGACCGCTGTTCCGCCGATGGCTGAGCACCCGCAGCTGGGGGATTTCGGCCTTCAGGGCCGTCAGCCGGGCAAGGGTGTCATCTCGGCTGGCGTCATTGATAAATAGGATCTCGAAGGCGCGGCCGGCAAAAGCCGCCGCAATCTCGCGCGCCAGCAGCGGCGCCGCCTCACCCTCGTCAAACACGGGCACAACGACAGACACTTGCGGTTCGGGGCGCGGATCGGAAAGGCTCATGACTCCCTCCTTAAGGCGGGAAGGCAGAAATTGGAAACGGTCGGACACCGGAATCCGCCCGGTCTCGACGACACCACAGGCCCGGACCAAGGGCCCTGTCCGGACCCCGAACCGTGTCCGGTACGAACCACGGCCTGTTACTCGACACCCCCAAATCAGACGGCCGAGAGCTGGCCTTCGTCGTCAGGCGGACCGGCGAGGCGTGGCTCCCTTTGGCGCGGTTTCCAATTCAGCCACACCCCTGACCTGGCGCCTGACGGACAGCCGTGACCTGCGGAAATCTCTCCCTGACCCGAGAGGGATTCGTTGACATCGAGACGAACAGGGGAAATGGCTCGAGAAACAATCCCAGATGAAGTCTTCTTCTATTCTCCGCAATGGTTTCCAAGATCGTTAAGGGACAGATCAATCCGCTGATCGAGAATTGGAACTACAACGCTTGAGATAGAGAGGGTATGAGCTACTTCTGCGGGCAAAGGGGGGGAAAGGCCGAACCATGGACGATGATCCTCGTAACCGCACCCGGTTCGTCAACAGGCTCGGCACTGACCTTTTTCTGCGTATCGGCGTTAGTCTAGCAGAGGTATGCGAAGGTGACCTCCTCAGCGGCTTGATCTGGGTCACCACGGCCCATCTGAATGTCCGGCACCTGAACCAGCCCCGGGTTCTGAACCCGCTTGCCGACGAAGGCCTGTTTCCCAACTACCTTCGTGTGGCCGCCCCGGCCTACAGTGTCTCGAAGTTCCTGGGACTACCCCGGGAGACCGTTCGCCGCCACCTGCATCGTCTGGTGGCCCGGGGCTATTGCACCCTGACAGAGGGCGAAGGCTTCCTGGTGACCCGCGAAATCCTTAGCCGCCCCGAGCTCGTCCGAATGGCGCGTATGATAGAGGGCGAGGTGGACGTACTGATAGGGGATATGAAGTCCTCGAACCTCCTCTGAAAGCGTGACCGGAGGATGAGCCCGTCCGGGGCAGGATGCGGGTTGAAAAGCCTGATGATGTCCTCCCTTGGCAGACAGGCGGCAACGGGACGAAGGCAGGTCCTCAGGAATGGAAACCGCTGCGAAAAGCGCGGCTTGGCGGAACCCCCGCCCGGCTGAAAAGGCCCTAACTCCTTGATAACAAAGACAAACCCGTTCGGCCAAAATCAAGGATGCAGGACGGAAACCGTCGGGAGCCGTCGGCTTTTGTAAGGTGTTTGTAAGGCTGGTCGCAGGTTCCGGTAACGATTTCCTACAGGTGGTCGCAGCTTTCGGTAACGGCGTTTTCGGGGTGTTTTTGCGGGTCTGACGGCTTCCGAGGACAGGACCAGCGGCGGCAACGGGACGAAACAGGGGGTATTGGACCTGGACCACGGGGCGACCTCGGCGCGACGAAGCGGGGGCGGCATTATCCCGTGGCGGGGGCTCCGAGATCGAGCAGGCCGGCGGCGAACTTGTCGACAGCCTGTCTGGTCTTGCCGGTGGGTCTTGAAGTGAAAGGCGGCGATTTGCGGCAGCACCGCTGGAGTCACAACCAGCTCATCGCGCTTCCTATCTGTCTCCCGCTTCCCGCGCCGCACTTATCCGTCGCGCTGCGCGAGCCACCGTCTCCCCTCACGGGTCGCACGAAGCGGAAGGTGGTCGCCCCCATGCAGCCCCGTTCAGACCATGCTATCACGAAGTCATGACACTCGAATCCCGCCTGGAGGCCCTGTCCAAGGGTTGGCGCGGCCCGCTCTTGGCGGCGCTGGTGGCCATGGTTGCAGCTCTGCCGGGGCTGCTGGCCATGCCTTCGCTCGACCGTGACGAGTCGCGGTTCGCCCAGGCCACATCCCAGATGCTGGAGACGGACGATTTCGTCTCCATCCGGTTCCAGGACCAGCCGCGGGACAAGAAGCCGGTGGGCATCCACTGGATGCAGGCGGCCAGCGTGGCGTTGCTGTCGCAGGTCGAGGACCGGGATATCTGGCCCTATCGCATCCCGTCCCTGCTGGGGGCGATGCTGGCGGCGGCGGCCTGTGTCTGGGGGGCGCGCGGGTTTTTCGGCGACCGGGCCGCGATGCTGGCCGGGGCGATGATGGGGGCCAGCTTCCTGCTGTCCACCGAGGGGTTCATCGCCAAGACCGACGCCATGCTCGCCGGCTGCACGACCCTGGCCCTGGCCGCCTTGGCGCGGCTTTATGGCGCTTCGAAGGGCTATACTCCGGCCGGACGACGAACGCGGCTGATGCTGTGGCTGGGGATTTCGGTCGGAGTGCTCGTCAAGGGGCCGGTGATCCTGATGGTGGCGGGCCTGACCTTGCTAGCCCTCTGGGCCTGGGACCGCGACGCCCGCTGGATGAAGTCCATTGGCTGGGGCTGGGGGCTGTTGCTGGTCCTGGCGGTGTTCGGGCCCTGGGCCCTGGCCATCACCGTGGCGACCGACGGCGCCTTCTGGGGCGCGGCGATCGGCGGCGACCTGGCGCCCAAGCTGGCCGGGGGCCATGAGCGGCATGGCGGCATCTTCGGCTATCACGCCCTGCTCGCGCCCCTGCTGGTCTTTCCCTCCAGCCTGCTGTTGCCCGCGGCCGCTGTGCTGGGCTGGCAGAAGCGCCATGACCCGGGGGTGCGGTTCGCCCTCTGCTGGCTGGTCCCCACATGGCTAGCCTTCGAGCTGTTGCCCACCAAGCTGGTCCATTACAGCCTGCCGGCCCATGGCGCCCTGTTCTGGCTTATGGCGGCGGCCCTGAAGGAGCCGCTTGGCCGCTGGACCGGTCGGATCGGCATGGGGCTGACCGCCTTTGCGGCCATCGGGTTCGCGGCGGTGACCATCGGTCTGATGGCAGAGTACGGCGACGGACCAGACATGGTCTGGGCCATCCTCACGGCCGGTCTGTTCCTGCTGGCCGGGGGCGTTGCGATCGTCCTGACCTGGAAGCTTAATGCGACCACGGCCATCCTGGCGGCTGGGCTCGTCGGAATCCTGGCCCACGGCGTCTTCTTTAGTCAGTTCGGACCCCGGCTGGAGCCCCTGTGGCCCGCCCGCCGGGTGGAGATGGCCCTGGAGCGGACGGGGCTGGATCCCCGCTCCGGCCGTACCCCCGGCCCGGTGGAAGTGGCCGGCTACTCCGAGGCCAGCCTGGTCTTTGCCCTGGGGACCCATACCGGCCTGGGCGGACCGGAGGACGCCGTGCGGGCCCTGGCCGAGGGCCGCCCGGCGATAGTCGAGAAGCGTGAAGAGGCCCAGTTCCGCAGCCTGATGGCCCTTCGCGGCCTGACGCCCCGGCCCGTCACGCGGCTTGAAGCCTTCAACTACAGCAATGGCGATCCCATAAGCCTGACCTTCTATCGCGGGGAGCCCCGGCCCACCGTGATGGAGCGGCAGCCAGCCGCCGCCACCCCTTCGGCCCGCGCCCTGATCCGTGGAGAGACCCGCCCATGAGTCGCTTTATCCAGATCGTCGAGGTCGGCGCCCGGGACGGACTGCAGAATGAAAAGGCCATCCTGGAGCCCCAGGACCGGGTCGAGCTGATCCAGCGGCTGGAAGCCTGCGGCGTCCAGCGTCAGGAGGTGGTCAGTTTCGTCAATCCCGCCAGGGTGCCCCAGATGGCCGGCGCCGAGACCATCATGGCAACCTTGCCCCCAAAGGCGGGCCGGTCACGGATCGGTCTGGTTCTGAACGAGCGAGGCTGGGACCGCTGCCTGGCCGCCGCCTGCGACGAGGCCAATGTCGTGGTCTGCGCCACGGACGGGTTCGGCATCCGCAACCAGGGGGCCAGCGTCTCTGACCAACTGGCGACCCTGGCGACCATCGCCGACCGTCGCGCGCAGGAAGGCGGGCCGCCCATCACCCTGACCGTCTCCGTAGCCTTTGGCTGTCCCTTCGAGGGCGAGGTCAGCGTGGACCAGGTGGCGGCCATTGTGCGGGAAGGCGCGGCCCTGGGGGTCGACGAGATCGCCATCGCCGACACCATCGGCGCGGCGGACCCCTGGACCGTGACCCGGCAGGTCGAGGCGGCCCGCAAGGCGGCCGGGGACATCCCCTTGCGACTGCATTTCCACGACACCCGCAACACTGGCCTGGCCAATGCCTATGCCGGGGTGGTGGCGGGGGTGAGCATCCTGGACGCCTCGGTCGGCGGCCTGGGCGGCTGTCCCTTCGCCCCCAACGCCACAGGCAATATCGGCACCGAGGACCTGGTGTTCATGCTCGACCGGGCCGGTTTCGAAACCGGACTGGACCTGGCCGGACTGATCGAGACCGCCGGCTGGATCGGCGCGAAGATCGGCAAGGCCCCGGCCTCGTCCCTCTGGCGGGCTGGCCCCTTCCCCCGTCCCTGAAGCGCCCGACCTGAGTCATCCTGTCGCAGGCTGGCCCGGGAAGAGGGCCATCGCCTCCGCCGCGCCGGCGATCACGAAAGAGTCATCCTCGCATCGACTCGCCTGATGAAAACAGCGGGTTGCCCCCGATTCGCAAATCGGACTAACGATTCTCTTGAGCGGGCATTCACCATTAACCAGTCCTCAATCAGCACGTCGGACAGTGATCGGCGGGCAAGGGCGGAGGATTCCGCCAGCACGAGACTTTTATCAGTCCGCCATGGGCGGGGAGGGCTTTGATGCGGGTTCTGTTGATCGAGGACGACAGCGCCACGGCGCAGACGATCGAGCTGATGCTCAAATCGGAAGGGTTCAACGTCTATACGACGGACCTGGGCGAGGAAGGCGTCGATCTGGGCAAGATCTATGACTACGACCTGATCCTGCTCGACCTGAACCTGCCGGACATGAGCGGCATGGACGTGCTGCGCACCCTGCGCAACGCCAAGATCAATACGCCGATCATGATCCTGTCCGGATCTGCCGAGATCGACACCAAGGTCAAGACCCTTGGCGGCGGCGCCGACGACTACATGACCAAGCCCTTCCACAAGGACGAGATGGTCGCCCGCATCCATGCGGTGGTCCGCCGGTCCAAGGGCCATTCCCAGGCGGTGATCCTGACCGGCGAGATCGCCGTCAACCTGGACGCCAAGACCGTGGAAGTGGCCGGCAGCCGGGTTCACCTGACCGGCAAGGAATACCAGATGCTGGAGCTGCTCTCCCTGCGCAAGGGCACGACCCTGACCAAGGAGATGTTCCTCAACCACCTGTATGGCGGCATGGACGAGCCGGAACTGAAGATCATCGACGTCTTCATCTGCAAGCTGCGCAAGAAGCTGGCCACGGCCGGCGGCGGCCAGCACCATATCGAAACCGTCTGGGGCCGGGGCTATGTCCTGCGCGACCCGCAGGATGGCGTCATCGCCGCCTGATCGCGGAAAGACTTCAAGGATACCGGAAACGCCCGCCCTCACCGGCGGGCGTTTTTCGTTCGGGGGGGCGATTGGCGGTTTGCGTGCTTCGACAGGCGGTCTGCGACCGCTCCTCAGCCTGACGACATTGTTGAAAAACTGGCATATTTTTGGCGCTGAGCATCGGGCGCGTCGATGCAGCGAACATCGACGCCGCGCCTCGTCGAACCCCCTTCCCAATTTTCGCCAGTCATTGAACATTGGTCGCCAAGGATTGAAGGAAAGGCCGGGAAGATGGGATTGCTGTCGCGCAGGGGACTGTTGGGTTCGGCCGCCGGGGCCTGGGGGCTGCTGGCCTCTTCGGGCGCTCTGGCCCGGGCCGGTCGGGGCGCGGGAAGACCGCCCGCCACCCGGATCGCGCCGGTCACCGACCGCTATTGGGGCGTGGAGGTCGTAGACCGCTATCGCTGGATGGAGACCAAGCCCGATACGCCCGAATTCACCGCCTGGCTGAAGGCCCAGGGGGACTATGCCAGGTCGGTGCTGGAGACGCTGCCCGGCCGGGCGGACATGGCCCGGCGGCTGGAGCGGTTCACCGCCGACACCGAGATCCTACGGGGCGCCTTCAGCCGCCAGGGGCGGCTGTTCATCGAAAGACGGCCGGCGGGGGGCGAAAGCTATCTGCTCTACATGCGAGAGACGCCGGAGGGGCCCGAGCGGCTGATCCTGGACACCGCGCAGTTTGCGCAGGCGGCGGGGCCGTCGCCCGCTTTCGACTATATCAACGTCTCGCCCGACGGGCGTCATGTCGCCTTCGGGCTTTCGGTTGGCGGGTCCGAGATGCCGCGCAGCCTGATCCTGAACATCGACACGGGCGAGATCAAAGACCTGAAGCTGAAATTCGCCCGGGCCGGAGCTTGGCTGTCGGACAGCAGCGGGCTGTTCTATTTCCGGGTCCGGGACGACGCCGTGCCGGGCAGCACCGATTTCTATCTGAACGGGGCCAGCTGGCTACATCGGCTGGGAACCGACCCGGCCAGCGACCAGATCCTGTTCCGGGCCGGAGAAGGACCAGACTATCAGCCGGTTGACGGCGATCTCCCGCTGCTCGCCACCAGCCTGAGAGGAGGCTGGATCCTGGGGGTTCACTACCAGAACCAGGAGGACCTGCCGCTGGTCTATGTTGCGCGGGAGGCGGACCTGCTGGCCGGCAAGCCGGCCTGGCGCAAGGTCGCTGGCCATGCCGCCGGGGTGGCGGATGCGGCGGTGGATGGCGACGACATCTACCTGCTGGCCCGGGGCCGGCAGGGCGCCGGCGAGATCGTGCGGGTGGACGCCGCAAGCCAGACCTTTGATACGGGCAAGGTGCTGGTTCCGGCCGGGGATGCCGTGCTGAGCTCCATGACCCTGGCTCGCGACGCCCTCGATGTCAGCATTTCAAGGATGGCCAGGGGCGCTTGAGCCGGCTCTCGTCGGATGGAATCTTGACGCCGATCATCCTGCCCCAGACCGGGGCGGTCTGGGGCGCCATGGGCAATACAGGCGAAGATGGCCTGTGGTTCCAGATGGATGACCTGACCCGGCCGACCAGCTCCTATCGCCTGGAGGCCGGGGCAGATCGGCCGCAGCCGATGGCCCTGTCCCAGCCCTCGCCCTTTGACCTGGACCTGTTCACGACCACACGGACGGAGATCCGGGCCCGGGACGGCGCCATGGTGCCGGTGGACATCCTGCACCGCCGGGACGCCCCCCGGGATGGCTCCAAGCCCCTGCTGATCCAGGCCTATGGCGCCTATGGCCTGATCTCTGACCCCGGTTACCAGCCGCCCACCCTGGCCTTCCTCGAGGCGGGCGGAGTCTTTGTTTATGCCCATGTCCGCGGCGGCGGGGAAAAGGGCAAGGCCTGGCACATGGGCGGCTACAAGGCCAGCAAGGCCAATACCTGGCGGGACGCCATCGACTGCGCAGAAGCCCTGATCGCTGCGGGCTGGACCCGCAAGGGATCCGTGGCTCTTTGGGGCATATCGGCCGGCGGCATCATGGTGGGGCGCGCCATCACCGAACGGCCGGACCTGTTCGCCGCCGCCATCGGCGAGGTGGGCGTCTTCAATTCGCTGCGGATGGAACTGACCTCAAACGGCCCGGGCAACGACGCCGAGTTCGGGACCGTGAAGAAGGAGGATGAATTCCATGCCCTGCTGGCCATGGACGCCTATCACGCCGTGAACGACGGGGTGGCCTACCCGCCGGTCCTGACCCTGACGGGGGCCAACGACAAGCGGGTCGAGCCCTGGCAGGTAGGCAAGTTCACGGCCCGCCTGCAGGCCGCCTCGACCAACCGGCCGGGAGCCATCCTGCGGGTGGATTATGACTCAGGCCATTTCGCCAACACCAAGGCGGCAGGCAACGCCAGGCGGGCCGATATCTTCGCCTTCGTCCTGGCCCATACGAGGCCGGGGGCAGCCTGATCCGGAAGGAAGGGTTTTCGCATTGCAATTGAGAATGGATCGCAGTAATTAGCTGCGACTGATTTGCAATCGTGAAAGTTTTCCCATGCGTCGCCGCCTCGCCTGCCCCTCCCTGCTCGCCGCCCTGCTGGTCGGCGCCCCGGGCCTGGCCATGGCGGAAGGCGTCTCGGTGGCCGAAGGGGCAGAGCCGGGCGAGGTCAGCCCCCTGATCGTCACCGGCGCCAGCCATGGCTATGCGGCGGTGGACATCGTCACCGCCACCAAGACTGACACGCCGCTGCTGGACATACCCCAGAGCATCCAGGTGGTGACGCGCCAGCAACTGGACGACCAGGCCATGCGCAGCCTGGGCGAGGTGCTGCATTATGTGCCCGGCGTGACCGTGGGCCAGGGCGAAGGCAACCGCGACCAGATCACCCTGCGCGGCCAGAATACCTCGGCCGACTTCTTCCTGGACGGGGTGCGGGACGACACCCAGTATTATCGCGGCCTCTATAACCTGGAGCGGGTGGAGGTGCTGAAAGGCCCCTATGCCCTGATCTTTGGCCGGGGCGGCGGCGGCGGCATCATCAACCGGGTGCAGAAGACGCCGCAGCCGGGGGGAGCCTTTGTCGCGGTCCTGGGCAGCGTCAGCAGCCTGGACGCCCGCGACCTGTCGGTCGATCTCAACAGCCCGCTGGGCGAGAGGGCGGCGGTTCGGCTGAACGGCGAAATCGTGCAACTGGCCAATCATCGCGACGTCTATGAGGGCGAGCGCTACGCCTTGAACCCCTATCTGGCGGCGGATCTGGGGGGCGGCTGGCGAGCCGGCCTGTCGCACGAGATCGTCCATGACGACCGGGTGGCGGACCGGGGCATCCCTTCCCTGAACGGCCGACCCCTGCCCGGCCAGAGGGACCGGTTCTTTGGCAGCCAGCGGGACAACCGCGCGACCGTCGATGCCGGCCTGACCAAGCTGCGGATCGACGCCGACCTGTCACAGGTCCTTCGCCTGACCAGCACCCTGCTCTATGGCGACTATGACAAGGCCTATGCCAATGTCTATGCCAGCGGCCCGGCGACGGCGCGGTTGGGGACCGTGCCGATGGCGTCCTATCGCGACGTGACCCGGCGCACAAACCTGCTGGCCCAGGTCAATTTGCAGTGGGATGTCGCCACCGGCCCGGTGGAGCACCGACTGCTGGCGGGCCTGGAGGCCGGCGACCAGGAGACAGACAACTTGCGCCGGAACGGCGTTCTGTCCAGCCCGGTGATCAACCTGGCTGCGCCGGCCTATCCGACCGCGACCTTCGCGATTCCCAATCGCGAGACGACCTCCCAGGTCCGGACGACGTCAGCCTATCTGCAGGACCAGATAAGCCTGGGCGGCCGGTTCGATGTCGTTGCGGGGGTGAGGTATGACCGGTTCGAGATCGAGGGCGTTGACCGGTTCACGAATCCTGACCGCCCCTTCGGGCGGACGGACGAGAAGGTCTCGCCGCGCCTGGGTCTGATCTTCAAGCCGCGGCCGGAACTGTCGCTCTATGCCAGCTACAGCCGCTCATTCCTGCCCCGGTCGGGCGATCAGTTCCTGAGCCTGACCACCGCCCAGGAAAACCTCGCGCCAGAGGCCTTCACCAACCATGAACTGGGCGCCAAATGGGACATCAGGCCCGGCCTGAACCTGACAGCGGCCCTGTTCCAGCTGGAGCGGTCAAACGCCACAACCCCCGACCCCGCCAACCCGGCCGTCAGCATCAATGTCGGCGAGACCCGCACAAGGGGCCTGGAACTGGCGATCAGCGGCTCGGTCCTCCCCGGCTGGCAGGTCAGCGGCGGCTATGCCTTCCAGGACGCCCATCTGGTGGGCAATGAGGCCGTGGTCCTTTCCCAAGTGCCGCGCCACCAGGCCAGCCTGTGGAATCGCTACGCCGTGACGCCCCGACTGGGACTGGGACTTGGGGTCATCCATCAGGCCAGCCAGTACGCCGCCATCCGCACCACCTCGGCGACCACGAAGCTGCCGGCCTTCACCCGGGTGGACGCCGCCGTCTTCTACGAGATCAGCGACCGGCTGGAACTGCAGGTCAATATCGAGAACCTGCTGGACGAGACCTGGTTCCCCGACGCCCACAACAACAACAACATCTCCACCGGCGCCCCGCGCTCGGCCCGAGTGAGCCTGTCGGCGCGGTTCTGAGCCCCGCCCTGCCGTAAGACGGGCAAGGGGCGGCGGCGGGATCGGGTAAGGCGCCAGGGGCGATTTTGAGCCTATGGTGGCGGCAGGGTCCGGCCCCAGCCGGCCTGACTGTCATGACGAGGACCCGGACATGCCCATGGACTCCGAACCCGCCGCCCAGCTGCCCGCCGGCCCCTGGGCCCTGAAGACCCCGCCCCTCACCTCGGACTTCACCATGGCGCGGGCGCAGCGCGATGGCCGCGACGTTCTGGTCTGCACCGTCGGCAAGACCGTGCTGTTCTATGACGCCCGCTGTCTGGCCGACCTGCAGGCCATGCTGATCGCCCGTGGCGACTGGATGGAGCTGGGGTCCGCCGACGAACAGAAGGAGGCCCGCCCCGGCACGGTCGAGGCCTGGGCCCGCAGCCCGGCCAACCCCGTCGGCGGCTGGTATGGCCTGAAGAAGGGCCTGCGCGGCCGGTTCGCCATGTATGTGCCGCCCCTGATGGAGGCGCTGGGCTTGGCGGAAGTGGAGCACAATCCTCGGGGCAACCGGATGCGGGCGGCCTGAGGGGTCAGGACGGTGGTCTGCAGGCAGCCGGGGGAACGCCGCGGAGCTGACGCGCCCTTCCGGTTAGGCGACTCAGCCCGCAGCAGCCGCGCCGGACAGGGAGGCGGCGAGGTCGGCCAGAATGTCCGCTTCGTCTTCCAGGCCCACCGAGAGCCGCACCAGTCCCTCTGAAATGCCATGGGCCTGGCGCTCTTCCGGACTGTAGGTCGAGTGGGTCATGCTGGCCGGATGCTGGATCAGGCTTTCGGCGTCGCCGAGGGATACGGCGCGCCGGATCAGGGTCAGGCGGTTCATCATGGCCACCCCGGCGGCATGGCCGCCCTGCATCTCGAAGGCGATCATCCCGCCGAAACCGGGCATCTGGCGGGTCGCAAGATCGTGCTGGGGAAAACTGGCCAGACCCGGGTAGTTGACGACCGCCACCGCCGGATGGGCTTCGAGCAGGGTCGCCGCCGCCATGGCTGAACGGCAGTGCCGCTCCATGCGCAGCTGTAGCGTCTTCAGTCCGCGCAGGATCAAAAAGGCGTTGAACGGGGCCATGACCGCCCCGGTCATGTCCTTGATGCCCACGGAACGGACCTGAGCCATGTCCTCGGCAGATCCGGCGACAAGGCCGCCGATCAGGTCGCCATGGCCGCCAAGGTACTTGGTCGCCGAATGGACCACGATATCCGCCCCCAGTCCGAATGGGCGGGTCAGCATCGGGGTGGCGTAGGTGTTGTCGACCACGGTGCGGGCGCCGGCGGCCCGGGCGATGGCGCTGCAGGCGGCGATATCGACCAGTCGCATGTTCGGATTGGCCGGGGTCTCGAAATAGACCAACCGCGTCCGCGGAGAGATCGCTGCGGCGAGCGCGGCAGGGTCGGTCAGGTCGACATGGGTGATGGTCACGCCAAACCGCGACAGGCCATGGCGCAGGAAGGCGAAGGTGCAGCCATAGAGGGTGGTGTCGGTGATCACCTCGTCGCCCGGCGAAAGAAACGTCCAGAGGACTGCCGTGATGGCCCCCATGCCGGACGCAGCCGCCAATCCGGCCGGCGCCTCTTCCAGGGCCGCGATCCGCTGTTCGAGCAGGGCCGTGGTCGGGTTGGAGATGCGCGAATAGATGTGACCCTCTCGCACACCGGCGAACAGTTCGCCGCCTGCCTCGGCCGTTTCGAAGGCGAAGGTCGAGGTCAGATGCAGCGGCGGGGTCAGGGCGCCCTGTTCGGCCATGGGGTCATAGCCGGCATGGATGGCGCGGGTGGCGAAACCGGGCGGGGCGGACGACATGGCGGATCTCCCTTTGGTTCGCCAGATTGCCCCCATCGGACCGCTCGAAGATTGCGTTTTCTGCCAATATATGGCTCTCTGTTGGCAGTATCTGCCAATTTGGAGCGGCAATGGACGCCACTGATCGCCGCATCATCCGCGAACTTCAAAAGGACGGCCGGCTGAGCAACCAGGACCTGGCCGAGCGGGTCAACCTGTCGCCCTCTCCCTGCCTGCGTCGCCTTCGCAACCTGGAGACAGAGGGGGTGATCAGCGGCTACACCGCCCTGGTCGACCAGAAGGCCTATGGCCTGCCGATCACCGTCTTCATCCGGGTGCGCCTGGAGCGACATGCCGAAGAGACCGTCAAGGGCTTCGAGGACCGGGTCAGCCGGCTGGACGAGGTACTTGACTGTTACCTGCTGGCGGGAAGCGACGACTATCTGCTGCGGATAATCGTCGCCAGCCTGGAGGCCTATGAGACCTTCGTGCGCCGCCGGCTGCACGCGATACCGGGCATAGCCTCGATCGACACCAGTTTCGCTTATGGCCGGGTCAAGCAGACAAGGGTCTATCCAGTCTGAGACCGACCCCGCTCAGCCGGGCCCTTCAGGCGGCTGAAGCCTGCGCCTCCATGATCGACCGATCATGGCGGAACACAGTCTCCGATTCAGCCTGTCAGAGCGCCCAACCGGTCGGATCGAGGTGACTGCCGGTCATCAGAAGCTCGAAGTCAGAGACGCCGTCGCCATTGACGTCCAGGGCCAGCCGGGTCTGGTTGGTCCCGGCGTTGTAGGTCAGGACCATCTGGGCGGCCGCCCCGGTAAAGGCCGCCACCTGCAGGAAGGCCTGGTCGCCGGCGGTATTGGTGTCCGCGTCGAGGGCCGACAGGTCGATCCGGTCCTTGCCGCCCAGGTCGGTGATCAGGTCCATGGCCGCCAGGCTGCTGTCGGCCAGGCTGGTATAGAGGAAGACGTCCTTGCCGACGCCGCCCGTGAGCAGGTCTGCACCACCGCCGCCGGTGATCCGGTCATCGCCCCGTCCGCCGTTGAGGATGTTGGCCGAAAGGTCGCCAGTCAGGCTGTCGCCGAACTTGGAACCCAGCAGGGTCTCGATGCCGGACAGGCTGTCGGTCTCGAGGCCGAGGCTTGCGGTTCCCAGACCCAGGTCCGCCACCACGGCCGCACTGGCGCCGCCATAGTCGGCCGTATCCAGGCCTGCCCCGCCATTCAAGCTGTCGTTCCCAAGGCCCCCGACCAGGATGTTGTCGCCGCCATCGCCGGTCAGGCTGTCATTGAAGTCCGAGCCGATGATGTTCTCGAAGCCCAGCAGCTGGTCGGTCCCGGCGCCGCCGGTGGCCTGGCCGGCCAACAGGCTGACGGTCACGGCAGAGGCGGTCCCGGCATAGGAGACCGTGTCGGTCCCAAGTCCGCCGTTCAGGCTGTCATTACCGGCCCCGCCGGCGATCTGGTTGACGCCCTTGTCGCCGGTCAGGACATCGTCGAAGTCCGAGCCGATCAGGTCTTCGATCTTGATCAGGGTGTCGAAGCCCTGGGCCCCCCTGGAGGTCCCGGTCAGCAGATTGACCGTCACCCCGCCCCCGGCGATGGCGCCCTTGTAGGAGGCGGTGTCCCGGCCGATCCCGCCGTCGATCCGGTCATTGCCGGCCCCGCCGACCAGCAGGTCGTTGCCCAGGCCGCCGATCAGGCTGTCGTTGTCGCCAAAGCCGCTGATCTGGTCATCGCCGTCACCGCCGTCCAGCAGGTTGGCGCCGGTGAAACCCGCCAGACGGTCGTTGAAGGCCGTGCCGGTGATATTCTCGATGCCGATCAGGCTGTCTGCCCCGGCCCCGCCGCTGACGATCCCGGTCTTCAGGTCGACAATCACCCCGGCCAGGGCCGCACCGTAGTCCGCCGTATCGATCCCGCCGCCGCCGATCAGCTGGTCCGCACCCAGCCCGCCGATCAGCAGGTCATCCCCCAGGCCGCCATCCAGCCGGTTGGCGCCGGCGTCGCCGGTCAGGCTGTCGTTGAAGTTGGAACCGGTGAGGTTTTCGATGCTGGTGAGGGTATCGGTTTCTTCGGAGCCGACGCCGAAGATCTGGGCCTTGATGCTGGTGCCGCTGGCATCGCCAAGCGTGCCGCTCTGGTCAGTCCAGCTCACGACAAAGCCGCCGCCTGCCAAACCAGTGACAGTGGAAAAATACTGATGGCCGAACGTCTCGGTGTTGACAAGAAACTCCTCGCCAATCCTCGATCCACCAGCATCGAACACCTGAGCTTTCATGCTGTAACCGCTAGCGTCGCCAAGCGTGCCGCTTAAATCCCACCAGGTTACGACAAATCCGCCGCCGGACAGATCGGTGACGGTAGGACCAACCTGATAGTCGCTCGTCTGGGTATTGACGAGAAACTCATCGCCGACCCGCCCCCCGGTGGCGTCGAACAGCTGGGCCTTGATGCTGTATCCGCTAGCGTCGCCAAGCGTGCCGCTGAAGTCGGACCAGGTCACGACAAAACCACCGCCTGCCAGACCGGTGATTGTTGGTACGCGTTGAGTGTCAAGTATCAGGGTGTTGACGAGAAACTCCGCGCCGATCCTGGCCCCGGCAGCGTCGAACATCTGCGCCTTGATGCTGGCGCTGCTGCCATCACCAAGTGTGCCGCTATAGTCCTGCCAAGTGACAACAAAGCCACCGCCGGACAGACCGGCGATCGTGGGGTACGTCTGAAGGCCGGCCGTCTGGGTGTTGACCAGAAACTCCCCGCCGACCCTGGCCCCGGCGGCGTCGAACATCTGGGCCTTGATACTGGGACCGCTGGAGTCGCCTAGGGTGCCGCTTCGGTCGGTCCAAGTCACGACAAAGCCGCCGCCGGTCAGGCCGGTGATGGTTGGTTCGAGTTGACCGTTGGCGGTCTGGGTGCTGACCGAAAACTCCCCGCCGATCCTGGCCCCGGCGGCGTCGAACATCTGGGCCTTGATGTTGGCCTCGTTGAGCGTGCCAAAAGTGCCGCCACCCTCCTGCCAGGTCACGACAAAGCCGCCGCCGGCCAGTCCAGTGATGGTGGGGATAAGTTGATCGCCAGATGTCTGGGTGTTGACCAGAAACTCCCCGCCGACTTTCGCCCCGGCGGCGTCAAACATCTGGGCCTTGATGCTTATCCCGCTGGCGTCGCCAAGGGTGCGGCTATAGTCGTACCACGTTAAAACAAAGCCACCGCCGTTGAGGCCAGTGATGCTAGGGCCCCATTGATCGCTTGCTGTCTCTGTGTTGACGAGAAACTCGCCCCCGATCTTGACCGCTCCGCCGCTCCCTTGAACGCTGCCGTCGGAAAGGTCCGCTGTGATGGCCGAACCCGATAGGCCATAGTCGGCCGTGTCCACCCCGTCTCCGCCATTCAGGCTGTCGTCGCCTCCGCCGCCGATCAGGACATCGTCGCCCTGGTCGCCGAAGATGATGTCGTCCCCGTCGCCGCTGGTCAGCACATCGTCTCCAACGGTCGCGCCCGTCAGGTCATTGTAGCCCACAGGCGGAACCAGGCCGTCGCCGGCGCGGTGGATGAAGTCGGGGCCGGTGGTTCCGTTGACCAGGGCCAGGCCCGGCGAGGTTGCGGAGGGCGCTCCGGCAGGGCCGGCAGCCTTGCCTTGGTCATCCCATTCCGGGGCGGCCGAGGCCGACAGGGCGTCCAGCGGCGCCAGCTGAGAAAACTGAAATACAGACATCATGCCCCCACAATCAGAGGTTCAACCTAGCCGCTGCCTGAATGCCGACAAGGTTGAAAATCGCCGCCCCGCCTGCCTGTCATCTAAAATTCACCCTGGACAGAAGCGGTCGAGCATCGTCGGCCAAGCCGGGGACCGCCCCCTCACAGCACCCATCCCGCGGCCGACAGATGCTCGCCAGAGGCGACGGAGGTCACTCGCCGCCGCCAGCCTCCGTGCCGCCCACGTCCGCCTGATCCTGCTCCGCAATGGCCGCCGCGATCATCCGGGCGGCGGCGTCGGGCGGAGTGGCGGCCGCGTCGAGGCTGAGGATCGGCTCCGGCATGGCCTGCATGGCGGCGATGAACTGCGGCCGCAGCTGGCGGAGAAGCGCCAGCGAGGTCAGCTTGCCGAAGGCATGTCGACTGGCCGCATTGATCCGCTCGTCCTGGACGGACTCCGGAACCGTCAGGCGCACAAAATGGACCTGGCCTCCGGCCGCCTCGACAAGCGCGCGCACCCGATCCGGAAAATCGCCGGCCACCGTGTCCTCCGGAGCGAAGGTGAAGATCAGGGATGTGCCCTTGGCGGCCTCGGCGAACACCTCCAGCCAGAACTGCTCCCTCAGCCGGACAAAGGCGGGCGATCCAAAGGGAAAGACGGCCGCCACGGCGTCCACGACCAGGTGATTGTGAAAGAGCGCGATGCCGGTGAGGGCGGCCAGCTCTTTGGCCACGGTCAGTTTTCCGGCCCCGGCCTGTCCATAGATGAAGACCAGTTTCATCCCGCCATCCCCCGCTGTTTCAGCTCCCGGCCTGACGCCCATGATGCCCCAGGCCGGGACCGGCTGTCTCGCCCCGCTTGACCAACCCCCGCCCCGCGCGCCCAATGCGCGGATAACAAGCCCTCGGGGGAGGAAACATCATGACCACTGAACTGACCATGCTGCTCTATGCGACGGGGCTGCTGATCCTGTTGATCCTGGTCCAGGCCATGGCCGGGATCCGGTCCAAGGGGTTGATGCCTCTGGCCAACAACCGGGACAATCTGGGGCCGGCCGAGGGCTTTCATGCCCGCTGCCTCCGGGTGGTGGACAATCACCGTGAGGGGCTGACCATGTTTGCGCCCATCGTGCTGGTGGCCGCCGTGGCCGGCGTGTCCAGCCCCATGACGGTGCTGGGGGCGCAGCTGTTCTTCTATTCGCGGGTGGCCCATGCGGCGCTGTACCTGCTGGGCGTGCCGATGATCCGGCCCCTGGCCTGGGCGGTGGGCCTGACAGGGACCCTGATGGTGCTGCTGGCGACCCTGGGCCTGATCCACTAGTCAGGCACAGGCAGGTCGGGCCAGGCGGGGGAACTCCAGATGATGCGGATGATGTGGCTGGCCCTGGCCCTGGCCGGCGCCCTGGTCCTGGCCTGGCAGGGGACCGTGACGCCCCGCGCCGTGGGAGCGGCGGCGCCGCCGGAGGTGTTTTCCACTGGCCGGGCGCTAAAGGACATCGCCGTCATCGCGGCCCGTCCCCATCCCACGGGCTCGGCCGCCAACCGGCAGGTTCGCGACTATCTGCTTGGGCGGATGACGGCG
>JARWZW010000067.1 GCA_029866155.1 Caulobacter sp. | reverse complement strand
ATAGGACTTCGCCGTCGCGCCGCCCGACTTGGCCAGCACCATCGTGATCGCCGCCGTCAGCGTCGTCTTGCCGTGGTCAACGTGACCAATCGTGCCGATGTTGCAATGCGGCTTGTTGCGTTCGAACTTCTCTTTGGCCATTTCAAGCTCCAGCCCTGTCCGGGCCTGTCCTCTAAACTAGGGTTGGGTGTGTTTCTTCAGCGGGGCGATATCGCAGGCAATCCCTCTCTTGGCGAGGCGAGATTGCCCGCAATCTCTTAGGCGTACTTCTTGATCACTTCGTCGGCGACGTGTTGCGGCACCGGGTCGTAGTGGTCGTACTGCATGGTGAAGGCGGCGCGGCCCTGGGACATGCCGCGAAGCGTGTTCACATAGCCGAACATGTTGGCCAGGGGCACGAAGGCGTTGACCACAATGGCGTTGCCGCGCGTGTCCTGACCCTGGATCATGCCGCGACGACCGTTGAGATCGCCGATGACCGAACCCAGATAGTCTTCCGGGGTCACGACCTCGACGGCCATGATCGGCTCCAGCAGCTTGGGCGAACCCTTTTCGCGCAGTTCCTTGAAGGCGGCGCGGGCCGCGATTTCAAAGGCCAGCACCGAGGAGTCGACGTCGTGATAGGCGCCGTCGATCAGGGTCGCCTTGAAGTCAATCAGCGGGAAGCCGGCCAGCAGGCCGTTTTCCTTGGAGGACTCCAGGCCCTTCTGGACGCCGGGAATGTATTCCTTCGGCACCGAACCGCCGGTCAGGGAGGATTCGAACACGAAGCCCGAGCCGGGCTCGCCGGGTTCGAACACCAGCTTGATGCGGGCGAACTGGCCCGTACCGCCGGTCTGCTTCTTGTGGGTGTAGTCGATCTCGGCCTTTCGACCCAGGGACTCGCGATAGGCCACCTGCGGCGCGCCGATATTGGCCTCGACCTTGTAGGTGCGCTTCAGGATGTCGATCTTGATGTCGAGGTGCAGTTCACCCATGCCCTTAAGGATGGTCTGGCCCGACTCATGGTCGGTGGAGACGGTGAAGGACGGATCCTCGGCGGCCAGCTTGGCCAGGGCGACGCCCAGCTTCTCCTGGTCAGCCTTGGACTTGGGCTCGACGGCGATCTCGATGACCGGGGCCGGGAATTCCATCCGCTCCAGGATGACCGGCGACTTGCCGGGATCGCAGAGGGTGTCGCCGGTGCGGGTGTCCTTCAGGCCGGCCAGGGCGACGATGTCGCCGGCATAGGCTTCCTTGATGTCTTCGCGGTTGTTGGAGTGCATGAGCAGCATCCGGCCGACCCGTTCCTTGCGGTCACGGGTGGAGTTCAGCAGGCCCATGCCGGTTTCCAGCTTGCCCGAATAGATGCGGCAGAAGGTCAGGGAGCCGACGAAGGGGTCGTCCATGATCTTGAAGGCCAGCACGGCCAGGGGTTCTTCGTCCGAAGCCTTGCGGACAATATCTTCCTCGGTCTTGTAGTCGATGCCCTTGGTCGGGGGGATGTCCACCGGCGAAGGCAGGTAGTCGACGACGGCGTCGAGCAGGGGCTGGACGCCCTTGTTCTTGAAGGCCGAGCCGCAGAGGATCGGATAGAAGGCGCCCGTCAGCACGGCCTTGCGGATGCACTTCTTGATGACCTCGATGGAGGGCTCTTCGCCGCCCAGGTAGGATTCCATCGCATCGTCGTCGAGTTCAACGGCGTTCTCGATCATGTAGTGACGGGCGGCGTCCGCCTCGTCCTTCATGTCGGCAGGGATCTCTTCGTCATGGAAGGTGGCGCCGACATTGTCGCCGTCCCAGACCACGGCCTTCATGCGAACCAGGTCGATCAGGCCCCGCAGGGAGGTTTCCGCACCGATCGGCAGCTGGATCGGCACGGCCTTGGCGCCCAGGCGGTCGCGGATCGATTCCACCGACTTGACGAAGTCGGCGCCGGTCTTGTCCATCTTGTTGACGAACACGATGCGCGGAACGCTGTACTTGTCGGCCTGGCGCCAGACGGTTTCGGTCTGGGGCTCGACCCCGGCATTGCCGTCGAGCACCGTCACGGCGCCGTCGAGCACGCGCAGGGAGCGTTCGACTTCAATGGTGAAGTCCACGTGCCCGGGGGTGTCGATGATGTTCAGGCGCTTGTCGTTCCAGAAGGCGGTCGTCGCGGCGGACGTGATGGTGATGCCGCGCTCCTGCTCCTGATCCATCCAGTCCATGGTGGCCGCGCCATCATGGACTTCGCCGATCTTGTGGTTCTTGCCGGTGTAATAGAGGATCCGCTCCGTCGTCGTCGTCTTGCCCGCATCGATGTGGGCCATGATTCCGAAATTGCGGTAGTCTTCAATCTTGTGGGCGCGGGCCATGGGAGAGCTCGGTTCTTGAATGGGCGGAGCGGGCGGCTTGAAGGATCAAACCGCCCGCGCCTGAACGTCCGGACGGGGCTTGTGCGGAGAGGGCGCCGGACTGTTATGTCCGCCGCCCTGCCCCGCCTAGAAATCTCGGTACAGACCTTTCATGTCGCTTTGGCGCCAGTCGGCGCCAGAGCCGGAAAGGTCCGGACCTTTTACCAGCGGTAGTGAGAGAAGGCGCGGTTGGCTTCGGCCATCTTGTGGGTGTCTTCGCGCTTCTTGACCGCGGTGCCGCGGTTGTTGGAGGCGTCGAGCAGCTCGCCGGCCAGCTTTTCGGTCATGGTGTTCTCACCACGCTTGCGCGCAGCGGTCACCAGCCAGCGGATGGCCAGGGCCCGGCGACGGTCCGGACGGACCTCGACCGGCACCTGATAGGTGGCGCCGCCAACCCGGCGGGACCGGACTTCGATCGCCGGGGCGACGTTGTCCAGGGCCGAGTGGAAGGTTTCCAGGGGACCCTGGTCCTTGCGCTTGTTCTCGAGGATGTCGAAGGCGCCGTAGATGATGTTCTCGGCGACGGCTTTTTTGCCTTCGTACATGACGTAGTTCATGAATTTCGTGACGATCAGGTCCCCGAACTTGGGATCGGGCAGAACCTGGCGTTTCTCGGCGCGACGGCGGCGGGACATGTAATCTCTTCCTTACTTCGGGCGCTTGGCGCCGTAGTGCGAACGGCGCTGCTTGCGGTCCTTGACCCCCTGGGTATCGAGGACGCCGCGCAGGATGTGGTAACGAACGCCGGGAAGGTCCTTCACGCGGCCCCCGCGGATGAGCACGACGCTGTGCTCCTGCAGGTTATGGCCTTCGCCGGGGATGTAGCACACGGCTTCGACGCCGGTGGTCAGGCGGACCTTGGCCACCTTCCGCAGAGCCGAGTTCGGCTTCTTCGGGGTGGTGGTGTAGACGCGGGTGCAGACGCCGCGGCGCTGGGGGCAGCCCTTCAGGGCCGGCACCTTGTTGCGCACGGGCTTGGGTTGCCGCGGCTTGCGAATGAGCTGGTTAACTGTTGGCATTTATCTCTGTGCTCGTGGAAGCGTGTGCCTTTCGGCCGGTGCGCTTCAGGGTCCTAGGGTCAATCGTTCGCCTTCGAGGGTCCCGCGAAACACGAAAACTCGCCGGGACGCCAAGGCTGGCGTTCCGACGGGCCTGCCCGGCTTGTTGGCTGGACGTCCTGTTCCTCAGGCGACAGGCTCGTTACGGACCCTGCCTCGAAAGAGCGGGCTAGATACGCGCGGGGACCCGCAAGGTCAAGGCTTGTGACTCAGGACGGGGTGTCGGGCCGGCCCAGGCGCTTGCAGAGCGTTCCGCACAGGGCCAGAAGGGCGGGATGAGCGCCCACGACCTGCCGCCAAACCTGCCTGCGCCGGACTCCCGGGAGCGGATCCTGCGGGCGGCCGAGGGGTTGATCGCGCAGCGGGGGGCCCAGGCGGCGACCACCAAGGCGGTGGCCGAGGCGGCGGGCCTGAGGCAGGGGCTGTTCCACTATTATTTCGCCAGCAAGGAGGCCCTGCTGCTGGAGCTGCTGCGGCGGCAGGTGGCCGACTATGTGGCCAGTTCGACGGCCCGGCGCGGCGATCTGGCGAAGGGCGGATTGCCGGCCCTGTTCGCCCAGGCGGCGGCGGACCTGGAGCAGCGGACCGGCCCCTGGCGGCTGAGGCTGGAGCTGATGCATCTGGGCCTGGCCAATCCCCAACTGGGCGAGGCGGTGCGGGAGCTGCTGGTCGAGGCCCGAAACCAGACGGCCCAGAACCTGGCCGCCGCCCGGGGCGCGGCGGCGCCTGATTCCCGGGACCTGGCCATGGCCGAGGCCCTCAAGGCGGCGATGGACGGGCTGGCCTTCCAGCGGCTGCTGGACCCGGACTATTCTCTGGAGGCCGCCGGGGAGGTGCTGCTGGCCATGACCCAGGCGCTGGTCGGGCAGCGATAGGTTTTTCAGAGGTCCAATGGCCGACGCCCTTGCCAACGGGCGTCTGGATGTTATTTGGTTGGTCAACCAACCGATGCGAGGCCCCATGTCCAGTTCCGTCATTGTCACCGGCGCCAATACGGGCCTGGGGTTCGAGGCCGCACGGTTCCTTCTGGCCATGGATCCAGCGGTGGAGGTGGTTCTGGCCTGCCGCGATCCGGCCAAGGGTGCGGCGGCGCGCAAGAAACTGGGGGAGCGGCGGGTCAGGGTCATGGCCCTGTACCTGTCGTCCCTGGCCGATGTGCGGCGGTTTGCGGCCGAGGTTTCCAGCGACCTTGCCATGGGCCGTCTGCCGCCGGTTCGGGCCCTGGTCGCCAATGCCGGGATGCAGTATCCGGGCCCCCTGCGGCGGTCGGCAGACGGCTATGAGCTGACCTTCGCCACCAACCATCTGGGACATTACCTGCTGGCGCGGCTGCTGGCGCCAGTTCTGGCGAGACCTGGCCGGATCATCTTCGTGGCCAGCGGCACCCATGATCCGGCCCAGCGCACCGGCCTGCCGCCGCCCGTCTATGAAGCGGCTGGCGACCTGGCCCTGGCGCCCCTGAACGAGCCCGATCCGGTGGTGTTCGGCGCCCGGCGCTACACCACCTCAAAGCTCTGCAATGTCATGACGGCCTATGAGCTGGATCGCCGGCTGAAGGCGGCGGGAACCCTCGACATCGACGTCACCGCCTTTGACCCCGGCGCCATGCCCTCCACGGGCCTGTCGCGGGAAGCGCCCTTCCCCATCAAGCAGATCTGGCAGATCGGCGTGCCCCTGCTGAGCCCCCTGTTGCGACTGACGGGATTTCGGCCGTCCACGCCCCGCCGGTCAGGACGGATGCTGGCCGCCATGGCCATCGACCCGGCCTATGCGGGGGTCAGCGGGGCCTATGTCTCCATCGACCGGGGCGACCGATCCTCGGAGGAAAGCCATGACCTGACCAAGGCCTCCACCCTGTGGGTCGGCAGCGCCGCCCTGGCGGGACTGGAACCCTAGAGCCTGTTTCGTTTTGACCGAACCGGTCAAAACGGAAAAACAGGCTCTGATTCAAAGGGTTAGAGCCGGTTTCGATCCGATGACCGCTTCACACTTATCGGAACAGGCTCCAGGACCTATTTTTTCACCGGCAGGTACTGGGCCAGGAAAGCTTCGGAGGCCTCCAGCATCTGCTGACGGCTCTTGGCGCTGGACAGATAATGGTCGTCTCCTTCGAGCAGCAGGAACCGGTAGGGACTGCCGGCTGATTTCAGGGCGCTTTCCATAAGCTGGGACTGCTGCAGCGGCACGGTGGTGTCATTGACCGCATGGATCAGCAGGATCGGGGCTGTCTTGGCCCCGGCCCGGCGATAGGGCGAGGCGGCGTCGACAGCGGCCTGCTCAACCCGGGTGTCGCCGATCACATCGCGGAAATAGCGGACCGTTTCGGACTGGCCGCCGGAATAGATCCTGGCGTGGCCGATCATGGTGCGCAGGTCGGACACGCCATTGACCGAGATGGCGCAGCGGTAGCGGTCAGACCGGACCGTGGCTCCATGCAGGGCCGAATAGCCGCCAAAGCTCGCCCCGACGATACAGGCGCGGGCCGGGTCGACCCCCTTGTCCGCCACGGCGGCGATGGCGGCGACCAGGTCGGACTGCATCTTGCCGCCCCATTCGCCATAGCCGGCCTCGACATAGTCCAGGCCAAAGCCGCCGGATCCACGGAACTGGGGTTTCAGAACGGCATAGCCGCGGCTGACCAGGAACTGCTCCCACCAGTCGAATTCGAAGGAATCGCGACTGACCGGTCCGCCATGCGGCATGACGATCAGGGGCGCGGGCGATCCGGGTCCGGCGCCGGCCGGCAGGGTCAGATAGGCGCCCATCTCGAAGCCGTCAGAGGCCTTGAAACTGTGCCAGGTGGTGACACCGGGGGTCCAGCCGGTCAGTTCGGGATATTCCTCGCCGATGGGCGAGAGCTGGTTGGTGGTGGCGTCATACAGCAGCCAGAGCGGCGGATGGGCGGGGGAGTCGCCGCGGACAATGAACCTCGCCCGATCCCTGGACCAGTTCAGCAGATGGACGTCCCTGCCTTTCAGGGCCCTGGACATCTTGGCGTGGATGGCGCCCAGCTTGGCGTCCAGCCACTGGTATTCCGGACGATCCAGGCCGCCGACAAGGGTGGTGGGCGTGTCGGTGTGGCGGTCCCACAGCAGGCCTGGCGCTGCGGCGGGGCGCACGGGCCCGATATCGGACTGGCTGCCGTCTGCCAGGCTGCGCCGCAGGATACGGATCCCGGTGTCAGACCCCGTGGCCAGGTAGATGGCGTCCTCGGCGTCGGAATAGCCCATGAACCGGACGGTCGGCGCCATGCTTTCGGAGCGGTCGATCAGGGTCCAGCTCTGTGTCCCCTTGCGCCTGGCGAACAGGCTGGTCATGCCCTTGTCGGAGTCTTCCCTGACCCGGGCCTCCCCGGCCCGGTCCACGGCGAAGAAGTTGGTCGCCGGGTTGCCGCGCTCGGTCATCCGGCCCTTGCCGGTGGCGACATCCACCCGGTAGAGGGCGGCGACCAGGGCATCCTTCTTATCGAAGCGGCTGAAGTTGTCTCCGGCCGTGGCGCCCAGATCCAGCCCCTGCATCACGACGGCGGGCTTGTCCCCCGCCACATCTCCCAGAATCGGGCGGTTGATGGCGAATCCGGCCCAGCTGACGCCGTCCAGCAGCATCCCCTTGATGTTGCCGGCCATGTCGAAGACCAGGTCGCGCTGGAGATTGTAGCTATAGACCCGGCCGTCACCGAAATTGGTGCGGGAATCATAGACCCGCACCGTCGCGATCAGAAAGCCGTCACCGCCCCAGCGAATGGCGTTCACATCCACCACGCCCAGGGGAATGGTGACGAACTGCTGCCCGTCGACCGGGCTGATGACGATCTGGCGCTGGTCGAAACTGCCGCCCAGGATGGCGATCCGCAGGCCGTCGGGGGAAATCTCCGCCTGCTGCACCGCCGGCAGGCGGGCGAAGGCGGCGACCGGAGGCGGGGCGGCAGGAGGCGTTGAAGGCGCTGTCTGGGCGAGGGCTGTCCCGCCCGCCAGGGCCAGCGCCAGGGCGATGACCGCCCGCTTCAATCCTGTCAGACCCACGCCAGTTCCCCCGACAAACACAACTCGGGAGCTGCACCATACCAGGGCGTCGGACGCAAGCGCCGCCGGCGATCGTCAGTCGAAGATATCGAACAGGTCGAAGCCACGCTTCTTCTTGCCGTGGCGGCGATAGTCGTCGTCATCGTCCGAGCGATAGCGCTTTTCCCGCTCGTCATAGGGATGGCTCCGACGCCATTCGTCAGGATCGCGGCGGAAGGCGTCGGCCTCGCGGGTCAGGCGTTCCCTGGACTGTTCAATGTCCCGGCGGTCTTCCTTGACGCCTTCGAGAATCTTTTCCATCTCGCCGCGGTCCAGCCAGACGCCCCGGCAGGTCGGGCACATGTCGATCTCGACCCCGTCACGCACCACCTTCTGCATGGGGGCGTTGTCATTGGGGCACATCAGCAGCGGCATGGTCGGGTCTCCGGGGTTGTGTCTCCTGCGCATGTGGGGAGGCGACGGGGTTTTGCCAGAGGGGGCTCTGGATTGGGTCGATGCAGGGCGTCTCAGCACCGGGATTTGCCTGCTTCGACTCCGCTGCCTCGCGGCCTGCCCAGCATGACGCAGTTGGGTTGATCCTTCGCTTTTCGTCATGCTGAGGAGCGGTCGCAGGCTGCGTGTCGAAGCACGCAGCGGCGGTCGCCTTCCGGCAAAAGTCGAACACCAGACGCGAAAACGGCCCGGGCTTGCGCCCGGGCCGTGTCGTTACTGGCAGGAAGGTCCCTGGCCTCAGGCTTCGACCGTCTCGGTGACGATCTCGACGGGCAGGGGCTCCATGGCCTCTTCGCGGGCGGCGGCCAGCTGCTCGTCGCGCCGGGTGGCGATCCGTTGCAGGCCGCGCAGGTAGGAGCCGGTGCCGGCCGGGATCAGTCGGCCGACGATGACGTTTTCCTTCAGGCCCTCCAGGGTGTCGACCTTGCCGTGAACAGAGGCGTCGGTCAGGACCCGGGTGGTTTCCTGGAAGGAGGCGGCCGAGATGAAGGACCGGGTCTGCAGCGAGGCCTTGGTGATGCCCAGCAGAACCGGCTGGGTCATGGCCGGGCGGCCGCCGCGGGCTTCGGTCTTCGCGTTCTCGATGTCGAACTCCGACTTGTCGAGGTGGTCGCCCTTGATCAGGCCGGTATCGCCCGGCTCGAGGATTTCCACCTTCTGCAGCATCTGGCGAACAATCACCTCGATGTGCTTGTCGTTGATCGGCACACCCTGGAGACGATAGACCTCCTGGATCTCGTCGACCAGGAAGTTGGCCAGCTCCTCGATGCCCAGGATGCGCAGGATGTCATGCGGATCGGGGTTGCCGTCGATGATGTACTCGCCCTTGCGGACGATATCGCCGTCATGCACCGCGATATGCTTGCCCTTGGGGATCAGGAACTCGACGGGTTCGCCGCCATCCTCCGGGGTGATCTTGATCCGGCGCTTGTTCTTGTAATCGCGCCCGAACTCGACCCGGCCGTCCATCTCGGCGATGACCGCGCAGTCCTTTGGCCGGCGGGCCTCGAACAGTTCGGCGACGCGGGGCAGACCGCCGGTGATGTCCCGGGTCTTGGCGCCTTCGGTCGGGATCCGGGCGATGATCTCGCCCGGCTTGACCAGTTCGCCATCGGCCACCGAAAGAATGGCGCCGACCGGCAGGAGGTAGCGAGCCTCGCCGCCGCTGGCCAGGCGCTTGTAGGCGCCGGCCTCGTCCAGAACCGCCAGGCCGGGACGGAGGTCCGAGCCCTTGGTGCTGGTGCGCCAGTCGGTGACGACCCGCTGGGCGATACCGGTGGCCTCGTCGGTTTCCTCACGGACCGAGAAGCCTTCCACCAGGTCTTCGGCGCGAACCCGGCCGGCGACCTCGGTGATGATCGGGGTGGTGTAGGGGTCCCATTCCGCGAGGCGGGCGCCGCGCTTGACCTTGTCGCCGTCCTTGACCTTCAGCCGGGCGCCGTAGGGCGGCTTGTAGGCCTCACGGTCCTTGCCATCGACCTGGACGGTCAGGGCGGTGTTGCGGCTCATGACGATCAGTTCGCCGTCCGAGGCGGTGACCACCGGTCCGACGATGCGGGCCACGCCGTCCGAGCTGGACTCGAAGAACGACTGCTCGGCCACCTGGGCCGTGCCGCCGATGTGGAAGGTCCGCATGGTCAGCTGGGTGCCGGGCTCGCCGATGGACTGGGCGGCGATGACGCCGACAGCCTCACCGATATTGACCGGGGTGCCCCGGGCCAGGTCGCGGCCGTAGCAGGCCCCGCAGGCGCCGATCTTGGCCTCGCAGGTCAGGGCCGACCGGACCTTGATGGACTGGACGCCCGTCTTGTCGATCAGGTCGGACTGGTCCTCGGTGATGTAGGTGTCGGCCGGCAGCAGCAGTTCGCTGCTGTTGGGGTCACGGACATCCTCGGCGGTGAAGCGGCCCAGGACCCGCAGGCCCAGGGAGACCAGCACGTCGCCGCCGTCGACCACGGCCCGCAGGGTGATGCCCCGGGTGGTGCCGCAGTCTTCCTCGGTGATGATGCTGTCCTGCGCCACGTCGACCAGGCGGCGGGTCAGGTAGCCGGAGTTGGCGGTCTTCAGGGCGGTGTCGGCCAGGCCCTTACGGGCGCCGTGGGTGGAGTTGAAATACTCCTGGACGGTCAGGCCTTCCTTGAAGTTCGAGATGATCGGGGTCTCGATGATCTCGCCCGACGGCTTGGCCATCAGGCCGCGCATGCCGCCCAGCTGCTTCATCTGGGCCTGGGAACCCCGGGCGCCGGAGTGGGCCATCATGTAGATGGAGTTGATTTCCAGCTCGCGGCCGTTGGGGCCTTTCTTGGGGGTGGAGATCTCGCCCATCATGGCGTCGGCCACCAGGTCCGTGGACTTGGCCCAGGCGTCGACGACCTTGTTGTACTTCTCGCCCTTGGTGATCAGGCCGTCGGCGTATTGCTGCTCGTATTCCTCGACCAGGGAGCGGGTGTCGGCGACGATCTTCTTCTTCGATTCCGGGATGATGATGTCATCCTTGCCGAAGCTGATGCCGGCCTTGGCCGCTTCCTTGAAGCCCAGACCCATGATCTGGTCGGCGAAGATGACCGTCGCCTTCTGACCGCAGTGCCGGTAGACGATGTCGATAAGGTTGCCGATCTCCTTCTTCGTCAAGGGCTTGGCAACCAGGCGGTGACCGATGGCCGGGTGCTGCGGCAGCAGGGCTGCGATCTTCATCCGGCCCGGCGTGGTCTCGATCAGGCTGCGGACAACCTTGCCCTCGGCATTGGACTCGCTGAAGCGGGCCTTGACGCGGGAATGCAGGGTGACGACGCCGGCGTCGAGGGCCGCTTCGATCTCGCCCAGGTCAGCAAAGATCTTGCCTTCGCCCGGCTCGTTCTCGCGGGACTGCGACAGGTAGTAGAGGCCAAGGACGATGTCCTGCGAGGGCACGATGATCGGCCGGCCGTTGGCGGGGCTGAGGATGTTGTTGGTCGACATCATCAGGACGCGCGCTTCCAGCTGGGCCTCGAGGCTCAGCGGGACGTGGACGGCCATCTGGTCGCCGTCGAAGTCGGCGTTGAAGGCGGCGCAGACCAGGGGGTGAAGCTGGATGGCCTTGCCCTCGATCAGCTTGGGCTCGAAGGCCTGGATGCCGAGGCGGTGCAGGGTCGGGGCGCGGTTCAGAAGCACCGGATGCTCGCGGATCACCTCTTCGAGGATGTCCCAGACCTGGGGCTGCTCGCGCTCGACCATCCGCTTGGACTGCTTGACGGTGCCCGACAGGCCCTTGGCGTCCAGACGCGAATAGATGAAGGGCTTGAACAGCTCGAGCGCCATCTTCTTGGGCAGCCCGCATTCATGCAGCTTGAGGTCGGGACCGACCACGATGACCGAACGGCCCGAATAGTCGACGCGCTTGCCCAGCAGGTTCTGGCGGAAGCGGCCCTGCTTGCCCTTCAGCATGTCGGCCAGGGACTTCAGCGGGCGCTTGTTGGCGCCGGTGATGACCCGGCCGCGACGGCCGTTGTCGAACAGGGCGTCAACCGATTCCTGCAGCATCCGCTTTTCGTTGCGGATGATGATGTCGGGGGCGCGCAGCTCGATCAGGCGCTTCAGGCGGTTGTTGCGGTTGATGACCCGGCGATAGAGGTCGTTCAGGTCGGAGGTGGCGAAACGGCCGCCGTCCAGGGGCACCAGGGGGCGCAGTTCCGGCGGGATGACCGGCACGACCGTCAGGATCATCCATTCCGGCTTGTTGCCGGATTCGATGAAGGCCTCGATGATCTTCAGGCGCTTGGACGCCTTCTTCTGCTTGATCTCGGAGGTGGCCACGGCCAGCTCCTCGCGCAGGCGTTCGGCTTCCTTGGGCAGGTCGATGCCCTTGAGCAGGCCGAAGATGGCCTCGGCGCCGATCTCGGCGGAGAAGCTGTCATCGCCGAAATCGTCCTGGAAGCGCATGAACTCGTCTTCCGACAGCAGCTGGTGCTGCTTCAGCGGGGTCAGGCCCGGCTCGGTGACGATGTAGTGCTCGAAGTACAGGACCCGCTCGATATCCTTCAGCGGCATGTCCAGCATCATGGCGATGCGGCTGGGCAGGGACTTCAGGAACCAGATATGGGCGACCGGGCTGGCCAGTTCGATATGGCCCATCCGCTCGCGCCGGACGCGGGCCAGGGTGACCTCGACGCCGCACTTTTCGCAGATGATGCCCTTGTACTTCATGCGCTTGTACTTGCCGCAAAGGCATTCGTAGTCCTTGGTCGGGCCAAAGATACGGGCGCAGAACAGGCCGTCACGTTCCGGCTTGAAGGTCCGGTAGTTGATGGTTTCCGGCTTCTTGATCTCGCCGAACGACCAGCTGCGGATCTTTTCCGGGCTGGCGAGGGCGATACGGATCTGGTCGAAGGTCGGAGCGGCCTGGACCGGATTGAAGATGTTCAGGACTTCCTGGTTCATCGGTAGCCTCAGTGCGGGGTGCCCCGCGAAAAATTGTCAGATTGATCGGGCGAGGGTCCGGACGGCGTCGCCGCCGTCCGGTCGGCGCCGGATCAGCTGTTCTCGAGCTCGACGTTCAGGCTCAGAGACCGCATCTCCTTGACCAGAACGTTGAAGCTCTCGGGGATGCCCGCCTCGAAGGTGTCGTCGCCGCGCACGATGGACTCGTAGACCTTGGTCCGGCCGGCCACGTCGTCGGACTTCACCGTCAGCATTTCCTGCAGGGTGTAGGCGGCGCCGTAGGCTTCCAGGGCCCAGACCTCCATTTCCCCGAACCGCTGACCACCGAACTGGGCCTTGCCGCCCAGGGGCTGCTGGGTGACCAGGCTGTAGGGGCCGATGGAACGGGCGTGGATCTTGTCGTCCACCAGGTGGTGCAGCTTGAGCATATAGATATAGCCCACGGTCACCGGACGCTTGAACTGCTCGCCGGTCTGGCCATCGTAAAGGATGGACTGGCCGGAGCGGTCCAGGCCCGCCGATTCCAGCAGGTCCTCGATATCGCCGATATGGGCGCCGTCGAAGACCGGGGTGGCGAAGGGCACGCCCTTGGAGAGGTTGCGGGCCAGTTCGACCAGCTCTTCTTCCTCGTCGGGCAGGGGCACTTCAGGTCCGTAGATTTCCGACAGACGCTCGACCAGGGCCTGCTTCTGTCCGCCATGTTGCCAGGCGTCCAGCAGTCCGGCGATCTGCTTGCCGAGGCCGGCAGCCGCCCAACCCAGATGGGTTTCGAAGATCTGGCCGACGTTCATGCGCGACGGCACGCCCAGCGGGTTCAGAACCACGTCGACGGCGGTGCCGTCGGCCAGGTGCGGCATGTCCTCGATCGGCAGGATCTTGGAGATGACCCCCTTGTTGCCGTGACGGCCGGCCATCTTGTCGCCGGGCTGGAGCTTGCGCTTCACGGCAACGAAGACCTTGACCATCTTCATCACGCCAGGAGGCAGTTCGTCGCCGCGCTGCAGCTTGTCGACCTTGTCCTCGAACCGGCGGTCCAGGCGCTTGCGGGCCTCGTCGAACTGGCGGCGCAGGGCCTCCAGCTCGCCCATGGCCTTTTCGTCGTCCAGGGCGATCTGCCACCAGAGGCCGGGCGCGATCTCGCCCAGCTTCTCGGCGGTGACCTCGCCGCGTCCCAGGCCCTTGGGACCGGAAACGGCGGACTTGCCGACGATCAGGTCGCGCAGACGGGTGGTCATGTTGCGGTTCAGGATCGCGAACTCGTCATCGCGGTCCTTGCCCAGACGGTCGATTTCCGCCCGCTCGATAGCCAGGGCGCGTTCGTCCTTGTCGACGCCATGCCGATTGAACACCCGGACCTCGACCACGGTGCCGGCGACGCCCGGGGGCAGGCGCAGGCTGGTGTCGCGGACGTCGGAGGCCTTTTCGCCGAAGATGGCGCGGAGCAGTTTCTCTTCCGGGGTCATCGGGGATTCGCCCTTGGGCGTCACCTTGCCGACCAGGATATCCCCCGGCATGACCTCGGCGCCGATGGCGACGATGCCCGCCTCGTCCATGTTACGAAGGGCTTCTTCGCCGACATTGGGGATGTCGCGGGTGATTTCTTCCGGACCCAGCTTGGTGTCGCGGGCCATGACCTCGAACTCCTCGATATGGATCGAGGTGAAGACGTCATCGCGCACGATCCGCTCGGAGATCAGGATCGAGTCCTCGAAGTTGTAGCCGTTCCAGGGCATGAAGGCGACGAGGGCGTTGCGGCCCAGGGCCAGTTCGCCCAGATCGGTCGAGGGACCGTCGGCGATGATGTCGCCGGCGTTGATCTTGTCGCCCACCCGCACCAGCGGACGCTGGTTGATGCAGGTGTTCTGGTTGGAACGCTGGAACTTCGACAGGCGGTAGATATCGACGCCGGGCTTGGTCGGGTCGGTCTCGTTGGTGGCCCGCAGAACGATGCGGGTGCCGTCGATCTGTTCGACGATGCCGTCGCGGCGGGCGACGACCACGGCGCCGGAATCCCGGGCCACGACGTCTTCCATGCCGGTGCCGACCAGGGGCGCATCGGACTGCACCAGGGGCACGGCCTGACGCTGCATGTTCGAACCCATCAGGGCGCGGTTGGCGTCATCGTTTTCAAGGAAGGGGATCAGGGCCGCGGCCACCGACACCACCTGCTTGGGCGAGACGTCCATCAGGTCGACCTGGTCGCGCTGCAGCAGGCCGGGATCGCCGTTGATCCGTCCGGGCACCAGGTCATCGACGATGTAGCCATCGACGATGGTGATGTTGGACTGGGCGATGACGTGCTTGGCCTCCTCCATGGCCGACATGTAGACGACCTCTTCCTGGGGACGGCCGTCCAGCACGCGGCGGTAGGGGCTTTCGATGAAGCCGTACTTGTTGACCCGGGCGTGGGTGGCCAGGCTGTTGATCAGGCCGATGTTCGGGCCTTCCGGGGTTTCGATCGGGCAGATCCGGCCATAGTGGGTCGGGTGCACGTCGCGGACCTCGAAGCCCGCCCGCTCGCGGGTCAGACCACCCGGGCCAAGGGCCGAGAGACGGCGCTTGTGGGTGATTTCCGACAGCGGGTTGGTCTGGTCCATGAACTGCGACAGCTGCGAGGAGCCGAAGAACTCCCGCACCGCAGCCGCCGCCGGCTTGGCGTTGATCAGGTCGTGCGGCATGACCGTGTCGATATCGACGCTGGACATGCGCTCCTTGATGGCGCGCTCCATGCGCAGCAGGCCGACGCGGTACTGGTTTTCCAGCAGCTCGCCCACCGAACGGACCCGGCGGTTGCCGAGGTTGTCGATGTCGTCGATCTCGCCGCGACCGTCGCGCAGACCGACCATGACCTTGAGGACCTCCAGCACGTCTTCCTTGCGAAGGACCCGCATGTCGTCTTCGGTCTGCTGCTCGAGGCGCATGTTCATCTTCACGCGGCCGACCGAGGACAGGTCGTAGCGCTCGGAATCGAAGAACAGCGACTTGAACATCGCCTCGGCGGCCTCGACCGTCGGCGGCTCACCCGGGCGCATGACCCGGTAGATGTCGAACAGGGCGTCCTCGCGGGTGACGTTCTTGTCCACCCGCAGGGTGTTGCGCATGTAGGAACCGACCGTGATGTGGTCGATGTCCAGCACGTCGATGGTGGCGAAGCCGTGGGCCTCGAGGTTCTCGATGACCGTGGTGTCCAGCTCGTCGCCGGCCTCGGCGTAGATTTCGCCGGTCTCGTAATTGACCGCATCCCGGGCCAGGTAACGGCCGGTCAGGGCTTCGGGGGCCAGCAGCAGGGTCTTCAGGCCGCCGTCCGCCAGTTTCTTGGCGTTGCGGGCGCTGATCTTCTGGCCGGCGGGAGCGACTTCCTCGCCGGTGTCGCCGTCGATCAGGGCGAACTCCGGCTTCACGCCGCGCCAGCGCTCGGGCTTGTAGGGGGTGGCCCAGCCGGCCGCGCCGCCAACGCCGTCACGGCGCTCGAAGGGCACCACGTCGAAGAAGGTGGTGAGGATTTCCTCGCCGTCCATGCCGAGCGCCATCAGGAAGGTCGAGGCGGGCAGCTTGCGGCGACGGTCGATACGGACATAGACGATGTCCTTGGCGTCGAACTCGAAGTCGAGCCAGGAGCCGCGATAGGGGATGACCCGGGCGGCGAACAGCAGCTTGCCCGAAGAGTGGGTCTTGCCCTTGTCGTGGTCGAAGAACACGCCGGGCGAACGGTGCATCTGGGAGACGATGACCCGCTCCGTGCCGTTGACGATGAAGGTGCCCTTGTCCGTCATGAGCGGGATGTCGCCCATATAGACGTCCTGCTCCTTGATGTCCTTGACCGACTTGGCGCCGGTTTCCTCTTCCATCTCGAAGACGATCAGGCGCAGCTTGACCTTCAGCGGCGCGGCATAGGTCATGTCGCGCTGGATGCATTCCTCGACGTCGTACTTGGGGTCCTCGAACTCGTAGGACACATATTCGAGCACGGCGCGCTCGTTGAAATCCTTGATCGGGAAGACCGACTTGAACACCGCCTCGATGCCCTCGTCGCGGCGCTGCACCGAGCGCACCTCGCGTTGAAGGAACTGCTCATAGGAGGACCGCTGAACCTCGATGAGGTTCGGCATCTGCACGGCCTCGGGGATACGGCCGAACGATTTCCGGATCCGCTTCTTGCCGGTGAAGGAGTGCGCCATGTTTTTCCCTGCGGGCGCGGACCTGTGGAGTCCGCGCGTGATAATGTCGTTGCGTCCACCCTCGACGGCCCTGTCGGGCGCCGGACGCTGACCGCCCCTGTTCGTCAGGGGCCGCCCTTCGCTTGGGACCGCAGGGTGGGCGGTCCGGCCATCGGGCATGCACGCGCGAGAGACCGCGTCTCAAAAAGCAACGGAAATTTCGCGAGACGCGCGACTTAGGGGAAATTCACAGAAATGAAAAGGGGGCTTGTGGGTTTAATTTGACAAGCGCGGGGTTTCGCGCCTGCCCCGCGCTTCGCTGCAGCCCGGGCGGCGCTCAGGAAAAAGGGCCCGGAGACTGCTCTCCGGGCCCTTCCTGCAATGCGACGATGCGCAAAGCCTACTTGATGGTGACCGAGGCGCCGGCGTCGGTCAGCTTCTTGGCGACTTCGTCGGCCTGTTGCTTGGAGACGTTCTCGACGACGTTCTGCGGAGCGCCTTCGACCAGGTCCTTGGCTTCCTTCAGGCCGAGGTCCGGACGGACGCCGCGGACTTCCTTGATCACGTTGATCTTCTTGTCGCCGCCGGCGGTCAGAACAACAGTGAACTCGGTCTGCACTTCGACTTCTTCGACCGGGCCGGCAGCGGCCGGGCCGGCCATCATGGCGACCGGAGCAGCGGCGGAGACGCCCCACTTTTCTTCGAGCATCTTGGACAGCTCGGCGGCTTCCATGACGGTCAGGGTCGAGAGTTCTTCAACGATCTTTTCGAGCTTGGACATGTTGTGTTCCTAGAGGTTTGCCCCGGACGGGGCGCAGGGATGGTGAGGGATATCTGCGGAGATGACGGTGAGCCTAGGCGGCGTCCTTGGTGGCGTAGGCGTTGAACACCCGCGCCAGCTGGCCGGCCGGAGCCTGCAGAACACCAGCGATCTTGGTCGCCGGGGCCTGGAGAAGCCCGATGAGCTTGCCACGGAGCTGGTCGAGCGACGGCAGGGCGGCCAGGGCCTTGATGCCGGTTTCGTCCAGAAGGGTCGCACCCATCATGCCGCCGATCACGACAAGCTTGTCGTTCTCCTTGGCATATTGAGTGATGACCTTGGCGGCGGCCACAGGATCCGGCGCATAGGCGATGGCGCACGGGCCGGCGAACAGGCTGCTGCCTGCTTCGCTGTCCGCTCCGATCAGCGCCTTCTGAGCCAGGGTGTTCTTGACCACCTGGAAGGTGGCGCCTTCTTGACGAAGCCGGCCACGCAGCACAGTCATTTCCGCAACGGTCAGACCCTTGTTGTGGGTCACGACCACGGCGCCGGCATCGGCGAAAACGCCCTTGAGCGTATCGATCGTTGCCTGCTTTTGAGCGCGGTCCATTGCGGTCTCCTACTCGGATGCGACGACTGGACCATCCAGTCGTCGAATATGGCCCGTCGCCGGGAGCGGGCTCCCGGCTACTGGCCGACTAGAACTGTCCGAAGGAAGCAGCGACCTCGCCCAAAGGCCGAACTGGCCGGCCGGCGCGAAGATCTCTCATGCATCCCCATCTCCCGGCGGTAAGGAAGGGCTCTTCCTCGATAAAGGCGATGGTGACCCCACCGCCCCGCAGTTCTTGGACAGGACCGCCATTCGGGCAAAGCCGATCAGCGGGAGCGGCAGCCTATAGAGGAAGGTCCGCGCAAACTCAAGGGGAGTCCGTGTTTTCGGGCGATCCAGCCCTACCAGAGGCTGGCCCTGGCCCGTTCGGGCCAGGCCCGGTCATAGGCCTCGCCGCCCACTTCGCCGGCCGTGACCCCGGCCAGGATCTGTCCCGGGGTGGGCAGGCCGGCTGCCCGCCCCTGGGTGGCCAGATCCCAGAGACCGGAGCGCACCACGGCGCGGGCGCACTGGAAATAGGCTTCTTCGACGGTGATGAGCAGGGTGGTTCTCGGGGGTTTCCCTTCGACCGCCAGTCGTTCCAGGAGGTGCGGATCGGCGCTGATCACCGCCCGGCCGTTCACCCGCATGGTGGTTCCAGACCCCGGGATTAGAAACAGCAGGGCGACCCGGGGATCGGCGATGACATTGCGCAGGCTGTCGAGCCGGTTGTTGCCACGGCGGTCCGGCAGCGCCAGGGTCCGCTCATCAAGGATCACGGCGGCCGACAGGGCATCCCCCCTTGGCGAACAGTCGAGGCCGCCGGGACCGCAGGTGGCCAGGATCACGAAGGGCGAGGCCTCGATCAGGGCGCGGTAATGGGGTGTGATCCGGTCCGCGACCTTGACCATGGCGGCCGGCGCCGGGGTTGCATCATAGAGGGCCTCGAGGGCCTGGAGGTCGGAGATGATCATCCAGTCAGGATAGCCGGGCCTGCCCCTAGGGCAAGATCAGGGCGCCAGCCCTTAATTTCTCCACATTTTATCCACAGGATACGGAACGGTTCGCCACCCTGGCGGATTCATCAGGGGATCGCGAAAGTTCGATCGCCCCTTAAGCCGGCCCCGTCAGAAGACCCGCCGGCCTGTGAGTAAAGGCATGTTTCACAACACCAGAGCTTTGGAGACCGCCGTCTGGCAGGCCTTCGACCTTCGCCGGCTGAGACCCTTTCGCCCGCAGCCCCAGGCGACGCCTCGCGGCGAGCATGCCCGGATGCTGGCCATCGCCGCCGCCCGCCGCCTTAGGGCCATGGAGCGGGCTGACCTGGCCCGAAACGAGGACGCCGCCTACTGGAAGGCCGTGGCCCCCTCGGCCATCGGCAAGGCGCATGACTGGCGGATGGCGGACGCGTTCCGCGCCCTGCCGGGATGATCAAACGCAAGCGGGCGGCCCCCTGTGGGAGCCGCCCGCCGCTTGGTAGCAGAAAGTCCGAGGAGGGCGATCAGCCAGCGATGCTGGCGGTGTCCACCTTGAAGCCCGGGCCCATGGTCGAGGACACGGAGATCCGCTTCACATAGATGCCCTTGGCGCCGCTCGGCTTGGCCTTGTTCAGCGCGTCGACCAGAGCCCGGACGTTGACCAGCAGGGCCTCGTCCGTGAAGCTGGTCTTGCCGATGCCGGCATGGACAATGCCTGCCTTCTCGACGCGGAACTCGATGGCGCCGCCCTTGGCGTCCTTCACGGCCTGACCGACATTGGGGGTCACCGTGCCGACGCGCGGGTTGGGCATCAGGCCGCGCGGGCCCAGAATCTTGCCCAGACGACCGACCAGGGCCATCATGTCCGGCGTCGCGATGACGCGGTCAAAATCCATGAAACCGCCCTGGATGCGCTCGACCAGATCTTCGGCGCCGACCACTTCAGCGCCGGCGGCCAGGGCTTCGGCGGCCTTGGCGTCGCGGGCGATGACGGCGACGCGAACGTCACGGCCGGTGCCGGAGGGCAGGGAAACCACGCCACGAACCTGCTGGTCGGCGTGACGGGGGTCGACGCCCAGGTTGATGGCGATCTCGACGCTCTCGTCGAACTTGGCGGTGGCGTTGGCCTTCACCAGCTTGACGGCGGCTTCGACGGGGTGAACGGCGTTGCGGTCGCCGGTCCAGGCCTTGGCCCGCTTGGGTTGCTTTGCCATGTGATCAGGCCTCCACGACGCGAAGACCCATGGCGCGCGCCGACCCTGCGATGATGCGGGTGGCCGCATCCAGGTCGTTGGCGTTGAGGTCCTTCATTTTCTTTTCGGCGATCTCACGCAGCTGGGCTGTCGTGATCTCACCGGCGACATCACGGCCCGGCAGCTTGGAGCCGGACTTCAGGCCGATCGCTTCCTTGATGAAGTGGGTCGCGGGCGGCGTCTTGGTGATGAAGGTGAAGCTCTTGTCCTGATAGACAGTGATCACCGTCGGCAGGGGGGTGCCTTTCGGCACGTTCTCGGTGCGGGCGTTGAACTCCTTGCAGAAGCCCATGATGTTCACGCCACGCTGGCCGAGCGCCGGCCCGATGGGCGGCGAAGGCGTGGCGGAACCCGCCTTCACCTGCAGCTTGATGTAGCCCAGGATCTTTTTAGCCATAGTCTCCTCGATGGCGGCCAGAGGCCGCCGGTTGAAGCCGTGGTGCGGGCTTGGCGTCCCTCCCACGGAATTGATTTCGCTGATGACGAAGCCGGAGCTTGAAAAGCGAAAGCCGCGCCGGTTAGGGCGCGGGGATGGCGCGTGTAGCAGGATGGTGCCGGCTGTGCAACGCCGCCTTCGCCCTGGTGGAAGTTGTTTCAGGCCGAGGGACGCTGACCGGCTTTTGTGGACCCCGCCCCTGGAAGGCCGGCGCTGCCCTCATCCGCCCCGCTGCGCGGGCCACCTTCTCCCGACGGGCGGGAGAAGGAACTCGGCCTGTCCGAAGCCTAGCTGATCTTCTCGACCTGGCTGTATTCCAGTTCCACCGGGGTGGCGCGGCCGAAGATGGAGACGGCGACATGCAGGCGGGCGCGGTCTTCGTCGACCTGTTCCACCGAACCATTGAAGCTGGCGAAGGGACCGTCCGTGACGCGGACCTGCTCGCCGATCTCGAAGCTGATGGTGGGCTTGGGCCGTTCGGCGCCCTCGGCGGCGACGCCGATGATGCGTTGAACTTCCTTTTCCGAAACCGGCATGGGCTTCAGGCCCGATCCCAGGAAGCCGGTGACCTTGGGGGTGTTCTTGATGAGGTGATAGGCCTCGTCGGTCATTTCCATCTTCACCAGCACATAGCCGGGGAAGAACTTGCGCTCGGCGTTGATCTTCCGGCCGCGGCGAATCTCGACCACTTCCTCGGTCGGCACCAGGATGTCCGAGAAATACTCCTCAAGACCGTGCGAGCGCGCCTGGTCGAGGATGGATTCCTTCACCTTCTTCTCGAAGTTGGAATAGGCGTGGACGATGTACCACTTGTGACGCGGATTGGCGGGCTTGTCGGCGGCGATGTCGGTCATGGGCTTAGCTTCCGCTGACGAGTTCAAGAACGATCCGCACGCCGTTGGACAGCATCCAGTCCACCAACAGGAAGAAGAAAGCGGCCAGGATCACCATGATGAAGACCATCACCGAGGTGATCCAGGTCTCCTTGCGGCTGGTCCAGGTGATCTTGCGGCCCTCGGCCCGAACCTGCCGGAAGAACTCCGGGATGCTGGTGCGCGGCTTCTTCGGTTCGGCGGCAGCCGCCTGTCCGGCAGGCGCGGCGACCACCGCGGCGCTCTTGGCGGCGCGGGACTTCATCGCGGCGAGTTTGCCAGGTTTCTTGGCCATATTGCGGGTCTTGGAACTCTCAAATGTGGGGACGGGCCGTCATGACGATCCGCCGGAAA
The DNA here is from genome assembly GCA_029866155.1 of Caulobacter sp. GTDB lineage: Bacteria > Pseudomonadota > Alphaproteobacteria > Caulobacterales > Caulobacteraceae > Caulobacter. The sequence continues at coordinate 1,996 of JARWZW010000067.1, read as the reverse complement.
TAGTGGCACGAGTGGCAGGACTCGAACCTGCGACTTTCGGTTTTGGAGACCGACGCTCTACCAGCTGAGCTACACTCGTTCAGCAACACCAAAAAACGCCGCGGGAGTCTCCCTCGGCGCTCAGGCCATCGCCAGAGCCGGGGCGTTTAGCAGGGCTGTCTCCTTCGGGCAAGTATCAGGCGATGCCGAGATGGGGATGGAGCCGGACTGGCGCCAGAGCGTTTGCGGACTCCAGCCCCAGGAGTCGCCCATGACCGACCGGTCCCGTCCATCCAATCATGAAATCGAAAACGAGAATCTGCGCCCGGCCGGGGATGGCAAACCGCCCCGGCCCGCTACCGAGCCGGCCGGCGTCGGCAACCCGGTCGATTCACCCGAGACGGTCACAGACCCCGGATCCGGAGAGCAGTAGAGGCGCGTCACGAAAATGACACGGCCGGCCAGTTCACATCCGGGCTGCCCCGTGACATGACGCGTCCGCTCCGCTATCGGACCGGCAAGACAGGGACGGGAGCCGCAGGGTCTTGAACGACAGCGTCGAAGAAGCGGGCTGGGCCACGGCCAGGACCCTGGCAGAGGCGCTGCCCTATATCCAGCGCTATGACCGCGAGACGGTGGTCATCAAGTATGGCGGCCACGCCATGGGCGAGGAACAGGTGGCGAGGCTTTTCGCCGCCGACGCCGTGCTGCTGAAGATGCTGGGCCTCTATCCGGTGGTGGTGCATGGCGGCGGACCGCAGATCAGCGCCATGCTGGACCGGGCGGGGGTCAAGTCGACCTTCATCGACGGCCTGAGGGTGACGGACGAGGCCACCATGGAGGTGGCGGAAATGGTCCTGTCCGGGGCTATCAACAAGGAAATCGCCAACTGGATCACGCTGGCCGGGGCCGAGGCCGACGTCCGGGGCGTGGGGCTTTCAGGCAAGGACGCCAGGCTGATCACGGTCACCAAGGCGCGCCGCAACCGAAGGGATCTGGAGACCGGGATCGATACGCCTATCGACCTGGGGTTCGTCGGCGAGCCGCAGAAGGTCGACGCCCAGCTGATCAAGGCCCTGATCCATGCTGACCATGACTATATCCCGGTGATCGCCCCCATCGGGGTGTCGCGGGAGGGCCAGACCTATAACGTCAATGCCGACACCGTGGCCGGAGCCATAGCCGGCGAGATGAAGGCCAAGCGCATGCTGCTGCTGACCGACGTCAAGGGCGTTCTGGACAAGAACGGTGAGCTGATCCGCCAGCTGACCGTGGCCGAGGCCTTCCGGGCCATTGAGGACGGCACGGCCACCGGCGGCATGATCCCCAAGCTGGAGACGGCCATTGCCGCCGTCGACGCCGGGGTCGAGGCGGTGGTTATCCTGGACGGCCGTCGTCCGCATGCCATGCTGGTGGAACTGTTCACCGAACATGGCGCCGGCACCCTGGTGAAGAAGTGACCGACCTTACCCATATCGAAACTTGGCTGTTCGATCTCGACAACACCCTCTACCCCGCCGAGACCGGCTTCATGAAGCTGATCGAGGGCCGGATGACCGACTTCGTCGAGCGGCGCACCGGCCTGCCCCGGCCCGAGGCCCTGGCGCTTCAGAAGAAATACTGGACAGAGATGGGCACCACCCTGGCCGGGCTGATCGCTCATCATGGCGTGGAGCCGGAAGAGTTCCTGGACGAGGTTCATGATGTTTCGCTGGACCTGCTCAACCCCGATCCGGAGATGATCGCCGGCATCGAGCGCCTGCCAGGCCGGCGGCTGATCTTCACCAATGGCTCCGAGGACCATGCGGTCCGGGTCATGGGCAGACTGGGCATTACGTCCCTGTTCGAGGACATCTTCCATATTCGCTCGGCCGATTACCTTCCCAAGCCGGCGCCGGCGACCTTCGCCAAGATGATCGCCGAGCACGATGTGGCGCCCCGGCGCGCCGCCTTCTTCGAGGACAGCGAGAAAAACCTGGCGCCAGCTGCGCGCCTGGGCATGACCACCATCCTGGTG
>JARWZW010000063.1 GCA_029866155.1 Caulobacter sp. | reverse complement strand
CTATGGGAGAGGTAAGTGTCTGATATCCCGCCCTTGTTTTACCTCTCCCATAGGGAGAGGGAGGGGCCCATGCGCCAGCATGGGAGGGTGAGGGGTTACGGTGCGGGCGGGGTATTGAGTGCGCTGTCACCGTAATCGGAGGTCGGCGATTGGTTTTCGGCCCCAGACCAGACATTGGCCGTCCCGCCAGAAACCGGACCTGCCCAGGGGCTGTTCGGGGTGGATAGCGGACCTAAGGGACCTCGCCCAACTCGCGCTGAAGCGCCCTGATCAGGTCGGCGGCTGGGAGTTCGCGAGCGAGGGGGGCTCCCTGACCAGCCCATTGCGCACCAAAGCCGCTTTCACGGGCTGCCTTTCCGGCGGCGTTGAGGGCCTTCCCTGCATCATAGGCGACTGGGTATTCGGGTGCGCTGTGTGACGCCGTCGCGCCCCACTCAGTGAACCGGTTTCGAAGACACCGTGCCGGTCGGCCAGAAATAGCTCTGGTCATCACCGTGTGATGCGCTGCCTCGCTAAGGAGAGCTTGGCGGTAGGCGTCGTCGGCTGCGCTCTCCGGGCATGGAATGAAAGCCGTCCCGAGCTGTGCGGCGACAGCGCCCAACTCCAGAACTGCACGGACCCCTCGGCCATCCATAATGCCGCCAGCGGCAATCACAGGCAGATCCGAAAACCTGACGAGCAAGCTGGTGAGGGCCAGGGTCCCTAGTCGTGTGTCCTCGCCGTTAGGATCAAAAACGCCTCGATGGCCGCCGGCTTCGTAGCCCTGCGCGACCACAGCATCCATGCCGCTCGCCTTAGCCGCCCGCGCTTCCTCGACATTGGTCGCCGTGGCGATCAGAAAACATCCAGCGTGTTTGAGCGCCCTTACGCGACCTTCATCAGGCAGGCCGAAGTGAAAGCTGACGACTGGCGGCGCTCGCTCCACGAGCACGCCAAGCATGTCCTCATCATCCGCGAAGCTCTTGTAGATCGTCGCCAGGGTTGACGGTGGCTCAGCGCCGAGTTCGCGAAACAGTGGGGTCAAGGCACCTAACCAGGCCGCCTCGATCGCTGCATCACGTTGAGGGGCCGCGTGGACGAACAGATTTACGTTGTAAGCCCCGTCAGTAAGCCCCCTTAGCTCGTCGATCATCTGCGCCGCACCGCTGGCGTGGGTCGCGCCTACTCCGATGGAGCCAAGGCCTCCTGCATTCGAAACAGCGGCTGCGAGATTTGGGGTGGAAACGCCAGCCATAGGCGCTTGGATGATTGGGACGCGCAGCGAGAGCTGATCAAGGATGGTCATGACCCGACGTAGGTGTGCGCCGTTACGTCAGCAATGGGTCGATTGTCCTGGTTGGCGTCGCGCCGGACAGCGGGCCCTCGAGCGCGCGGCCCCAAAGCAGACCCGCTCAATGTCGCCTGGGGGTGGAAGGCGGACTTACACCATTGAACCGACGGAGTTCGGTTTCGCGCCAATTGCGGGACTTCAGACCAATCCGAAGTACGGCCCCTGCCTTGGTCCTGCCTCCCAGCCCAGGAAAACGGCCCAAGAAACTCTAGCTCAGCAAGGTCAAATTTCCGGAGGCGGATCAAACCTTGCAGCCGGCCGGATGCGCAACATCGAAGGCTGCGCCGGCCGACCGCTACTGCCGACGCCAAAGATCAACCGTCGACCATCAACCCCAAGTCCCCTCACATTGAACGGAGGTTGAGAGGGGGGCGGGTCACATAGCTTCATCAGCCGTTGGCAAGACCAAGGGCGTCAATGCGCGCCAGCAATGTTGAATCGATCGGGTTCTGCGCCTCGGCCGTCACGCATTGCGCGAGTTCCTGCCGGTTCTTCACGCCCAGAACGACCGTATCCACGCCCGGCATGGACAGCGCATAGCGATGCGCGACGCTCGCGGGTTCCTCGCCGATTTCAGCACACAGCGCGCGGAATGACGCGGCGGCGCGATAGTCACGCATTTCCGGATGCGTGTCCTTCAAAGGCCTATCAATGGCGGAAGTCAGAGCGCCGGCCTGAACAGCACGTATCCCCATGACACCAACTCCATTGGCGGCGGCTTCACGGATGATATCGCGCGGACGTGGAGCCTCGAGGTAGGCGCGCATGCCTCCCGGTGAATCCATCAGGTTGCTGATCGCCTGCACCACGTCAGGGCGCACCTCGTGGCGCAGCGCTTTCAGGATTGTGGAGGGCACGCCAACGCCGGTGATGCCCCAGGCTCCGATACGCCCACGCGCCTTCAGGTCCTCAAACGCCGGCACGACCTCTTCGACATACTGCGTCCAGGGCGTCACATGCTGCTCACGCAAGGCATCGTCGAACCGGAAGGCCGCCTCGGAGTCAGCGAGAAAGTTGTGGAGGAAGAAGACATCCACCCTGTCCAGCCGCATCGCGCTGAGACTGGCATCTAGCGAGGCTTCGAGCAGGCTGGCGACTGTACCGCGCTCAGGGGCGCCCAGTCCGCACTTGGTGGTTATACGGACACCGTCGGGCAGGCGACCGGCGAAAGCTTCGCCGATGACCGCCTCGCAGTTCCGATATCGCGGAGCCGCGTCGATGAGGTTGATGCCGGCGGCGAGGGCTTCCGTGATTGTCGCCAGCGCCTCCTCGCGATCAGTCGCGCCCCAAACCTCGCCCAGGCCGGCGCCCCCCAGCGTGAGTCGGCTGATGTGATCAAAGGGTCCAAGCCTGGTGGTGCGCATCGGCTGTTCCTCAGGCGTGCGCGGCAACGGCGTCGCCAGGACCACCTGCCGCGATCCACGCCTCGGTCGCGTCCCAGAGCCGCCGCGCAGCAGCGGCGTCGAGCGCGTAGGAGCGCACGCCCGAGGCAGCGTTGACCGGGTCGTCATTGATGCTGGCGACGTGGCAGTCTTCAAGATAGACGCCGCCCTTGCCTGCTAGGCTGTCGTCGACAGCGGCGAACACTGTTGTCGCAGCGCCCTGAGCGATGGTCTTGAAATCGACCTTGGTGACACCGCGTGCCCGCATGTTGGCGGCCAGTTCCTCGCGGTCTTGCACGGTCAGGTGGCGGCCGAGATTTGTCGAGATGACGCCGGGGTGGACGGCATAGGCATGGACGCCCTGCGGCCCCAGGCGGTGTTCGAGTTCGACCGAGAACAGGATGTTGGCGGTCTTGGCCTGTCCATAGGCCAGCCACTTTTCGTAAGGGCGGGCGAGGAAATGCGGGTCATCAAAGTCCACCCCGCCGCGCTGATGGCCGCGCGACGACAGGTTTACGATCCGTGCCGGAGCGCCGGCGATCAGCGCTGGAGTCAACAGCTTGGTCAACAGGAAGTGCGCTATGTGGCAGACGCCGAGCTGCATTTCAAAGCCGTCGTCGGTGCGCGACAGCGGGCTGGCCATGACCCCGGCGTTGTTGATGAGCAGGTGGAGTCGGTCATACTTGGCCAGCACCGCGGCCGCAAACGCCCGGACACTGGCCAGCGAGGCGAGATCGCAGGGCATCATGTCAATATCGACCTCCGGGACGGCGGCGCGGAGCCGGGCAAGCGCCGCCGCACCCTTTTCGGCGTCGCGCACCGGGACGATGACGCGGGCGCCGCGGGCGGCAAGCGCGCGCGCGGTTTCCTCACCGATGCCGCTCGCCCCGCCGGTGACCAGCGCCACCTTGCCGCGCAGATCGCGGCCCTCCAGGATGTCGTCCGTTGTGGTCTGCGCGCCGAAAGTCGTCATGGCCGGTCTCTTTCTGCATCTGTCCAAACTTTGAGTGTTTCAGCCGGCGCCGCAATCAACCCGGCAGATCGATCCGCTTGGGTGGGCGGATGCAGATATCCAGCACGTTGACGTCGATCGGCTGGGTGACGGCATAGAATACCGCGCGGGCGACGTCCGCCGGATCACCCATGATCTGCCGCATCGGCCCCTTCAGATGCGTCAATACATCTTCAGGCAGATACTCACCGCGCACGACCCGGTGATCGATGCCGGCGCGATCAAGCAGACCCTGCACGAAGGCCGGATCCCAGTCGCGGCTGAGGTTGGTGGCATAGATTCCGGGAAGGATGTTGGTGACCCGGATCGTGTCGCCTTCAAGCTCGTTGCGCAGCGAGCCAGAGATAGAGTCGACAGCGTGCTTGGTAGACCCGTACACGCCCGAGTCGCGACGCTGGGCGGCATTGGAGGCGATGTTGACGATATGTCCCTCGGCCTTGATCGCCCGCATGGCGCGAACGGCGGCCTGGCAGCCCACGAGGACGGCGAGAATATTGGTTTCCAGCATCGCGAGCCAGTTTTCCGGATCGCCTTCGCAGATGGAGGCCGGGTCATAGACCCCGGCATTGTTGACCATGATGTTGAGCGTGCCGGTTTCAGCGACCGCCCGATCAACGATGCCCCTCACGGCTGCAGGGGACCGTACATCCGCCTGGACCACCGTGGCGTCACCGCCGTCGCCGATGATCTGGCTGCGCGTCGCCTCCATGGGCTCGACCCGTCGGCCGACAAGAAAGACATGAGCTCCGGCCGCGCCCAACTGTTCCGCGATGGCCCGTCCTATCCCGCTCGAGGCGCCGGTTACGATGGCGGTTCGACCTCGCAGGACCTGTTGCGTGCGCTGGATCATTCCGAACTCCGCTTCGTGGTCGACAAACGCATGCCGGCGAACATCAGCAGACCGCCAGCAATGGCGATGTTCTTGAGGAACAGTGAGCCCTCCAGGCGGGTCATTTCGCCCTCCAGGGTCCAGAAGTCATGGAAGAAGATGTTCGTCAGCAGCGTGAACAGAGCGAGCAGGACGGCTGCCGGCGCAGCGCCGCGGCGGCCGACGGCGAGTAGCAAGCCGCCACCCAGTTCGAGCGCGATGACGGCCGGGAGCAGCAGAGCCGCCGGCGCCAGTCCGACCGCTGTCATGCTCGCCTCGGTCTGGGCGTAGCTTGTCAGCTTGAGCAAACCCGCGAACAGGAAAAGCGAAGCGAGCAGGATTCGCCCGAGGTGAAAGGCCGCCGGAGCCACACGGCGGCTGACCGGGTGATCGGGGTCTGTGTTGGGGTGCACCATAGCCATGCTCAAACCATGCCGAGGCGGATGGCGGACTCGGCGCTCGCAAGCAGCGCCTCGCGCGCCGGGATAAAGTCGATCCCCAGAACCTCGCGGGCCTTGCGATTGCTGTAGTTGCGAGCCCGGTTGAGATTGGGCAGCAGCGGCTTCAGATTGGGGTTGGACCGCGCCATCAGCCTCACCAGCCAGGTTGGCAGTTCGCCCTTCGGCAGCTTCCTGTCCGGGTAGGCTTCGCGCAGGATGGCGCCGACTTCACGGAACCACAGTGTTTCGGAACAGACGATGAAGCGTTCGCCTGCCGCCTGTGGCAGTTCCATTGCTGCGATGTGGGCCCGGGCGACATCGCGCACGTCGACAATGCCCTGGTGCAGTTTGGGGTAGGCGGGCATCGTCCGGCCGAGGGGGCCCAACACCATGCCGAGCGAGGTCGATACATCCTTGCTCATGGCCGGGCCGAGCACGGCGACGGGATTGATGACCGCCAGCTCCAGCCCCTGCCCATCGCCCGCCACATAGTCCCAAGCTGCGCGCTCGGCGAGCGTTTTGGACTGGGCGTAGAACGAGACAAGCGACGGGTCTTCCATCCGTGTCCAGTGCGTTTCGTCGTACACGCGCGGCGCGTGGGTGCCCCAGCCCGTGTCGACGGCGGCAACCGAAGAGGTCAGCACCACCCGTTTCACGCCGGCGGTCTTCGCCGCCCGCAACACCCGCACCGCGCCATCCCGCGCCGGTCGGATCAATTCATCGGCAGTCTCGGGCTGGGTGGGCGGAAAGGGTGAAGCCACATGCTGGACATGGGTGACGCCTGCCATGGCCTCCGCCCAGCCGGCATCGCTGTTGAGGTCCGCAGCCACGATCTCGACAGAGATCGATTTGCCGGCGAAATCGGAAAGGACACGATTCAGATCTGCCGCCCGCGCAGCCGATCGGGCCGTTCCGCGAACCGCGTATCCCTTGTCGAGCAGAGCAAGAATGAGGTGCGAAGCGACAAATCCTGTTGCCCCGGTCACGAGCACTTTGGTCATGATGCACCCCTAAGGAAAGCCGACACATCGACAGTCAGCGGTCGTAACTTTACAAACATTACATCATCTGTAAAGATGTTCGAGAAGGTAGGGCTATGGAACACGACGTAAGGCGGGAGACCGTGTTGGAGGCAGCTGCGACACTCTTCGCCCAATACGGGTTTCGACGCACCTCGCTGTCGGAGATCGCCGAGGCTGCCGGGATCTCGCGGCCCACCCTCTACCATTTGTTCGACAACAAGGAGGTGTTGTTCCGCCAACTCGCCAACCAGCGCCAGAATCAGGCCATAGAACAGGCGATGGCTGAGTTGGCGGACACAGCACCGCTGGCCGAGCGCATCACCCGGGCTATCCTGGCCTATGAACGTATCTATTACGAGCCGGTGGCCGATTCTCCCCACGGTGCCGAATTCATGGACCTGAACCAGGGCGCGGCGATGGACGACATGATCGCGGGTCGGAACCGCCTGATCGGGCAGTTGGCCGGGTCGCTCGATGTGGCGCTGGTGCGCGGCGAAATCGCCTTTGCCGCGCCGCACGGCGGGTCTCGTGATTTTGTCGAACTGCTGATTTTATCCATCAACGGCATGAAGAAGGCGTCAGGCTCGATCTCGGAATTTCGCCAGAAGATCCGCGACACCTGCGCCATCTTCATGGCGTCGCTCACGCCAAGGACAGCGTCCTGAGCCGGCCCCGCGCTCGCGGACAGAGAGGAACTGAACATGCGTATGAGAATCAACGGCCGCGTGACCAATCTCGATGTCGAACCGGAAATGCCGCTGCTCTGGGCCATTCGCGAGCAACTGAAATTGCCGGGCACGAAATTCGGGTGCGGGATTGGCCAGTGCGGCGCCTGCACGGTGCACTTGAACGGCCAGCCGGTAAGATCCTGCTCGACGCCAGTCTCGGCCGCTGAGGACGCCGACATCACAACCATCGAGGGGCTGGCCGGGGAGAACGGTCGCCTGCACGCCGTGCAGCAGGCCTGGATCGACCATCAGGTGCCACAGTGCGGCTATTGTCAGTCGGGCCAGATCATGGGGGCGGTCTCGCTTCTGCGCGCAACCCCCAACCCGACCGATGCCGAGATAGACGCGGCGATGGGCGGACACATCTGTCGTTGCGGCGCCTATGGCCGGATTCGCTCAGCGATCAAGGCGGCAGGCAAGCAAGAGACAAACGCTAAGAAGGGGGCCTGAGCCATGAACAAGTGGACACGCAGGGGTTTCATCGCGGCGGGTGTCACATCGGCCGGCGCATTGGCCGTGGGGGTCGCGCTGCGCGAAGGGCATCGCGCGCCGAAGCTTGCTGGCATGGTCGCCGACGAAGGCGAGACGCTGGTCAATGTCTGGGTGAAGATCGGCCAGGACAACCGGATCACCGCCATCATTCCTCATTCGGAGATGGGCCAGGGCGTCTTCACGGCCTTGGCGCAGATGCTGGCCGAGGAAATGGACGCGGACTGGTCGCTGGTCGACTTTGAACAGGCGCCGGCGCACGAGGCCTATGCAAACTACCCGCTCGGCAAGGCCTTCCTCATGGGCGAGCCCAGCATACCGGGTCTGTTGGAGGATTCGCTGAATGGCGGGCTGCTCCGCGTCGCGCAGTCGATGTCGCTGCAGATCACGGGAGGGTCGGGATCGGTGCGGTTCACCGGGCAGTCTGGCATGCGGATCGCCGGCGCAGCAGCGCGGGAAATGCTGGTGACGGCGGCGGCCAGGGCATGGAAGGTGCCCGAGTCCGAAGTCCGCACCGAAAACTCCGTTCTCCATCATGATGCCTCTCGCCGTTCGGCGCCCTATGCCGCGTTCGCGGCGGCCGCCGGCGCCCTTTCCCCGCCGGTCAAGCCACGGCGCAAGGCGCCAAAGGACTATCGTCTGATCGGCCGGTCCCTGCCCCGGATGGACATTCCGGCCAAGGTGGACGGCACCGCGCGGTTCGCCATCGATGTGGATCTGCCTGGCATGCGCTATGCAGCCGTCATGGGTCCGCCCGTGCACGGCGCCAAGGTCGCCAGGCTCGACGAAGCCGGGGCGAAGGCGATGCCCGGGGTGCACAAGGTGCTCAACGAGGCGGATTTCGTCGCCGTTGTCGCCGACAGCTACTGGCGGGCGGAACTGGCCTTGGCGAGGCTTGTCATCAGTTGGACCGCCACCGGGCGCGAGGCGCTCGACCAGGCCGCCATCACCCGCCAGTTCCACGCCGACATGGCGCGCGCTGTGACAGACCGCAACCAGAAGACGGACGTGAAGATCGGCGACGCAAGCGCGGCTCTGAAGTCCGCGGCCAAACGGCTGCAGGCCGAATACGCCGTCCCCTATCTTGCCCATGCCGCGATGGAGCCCATCAATGCCGTCGCGAGGGTAAAGGACGGAAAGGTCGATCTGTGGATCGGCCACCAGAACCCGCTGGCCGCCCGCGACGAGGTCGCCAAGCAACTCGACTACGACAGGCACGATGTGACCGTGCACAACTGCCTGCTGGGCGGCGGTTTCGGCCGAAAGTCCAATGTGGACTATGCCCTTATGGCGGTTCGGATCGCCGCCAGGGTCGACGGCCCGGTCAAGATGATCTGGTCACGGGAGCAGGACATCCGCCAGGACTTCTATCGGCCGGCCACGCTTGCGAAAATCACCGCAGGCCTGGGCGCTGATGGCCAGCCGGTCAGCTGGGACTATCAGTTCATCCACAAGGATGACCCGGTGGAAGCCTCCGCCATCCCCTATGCCGTTCCCAACCAGTTCATTCACTACGCGCCAACGGAAAACCCGCTGCGCTTTGGGCCCTGGCGCTCTGTCGATCACACCCAGCATGGCTTCTTCATCGAAAGCTTCATCGATGAGCTGGCGCATGCGGCTGGCGTCGACCCCCTAGCCTATCGAAAGGCGTTGCTGACCGCCAAGCCGCGCCATGTGGCGGTTCTGGAGGCCGTCGGTCAGATGTCTGGCTGGGGCCGCAAAATGGCGGAAGGCCTTGGGCTTGGCGTGGCGCTCGTGGAGAGTTTCGGCACCATCGTGGCTCAAGTCGCCGAAGTCGACATGACGGGCGGACTGCCCAAGGTGGTTCATGTCTGGGCTGCCGCTGACCCAGGCCTCGCCGTCAATCCGGATGGATTCATCGCCCAGATCGAAGGCGGGATCATCTACGGCCTTTCAGCGGCCCTGTATGGCAGCATCACCATCGAGAACGGCGCTGTCGTCCAATCGAACTTCCACGATTATCCGGTGGTGCGAATGGACGATGCACCGTCGATCAGCGTCAAGATCATAAACAGCGGCGCCCGCCTGGGCGGCGGCGGCGAGCCCGGTACGCCCCCCGTTGCTCCGGCACTTGCCAATGCGATGTTCGCCGCGACCGGCAAACGCTTCCGAACCCTTCCGCTCGCGCCAGGCGGGGCCTGACAGGGGTCTTCAGTTTCGTCGATCGAAGCCGGAGCAACCGACTTCCTGGCATGGGCCATCTGTGACGACGCCGGTAACGCATGGGCACGGAGCACATTGCTTCGGCGAACGCGTGGCGCGTCCATACCAACCGTTGGCCACACCGCCTTGTGCAGCTGCCGCCCGCAAGCCTCGTGACCCGCCTCAGGCCTGGACCTTCCCAAAGTCGGATGGCCCTGATGTGCTTTGGCATGAGCGGTGGCTTTGGACCGGTCGTTCGAGCGGCGTTCCAGGGCGTTCGTGAAGCGCGCCCGACGAAGGCAGTGTGGAAAGCGAAGAGTTGGCCGTCTGCTAAGGCCGGCGAGGAAAGTTGTCCGGGTTCGTGGAACGGAAGCTCGCCGGGCCGCCAAGAGCAGCCCCTGCTCAGGTCCGCCTTAAGTCTGGACACGAGGTTAGCCAGCCGCGCATTCAATTTCCGCCTTGGGTCGAGAGTGGACCCCGGCAAAGCCGCCGCAGGCAGACGTTTCCCAGTTCGCCGGAAAGCGGACCCTGCCGAGGTCAGCTAGGGGTCGATT
>JARWZW010000057.1 GCA_029866155.1 Caulobacter sp. | reverse complement strand
CGGGTGACCGTGGTCTGTTCGACCAGCATGTCCTCGATCAGCCGGCGCACGGCCATCCGCTCATAATGGTCGCCGCCGCGCTTTTCGCCGGCGGCGGCCCGGAGCCGGTCAAAGCTGAAGGCTGCCCCGACCTGGTGATAGAGCCGGGCCGCCGCAGCCGCCGGCCAGTTCATGGACAGGGCCAGATCGGCCAGGTCGGCCGAGGTGGTCAGGGGCTGGCGGGCCGCCACGGCCTGGGCCAGGGCCTCCGGCGCCCCGTCCTGGACAAAGGCTCGCACCCGTCGTGCCACGATCTCCTGCTCGAAGGGCGAGAGGATGGCTGGCGTCAGGGCGGAAAGTTCGTCCGCCACGGGTCGGTAGCGGTCGACCAGGGCCTGGACCCCCTCGCCCGTCTTGGCCCGGCGAGCCATCCAGTAGGTCTGGCTACGGATCACGTGGGCCAGGGCCCGGAACAGCGACAGCTGGCCGGCCGCCGTGGCCTTGCCGTCCAGAGCGGCGACCTGGTCCCAGAGGGCGTCGATATGCAGGACCTGCCGCCCGGCCTCGAACCCGATCACCAGGGCGGCTGTATCGGCGCCCGAGGCGGCCCGCAGCCGGATGGGGAAGGTCGGACCGCAGCGGTTGATGATCTGGTTGGACAGCACCGTGGCGATGATCTCGCGCCGCAGCCGGTGCTTCTGGATGGCCTCGTGATAGGGGTGCAGGGGATCCGGGAAATAGTTTTCCAGGGTCTGGACGAAGGCCGGGTCATCGGGACCCTTGCCGGCCACGATGTCGTCGAACAGGTCCAACTTGCCATAGGCCAGCAGCACGGCCAGTTCCGGCCGGGTCAGGCCCTGGCCGGCCTTGGCCATGTCCTGAAGGGCCATGGCTGAAGGCAGGCCCTCGACCCTGCGGTCCAGCCTCCCCTCGGCCTCCAGAGCCGACATGAACCGGCCATGGTTGTCCAGCTCGGCGCCCGCGTCCTGTTCCAGCAGGGACAGGGCCAGGGTCTGGTCATAGTTGTGGGCCAGGACATGGCTGGCCACGTCATTGGTCATGGAGGCCAGCAGGCTGTTGCGGTCGGAGCGGGTCAGCTGCCCCGCCCGCTCGACGGCCCCGGTGAGGATCTTGATATTGACCTCATGGTCGGAACTGTCGACCCCCGCGGAATTGTCGATGGCGTCGGTATTGATCCGCCCGCCAGCCCCGCCGGCGCCCAACCGGGCAAACTCGATCCGGCCGGCCTGGGTCAGGCCCAGATTGGCGCCCTCCCCGATCACCTTGCAGCGCAGGTCCTGGCCATCGACCCGGACGGCGTCATTGGCCTTGTCGCCGGCCTCGGCATGGCTTTCCCGCCGCGCCTTAACATAGGTGCCGATGCCGCCCAGATAGAGGAGCTCCGCCCGGGCCTTCAGGATGGCGGTCATCAGCTCGGCTGGAGTCACATGGTCGGCGGTCAGGTCCAGCATGGCCTGGACCTCGTCGCTCAGCGGAATGGTCTTGAGGGAGCGGGGGAACACCCCGCCACCGGGGCTGATGCGGCTGCGGTCATAGTCGTCCCAGGACGAGCGCGGCAGGGCGAACATCCGCTGGCGTTCGGCGAAGCTGACCGCCGGATCCGGATTGGGGTCCAGGAAGATGTGGCGATGGTCGAAGGCGGCCAGCAGCCGGGTCTGGCGCGACAGCAGCATGCCGTTGCCGAACACATCGCCCGACATGTCGCCCACCCCGACCACGGTGAAGGGCTCTGTCTGGATGTCCTTGCCCATCTCCCGGAAGTGGCGCTTCACCGCCTCCCAGGCGCCGCGGGCGGTGATGGCCATGACCTTGTGGTCGTAGCCGACCGAGCCGCCGGAGGCGAAGGCGTCTCCCAGCCAGAAGCCGTAGGATTCGGCGATGCCATTGGCGATGTCGGAGAAGGTGGCCGTGCCCTTGTCGGCGGCGACCACCAGATAGGGATCATCACCTTCATGGACGATCACCCCGACGGGACGGATCACCTTGCCGTCCGGTCCGATATTGTCGGTGATGTCCAGCAGGCCGCTCAAGAAGGTGGTGTAGGCCTTGATCCCCTCGGCCCGGACGACTTCCGGCGTCGCGCCGCGCGGGGTCTGTTTGGGATAGAATCCACCCTTGGAGCCCACGGGCACGATGACCGCGTTCTTGACCTGTTGGGCCTTGACCAGGCCCAGCACCTCGGTGCGGAAGTCGTCGCGCCGGTCGGACCAGCGCAGGCCGCCCCGGGCCACCGGCCCGAACCGCAGATGCACCCCCTCGACCTGGGGCGAACAGACAAAGATCTCGCGAAACGGCTTGGGGGCCGGCAGGTCGTCCAGCTCCCGGCTGGCGACCTTGAAACTGATATAGGGTCTGGGCTGTCGGTCCTCGCCAAGCTGGTAGAAGTTGGTTCGCTTCAGGGCCTGGACCAGCAGGGCCAGACGCCGCAGCGCCCGGTCATGGTCGAGGCTTTCCACCGCCTGGAGGGCAGCGACGATCTCGGCCATTACCCTCTCGGACTGCACCAGCCGCGCCGCCGGATCGACGGCGATGGCCGGGTCGAAGCGGGTGCGGAACAGGTCGAGGATCAGCCGCGCGACGCCGGGATGATCAGACAGGGCCGCCTCCTGCACCGCCTGGCTGGGATCGAGGCCGGACTGCTGGCGATACCGGGCCAGGGCCCGCATCAGGGCCGCCTCGCGCCAGGACACGCCCAGTTCCAGCACCAGCCGGTTGAAGCCGTCGCTCTCACTCTGGCCGTTCCAGACGGCGGTGAACAGGGATTCGAAGGCGTCCTTCACGTCGGCGAAAACCAGATGCTCGCCGTCATGATCCTCGATCATGAATTCATGGGCCCAGACCGTCTCGGTTCCGGCCGCGCCAGTCGGGGTCAGCTCGAAGGCGTCCTCGATCAGGACGCGGAGCCCCATGGCTTCGAGGATGGGGGTGACGTCGGCCAGGGGCACAGAAGAGCCCCGGTGATAGAGCTTGAAGCGGAACCGCTTGGCGCTGTCGCCCACCTGCCGGAATGCCCGGGCCCGGAAAATCTCGTCCGGCCGCATGCTGTCGATCTCCGCCAGGTCGGCCAGGGCCTCCTCGGCGGGATAATAGTCCTGGTAACCGCCGCTGAAGGCGCCGGACCAGCGGGCCAGGGTCGGGGTGGTGGCCAGGCCAGAGCTGCGCACCGAGGCTTCGAACCGGTCGGCCCAGGTCCGGATACAGTCGGCGATATCGGCTTCCAGGGCCTGCAGGTCCGGATCGCCATGGGCCCCGGGGGTGACACCTACGATGTAATGGACCCGGGACAGGGGCGCGTCGGAGAAACTGGGGTAATAGGCCGAGATCCGGCCCTGCCAGGCCTCGGCGATCAACCGCCCGGCCCGCTCTCGCACGCCGCTGTCGTAGCGGTCGCGAGGGATGAAAACCAGGACCGAGACGAACCGGTCGAAAGGATCCAGACGGGCGAACAGCTTGACCCGCGGACGGTCATAAAGGTGCAGGATGCCCATGGACTGGGTGAGCAGTTCGCCCTCGCCCATCTGGAACAGTTCGTCCCGGGGATAGGTCTCGATGATGTTGCGCAGACGCTTTTCATTGTAGCCACCGGGCAGAACCCGGGCCCGGTCCAGGGCCAGCCGGACCTTGCGGCGGATCAACGGCACCTCATGGGCCGGGGTCTCATAGGCCTCGGCGGTGAACAGTCCGACGAACCGCACCTCGCCGGACGGCAGGCCGTCGGCGCCGAACCGCTTGATTCCGACATAGTCCATATAGGCCCGGCGATGGACCAGGGACCGCAGGTTGGACTTGGCCACGGTCAGGGCCGGCCCGCCTTCAAGATGGCGGCGGATCTGGCCGGTCAGGACGGCCGGTTCACTGGCCCGGCGCAGGACGGCGCGGGTCTGGTCGCGCAGCACGCCCAGGCTGCCCTCGGGCCGGTAAAGCGGTTCTTCGGCGGCGTAGCCGCCATCGGCGGTGCGCGGATAGTCATAGATGCGAGCGCCGAGAAAGACGAAATGCTCGCCCTCCAGCCATTCCAGAAAGGCCAGATGCTCGGCTCGCTCATCGGGGTCAGAGGTCCCCACGGGGGCCGCCGCCAGATCGAGGATCGACCGGCGGATCAGGGCCTGCATGGCGGCGAAATCGTCCACGGCGCTGCGGACATCAGCCAGGGTCGCATAGATGGCGTCGATCAGCGGCTGGGACCGGTCCTCGCCCACCGGGTCCAGATGGACCTGAATCATCGAGCGTGTCTTGCCGCCGACCTGGGTCACCGGATGGAACATGGCCCGGACCGGCAAGCCGGACTCGGCGATCTGCCCCATGATGCTGTCCACTAGGAAAGGCCGGTCAGCCTGGACGATTTCCAGCAGGTCGCGGCCCAGATCGATGCCGTCGACATCGACCCAGCGGCGGAGGCGAATGGCGGGGTCCGTATCCCTGCTCTGCTCGCCGAACTGCCAGAACTCGGCAAACATGGCGGCCAGCTTGTCGACCGAGACGGCGGGCAGTTCCTCGGCCTCCAGATCGCCGACGATCTGGGCGAGGAAGCTGGCCTGGGCGGAGCCGGGGAGGCCCTTGAGGTCCAGCCGCCGTGCGAAGGCCTGGGCGAGCGCCTCGGCGGTGGTTCCGGTGGGCAGGTCAGTTTGGGCGCCGCTCATCGCATTTTTCCCTGTTTTTTATCTTTTCAGGCTGCTGCTCGCGGGCCTTAGCCTGTTTCGCGCCGATTTTCTCCTGAAGTTGGACGATTTCGGCAAATTTCTGGTGAAGATGGCATTGACCGGGGGATGCCTTCCGATGACCCGTCCCAGGCATGAGAGCCCCTGTCGGACAGGGGGGCAAGGGGTACTGGGGGTGGAAGCGACGCGGAAAACAAGAGCGCCGCCGGAAGGGGGTTCCGGCGGCGCTGGGCCTGGTGAGGAGGAAACCAGACTTCGAGGAGGGCGCCGACTTCGGGGGGAGAAGGGCGCCGCTTTGGCCGGCGGGACTTTGGGGGGGAATGTCCGCCGGTTCGAGACAGATAATCACGCCACCCCCTGCTTCAAGAGGCTGCAGGCCGGACCGGGCTGGCAGGCTACTGTTTATTTGCAGCCTTCGCCTCGGCAGGCGACTGGCCATGGCGGCCGGCCGGGTTGCCATTCGCCGATAGCAGGATGGCGATCCAGAGAGAGCCGCGAAACTGGGCCAGGATGATCATGGCCATGACCGTCAGGGGCGTCGAGAGGAACATCCCCGGCATACCCCAGATCAGGCCCCAGAAGGCCAGAGAGAGCAGCACCACCACCGGATCAATATTGAGGCTGTCGCCCTGCATCTTGGGCTGGATCAGGTTGCCGACGACAAACTGCACGGTCTGCAGGATGGCGGCGATGAACAGGGCCGGCCAGGGGGTGTCGAACTGCACCAGGGCGAACAGGGGCGGCAGGGCCACCCCGATCACCCCGCCGATGATCGGGATATAGGAGGCCAGGAAGATCAGGAAGGCCCAGAACAGCGCGTTGTCCAGGCCGAAGGCCAGCATGCAGGCAAGGGACCCCAGGGCGATCATCAGGCCGGTTATGGTCTGGACCCAAAGATACTGTTCCACCCCGTCACGGATGCGCTGGAAGATCAGAACGGCCTCGCCCCGCTCCCGGGCCTGGGGAAACATCGCCACGATCTTGCGGCGAAATCCCCGGCGCGAGGCGATGATGAAAGCCAGGTAGATCAGGACGAAAAACGTGTCGGACGCGACGCTCTGCAGGCTCTGGGCCACGGTGGCGGCATATTTGGCCGGGTCCAGCTGCCGCACGATCTGGGCCAGGCTGGGCGGCGCCTCCATCCCCAGGGCGGCCGCCCCCCGGGCCAGCAACCCTTCCAGCTTGGGCGTATAGGTGACGATCTGGGCGGCGAAGCTTCCCGCATTGTCGGCGATGATCACTGCGATGGCCAGCAACAGGGCGATGGTCAGCAGGATCGCCACGGGCAGGGCGAAGGCCTTGGGAAACCGCGGCGTCCGTTCGGCCAGGACCCGGGCGAAGCCGTCGATGATCACCGCCAGAAACACCGCCAGGGCCAGCTGGGTCAGCACCCCCTTCAGCAACCAAAGGGCCCCGCCGCAGGCGATCACCGCCAGGATGACCATGGCGTTCCTGGAAACCGTGTCCTGGGCGGGTTGTGTCGGCATGGGGCCTTCTAGCCTGAAGGGCGACGGACTGGCCAGAGGCCCTGGACGGCCGCAGACTGCTCAAGGCTTCCACAGCCAGCCGCTGCGCGCCTGGCAGCGCCCCCGAACCGGACCTGCGGTCCTGGGGGACCATCAGCATGAAGCCCAACACGGTTGGCGACATCGCCGCGCCGCGCTAAGCGTCGGGCCATCAAAGCAGGGGAACCAGGGCGATGGTCGATATTGCGGACGGGTTGATCTTCATCGGCAAGTCGGATGCGCCCCAGGGGCTGCGGTTGGACCGCGCCAACCGGCACGGGCTGGTGGCCGGGGCCACGGGCACGGGCAAGACCGTCACGCTTCAGATCCTGGCCCAGGGGTTTTCCGATGCCGGAGTGCCGGTCTTCGCCGCCGATGTGAAGGGCGACCTTTCCGGGATCAGTCAGCCGGGAGCGCCCGGCGAAAAGATGCTGGCCCGGGCGGCCGGCATGGACCTGGACCTGCGACCGAACGCCCCGCCGACCGTGTTCTGGGACCTGTTTGGCGAGCAGGGCCACCCCGTCCGCACAACGGTTTCGGACATGGGGCCGCTGCTCCTGGCCCGGCTGCTGGAGCTCAATCCGGTCCAGGAAGGTGTGCTGAACATCGCCTTCAAGCTGGCCGACGACCAGGGACTGCTGCTGCTGGACCTCAAGGACCTTCAGGCGATCCTGAAACATGTCGCCGAGAACGAAAAGACCATCGACGCAGAGTACGGCAATGTTTCGGCCGCCACGGTCGGCACCATCCAGCGGGGCCTGCTCAGCCTGGAGACTCAAGGCGGGGCGCATCTGTTCGGCGAGCCGGCCCTGGACCTGAAGGACCTGATGCGGGTCGATGGTTCGGGCCGTGGCGTGGTGTCGATCCTGGCGGCCGACAGGCTGATTCAGAGCCCCCGGCTCTACGCCACCTTCCTGCTTTGGCTGCTGTCGGAGCTGTTCGAGGACCTGCCGGAGGTGGGTGATCCCGAAAAGCCGCGGCTGGTCTTCTTCTTCGACGAGGCCCACCTGCTGTTTCGCGATGCGCCCAGGGCCCTGCTGGAAAAGGTCGAGCAGGTGGTGCGGCTGATCCGCTCCAAAGGGGTCGGCATCTATTTCGTCACCCAGAACCCGGCCGACGTGCCGGATACTGTCCTGGGCCAGCTGGGCAACCGGTTCCAGCATGCCCTGCGGGCCTATACCCCGGCCGAGCAGAAGGGCCTGAGGGCGGCTGCCGCATCCTTCCGGCCCAACCCCGCCTTCGACACCGCGGAAGCCATCCAGGGCCTTGGGGTGGGCGAGGCCCTGGTCTCCGTTCTCGATGAAAAAGGCGCCCCCACCGTCACGGCCCGCACCCTGATCCGGCCGCCGGCCTCGCGCCTTGGCCCGGCCCTGCCCGCCGAGCGGGCAGCCACCCAGGCCGCCAGCCCCCTGCGCGGTGTCTATGAAGCCCTCAAGGACCGGGAGTCGGCCTTCGAGCTGCTCAAGGCCCGGGCCGAGGCCGGCCAGAGACAGGCGGAGGCCGACATGGCCGCCGCCGAGACCCAGGCGCGCCGGGAAGCCGAAGACAGGGCCTGGGAAAAACAGCAGGCGCAGCGGGAGCGCCAGGAGCGGACCCGGGCGCCAGCCCCGCGCGCCCGCAGCTCCAGCCGCGAAGGCGTCGGCGAGGCCTTCGCCAAATCCATGCTGCGCTCCATCGGCAGCCAGGTGGGCCGCGAACTGCTGCGCGGCGTGCTGGGCAGCCTGAAGCGGCGATAGGACCCATACCTGTGATGCAACAAGAGATCGGCCCCGTCCTGATGCTGGGCGCCGGACGGATGGGCGGGGCGATCCTGTCCGGATGGCGGCGGGCGAACACCCTGTCCGGCGCCGACATCCTGGTGCGCGACCCCCATCCCGGCCCCCTCGCCTTCCACGGCCTGGTGCTGAACCCGCCTGACGAGGCGCTCGCCCGGGCCCGGACGGTGATCCTGGCCGTCAAGCCGCAGATCTGGCGTGAGGCGGCCCAGGGGGTGGCGCCCTTCCTGGCGCCCGATGCGGTGATCATCTCAGTCGCCGCCGGGGTGGCCAGCGGGGCCCTGTCGGAAGCGCTTGGCGGCCGCGCCGTGGCCCGGGTCATGCCCACCACCGCCGTAGCCATCGGCCAGGGCGTCTGCAGCCTCTATGCGGACGAAGACTCGGCGCGGGAGCGGGCCCGTGTCCTGTTTGCCCCTTTGGGCCAGGTGGTCGACCTGGCCTGTGAAGATGACATGCATGCCGCCACCGCCGTCTCGGGATCGGGCCCGGCCTATCTCTATGGCTTCGTCGAAGCGCTGGAGGCGGCAGGGGTCGCCGCCGGCCTGGACCCGGCCCAGGCGGCAGCCCTGGCCCGCTCCACCGTGATCGGCGCCGCTGCCCTGATGGCCGGCGGCCAGGCGCCTCCCGCCGAGCTTCGCCGGCAGGTTACCTCCCCCGGCGGCACGACCGAGGCCGCCCTGAGGGTCCTGATGGGCGAATGCGGTCTGGCGCCTCTGCTGGAACAGGCCGTCGCCGCTGCGGTGACCCGCTCCCGGCAACTGGGCTGAGGGGGTCAGGATCCTTCTCTTTTGGGGAGGGGGCCCCAACGGCGGATCCGATCCGGGGGCAGAGGGGGTCACGCATCCAGCCCAGGGCATGTCACGGGATCGAAGCGCAGCCGTGCGATTCACCGGTGTTGAAGCGTCGACTTCGTCAACCACAAAACGTCGCCTGCGGAGGGATTTATTTTCGCTTTCCCGCCCGCGAATTCACTGGCGCTGAAAGGCCCGGCCCGCTTGACTTTGCGACAGTCCGAACATGGGTCGTCAACAGTTTGTTAACGAAAAAGTCGCCTGCGGGGCGTTTGAACCCGTTGACGAACTGTTAGCCGTCATGGCGCTATATAGTGGGTTCAGGGGGCGCTTCGCCCACAAGATATGGGGTCTTCGGACGGGTATCCACGTCACGAAGTCGCTGGCAGGTTACGGGTTTTCAGATCATGATGGGTGATGCAGCACGACAGATTCCTCTCGGCGAAGCCGCCGGCAAGGACGCGTGGATTGCAGAACGGCCGCAGTTGGCTCTGGTGCGCAAGGTCGAGGTCGACCGCAGCCGCGACGCCCTGCTGACCGACTTCGGCAAGACCACCCTGGAAGACCGCTATCTGCTGCCGGGCGAATCCTATCAGGACATGTTCGCCCGGGTGGCCACGGCCTATGCCGACGACGCCGACCACGCCCAGCGGGTGTACGACTATATGAGCCGCCTGTGGTTCATGCCCTCGACCCCGGTTCTGTCCAACGGCGGCGCGGCCCGCGGCCTTCCGATCAGCTGTTTCCTCAACGCCGTGGGCGATTCGCTGAACGGCATTGTCGACACCTGGAACGAGAATGTCTGGCTGGCCGCCAATGGCGGCGGTATCGGCACCTATTGGGGCGGCGTCCGTTCCATCGGCGAAAAGGTCAAGGGCGCCGGCCAGACCAGCGGCATCATCCCCTTCATCCGGGTTATGGACAGCCTGACCCTGGCCATCAGCCAGGGCAGCCTGCGCCGGGGCTCGGCGGCGGTCTATCTGGACATCCATCATCCGGAGATCGAGGAGTTCCTCGAGATCCGCAAACCCTCGGGCGACTTCAACCGCAAGTCCTTGAACCTGCACCACGGCATCAACATCACCGACGAGTTCATGCATGCGGTGCGCGATGGCGGGAAGTTCGGCCTGAAATCGCCCAAGAGCGGCGAGGTGCTGCGCGAGGTGGACGCCCGCACCCTGTGGCAGAAGGTGCTGGAGCTGCGGCTGCAGACCGGCGAGCCCTACCTGATCTTCTCCGACGCGGTGAACCGCGCCATGCCGACCCACCAGCGGGAACTGGGCATGAGCGTTCGCCAGTCCAATCTCTGCAGCGAGATCATGCTGCACACCGGCAAGGATCATCTGGGCGTCGAACGGACTGCGGTCTGCTGCCTGTCCTCAGTCAATGCGGAGTCCTTCCTGGAATGGCGCGACGAGCCGCTGTTTATCGAGGACGTCATGCGGTTCCTGGACAATGTCCTGGAAGACTTCATCCAGCGCGCCCCGATCGACGCCAAGAACGCCGTCTATGCGGCGGGACGCGAGCGGTCGGTGGGTCTGGGCCTGATGGGCTTCCACAGCTTCCTGCAGGCCCAGAACGTGCCTTTCGAGAGCGCCCTGGCCAAGAGCTGGAACATGCGGCTGTTCAAGCATCTGCGCCGCGAGGCCGACAAGGCCTCGGTCAAGCTGGCGGAGGAAAAGGGCCCCTGCCCCGACGCCGCCGACCGGGGCGTGATGGAACGGTTCAGCCACAAGCTGGCCATCGCCCCGACGGCCTCGATCAGCATCATCTGCGGCGGCACCAGCGCCGGCATCGAGCCGATCCCGGCCAATATCTATACCCACAAGACCCTGTCGGGCACCTTTGCCGTCAGGAACCCCTACCTGGAGAAGATTCTCGAGGAAAAGGGCCAGAACACCCCGCAGGTCTGGGATTCGATTCTCAGCCATGAGGGCTCGGTCCAGCATCTGGATTTCCTCAACCAGGATGACAAGGACGTCTACAAGACCGCCTTCGAACTGGACCAGCGCTGGATCGTCGAGCTGGCGGCTGACCGCACCCCGGAAATCTGCCAGAGCCAATCGGTCAATGTCTTCCTGCCGGGCGATGTCGACAAATGGGACCTGCACATGCTGCACTGGACGGCCTGGGAGCGGGGCATGAAGAGCCTCTATTACCTGCGCTCCAAGTCCGTGCAGCGAGCGGCCCATGCCGGCGAGGACGAGGCCCGGGCCAGCGCCGAGGCCGCAGCCCCCACCGACTATGAGGAATGCCTCGCCTGCCAGTAGGGCGCAGGTAGGGTCCGACACGTCATCCATGATCCGGGCAAGGGCGTTCGTTTCGATCGGTTGAGTGCCGTTACGGCACTCAGCTGCTGATCCCAGCGAGCGCGCCCCGAGATAACGCCAAGGATTGCATTGACCGAAATCCCTTCAACACAAGGGA
>JARWZW010000032.1 GCA_029866155.1 Caulobacter sp. | reverse complement strand
GCGGGTCAGGAAACCGGGCAGTTCGGAGACGGCGCCGTCCTGGCCGCGCAGTCTTGGCGAGGATGCTCTTGGCGAGGATGCTCTTGGCGAGGGTTCCCGGGGCGAGCTCTCGGCCGGCGGTTCCGGGGTCAGGGGCGCTGCGGCCACCGGCTCGATGACGGCCATGGGATCGCGGGCCTCGGACCTTTCCGCATTGCGGTCGGCGCGGTCGCGGTCGTAGCGGCTGCGGCGCGGCGGATCACGCTCCTCGCGGGGCGCAGCCTCGTCACGGTTCGGCTCGGCGCGGACCCGCTCCTCCCTCGGACGGTCATCCCGGGGCCGCTCGTCTCTGGGCCGCTCGTCTCTGGGCCGCTCGTCTCTGGGCCGCTCGTCTCTGGGCCGCTCGTCTCTGGGACGGTCGTCTCTGGGACGGTCGTCTCTGGGACGGTCATCTCTGGGACGGTCATCTCTCGGGCGCTCATCTCTGGGCCGCTCTTCCCTGGGACGGTCATCCCGTTGCGAGTCGTTCCTCTGGAAATCGCCGCGCGGCGAGTCGTTTCTCTGCCCGTCATTCCGGGGGCGATCGTCGCGCTGCCAGCGGTCCCGCGGGCGGTCATTCTGGTTGCGATCTTCCCGGGGCCCGTCATTTCTGGGGCGGTCGTCGCGCTGGCCGTCATATTTGGGGCGGTCGTCACGGTTCTGGCGATTGTTGTCGAACCGGGGACGGTCCTCGCGGGGGCCGTCATATTTGGGCCGGTCGTCGCGGTTCTGGCGATTGTTGTCGAAGCGCGGGCGCTCCTCGCCGTCCTGGTCGGATCCATTGTCCTGCTCCGGCTGGGCGGCGCCCTCCGGCGGGTCCTCGTGCTCGGCCTCGAAATCGATGTCCAGGCCGGAGCTGTAATGGTCGCGGCCGACAATGTCGGAGACCGGCCGGTTGGGCTGGATGGCCCGCAGCAGCCGGAAATAATGCTCGGCATGTTGCAGATAGTTCTCGGCCAGCACCCGGTCGCCGCCGGTGGTCGCATCCCGGGCCAGCTGCTGGTATTTTTCAAACACGCTCTGGGCGGCGCCCCGCACCTTGATCCCCTCGGGACCGTTGGAGTCGTAGGCGCGGTTGGCGTTGTGCTGCTGCGGCTTGCCACCGGTATTCCGGTTGCGGCCGCGCTGCCGCTTCATGCCCTTGAAATCTCTCATGGTATTCCTGTTGCCGGGTGTCGCCTTGCGATCCCGTATGGCTCTTGAGACCCTGTCAGACCGTCCGGGTCTGTCTGTCCTGCTGCGGAAAAGGCTATTCTTGGGTTCCCGCCCGGCTCTCAGCCTGGGCTTGCCTTGCCTTTCGGCCTGCGCGCCCGCCGTTTGGGTTTCACCCCGGACGGCTTTGTGAGTGGGAACGACTCAGGATGTAGCGCCTCAGCCGGCGGTTTCCAAGGGGTTTTTGAAGCCGGTCACCACACGGTCCCGCAGGGCCAGGTCCTTGACCGTCCGTACCTGGGCGACCCCGGCGGCCCGGAACAGCGCCTCGACCGCCGCTGACTGGTCATGGCCGATCTCCACCGCCATCAGTCCGCCGGGCTTGAGCACCCGCAGGATCTCCGGCGCCAGCAGGCGATAGGCGTCCAGGCCGTCCTCTCCGCCATCCAGGGCCAGGCGCGGCTCATGGTCCCGCACCTCGGGGTCCAGGGTCTCGATATGGGCGGTGGGGATATAGGGCGGGTTGGAGACCACCACGTCGAAACTGTCGTCCCCCAGCCCGGCCGTCCAGTCGCCGCGCAGGAAGGCGGCCCGGTCATTGAGGTCCAGGTTGGCGGCGTTCTCCCGGGCCACGGCCAGGGCCTCCTCGGAGGTGTCGACCCCCAGCCCCCGGGCGGCGGGTCGCTCGGCCAGGATGGCCAGCAGGATCGCCCCGGACCCGACGCCCAGGTCCAGGACCGAGAACCGCATCCCTTCCGGATAGGCCGGCAGCACCACGTCCAGGATGCTTTCGGTGTCCGGCCGGGGGGTCAGGACGTCGGGGGTCACCGACAGCATGATCTTCCAGAAGCCCTTGCGGCCCAGGATATGGCTGACCGGCTCGCGCCTCGCCCGCCGCTCGATATAGCCGTCAAAGGTCGCGGCCTGTCCGGCGTCCAGTTCCCGGTGCGGGTCGGTCAGGATGTCCATCCGCGTGACCCCGGCTCCGGCCTCCAGCATCAGCCGCGCATCGATGGCCGGCTGGTCCACCCCGGCCGCCTTCAGCCGCTCGCGGGCCGCCTTCCAAGCGCCGACAAGCGTGATTGCCGGGGTAGGGGCGGGCGTGGTCATGGCAAGAGCTCCACGGTGTCGCCAACCGCCACCCGGCCGCTGTCCGTCACCTGCACATAGAGGCCGCACAGCACATGGCCATACTGCTCGAACAGGGCGGCCGGGATATCCATGTCGCTCAGGGCGGTCACGGGATCGACCGCCGTGGCCGCGCAGCGGACGATGGGCTTGAACCCGGTCGCCGTCGCCGACCCGATCTTCAGCGTCCGCCCCTCCCAGTCATTCTCGGCCCAGGCCGGCCAGCCCTCGACATAGAGGTTGGCGCGAAACCGCAGGGGATCAACCGGCCGGCCGATCCGCCGTTCCAGGTCCCGCACGCTGTCCAGGCTGATGATCGACACATGGCCGAGCGGATGGTCCATGAATCGGTGGGCCCCGGGTCCCTCGATCACCTTCAGGGGGCCGGTCGCCTCCTCTCCCAGCAGCGCGCCCAGCCAGGCTGAGAAACCGGTCCGGCCGGCCTCGTTTTGAAGATCGGCGGAAAACGCAGACATGCCCTCGGCCGAGGCGGTCAGCACCCCGCTGGCCGCATCGTAGGACGTCCGCGCCCGGGCCACGGTCGCCATCTTGGCCAGGACCGTGAACCTCTGCTTGGGCACATAGCCGGGGGCGGCGGGATCAAACCCGCTGGGCCCGTCCTCGACGGCATAGAGCCGGTCACAGGGAAAACAGGCCCCGGCGGCGAGGTCCGCCTGTGCCAGGTCCTCGGGGGTGAACCCCTTGACCGGATGACGACAGAGACGGGTGACCTGGGCGCGCATGCCGGTTCACTGCCAAAGCCGGGGCGTCGGGGCAAGGGCGGTGCGGTTCATGGGCGTTTCCTGGTGTCGGCTCTGGACTGAAAACGGTTGGAAAGGCGCTTGCGTGAATAATTGGGGGTCTGTCGATGGGGCAGCGGCTTTGTGACTGGGGCGGGGGAATTCCTGGTGGGAGGCCAAGCCTCTGTATTGATGGGCTTTATGGCGTATCCTGGGGTCGAGCTGTCGCCATCGGCGGTCCTTTTGCCCGGCGTTCGCCCTGTAAGAAGCATCGTATTCGGGGTCGGTTCCTGTCGTGTTTTTGTCAGGTTTTGTATGGTTTTTACGGGTGTCTTGTCGGGTTTTGCCGGCTGTCTGGTGGGGCCGATATAACGAAATTCTTCCCCGCTTGAGGGAGAAGGTGGCAGCCGAAGGCTGACGGTTGAGGGGTTCTTTCCGCGCGGCCGGTGTTTGAAAAGCATTCCGGATCAAGACGTTACCGCCGGCGCGGCCCCTCATCCGTCGGCTGCGCCGACACCTTCTCCCTCGAGGGGAGAAGGGAGGTTTGCCACCCGAAGTTTTCCGGACGGGTGTTGTCCGGGTCGTCGCAGGTTTCGGTAACGACGAAACTGGCGGCTTGTCAGGCTTGTTGATCGGCACGGCGAGGCGGACCATGGCGTCTCTATAAGTGGCTCGAAGCGGCCAGGTGATTATCGCATGCCGCCGGTGGGAACCCCTTCCACCATCGCTGCGCGATGGTCCCCGTTCCCCGCAGGGGAAGGTGCTTGAGCCTACGGATGCTCCCCCAGGCGCGAAGCGCGGGTTCGGGGGAGCTGTCGGCTGCGGTTGTGGCGGTCGGTTTCGGTCGTGATGAAGTCCGGGCCGTCGAAGGGTTCGGTAACGACAGAGTCACGGTCGTCACAGGGTTCGGTAACGACGAAACCGGCGTGTTGTCGGATTTTTCAGGTGATGCTCGAAGCGGGAGGGGCGATCATCGCATGGTTCCAGGCCAGGCGCCCGTCACCCCGGCCGGGGCGCTGCGGAGAGCCGGGGCCCAGGGTTGCTGGGCAGGCTGTTGGCGGCTGCGATAGCGCGGGCGTTGCTCTGGGTCCCGGGTCGGACCTTTGGGCCGCCCGGGATGACGGGGAGACTGAGAACCCTGGGGCTCCCGAAACCCTACCGCCCCCGCTTCCGAAACGCCTCCGCCGCCTCCGCCCTTGCCTGCTTCCTAAGTCCCCCCGGCACCGCCTTGTCCGCCACCTCCTCCGCCCCCGTCATGGCCTCGTTGGCAAATTCCAGGTCCAGCATCTTCAGCCGCTTGATCTCGTCGCGCAGTCGCGCGGCCGTCTCGAATTCCAGGTTGCTGGCGGCGTCGCGCATCTTGGTTTCCAGGTCCTTCAAGGTGGTCTGGAAGTTGTTGCCCAGGAAGGGGCGGGCGTCTTCGGCGACGCCGGCGTCGACGGTGACGCGGTCGCGTTCATAGGGGCTGGCCAGGATGTCCTTGATCCGGCTCTTGACGCTTTCGGGGGTGATGCCCTGCAGGGTGTTCCAGGCGGTCTGTTTCTCCCGGCGGCGGCGGGTCTCGTCCATGGCCCGTTCCATGGAGCCGGTGATGGTGTCGGCATAGAGGATGACCTTGCCGTCGACGTTGCGGGCCGCCCGGCCGATGGTCTGGATCAGGCTGGTCTCTGACCGCAGGAAGCCTTCCTTGTCGGCGTCCAGGATGGCCACCAGGCCGCATTCGGGGATGTCCAGGCCCTCGCGCAGCAGGTTGATCCCGACCAGGATGTCATAGCTGCCCAGCCGCAGGTCGCGGATGATCTCGATCCGCTCCAGGGTGTCGACATCGCTGTGCATGTAGCGGACCCGCAGGCCCTGTTCATGCATGTATTCGCTCAGGTCCTCGGCCATCTTCTTGGTCAGGACGGTGACCAGGGTGCGATAGCCCCGGGCCGCCATGTCCCGGGCCTCGGCGATGACGTCGTCCACCTGGCTGGCCCCGCCCTTTGTGACGGGGCGCACCTCGACCGGCGGGTCGATCAGGCCGGTGGGGCGGATCACCTGTTCGGCGAAGACGCCGCCGGCCTTTTCCATCTCCCATTTGCCGGGGGTCGCCGAGACATGCACCGTCTGGGGGCGCATGGCCTCCCATTCCTCGAACTTCAGAGGGCGGTTGTCGAGGCAGCTGGGCAGGCGGAAGCCATATTCGGCCAGGTTCCATTTGCGGCTGTAGTCGCCCTTGTACATGGCGCCGATCTGCGGAACCGTCTGGTGGCTCTCGTCGGTGAACAGCAGGGCGTTGTCGGGGATATATTCGAAGAAGGTCGGGGGCGGCTCGCCCGGCCGGCGCCCCGTGAGATAGCGGCTGTAGTTCTCGATGCCGGCGCAGCTGCCCGTGGCCTCGATCATCTCGATGTCGAAGGTGGTGCGCTGTTCCAGCCGCTGGGCCTCCAGCAGCTTGCCATTGGCCACCATCCAGTCGAGCCGCTCCTTCAGCTCGGTCTTGATCCTGTTGACCGCCTGGCGAAGGGTCGGGCGCGGGGTGACATAGTGGCTGTTGGCGTAGATCTTGACGCTGTCCAGCTCGGCGGTCTTGCGGCCGGTCAGGGGGTCGAATTCCTGGATCGCCTCGATCTCGTCGCCGAACATCCCGATCCGCCAGGCCCGGTCTTCATAATGGGCGGGGAAGATCTCGATGGTGTCGCCGCGCCGGCGGAAGGTACCCCGCTCGAAGGCGGCCTCGTTGCGTTTGTACTGCTGGGCCACCAGGTCGCCCATCAGCTGTTTCTCGTCGACCTTGTCGCCGACCTTCAGGGTGAAGGTCATGGCCGTATAGGTCTCCACCGAGCCGATGCCGTAGATGCAGGAGACGGAGGCCACGACGATCACATCGTCCCGCTCCAGGATGGCGCGGGTGGCGCTGTGGCGCATGCGGTCGATCTGCTCGTTCCGGCTACTGTCCTTCTCGATATAGGTGTCGGTCCGGGCGACATAGGCTTCGGGCTGGTAGTAGTCGTAGTAGCTGACGAAATACTCCACCGCATTGTCGGGGAAGAAGCTCTTGAACTCGCTGTAGAGCTGGGCCGCCAGGGTCTTGTTGGGGGCCAGGATCAGGGCCGGCCGCTGGGTCTCGGCGATGATGCTGGCCATGGTGAAGGTCTTGCCGCTGCCGGTGACGCCCAGCAGCACCTGGTCATGCTCCCGCTCGTTGATCCCGGCCACCAGGTCGCGGATCGCCGTCGGCTGGTCGCCGGCCGGTTCATATTCCGCCACCAGATTGAACCGCCGCCCGCCTTCGGACTTCTCCGGCCGCGCCGGCCGGTGCGGCTTCCAGTGCATGGGGGCGGCAGGATTGGCGAGGTCGTGGACGAAGGCGGCGGAAACGTCCGAGACGCCGGATTGAGGGGAACGGGCCATGAACAGCAAGGTAGGGCCTTACCCCCGCCTGGGCCAGTCCTTCCTTCCCGGCGGATCAGGACGCCGCTGGGGGATCCGCCAGCATGGCCTCGGCCCGGCGGGTCACGACACTCAGTCGCGAGCCCCAGTCGGCGGCCAGGGCCTCGACATCATCGCTGCGGCTGGCGGTGAAGGGCCCATCCCAGACCATGGCGGCCCGGCCGAAGGGCAGGGGGATCATCGCCCTGTCCCAGCTGCCCAGCCGGATGGCCGGCCGGCAGGCCAGGCCGACCAGCAGCACCGGCGCCCCGGTGACCCGGGCCAGGGCCGGGGTCCCGGCCTGCATCACCTCATGGGGGCCGCGCGGGCCGTCCGGGGTTATGGCCATCCCGCCGCCCTCCCTGACCCAACGGATCATGTCCCGGAAGGCCTGTTCGCCATGCTTGTTCTTGGACGGGTCCGAGGCCTTCTTGGACGAGCCCCGGATGGCCGGAAAGCCGATGGCCTGCATGGCAAGGGCGATGAACTCGCCGTCCGCCGACCGGCTGATCAGGGCCCGCATGTCATGGCGCTCGGGTCCCTGGGGCCAGCTGACCGCGGACAGGGGAATCCGTCCGTGCCAGAGACAGAGGATCGCCCCGCCGCCGGCGGCAGGACTCCCATCGCCGGCCTCGCAGCCCGCCCGCCAGGCCGCCCAGACCCCCTCGGCCCGATCCTGGCCTTCGCGGGTCCAGCTCAGGGTCGCGAAACAGAGCTTCAGCCAGCCGGCGAAGATGGCCGCCAGCAGCTGCTGGACGGCCGGCGAGCGGAACAGCGCCTTCATGCCGCGGCTCCCGGCGTCGCCGCCTCGGGTTCGGTCGCCAGTTCCAGGTCCTGGGCCCTGGCCAGACGGGCATAGAGGCCCTTGCGGCGGATCAGCCCGGCATGGGTCCCGGTTTCCAGCACCCGGCCCTTTTCGATGACATAGATGCGGTCGGCGTTCTTCACCGTCGACAGGCGGTGGGCGATCAGGATGGTGGTCCGGCCGCTCATCAGCCGCTCCAGGGCCTGCTGCACCTGGGCCTCGCTTTCGGTGTCCAGGGCGCTGGTCGCCTCGTCCAGCAGCAGGATGGGCGCATCCTTCAGGAAGGCCCGGGCGATGGCGATCCTCTGGCGCTGACCGCCGGAGAGGCGCGCCCCGGCCTCGCCCACCACCGTGTCATAGCCCAGGGGCAGGTCCTGGATGAAATCATGGGCGGCGGCCAGTTTCGCAGCCGCCTCGATCTGGTCGCGGCTGGCTTCCGGTCGGCCATAGGCGATATTGGCCAGGACAGAATCGTCGAACAGGAAGGGCTCCTGGGTCACCAGGGCGATGCCGGCCCGCAGGGAGGCCGTGGTGGTCTGGCGCACATCCACCCCGTCGATACTGACCTCGCCGCCGGTGACGTCATAGAAGCGCGGGATCAGGGACAGGATGGTGCTCTTGCCGCCGCCGGAGGGGCCGACCAGGGCGATGGTCTCGCCATGCCGGGCCTCCAGGGACACCCCCTCCAGGGCGGGTGATCCGTCGGCATAGCTGAAATCCACCGCATCGAACCGGATGCGGCCCTCGGTGATGGCCAGGTCCCGGGCGCCGGCGGCCTCCCGCACCTCCGGCTCGACATCCAGGGCGGCGAACAGTCGCCGCGAGGCGACCAGCCCCTCGGCAAACACCGTCTGCAGGTTGGCCAGCTGCCGCAGGGACCCGCCGGCCATGGTCAGGGCCCCCATGAAGGCTGTGAAATCGCCGACATTCATGGCGCCGGAAGAGGCCCGCCAGCCGGCATAGGCGAACACCCCGGCGGTGATGAACATGGTCAGGAGCTCGGTCACCGGCGCCGACTGGGCCCGGGCGTTGGCGCCCTTGATGATGTGTTTCTGGCGCTCCTTGACCACCCGGGCGACCCGGGCCTCCTCGTCGGCCTCCCGGTTCTCCATCTTGACCACCCGCACCCCGTCCAGGCTTTCCATCAGGGTGGTGGACAGGACGCTGGTGGCGGCCATGGCGCCCTTGGCGGCCTTCTTGGAGCGCCGCGAGAACCGCCCCATGAGCCGGGACGCAAAGGGCGCCAGGACCAGCACCCCCAGGGCCATGACCACATCCTTCTCGATCATCACCACCACGGTGGCGACCACGATCAGGACATGCTGGGTATAGGTGATGACGCCGCTGGTCGCCGCCTCGCGGATCAGGCCGGCGTCATACAGCACCTGGGAGACAAAGGCCCCCGTATGGGTGGCCCGCAGCCGGGCCAGATCGGCCCGCACCATCCGGCCGAACAGGTCGACCTGGACATCGCCGACAATGCCGTGGCCGATGCGGTTCATCAGGGTCGACTGGACGATCTGGGCGATGGCCCGGCCAATGGCATAGACCACGATGGTCAGGGGAATGATCAGCAGGGCGCCGGGCTTGGGCTTGACCAGCAGGTCATTGGTCGCCGGCTCCAGCAGCTGCACCAGCAGGCCTGACAGCCCGGCGCTGATGGCGGCGCAGACCAGGGCCACGGCCACGCCCTTCCAGCGCGGCGCCAGATAGGTCCGCGCCACCCGCATCGCCAGCTGGCGGCCAGTCATCTCGGCAGGCGCCTGCGCCATCAACCGTCTTCCCCGAGTTTTTCCGTCTCTCCCGGAGGAGAAGGAAGCATCGCCCTACTTAAGGCGCTCCTTACGACAGCGCCACCTGTCTGCAGGTCGGAGAGGCGCTTGCCTGGTGGACCCAGCCGCAGGTCAGCCGGCAGCTGTCCAGGGATCGATCACCGTCAAGCCGGCGGCGGTGAAGGCGGTGGTGTCGCGGGACGCCACGGCAAATCCCCGGGCTGCAGCGATGGCGGCGATGTAGCCATCAGGGGTCGGAAAACCCAGTCCGGCGGCGCGGGCCCGGACGGCCAATTCGCCGTAGCGCATGGCGGCCTCTGTGTCGAAGGCCAGGATCCGACCCGCGACCAGGTCCAGCAGCTGCTCCAGAACCCTTGTCAGGCCATCCCTGCGTCGCCCGGAGGGCAGGGCGCCGATCCCGAACATGAGCTCCGCGACTGTGATGCTGGAAAGAAACAGGGTCTCTGCGGCCTGGGCGTCCAGCCAGTCACTGACGGCCGGGTTCGGCTCGGGTTTCATTGCTTCCGAGACGACATTGGTGTCGAGCAGGATCATTCGAAACGCATCGGCTTGGCAGGCTGCGTGTCTCGCATCGGTTCCAGCGCCTCGAGATCGGCATTGGTCAGGCCGGCTGCCCGGCTGATCGTCGCCATCGCCGAACCCAGTCGCAGCCGGCTGTCGGGCCGCACCGCCGCCTCCAGAATGGCCCGCATCTCGGCCTCGGCGCTGCGATTATGTTGCGCCGCCCGAACCTTGAGGGCGCGATGGGCCTCGTCAGAGAGGTTGCGGATGGTGACAGCAGCCATGATAGCATTTCATATCAAGTGATAGCGTTGATGTCAATGTCCGACGTATGACAGCGTAACCAAAGCAGGACTTTCAACCCCCTTTGCATCCCGCCGCCCTTGGCCCTAATCAGGGCGCGGTTGCATGGAGCCTCCCTTGGCCGGATTTGATCTCACCACCCCGGGCGGACGGCTGCGGGCCAATCTGGATTTCCTGCTGGGGGATCATGCCTTTCTCAGGGTCGGGTTTTCCAATGCCCACTGGATCGGGAGCGACATGGTCCGGGCCGCCCAGCCCTGGCCCTATCAACTGAAATACTGGCAGCGCGACGGCATCCGCACGGTGATCAACCTGCGGGGCGGGTTTGACGCCAGTTTCTACGCCCTGGAAAAGGACGCCTGCCAGAGGCTGGGTCTGGACATGGTGGACTTCACCGTCACCAGCCGTGCCGTGCCGACCCGGGCCCAGATCCTGGGGGCCAAGGCGCTGTTCGAGACGATCCGCTATCCGGCCCTGATGCATTGCAAGTCCGGCGCGGACCGGGCCGGGATCATGAGCGTCCTCTATCGCCACTTCCACCTGGGCCATCCCATCGAGGCGGCCCGCAGCGAGCTTGGCCTGCGCACCCTGCATGTGAAACAGGGCAAGACCGGGGTGCTGGACTATGTCTTCGACCGCTACCTGGCCGAGGGGCCGCCCAGGGGTCTGAGCTTCCTCGACTGGGTGATGAGCGACGCCTATGACCCCAAGGCGATCAAGGCCGATTTCCAGGCCGACTGGTGGGGAACCCTGATCACCGACCGGCTGCTGAAGCGGGAGTAGTGCTCACATCTCGTCGTCGCGGGGCGCCAGCAGTTTATGGGCGTGGATGATGAAGTAGCGGGCATGGGCGTTGTCGACCGTGGCCTGGGCCTTGGCCTTCCAGGCCTTCCAGGCCTCGGCATAGCTTGGAAAGGCGCCGACGAACTCGACCTTGCCCAGGTCCTTGAACTCGACGTCCTGAACGTCCTTCAATTCGCCGCCGATCACCAGATGCAGCAGTTGTTGGTCGGGCATGGGGTATCCTTTTCGCTGCGTCAGCCTGGCAGGTCGATATGCCGGACCCGCTCCAGGATCAACGGATGGATGTCCGGCGCGGCGCTGATCAGGCTGCGCATCAGGGGAACGGGCTTGTTGTAGGCGAAGTTCCCGCCCCGGTGGTCGGTCAGGCGGGCGCCGGCCTCGGCGCTGATCAGGTCGGCGGCCGCCAGGTCCCATTCGCTCTTGGCCGACAGGGCCAGGGCCGCATCGAACCGGCCGTCGGCCACCAGGCAGATGCGATAGGCGATGGAGTTGCGGGTCTCGATCCGCATGGCCGGCCAGGGCCGGGGCCAGGCCGGATGGCCGAACATCTTGGCGTCGCCCAGCATGGCCATGTCCTCGACGGCGGCTGTGCGGCTGGGGGCGATGGCCGCGCCGTTCAGGGTGGCGCCGGCCCCGATCCGGGCGGCGAAGGTCTCGTCCAGCTCGGGGGCATGGACCACGGCCGCCACCGGCCGGCCAGCCTCGACCACGGCGATACAGACCGTCCAGTAGGGCTTGCCCTTGATATAGGCCACGGTGCCGTCGATGGGGTCGACCACGAACAGCCGGTTGCGGTCCAGCCGCGCCGGGTCATCCGCCGTTTCCTCCGAAAGCCAGCCATAGTCCGGCCGGGCGGCGCCCAGCTGGGTCTTCAGCAGGCTGTCGACCTCGATATCGGCATTGGTGACGGGCGAGCCGCCGGCCTTGGCCTGCACCGTCAGGCCCTGGGCCTTGCGGGTGAGGGCCAGGGCGCCGGCCTCCCGGGCCGCCTGGACAATCAGGTCCAGGTCCTGGATCACGAGCCGGCGATCGCCAGGGCGTCCACCAGCAGGGACGGGGAGTCGTGCGATCCCCGGATCACCAGGTCATTGCCGGGGACCAGTCGCCGGTAGATGTCGATGAGGTTGCCGGCCACGGTGATCTCGTTGACCGGATAGGCGATCTCGCCCCCCTCGAACCAGAAGCCCGAGCAACCGATGGACCAGTCTCCGGTATTGCCGTTGAGGGACGGCCCGAACATCGAGGTGACGAGCAGTCCGGCCCCGGCATCGGCCATCAGGCCCGCCAGGTCCCGGTCCCCGCCGGTGATGATCACATTGGAGGTCCCCGTGCCGGGCGGGCCGGCCAGGCCGCGCGAGGCGTGGCCCGTGGTTTCCATCCCCAGCTGCCGGGCCGAGGCGGTGTTGAGCAGCCAGGTGGTCAGGACGCCCTCGTCCACCAGGGCCATGGGTTCTGTCGTCACGCCCTCGTCGTCGAACGGCCCGGACCCCAGGCCCCGCACCCGCAGGGGATCATCCAGGATGCTGACAGTGTCGGCGAAGACCGGCTGGTTCAGCCTGTCCTTCAGGAAGGACACGCCCCGGGCCACGCTGGGGCCGGAAATGGCCCCCAGGAAGGGGCCCAGCAGGCTGGCGGCGATCCGGTTCTCGAAGATCACCGGCGCCGTGGTCGAGGCGATCTTGCGGGCGCCCAGCCGGCGAACCGCATGGCGACCGGCTTCCGAGCCGATCCAGGCGGCATCCGGCAGGTCCTCGCGATGGCGCACTCCCCGGCCTTCGCCGCCCCGCTCCATGCCCAGTCCCTCGCCGGCTATGGCCGAGGCGTAGAGGGAAAAGCTGGAGGTCCGGTGCGATCCGGTAAAGCCATGGCTGGTGGCCAGCATCCAGCGGCTGCTGGACCAGGTGGCCGAGCCGCCGTCGGAATTGGTCACGCCCTCCACCGAGCGGGCGGCCTCTTCGGCGTCCCGGGCCTGGGCCTCGAGGGATTCCGGGTCCGGCTCCTGGGGGTCATAGAGATCAAGGTCCGGATAGGGCCCCTCGGCCAGACGGTCCCTGGGGGCCAGCGCCGCATAGGGGTCTTCCGGGGCCAGCCTGGCCATGGCCACCACCCGCTCCACCAGCCGCTCACGGCCGGCCCTGGAGATATCGGAGCCGGAGATGCTGGCATGCCGCTGGCCGACAAACACCCTCAGGCCCAGGTCCCGCGCCTCTTCCCGCTCGACCTCCTCCAGGGCGCCGGTGCGCACCGTGATCGACAGGGACTGGCGTTCGGCATAGGCGGCCTCGGCCGCATCGGCGCCGGCCGCCCGGGCGGCGTCCAGCAGATCATTGAGCAGAGTTTCGTCCATCACGGCCTTATGGGCGCCCGACGGCCCTGCCGCAATCATCTTCCGGCGCCCCTCAACCGATTGCGAAGAACAGGCAGGACGCGATGATGAAGATATAGGCCAGCCAGGTCAGGACCATCCCCAGGGTCCGCAGGATCGAGGTGCCGCCGCTGTTGGACAGGCCCACGGCGTGGGACAGGCGGCCAGCGAACAGCACCAGGCCGGCGATATGGACCAGGGCCCCCGGGGCGCCGGTCACCTCAAGCACGACCAGGCCGATCAGGGCGGCGGGGATGTATTCCACGGCGTTGGTATGGGCCCGGATCGCCTGGACAAGCTCAGGAATGCCGTCATCCCCCAGGGCCACCTTGTGCTTCTGCCGCTGCCGCACCACCAGGGTCGACAGAACCAGCAGCAGCAGCAGATGCAGCCCGACCCAGAGGGCGGCGGCATGTCCGGTCGATTCCATTGGCATCCTGGCCGCTTCCCCGCGTCGGTTCCGTAAGGACGCGGATTAGCCCCCCTTTTGAGGGGCGGATCAAGAGGCCTGCGGCGTCAGGTCATCCCCGGTTTGGGCAGCGGTCCTGACGCAACGCGACAATGGGCTGTCGGTGACAGGGCGACGGCTTGTCGCGCGCCTACTGCCCTGCCGACAGGGTTTCCCTCGCCACCGGATAAAGCCGGTAGCGGCCGTCGCTATAGGGGGTCTTGCTGTAGAACCAGCCAAGCCGGGCCTCCGAATCCGCCGCAAAGGCGGGGTCGGCCGCCAGCTTTGCCTCGAAGGCGGCTTTCAGGGCCGGATCGCCGGCCAGCATCCGTTCGGCCAGGGGGGCGATGGCGTAGCCTTCGATGTATTCGGTCCGCTGGAGGATTTCGGGAAAGAATCCCCAGGCCAGGAAGCTCTCGTCGCTGGCCGGATCCAGCAACAGGCTGGCAAGGGCGCCCAGGGGCTGGTCGATCGGCACGCGGACCGAGCCGGCCGGCAGGGTCACGGTGCGGGCTATCCAGCGGGCAGGTCCGGCCTCCATCGGCACATGGCCCTCACTGACCCTGCCGCTCATCTTCGCCTGGTCCAGATGGGCCATCTCCAGGGTCAGGGTCCGGGGCGCGGCCAGGGGCTCCATCGCCACCCCATGCCGCCGAAGCCGCTCGATGATATCGGCCCGGCTGACCGGGACCCACCAGGCCCTGGCCGGGGTCAGGCTGATCCGGGCCTGGCCATCGAACAGGGGCATCTTCCAGATCCCGTCCGGCCGGCCCAGCCATCGGATCTCGTCGCGGCCCGATGCGGGGGAGGGATAGGTCTCATAGGCGATGGCCCTGAAATCGGCTTCGCCGGAAGGCTTGTCATTCACCTTCCAGGCTGTGGGAATGGCGGCCGGCCGCACCGCCCGGTCCTGCGCCTTGGCCTGCGCGGCGCCCTTCGGGTCCGCCGCCAGGGCCTTCAGGGTCGCTTCCAGCAGCACATAGGTGCCCAGCACCCGCTGGCGATAGGGCTTCAGGCTATGGTTCTCGACCAGCACAGTGGGCATTTGGGCCACATCGCCATAGCCTGTGGAAAACCGCAGGGGGCTGGGGCCGATGCTGAGGCCAAGGCGCGGCGCCCGGTCGTCGATGGCGAAGACAAGCTGTCCGGGGATATGGCCCGCCGCAGTCAGGGCCTTCTCCGCCGCCGGCCGGAAGGTCCGGTCCAGCCAGGCCCCGACGGCCTCCGAATGGGCGAACCGACCGTCATACCCTTCATAGCCAAAGGTGATGTCGTACTGGTAGTCGACCCCGTCGGTGACATGGATATCCATGTAAAGGGCCGGATCGAAGCGCTGGACCAGGCCGATCATCCCCTGGATCTCCGGGCTGTCCAGCTTGCCATAGTCGCGATTGAGATTGAGGTTCTGCGCCGTGGTGCGCCAGCCCTGTTCCTGCGGCCCACGCTGGTTGGGCCGGCTGAACCGCGATGACCGCTCATGGCCGTCCGGATTGACCATGGGGACGAAGACCAGGTTCACATGGTCCAGCAGGCTCTTCTTGCCGCCAAAGGCGATGTCGCGCAGCAGCATCATGCCGGCGTCCTTGCCGTCGATCTCGCCGGCATGGATCCCGGCCTGGGCCAGGAACACAGGCTTGACCGGGTCCAGGCTCTCGCCGTCCTGCGAGGCGATCACCAGGATCAGGTCGCGGCCCTCGGGGCTTTTGCCGTAGGTTTCAAGCCGTATCAGGGGCGAGGCGGCGTCCAGCTTCTCCAGCCAGGCCCGGGTCTCGTCATAGCTGGGCGTCCGGGTCAGGCCACTGACCTCCGAGGGCGTGATCCAGGCATTGTCCGGTCTGGCCACCAGCCGCTCGCTGGCCCCCTTCCAGGGCGGGGCCGGGGGCAGGATATCGCCGTCCCAGGGTCCGGCCGCCACGGCCTGTCCGGAGGCAAGCGCGGCTATGAGGGCGATCAGCTTGGCGGTCATGGTCAGGCGCTCCGGTCCAGACCGATCTTGCTACGCCATACGGCGGCGCCTGGGTAGTTTCAGTCCCGCAGCAGGTCGTTGATGCTGGTCTTGGAGCGGGTCTGGGCGTCCACCGTCTTGACGATCACGGCGCAGGACAGGCTGGGCCCGCCATGGGGGTCGGGCAGGCTGCCCGGCACCACGACGCTGTAGGGCGGCACATGGCCCCGGTGGACCTCGCCGGTCTTGCGGTCGACGATCTTGGTGGTGGCGGTCAGGAACACTCCCATGGACAGGACGCTGCCCTGGCCGACAACCACGCCTTCCACCACCTCGGACCGGGCGCCGATGAAACAGTCGTCCTCGATGATGGTCGGATTGGCCTGAAGCGGCTCCAGCACCCCGCCGATGCCGACCCCGCCGGACAGATGCACCCGCTTGCCGATCTGGGCGCAGGACCCGACGGTGACCCAGGTGTCGACCATGGTCCCTTCATCGACGAAGGCGCCGATGTTCACGAAGCTGGGCATCAGGATGACATTGCGGGCGACAAACGAGCCGCGACGGACAATGGCGCCCGGTACGGCGCGGAAACCGCCGGCCTCGAACTGCGCCGCTTCCCAGCCGTCGAACTTGTTGGCCACCTTGTCCCACCAGGGACCGACCCCGCCGCCCAGGCTGCCGGCCCGCATGACGGTGTTGGGGTTCAGCCGGAAGGACAGCAGGACCGCCTTCTTCAGCCATTGATGGGTGACCCACCCACCGTCGATCTTCTCGGCGACCCGCGCCCGGCCGCTATCCAGCAGGGTCAGGGCCTCTTCCACGGCGGTGCGGGCGGGGCCGTGAAAGTCCGGGTTCAGACTGTCGCGCGACTCCCAGGCCGCTTCGATTTCCAGGGCCAGATCGGCGGCGGTGAGGTCTGTCATGGGCGGGTTTCCCGAACCTGGGCCTGTTGCAGAAAGCCCGGCAGGTTGTCTGTCCGGTGGTGAACGAAGGGGGCAGCG
>JARWZW010000011.1 GCA_029866155.1 Caulobacter sp. | reverse complement strand
CAGAACGTCGCCGCCT
Organism: Caulobacter sp.; assembly: GCA_029866155.1. Taxonomy (GTDB): domain Bacteria; phylum Pseudomonadota; class Alphaproteobacteria; order Caulobacterales; family Caulobacteraceae; genus Caulobacter. Next base: position 41,620 of record JARWZW010000011.1, on the reverse strand, counting down.
GCGTTTCTCTTTCCAAATCAACAATGTCAAAGACCCGAACAACCTAAGTCATCCAACCGTTTAACGCCCGGTCCCGGCGAAGAGCGGCGTATCTAGTCGCCACCGAAACTCATGTCAATCAACTTTTCCAAATCCTTCTCTCCAACAAGACCTCGGAAAACCGAAGCAATTCAAGAGACAAAGGCGGCGGTCAGGACCGCCGAGGGCGAACCCTTAACAAATCATGACCGAGTCGGCTGAGGCGCGGAACCTACTCGCATTCCCGGGAAAATCAACAGCTTTTAGGGCTGGTTCAGTTCCGGGCCGGCGGTTGTTCCGAGCGGAGGTGGGCTTCTAGGGGTGGGAATCGGATCTGGCAACAGCGCGATCGCTTTTTTCGCGGGAATCTTGCGCAGGCCGCTGTCCGGCCGCACAACGGGCCGCAACGAACGAGGTCATCTATGCTGTCCCACAAAGCGCGCTACGCCCTGCGGGCCATGGTCGAACTGGCGCGCGAGCCTTCCGGCCAGGTTACATCAGGCGAACTGGCCCTTCGAGCTGACGCGCCCCGCAAATTCCTGGAAGCCATTCTTCTGGAACTGGCCCGTCGCCACATCGTCACCAGCAAGCGCGGCAAGTTCGGTGGCTATGTGCTGACCCGCCCGGCTGCAGAGATCAGTTTCGCCGAGATTATCCGGGCTGTGGACGGGCCACTGGCCCTGGCGCCCTGCGTCAGCAAGACAGCGTTTCGCAAATGCGATGACTGCCCGGACCTCCACGCCTGCTCCATTCGCCAGGCGCTGATGCGCGCACGGGACGCCACGGCGGAAGTCCTGGAACATTACACTTTGGCGGAAGCGACTGCTCAGCCCGAAACGATATAGGCTCGCAGCCCTTCGGCTTCGGCCGTCACCTCAGAGATCTTGTGCTTCACCAGGTCTCCGATCGAGACGATCCCGACCAGCCGCCCCGTCACAAGGACAGGCAGATGGCGAACCCGGCGATCGGTCATCCGCTCGAGCAGGGAGTCCACTGTCTCCCCGGTTTCGGCAAAATGGACCTGTGACGTCATATAGACGCTGATCGGTCGCCCCAGGGCCCCCGCCCCCTCCGAGGCCACGGCCCGGACAATGTCCCGCTCTGACACGATGCCGGCAACCGTCCCGCTGTCGTCCACCACGATCATGGCCCCGACGCGCCGGCTGAAGAGCAGCGCAGCCACCGCCTCCACTGTGTCACCGGGCGAGATCGTGAACACAAGATCGCCCTTGTCCTTCAAAATCTGTGAAACCAGCATCCGGTCGTCCTCCCCGGTCGATTGTTGTCTTGACGCAGCGTCCCCCAATCATCGGCAGGAATCAATCACCTCTGCAATTTAGACGCCCAACGCTGGCGGGCCTTAACCAAATCGCGAGAGGTTTGATCCAAACCTCGCACCTGTCCCGTTCTGGCACGTTCATTGCTTGGTTGTCAGGGCGCCCGACATTTATGTGGAGCAGACCTGTGATGGCCAAGGCCTCTTTCCTACTGCTGGCGGCTCTGGGCCTGTGCTCGGGCCAGGCCTTCGCCCAGAGCCAGACCGGCTCTGCGAATTACAATGCGGGCTATGGGCGCACCGCCGGTCAGGAAAACCGGACCGTGGACTATTCGACCCGGGACGCCTCCGGCAACCGCGTCATCGTGGATGGCGTCATGCTGACCGGCGAAGACCAGAGCACCTTCACGCGCAGCGGCGCGACCGGAGCCTTCGATGCCTATGCCGGTGTTGGCGGCCTTGGCGGGAGTTCTACGGCGATCGGCAACAATCTGGTTGTCATTACCCAGGGCAGCTTCAACACGGTGATCATCGACAGCACCCAGACCAACAACGGAACCGTCACCGCAGGGGTTGGCGCGTCCTCGGGAGCGGACAATGACCGGTAGTCCCCTGCTCCGCGCCGGCGCGAGTTGTTCGGTCGCCATCCTGTTGCTGGCCGGCTGTGTCACGCCCGTCGCAAAGTCGTCGGGCCTCTATGCCAAGCCCATCGGGTCGGCGCCGGTGACCTCAAACCCCAGTCCCTATTCTGCAGCACTGGTCTGTCTTGGCGGCTATGCCCGGCAAAACAACCTGGGCGCCCCACGGATCGCAGTGGGTCGGATCAGCGACTATACCGGCAAGTCGGAAGCCGACGGTAGCGGTCGCAAGGTGACCCAGGGCGCCTCGTTGATGGCCATGACCGCCCTGGCCAAGGCCGGGATGCCGCTGGTCGAGCGCTTTGACACCTCGATTTCGGAGCTGGACCTCAAATACAGCAACAACAAGCTGATCTCCGACGGACCGCGCGCCGGCGGCCCTGGTCCGACCGAGTCCCGGAAAATCTATGAGGGCCAGGTGGCCGGAGTGGATTTCTATCTGGTCGGCGGCATTACGGAACTGAACTACAACATCTATTCGGTCGGCGCTGACGGCTATGCCGGCGACAGGGACGCATCCGGCCTCAAGGGGACGTTCCGCGGCAGCATCTATGTGATGAACGTGGCCATCGATCTCCGACTGGTCAATAGCCGCTCGCTGGAAGTGGTGGACGTCATTTCCTACCAGAAGCAGGTTGTTGGCCGAGAAGTGGGTATTGGCCTGTTCGACTTCCTGAACGGCAACATCTTCGATGTTTCGACCGGCGCCGGGGCCCAGGAGCCCCTGCAACTGGCCGTCCGCGCCCTGATCGAGCGGGCGGTGGTCGAGATGAGCGCCAATCTCTACGGCATGCCCGGACCACAGTCCTGCATGACTTCCGATCCCCTGGGCGGCCCGACCAACGGCATGACAGGCGCCTTCACCCCTGCCTACGACAATCTGGGAACCAACAATGCGCAGACCCGCGAAGACCCTGATCGCTGGAACGATAAGCGCGATCCCGATGCTAAGCGTGCTCTGCGGGGCCGCTACTAGTCAGGAACTGCCCAGCGACGTCTTCAATAACCAGGTCCAGGTTGGTGATGTCTTCTCGCAGGGCTTTCTGAATATCGTGACCGTCGAGGACGGGGTGGACTCCGCCACCGTCGCCACCGGCAATGGCGTGCAGGTCTATGCCGACAGAGCCCGGCTGTCCGTCACCTCCAACCAGACCCTGTCCGGCGACGTGATCGCCCAGAGCCGCATCGATGTCAGCCGCCGGATGGGGCTCGACTCCAGCCTTTCGGCCATCGCCGTCGGCAACAGCTCGGATGTCGGAATCAGACAGCAGACAGTAACCGGCGTCCTGACCCAGGCCACAACCTCCGGCGTCCAGGTGACTGCCCGCTCCCAGGTGGAGGGCGACTTCGCCTCGGCCGGCAGTTTCGTCGCCGACGCGACGGCTGTGGGCAACAACCAGTCCCTAAACCTCACCAATGGCTCGGCCGGCGTCCGGATGAACCAGAACAACGGCGCCCGGGTTCTGGCGGACGGCGGCGCCATCATGCAGACCGTGACTGGCCAGGCGACCGTTGCCGGCGTCGCCGCCGGCAACAACATCAGCGCCATTGGCGATTCCGCCTCGGCCCAAAGGCTCGCGATCAGCCAGATCAACGGCTCGAGCCTGGTTCAGGCCAGCAAGTTCACCGCCTATGGGTCGGTCCAGACGGCCCAGACCAGCACGACCGCGAGCGGCAATGCTCTTTCGGCCCTGAATCAAGGCCCCCTGCTGGACGTCACAAATAGTCAGGCCAATTCCGCCTATGTGCGGTCTCAGGCCGAGGGTTCGGCCTATCAATACGGGGCCGCCGAGGTCAGCGCCTATGGCGCCGGCAACAGCGCCATAGCCGGCAACAGCGGCGCCGAACTGGTGATGGACAATACCCAGTGGACCGATGTCGGCGGGGTCGAGGTGATCGCCAGCTTTGCCGGAACCTCCGGCTATGACAGCTATGTACAGGCTTCAGCGGTGGGCAATGACGTCACCGGCTATGCCTGCAGCGACTGCAACGGCTCCATTGATGTCGCCAACCGCCAGACCAACCTGGGCGATGTCAGCGCCCGGTCTGATGTGTCCTCCGGGTCTGGGCGCAAGATCACCGGCGTCTCGACAGCAACCGGCAACAACGCCAGCTTCTATGTGACCCGCCCTGGCTCCTGACGGACCGACGACCACAGATCAGGACGACACAGTCGCCGCTCGCCGGTCCGGTCAGCCAAGCCCCAACCAGCGCGCCAGGCCTGCCGCAGCACAGGCAAGGATCACCAGCACCACATTGACGTGGAAACGGATCAGGGCGACCCCGGCCGCAACCGCCAGCAGGGCGGCCATCGGATCGAGGGTGACAAGGTCCGGCAGGCTGATCTGTCCGCCCCAGGGCGTGCTGAACAGATGGAGCTTCCCGAACAGCACATGCAGGCCGAACCACAGTGCAAGACTGCCCACGACCCCCAGCACTGCTGCGGTGACCGCCTTCAATAGACCCGTCGCCGCCGGACTGCGCCTCAGATGTTCCGAATAGGGGGCCCCGGCGAAGATATACAGAAACGACGGGGCGAAGGTCTGCCAAAGGGCCATCAGGGAGCCCGCCAGGGCCCAGCCAAGGCCGCCGTCCCTTGCGTTCCAGCCAGCCATGAACCCGACGAAGCCGTTGACCAGAACCAGCGGCCCCGGCGTGGTTTCGGCCAGGCCCAGCCCGTCGATCATCTGGGCGGTCGACAGCCAGCCCTGCACCTGGACCGCTTCCTGCTGCAGGCCGGCAAGCATGGCATAGGCGCCGCCAAAGCTGACCGCCGCCAGCATCGAGAAGAACCGGGCCACCTCGCTCAGCCAGTGGTCCGGCCCCAGGATAAGCACAGCCATCACCAGGGGCGTCAGCCAGATCGCCAACCAGAGCAGGACGACCCCGAACGTATTGCGGTGCCTGACACCGGATGGCGTCCGGGCGTCCGCAGACCCTGCGTTTCGGCTGCGCCACAGGCCAAGTGCGGCCGCAGCCAGCACCACCGCCGGAAACGGTGCGCTGAGCAGGGTCAGAGCGCAAAACGCCAGGACCGCGATCACCAGGTCGAAACGGGTCTTAAGAGCCCGCTTGGCGACCCGCATCACAGCTTCCGCAACCAGGGCCAGAACCGCGGCCTTGACGCCCCAGAAGGCCGCGGCCAACCAGGGCGTCTGGCCCTGACTGGCGTAGAGCCAGCTCAACCCGGTGACCAGCAGGGCTCCGGGCAGGATAAAGGCAAGGCCGGCGGCAAGCCCCCCCCTCACACCATGCAGCAGCCAGCCGATATAGGTCGCCAGCTGCTGCGCTTCCGGGCCCGGCAAAAGGGTGCAGAAGCTGAGGGCATGCAGATAGCGGGGCTCGTCGATCCACCGCTTTTCGTCGACCAGGACCCTGTGCATCAGGGCGATCTGGCCTGCCGGACCGCCAAATCCCAGGCAGCCAATCTTGAGCGACTGGATGAAGAATTCGCCGAAGCGGGGCGGCGGCGGCAGGTCGGCAGCGTGGTCGGTCACCAACGGGGTCTCCACAGGTCAGGGCCCGGTGCTTGGGCTGAAGCCTGATCGGGAGACCGCTCATCCCGGCAGAAGGACGCTATCTCGATCCGGTCGGCCGGGCAACACCCAGTGAAAACGTAGGGATAACTTCGCGGCCCAACGCGACGGCTTCGCCTTGTGTTGGCCGCAGGACACAGCGAAGCTCCGCCGACTGCCCTTTGAATGCTCAAATACCGGAACGCCTGCATGAACCGATTTCTTGGCGTCGCGCTGTCCGGCGCGATGGCGCTCTCAATGACGAGCTGCGCCCAGCTGCAAGAGTTCCGGCCTGATTTTTCCACCGATTTCGCCCTGCCGACCTTCCGCCCCGCTCCCCCCCCCGTCCCGGTTCCCCCGCCAGGCCCCTGGCCGCAATCCGTCAGCGACGTCAAGCCGGATCCCACGATTCGCTTCGGGGCTCTGCCCAACGGAATGCGCTACGCGATCGTCCATAATGCAACCCCGCCAGGCCAGGCCTCCCTGAGACTGCATATCCGGGCCGGGTCGCTATATGAGACCGATGCCCAGCAGGGACTGGCGCACTTCCTGGAACATATGGCCTTCAACGGATCCCGTTCGATCCCCGAGGGCGAACTGATCCCGATCCTGGAACGTCACGGCCTGGCGTTCGGAGCCGACACCAACGCCTCTACGGGATTTGAGGAAACGGTCTACAAGCTGGACCTGCCCCAGACCGACGAGGACACCGTCCAGGCTTCACTTCTGATGCTGCGGGAGACCGCCAGCGAATTGCTGATCGCCCAGGAAGCCGTCGAGCGGGAGCGGGGCATTGTCCTGTCCGAGGAGCGGACCCGGGACGGCCCCGGCTGGAGGCTCTACAAGTCCAGCCTGGCCTTCATCATGAAGGGACAGCGCCCGCCCGAGCGATTCCCGATCGGCAAGGTCGAGGTCCTGAAGTCCGCCGACCGGGACCAGATCCTCGACTTCTATCAGCGCTATTATCGACCCGAACGCGCCACCCTGATCGCCGCCGGTGATTTCGACGTTGAGGAGATGGAGGCGCGGATCAAGGCGAGATTTGGCGACTGGACCGGCAAGGGCGAACCCGGCTCTGAGCCCGCACCCGGACCTGTGGCCAAACGCCAGATCGAGGCCAGGGTGGCCGTTGAGCCGGGCTCGCCCACCGGGCTGCAGATCACCTGGGTGGCTCCACCGGCCAAGAAGCCCGATAGCCTCGCCAATCGCAGTCGCGATCTTCAGGAGCAGCTGGGATTTGCGATCCTGAACCGTCGACTGAGCGTCCTGGCCCGGTCAGAGGAGCCACCGTTCATCAGCGCCGGCGCCTTCAAGGGTGAGCAACTGCATGCGGCCGGCGTCACGGCCCTGTCGATCACCAGCCGACCGGATGACTGGCGGCGGGCCTTGGCGGCGGCCGAGCAGGAACAGCGCAGACTGGTCCAGCATGGGGTGCTCCAGGCCGAACTGGACCGGGAGATCGAGGAGTATCGCAGTTTCTTCCGAAGTCGCGCCGCCGGCGCGGCTACGCGACGGACCCCGCAGCTGGCTGGCGAAATCCTGAGCAGCCTCGACGATGACGAAGTGGTCACCAGCCCGGCCGAAGACCTCGCCGAGTTCGAATCCAGTGTGATGAACCTGAAGGCCGAAGCGGTTTCCAGCCTGGTCAGATCAGCCTTTCGCGGAGAGGGCCCCCTGCTGTTCCTCTCGACGCCGTCGGCCATACCAGGCGGAGAATCCGCAGTCGTCGCGGCCTATCAGGCGTCCCGGGACCTTCCGGTGGCGCCACCAGAACAGGTGCAGAAGACGGCCTGGCCCTACACCCGGTTTGGCGAGACGGGCGAGGTGGTCGAACAGCAGGACATTCTGGATCTTGAAGCCACCATGGTCCGGTTCGCCAATGGCGTCCGCCTGACGGTGCGACCGACAAAGTATCGCGATGACCAGATTCTCGTCCGGGTCAGGATCGGCAACGGCTTGCTGGATTTCCCTGCCGACCGGCAGAGTGCCGGCTGGGCGGCCTCATCCCTTGTGGAAGGCGGCCTTGGTCAGCTGACGGCCAATGACATCGAGCGTGTCCTGGCGTCCCGCGCCTATGGCGCCAACCTCGCCATCGAGGACGACGCCCTGGTGCTCTCGGGCGCTACCCGTCCCGACGACCTGGGCGTCCAGCTCCAGGTCCTCGCAGCCTACGCCACCGATCCTGGCTGGCGCCCAGAGGCCTTTCGCCGGATGAAGGGCTATGCGGCGCCCCTCGAAGAGCAGTATCGCGCGACGACGGGCGGGGTGCTGTCCCGCGAACTGCCGGGCCTGCTGCATGATGGCGACCGGCGCTGGACCTGGCCGTCGACTGGCGAGATCGCAGCGACCCGCCTGGAGGACCTTCAGGCGATTCTGGCCCCCGCCCTGGCCAACGGGCAGATCGAAATCATCATCGTCGGTGACACCACAGCTGAAAAGGCCATCGAACTGGCCGCCGAGACCTTCGGCTCACTGCCGTCCCGGCCAGCGGCGGGATCCGGGGACAGGCCGGCCGCCAAGGTCGGCTTCCCGGCGCCCCGTCGTGACCCTGTTGTTCTCCGTCACCGGGGACGCAAGGACCAGGCGATCGCCATGCTGGCCTGGCGAACAGACGATCTCTTCAGTGACCTGCAACGGGCCAGGAACACCACCCTGCTGGCCCAGATCCTGGAACTGCGACTGACTGACGAACTGAGGGAAAAGCAGGGTGCAACCTATTCCCCATCGGTCAACAGCAGCCACAGCAGCATTTGGGACGACTGGGGCCTCATCTCGGCCAGTGTCGAAATTCCGCCGGAACTGACCGACGGCTTCGTCAGGGACACCCTGAAGATCGCCGCTGACCTGCGAGAAAAGCCGCCGGGCGATGATGAGTTGCTTCGCGCCAAGCGGCCCTATGTCGAAAGCCTGATCAAGGCCCAGGCCAGCAATGAATACTGGCTGTCCCAGCTGGCGGGCGCCCAGACCGATCCCCGTCGACTGGATGCGGCCCGCTCGGTTCTGGCGGGAATCGAACGGGTCAGCCCTCAGGATATCCAGGACGCCGCCCAGCGCTTCCTCCAGGAAGACAAGGCCTGGCGCCTGCTGGTTCTGCCGGAGGGCCAGCAGCCCTGACCCCACCCGGGAGCGACCCAGGTCTGGGCGGCGGCGACTCGGGCCGAGGTCGCGCCAGGGGTCTGCTGTCGACTTTGGTGGACTGGCGTCTGGAGTGCCCGGCGGACCGACAGCGGCCGCGGGCCTGGGAGCCGAGGTCGCAAGCCGACCACTCCGGACCGAGCCCTGTCTCGGCTCCGCTCCGGCAGACCCTGAAAGCTTGGAACAGGCTCTGATTCAAAGGGCTAGAGCATGCTTTAATCCGATAGCCGCTTCACACTTATCGGAACATGCCTAGTAGATGGTCCCGCCGACGCCGCCGTCCAGGCTCATGCTGAAGCTGGCGCTGGACTCTTCCTTCACCGTCTCCTCGCGATAGGCGGTGTAGGTTTCGATCTCGACGATGGTGACCACCTTGATCCCGGCTCCGAAGCGACGGAGCAGGGAGCGTTCGTTGCAATCCCGCCCGGGCTGCTGCGGGCGACAAGATATCCGGCCTGCCGCACCTTCAGTCGCGCCCGGCTGACCGGGTTCGTAGACCAGGGCCTCGCCCTTGGCGCAGGTCGCCGTCTGGCCGCCGTCAAAGCTGACCTGGCCGGTCCAGTCCGCCACCGTCCATTGCATGCGGGTTCCGGCGATGCAGCGGTAGAGCTCGCCGACATAGCCATCAGCGACGTCCTGGCCGGAAAACACCTGACTGGCGGGATGCGGAGTCTCGCGATCGTCGACGCAGACCGCCCGGATCACGACCCGACGCGTCCGGGTCCGTTTGGCCTCGTAGGAAACCTGCTTCTTGCGCAGGGCGCCTTCGACATTGAGGCCCTGGATCATGCCGGTTGCGCCGGGAGCCGCATAATAGCCGCCTCCGCCACCGCCGCCGCCATAGACGACCGCTCCACCCGATCCGCCGCCACGGGCCACGGCCACGGCCGTGACATTGGTGTTGACCGTGACATTGACCCGGCCGCCGCCGGTATCGCAGCAGTTGGGCGGCGTCGGAGGCCTCGGCGGAGGTGTCGGCGGCGTGCAGCAGGGCGGCGGAGCCGGTGGCGAACAGCAGACCGGCGGTGGTGGCGGCGCGCAACAGGCCGCAGCCTCCTGCGGCGTCGCAGAGCCTACCAATAGCAGGACAAAGCCTGCCGCCAGTCCCAGAAATGACGTTCGCAAACCCATTGGGTCGCTCCCTGAATTCACCACACGCGGCCCTGCAAGACTCACGCCGTTGTTTCGTTTTGCGACAAACGACCCCTGGCATGAGCCTTCCCTGCAACCCTCGTGCGGCCGCTTTGGGCCAGCAGGAGACAGGGTCGAACCATGACCCATCCCAACACGGAACGATTGACGGAGTATTGGCGCGGCAAGGCTGGCCCGTTTGCGGCTGCCGCACGCACGGACATCGACCCGACCGAATTCATCGATCTGTTGCCACAGGTCTTGATCGTCGGACGACGTGATGCAGGGGAGCTTCCCTTCCGCCTCATCGGCGGCCTGATCGCCGACCTGCACCAGCGCGACCTGCGCGGCGTCAATCTGCTGAGCCTCTGGGCTGATTCGGACCGGGCCGCCCTGCGACTGGCGCTGGAGCAGATCCGTCGCCGGCCAGAACCGCTGCTGGTCACCGGCGAAATTCGCGCCGACGATGGCGTCAAGGTGGGGCTGGAGATGATGCTCGCGCCGCTGGTCGGCCTGACCGGCGAGATCGACCGCTACCTGGGGCTCTATCAGCCGCTTGGCATGACGGCAAAGCTGATGGGCAGAACCGTCCAGACCCTCAAGCTGAACAATCTGTCCAGGTCCGGCGCAGAAGGGCCCAGGTTGAGGTTGGCGGCAGTCGACGGCCGGCGGATCGCCTGAGCGGCCGACACAGCTGTCCAGAACATGTGCCGACAGCTGTGAAGCGGTTATCGGAACATGCTCTAACACTCTGAATCAGAGCTTGTTTTTCCGTCATGATAGGTTCGATCACAACGGAACAGGCGCTAATCGCTGGCCCGGGTCAGGGTAGCCATCTGCGCGACCGACAGATCCATCCGGGCAGCGCCCATCAGCTCGGCCAGTTGCTCCACCGATGTGGCGCTGGCGATCGGCGCGGTCAGGCCTGGACGGGCCATGATCCAGGCCAGGGCAACCTGGGCGGCAGTGCCGCCGGTTTCCTTTGCGACCAGGTCCAGAGCGTCCAGAACGGCCCGCCCCCGATCACTGGTCAGGTGCTTTTTCAGGCCGCCGCCGCGCGGACTTTTGGCGAGATCCGCTTCACTTCGGTATTTACCGGTCAGAAAGCCGCTGGCGAGGCCATAATAGCTGATCACGCCCACGTTTCGGGAAATGCAAAGGTCCAGCAGCGGCCCCTCGACTGATCGGTCAAGCAGGTTATAGGCCGGCTGCAGGCTGTCATAGCGGATCAGGCCCTTGTCCCGGGACAGGGAAAGGGCGGAACCCAGCCGTGCGGCATCGAAGTTTGAGGCGCCGATGGCCCGGACCTTTCCCGCCTTGACCAGTCGGTCAAAGGCCTCGGCGGTCTCTTCCTGCGCCGTCTCTGCATCGTCGCGATGCGATTGGTAGAGGTCGATATAGTCGGTCTGCAGTCGCCGCAGACTGTCTTCACAGGCAGCCTCGATATTGCGTGCGGACAGTCCCGGATGAACGGGCCACATGCCGACCTTGGTGGCGATGACCACATCGTCACGTCGCCCCCTGGCCTTGAGCCATCGGCCGATGACCGCTTCCGACTCGCCGCCGATATGGCCGGGAACCCAGGCCGAATAGACATCGGCGCTGTCGACGGCATTGAAGCCGCCATCGATGAAGGCGTCCAGAATCCGGTGCGAAGCGGCTTCGTCTGCCGTCCAGCCAAACACATTGCCGCCCAGCATCAGGGGAGCGATGGACAGGCCGGAAAGGCCCAGGGCGCGTTTCTGCATGGTCGATCTTCCAGAAGGTACAGGAGCCGCCCCCCGACGAACCGGGGGGCGAGCCAGGGGTCAGGCGGCCTGGCCGAACGCCCCGTCATGGACCGCAGCATCGAAGGGGGCCATGGCGGCCTTGCCGCGGATCATGTCGCTGGCCTTTTCAGCCACCATGATGGTCGGGGCGTTGGTGTTGCCCCCCACAAGGGTCGGCATGACCGAGGCGTCAACCACCCGAAGCCCTCTGACGCCCTGAACCTTCAGTTCACCGTCAACCACGGCATAGGGGTCTCCGGCCACGCCCATGCGACAGGTGCCCACCGGGTGATAGATGGTCTCCCCGAACTGCTTGATCCAGGCGTCGATCTCCGCGTCGGTCTGAACGGCCTTGCCGGGGGTAAACTCATCGCCTCGATAGGGGTCCAGAGCGGCCTGGTGCGCGGCCTCCCGGGCGATCTTCACCCCCTCACGCATGGCCCGGCGGTCCTCTTCGACCGCCAGGTAGTTGGCCAGGATGGTGGGATCATCGAAGGGATCGGCCGACCTCAGCCCAACCTTGCCCCGGCTTTCCGGTCGCAACTGGCAGACATGGAAGGTAAATCCATCACGCTCGACCACCACCTTGCCGTGATCCTGCATGATGGCCAGGACTGTATGGATCTGCAGGTCAGGCCGGTCCAGGTCCGGGCGTGACCGCAGGAAGGCGCCGCTTTCGAGGAAGTTCTGGCGGCCGGGTCCCTTGTTGAACAGAAGGTAGTTGATGCCGGTCAGCAGGCGATTGAGGCCCTTGTTGTAGCTGTAGGCCGTGTCGACACCCTGGGTGTACCAGCTCAGAGCAACGTCCAGGTGGTCCTGCAGGTTGGCGCCGACCCCCTTGGACTCCACCAGGGTCTGGATGCCATGGACGGCAAGGTCTTCCGGCGCGCCAATTCCCGACAGCTGCAGGATCTGGGGCGACTGCACGGCGCCAGCGCACAGCAGCACTTCCGCATCGGCATGGGCGATCAGTCGCTCGCCACCCTTCACCGCATACTCCACGCCGATGGCCGTGCCATTCTCGATGAGAATCCGGGTGGTCCGGGCGCCGGTGATGCAGGTCAGGTTGGGACGGTTGAGAGCCGGATAGAGATAGGCCTTGGCCGCGCTCCAGCGCTGTCCGTCCTTGATCGTCATCTGGTAGGGGCCCCAGCCTTCCTGCTGGAAACCGTTGAAGTCCTTGGTCACAGGGTGACCGGCCTGACGTCCGGCCTCGATCGTGGCCGAATAGAGCGGGTTGGGCGAAGAGGCCTTGGAAACATGCAGCGGCCCCTCGCCGCCATGCCAGTCATCGCCGCCGCCCTCGAGGCTTTCGGCCCGCTTGAAATAGGGCAGGATGTCGGCGTAGCCCCAGCCACCCAGTCCCATCTGGCGCCACTGGTCATAGTCGCGGGCATGGCCCCGGATATAGACCATGCCGTTGATCGAGGATGAGCCGCCCCAGCCCTTGCCCCGAGGCCACCAGAGCTTGCGATCATTCAGATGCGGTTCGGCTTCGGTCCAGAAGCCCCAGTTATAGTCGCCCTTGTCCTTGATCAGGCCTCCGACCCCGGCCGGCATCTTGATCAGGATCGAGTTGTCCTTGCCGCCGGCTTCCAGAAGCAGGACCTTGACGTTGGCGTCCTCGGTCAGACGGCCCGCGAGGACACAGCCTGCCGAACCGGCGCCGATGATGATGTAGTCATAACGGTCGGCCATCTGCCGTGCTCCCGCTCAGGTTATCGTTGTTAAGGCGACAGTGACGCCGGCGTCAGATTTGGGCAAGAGGCAGGTTGGCCCGTCCCCTAGCCTCGCCGCACCATCAGTACGCCCAGGACCACCAGACCCAGCCCGCCCAGTCTTGCCAGGTTCACAGGCCGAGGTTCAATTCCGAAGGCGCCGAAATGGTCGAGGATGACGCTCATCAGAAGCTGCCCCCCGACCATCAGGGTGATCGTGGTCGCCACGCCGAGCCTGGGCGCCGAAAAGGCCGCCGCCACGACGAAAACCGCGCCATAGGCTCCGCCAAGCCAGGCATACCAGGGCAGATTGGCGGCGCCGGAGAGGTCGGGCTTTACCCGCAGCGCAAGGGCCGCGACCAGCAGCACCAGGGTTCCGACGGCGAACGACACCAGCGCCGCATTGACCGGCGAGTTCATCGGCCTGGCCAGCAGGGCGTTGGTCGGCCCCTGGGTCGCCGTCATCATGCCGCCCAGGATACTGGCCAGAACAGCGACAATGACGATGGACCTGATCATGGCGATTCCCCCCGGTTCGCTGCGACATAGCAGTGTTTCGGCTGAGACGGCTAAACCGCGCGGCAGTCAGGCCTGTTCCCTTGCGGCCGGGTTCATGCCCAGCCAATGCCTGGAGCCGAGGAACGCCGGTTTTCCAGTCTTTTTCTGCGCTGCCGAATAGATGTGGCAGTCAGGATGCGACGTGCTAAAAGGAGGGAATAACCGATTTCACTCGCCCTTAGGTTATCCAATCGGCCCAATTCCCCGGGAACGGTTTGCGCAAAGCAATCCTCCGGCAAGGTACACAGCGTCAGATGTCGATCGGTAAACCGCCCTACCCGTCGGCCGCCCACAGCCTCGCCATGGCGGTCATCACCGCGTCCGCTGCGCCGCTGCTGCTCCTGGAGGATGATCTTGCCGTCATCGCCGCCAGCACGTCATTTTGCGTGGCCTTCGAGTTGAACGACCAGGACCTTGTCGGCAAGCCGCTGTCGTCGATCGGACGGGGCGAATGGGGGCGTCCGCAGCTTGAAGCCATGCTCCGGGCGACAGCGGAGGGCATCGCCGACATAGAGGCCTACGAAATGGACCTCGATCGCCCCGGCCGGCCCAGCCGCAAAGTGGTCCTCAACGCCCGCAAGCTGGACTATGCTGACGACTCCGGTGTCCGGCTCCTGTTGTCTATCGACGACGTCACCGAGGTCCGGATCGCTGAAAAGCTGAATGAAGATCTGCTGCGGGAAAAGACCATCCTGTTGCAGGAACTGCAGCATCGGGTGGCCAATAGCCTGCAGATCATCGCCAGCGTCCTGTTGCAAAGCGCCCGCAAGGTGAATTCCGAGGAAACCCGCAGGCATCTGAGCGACGCCCGCAGCCGGGTCATGTCGGTGGCCGCAGTCCAGCAACAACTGGCCCAGACCAGTCTCGAACAGGTCGAGCTGCGCACATATCTAAAGCAGCTCTGCAACAGCATCGGCGCCTCGATGATCAGGGATCACTACCAGATCCGGATCGAGGTCTCGGCCGATGAAAGCTTCAGTCCGGCCGATGTTTCGGTCAGCCTCGGGCTGATCGTTACAGAACTTGTGATCAACGCCCTGAAACACGCCTTTCCGGAACACCGAAGCGGCGTGATCACCGTCGCCTATGAATCCCACGGCCCCAACTGGGTTCTGTCGGTCAGTGATGACGGAATCGGAATGCCAAAGGACCCGGAAAGTCTGAAGCCCGGACTCGGCACCAGTATAGTGGAGGCCCTGGCCAATCAGCTGAAGGCCAAGGTCCGGGTGTCCGACGCCCATCCCGGAACCGCCGTCTCGATCGTCCATACCCAGCTGGCCGCCGTCGAACCGCCTTCCGTCCAAGCTGCGGTCTGAGCACGGGTCTGATCCGTTCGCCCCTCGCACCAACGATTGATTTCGCATCGATCCGCCCCCATACCGCCCCTATCCCAACGGCAGCGCCCCAACCGGGGCGCCTGCCTGACCGAATTTTCCCGAAAGACCCGCCCATGACCCAGGACAACGACGAAAAGATCGACCGGCTGTTCAATGCAGCGGACGAGGCCTGGGAGGATGGCGATCTGGCCAAGGCGGCAAAGCTGTTCCGGGAAGCGGCTGAACTGGGCGACGTCGCCGCCATGCTCAATGTCGGCTATTTCCTCGATGAGGGCCTGGGCGTGAAGGCCGACAAATCGGAAGCCATGACCTGGTATCGCCGCGCCTATGACCTGGGCGACAGCAGCGCAGCCAACAACATCGCCATCCTGCACCGCGAACAGAACGACCAGGCCGGCGCCGTGGAATGGTTCGAAAAGGCGGCCGAGCTTGGCGATGGCGACGCCCATGTCGAGCTGGCCCGCATCCATCTGGACGGCCTGGGCGTGCCTGTTTCCGAGGAAAAGGCCCGCGAGTATCTGGAGAAGGCCCTCGGCTTTCCCGTCGACACCGGCGAGGACGACGAAGACAGCGATCCGGACCTGGTGACCATCAGCGAGGACAGCCATGACATGGCGACGGAAATGATGGCCAAGCTCGTCACCGGGGCCTGATGGTTCCGGGCCCCGCCGGGCCCGGGTTCATCCATCAGTCGGCGGCTCCCGCAGGACCGCCGGCGATCCTCTGGGTGATGGAGTCCTGAGTGTCCAGCTGGACCGTCACGGTCCGCATGTCGACCCCGACCACCCGGTCGACCAGCGGAAACAGCCGATCGAGGCATGGCCCCTTGGTGACCCCCAGCCGGCCCAGCCGAAACAGCGCCTCTCGCTCATATTCCTGGTTGATGCGGAAGGACCGGGCGGCAAACACGAGAACGACAATGAGCAGGGCAGGCGGAGCGAAGGTCCTGGAGTGCAGTCTCTCCTTGGGGCGAGAGTGACGATCGGTCCTGACGGGAAGCCAGCCGACCCTTGGCCTGCTAGAGCATGGTCCGATAAGCGTGAAGCTGTTGTCGGATCGAAACATGCTCTAACCCTTTGAATCGGAGCCTGTTTTTCCGTTATGATCGGTTCGATCATAGTGGAAGAGGATCTAGGGCGCCGGCATGCTTTACCTCATCATCAAGGCGGCGGTTTCGGGCGTCATTGTCGCGCTCGTCTCAGAGGTGTCCCGTCGCTACGCCGGACTTGGCGGCCTGCTGGCGTCACTGCCGCTGGTCTCGGTCCTGGGCATGGTCTGGCTCTGGCGAGACACCGGGGATGCCGCCCGGCTGGCGAGCCACGCCGGGGCGACCTTCTGGTTCGTGCTGCCGTCCCTGCCGATGTTCCTTGTGATCCCCGCCCTGCTGAAGCGCGGTATGGGCTTCTATCCGGCCCTGCTGCTCGGCTGCGTCATGACCATGGCGCTCTATGCCCTGATGGTCTGGATCGGGCCGCGCATGGGGTTGAAACTCTAGTCGGGCGCGACACCCTTGCAGCCCCGGGGCCGCCCTCCTTGACAGTTTCATGCTGCACTGCCATATGCGGCATTGCGCAAATTGATGCGCACTCGGCCGCGCCCGGCCGCGTGAGAAACGATCCGTCGTTTCAGCCCAGGCGCGAGACCCGATATTCCCCATAAGAGCGCCATACGCGGGGCGTTTTCCCAAGACCCCGCGATTCACCGCGCCGGCCCATGTGCCCGCGCGGCCAGTGTCGCATACCGAAAGCTAGACACGACTTTGACCACCGTTACCGATTTTGCGTCGCTTGGCCTCGTCAAGCCGCTCCTTCAGGCCCTGACCGCCGAAGGCTATACCACCCCCACCCCGATCCAGGCCCAGGCCATTCCCCTGGTTCTGCAGGGGCGCGACATCCTGGGCATCGCCCAGACCGGCACCGGCAAGACCGCCGCCTTCGCCCTGCCGATCCTTCAGCGGCTGGCCGAGAACCGCAAGCCCGCCCCCCGCCGGGGCTGCCGGGCCCTGGTCCTGTCGCCGACCCGCGAGCTGGCGACCCAGATCGCCGAAAGCTTCCGCGCCTATGGCAAGCATATGGGCCTGTCGGTCACCGTGGTGTTCGGCGGCGTAAAATACGGACCCCAGGTCCGCGCCCTGGCCGCTGGCGTCGATGTCCTGGTGGCGACGCCCGGCCGTCTGATCGACCATATCAATGAAAAGGTCGCCAACCTGTCGGAGACCGAGGTCTTCGTTCTGGATGAAGCCGACCAGATGCTCGACATGGGCTTTGTCGTGCCGATCCGCAGGATCGCCAAGACCCTGCCGCAGCAGCGCCAGAACCTGTTTTTCTCGGCCACCATGCCCACCGAGATCGGAAAGCTGGCCGGGGAACTTCTGAAGGATCCGGCCAAGGTGTCGGTGACGCCCCAGGCCACCACGGTCGAGAAGATCGACCAGAAGGTCCTCTTCATCGAACAGGGCCGCAAGCGCGCCCTGCTCGCGGAACTGATGGATGACGGCGCCATGAAGCGGGTGCTGATCTTCACCCGCACCAAGCGCGGCGCCGACCGGGTGGCCAAGCAACTGGGAACCATCGGCATCGAGGCGGCCGCCATCCACGGCGACAAGAGCCAGGGCCAGCGCGAGCGGTCTCTGGCCCAGTTCAAGGCGGGCGAGGTTCGCGCCCTGGTCGCCACGGACATCGCAGCCCGCGGCATCGACGTCGACGGGGTCAGCCATGTCGTCCAGTACGAGCTGCCCAATGTTCCGGAAGCCTATGTCCACCGGATCGGTCGGACCGCTCGGGCCGGCGCCGGCGGCTCGGCCATCGCCCTGGTGGCGGATGACGAGCGCAACCTGTTGCGCGACATCCAGAAGGTGACCCGCCAGACCATCCCCAGCTGGGACCGCCGCAACGACCGCACCCTGGGCTCCGCCGAAGCCGCCTTCAAGGCCGCTGAACCCGCCCAGTCCGAACCGGCAGGCCCCCGCGGCCGCAGCCCGGCCGCCAAGC
Source organism: Caulobacter sp. (assembly GCA_029866155.1). Classification (GTDB taxonomy): domain Bacteria; phylum Pseudomonadota; class Alphaproteobacteria; order Caulobacterales; family Caulobacteraceae; genus Caulobacter. The sequence goes on along the minus strand of JARWZW010000011.1, from coordinate 23,535 downwards.
GCCAGGACCATGCCGCCGGCAAGCATTTCGCCGGCGCCCCGCGTCCCCACCGTCCGGGTGGCTACGAACCTCTGGTCGAGGGCGCCGTCGCAGCGCCCGACGCCGCCAAGAAGCCTCGCCGCAGGTTCCGTGGCGGCGGCAAGAGCGGTGGCCAGGCCAACGCCCGGGGCTAATCCCCCTTGTCTTCCTTCATCCAGGGGAGCGCGGGTCGGCGAGTTTTGCCAGCCCGCGCGACTTTGTCCTTCGGCGCAGTGCCCGACACCGATTTCCCGAAATCAAAGGCGGCAGTCCTGACGACAATCAGGTTCTGATCAGCCAAAAACCTTCACGCCCGCTGGAATTGATCTGGCTGGCCCAAGCCCTAGTTTCCGGGTTATCGAAGCGCAGGTATTCCTCAAGAAACCCGGCCCGCCTCAGGAGATCCGGAGACCGGACCTGCAGCACATTCCGGGAAGGCGTGCTTTCAAGCCAGAAGGCCGGGACTTGAGCCCCATCATTCCATCCGCAAGGTGAGCCCAGATATGACCGGTTTCCTGTCCCGCCGAAGCATTCTGGCAACCGGGATGGGAGTGGCCGCAGGGCTGGTCGCAGGCCATGAGGCCCTCGCCGGCCAGGCCGACGCAATTCAGACGGCAAGGCCCGACACGAGTTTCAGATCAGCCGACCTGAAGGATGATGCGAAGATCCTGGAGCAGGCCTATCGGGCCATGCATCCTGGCCTGTACCGCTACAACACCGCCTCAGGAATGGATGCCCGCTTCGCCAGACTGGAGGCGGAGATGGCAGCCGCCACCGACCGACAGTCTGCCTTCCTGGCCCTGACCAGACTGACCGCCGCAGTTCGATGCGGCCACAGCTATCCCAGTCCCTACAACATGACCCGGGCGTCCGTCGCAGCGATGTTCGATGGGCGGGATCGGGTCCCGTTCGTCTTCGAATGGATCCGCGGCCAGATGATCGTGACCGCCGACTCTCCGGCGGCCCCGCTCTTTCGGGGAGATCGAATCCTCGAGATCAATGGCGTCCGGACCCAAAGCATGCTGGCCCGATTGACGCCCCTGGCCCGGGCGGATGGCGCCAACGACGCCAAGCGGATCGCCAATATGGCAGTGTCCGCAGACGATCGCTTCCCCGCCTTTGATGTCTACCGGCCAATGCTCTGGCCTGACAGCCGCCCGGAGGTGACTTTGGTCGTGGCGGCGCCTAACGGCCGGAAGCGACATGTCGCAGCGCCCCTGCTGACCCGTGGTCAGACGAGGTTGAACCAACCGGAGCCGGATGCCTCAGCCAGCCCCTGGGACTTTCGCCTGGCGTCAGACGGCGTGGGAGTGATCACCATGCGAAACTGGGCCCTCTATGATAGTGATTTTCCTTGGGAGGCCTGGATTGACCGGGTGATGGATCAACTGGTCGAAGCAGGCGCCGCAGGGCTGGTGATCGATCTGAGAGGAAACGAAGGCGGGCTGGACTGTGGCAACGCCATCCTGGCCAGGCTGGTTGATCAGGACCTGCTTCTGCCTGCCTATGAGCGCCATACCCGATACCGGACAGCGCCGAAGGCGCTTGGTCCCTATCTCAAGACCTGGGATCCGTCCTTTCTGGACTGGGGACCGGCCGCCCAGGGCCCTGACGAGAAAGGCCTGTACCGATTGGTGCGCTATGACGACACGGCCGACGGCGATCTGATCCGCCCCAGGGGACGTCGCTTCACTGGCAAGGTCGTGGCCCTGGTCGGCGCGGACAACAGCTCCGCCACATTCCAGTTCGCCTATGCACTCAAGGCCTCCGGTTGCGGCATCCTGGTCGGCCAGACCACCGGGGGCAACCTGCGGGGAATCAACGGCGGCGCATTCTTCTTCCTTCAACTTCCTGCCAGCGGGCTGGAAGTCGACCTTCCCCTGATCGCCACCCTGCCCCGCATGCCGCAGCCCGATTCAGGACTGGCGCCCAATCTGTTCGTCCCGCGAACGGCCGCGGCAATCGCAGATCGCCGCGACCTCGAACTTGACGTGGCCAGGGACTGGATAGCCCGATCCTGACCGATGGATGATCGCGCCTGGCAGACGCTGTTCCCAACCGCTGACCCTCTTGACCCGTCGTAACGGGCCCTATTCAGCGGGATCTGTCCCGTCCAGCCGTGAGCGCAGGTAGTCACGGATATCGCCCGGCCAGTCCGCCATATGGGCGAACAGGGTCTGGCGGTCGTCGTTGAACAGGGCGCGGCTGGCCTCCTCAAATCCGGCCAGATCACCCGCCAAGGCGCTCATCACCCGATAGGTAGCGTCCCGCGCACCCCGGCGCAGTTGCTCGGGATCGCGCCTAGCGGCCTCGACCAGCTTTCGCAGGGTGACCGAGGCGCCGCCGGGCTGAGCCGCCAGCCAGTCCCAGTGTCGTGGCAGGAGGGTCACTTCGCGGGAGGCGACGCCCAGCCTCGGACGACCCGCCTTGCGGATCGGCGCCTCACCGCTCTCAGCTGTTTCGGCCGGCGTCGTTGTCCCGCGCAGATCCAGGTCCACTGCAGCGCCCGTCTGGTCATCGAACACCAGAATCCGGGCGTCAGGCTCGCTCGCCATCACGTCCCGTATCCGGTCTGCCAGCTGACGCCGCGATCCCGAAGCCAGGAACCCGGTCCCCGCGAAGGCGGTGAAGCGCTCACATGGCTCGCTCATCCTGTGACCGCCCCGGCTTTGAGGGTGGTCCGCCAGTGGGCCTGCCGGTCCTTGAGCTGCGCCGCCTGAACCCAGGCGGTGCGTTCCTCATCCGGGAGGGCTTCCAGGATCTCGAAGGCAAAGGCCGCCTCGCCTTCCGCAGTCCAGACCGACTGCAGGCCGCGGTTCGGGTGACTGCCCTGCCGCAAGGGGAACCAGACGCCGTTCTGACGTGTGGCCAGGTCCGCAGTCGTCCCCACCCAGACCTCGCCCGTCGTGGTGCAGCGGACTGCGAAGACCCCTGCAGATGTCTTTCGCTCGCGGTAGTCCCGCAGCAATTGTTTGCGATCAGCTTTCATGCATCTATTTTACCCGGGCATAATCTTAAGTCAATATCACCCGGGTAGAATTTACTTTGGGCCGGTTCCAGCGCCTGGAGCCGACCGCTGGATCGATGCGAAGCGAGTCCTACCGAAAGACGCAGGCCGTCCCGGCCCAGAGGGCTTCAATCCGGGCGTCCGGCCGGGCGCTATCCAGCAGTCCGGACAGGCCGCCGGCAGTAAACTCCTGACCCAGGGTGCTTTCCTCGATGCTGGTATCGGAAAAGGCCTGGACCAGGGCGGCCCGGCTGCTCCCGACGCCAATCCCGTTCATCGTGGTCAGCCCCCCTGCCGCCTCAGGGTCCAGGCTCCAACCCACGAACCGGTCCTGCATGATCAGGACCGACAGCCCATTGCCCCAGTCCACGAAGTCCGTCGGCCCCGCGCCGCATTCGCTGTTGGCGCTCTGCCCCACCGGCGGCCCCAGCGCCCCGGACAGCGCGGCGATTGTCTCCTGCCGGTTGCGGTCAAAGGCCAGGAGCGCGGTGGACCCGTTGGCCGTCACCAGTCGAAGGCCCTCGCCATCCAGAGCCACGACAGCACTCACCGTCGCAGCCGGCAAGGCTTCACCTTTTGGCCCTGACTGTTCCGGCAGTTTTGGCTGCTGGGCGGCCGGGGGCTCGGAGGCGGGGCTGGTCGGCGCGCCGCAGGCGCAGAGCAAAAGGCAAAGGGCGACGATCTGGTGGGAATTGGTCATGATCCCGGATCAGCCCGCGATCTTCTGCAGCATCTGGCCCATCATCTGATGGAGCATGTTGATCGCCTTCAAGGGGCGCACCATGACCTTGAACCGGGTGATCTGGCCCGCCTCGTTCCACCAGATCATGTCGATGCCATTGACCGCCATACCCTCGATCTCGCAGGCGAACTCAAGGATCGCCGAACGCTCCGACCGCCATTCGCCGAGGTATCGGAAACTCTCGTTGCCCAGAACCACGCCGGCGCCCAGCAGGTACTTGGTGGTGATCGCCTTGCCGGCCTGGGGCGTGTGCACCACCGGCGACTCGAACACCACGTCTTCGGCCAGCAATCCGGCCAGAACCGCAGGGTCCTTGGACCGCATATAGTCGTGCCAGACGTGAATGGGGTCCTGCGCGTCTGTCATCTCGACTCTCTGAATCTTCGTCGCCGCCGTTGCGGACCCTCCCGAGCCCGGACCCTCCCGAGCCCGGGCGCGGCAGCGTCTCGGCACTGAACCTTGCTTTGCATGAAATGCCGGACCGCGCAAAGATGCGGCCTCTTCGCTATCGCAGCGGCTTCCACATCAGAAGGTCGTCGGTATAGACGCCCGCAGCCGTTTTCAGAGCACGAGGCTCCATCCCGTAAGATTCGAATCCAGCGCGCCGATAGAGCGCCACCGCGCTGGCGTTCGTCGAAACCACAATGAGTTGGACGCTCTCGAACCGCGCCTTTGCTTCGTCGATCAGCGCCTCCAGGAGCGCCTGGCCGACGCCCCTGCCCCGGGCCTCCGGCAGGACAAACATGCTGTAGACAAACCCCTTGTGCGCCTCCTTCGAGCCCGCTTTTGCGGACAGGCCAACAACGCCCAGAATGACGCTCGCGTCCCTGGCCACGAAGATCGCGTCCTGTTGGACCCTGGTCTCGAACCAGTCCATTGATTTGGCCAGTTCCTCAGCGAGGCTGGACGCGAAGCTGTCCTCGGCGAAGCGAAAGGCGGACAGACGGATGTCGCGGAAAACGTCCCCATCTCCCGCCTCCAGGCGCAGAACGGCAAAGCCCTGATCGCTCATAGACCTTGAGCCCCTGTCTCCGCGACGTCCTGGAGGCCGGGCCGCATTCTACTCCTTCACCGCCACATCGATCTCGCTGCCCAGCTCCCTGAACTTGTCGCTCATCTGGCTCATGCCCAGCTCGATCTCGTTGGGCGACATGCCGGCGGCGAAATCCCGGACCTCCTGGCTGATCTTCATGGAACAGAACTTCGGCCCGCACATGGAACAGAAGTGGGCGGTCTTATGGGCTTCCTTGGGCAGGGTCTCGTCGTGGTATTCCCGCGCCGTCTCGGGATCGAGGCCCAGGTTGAACTGGTCCTCCCAGCGGAACTGGAACCGGGCCCGGCTTAGCGCATCATCCCAGGTGCGGGCGCCCGGATGGCCCTTGGCCAAATCGGCCGCATGGGCGGCGATCTTGTAGGCGATCACTCCCTGCTTCACGTCTTCGCGGTCCGGCAGGCCCAGATGTTCCTTGGGCGTAACGTAGCAGAGCATGGCGGTGCCGAACCAGCCGATCATGGCCGCCCCGATGGCGCTGGTGATGTGGTCATAGCCCGGCGCGATGTCGGTGGTGAGCGGGCCAAGCGTATAGAACGGAGCCTCGTGGCAGTGCTTCAGCTGCTCATCCATATTGGCCTTGATCTTGTGCATGGCGACATGGCCCGGGCCCTCGATCATCACCTGGCAGCCATGTTTCCAGGCCACCTTGGTCAGTTCGCCCAAGGTCCTCAGCTCGGCGAACTGCGCCTCGTCATTGGCGTCGGCGATCGAGCCCGGCCGAAGTCCGTCCCCCAGACTGAAGGAGACGTCATAGGCCCGCATGATCTCGCAGATGTCCTCGAAATGCTCGTAGAGGAAGCTCTCGCGGTGATGGGCCAGGCACCATTTGGCCATGATCGAGCCGCCCCGCGAGACGATCCCGGTCACCCGCTTGGCGGTCAGAGGGATGAAGGGCAGTCGAACCCCGGCATGGATAGTGAAATAGTCCACCCCCTGCTCGGCCTGTTCGATCAGGGTGTCGCGGAAGACATCCCAGGTCAGGTCCTCGGCCACGCCGCCGACCTTTTCCAGGGCCTGGTAGATGGGCACCGTGCCAATCGGCACCGGGCTGTTGCGGATGATCCAGTCCCGGATGTTGTGGATGTTGCGGCCCGTGGACAGGTCCATGACGGTGTCAGCGCCCCAGCGGATCGACCAGACCAGCTTGTCGACCTCGTCGGCGACCGAAGACAGCACTGCGCTGTTGCCGATATTGGCGTTGATCTTGACCAGGAAGTTGCGGCCGATGGCCATCGGCTCCAGTTCGCCATGGTTGATGTTGGCCGGGATGATCGCGCGGCCCCGGGCGATTTCCTGGCGGACAAACTCGGGCGTCACGAAATCAGGGATCTCGGCCCCGAAGGACTCGCCGTCGCGAACGCAGGGCGCTGTCTGCTCGCGCCGAAGGTTCTCGCGGATCGCGACATATTCCATCTCGGGCGTGATGATGCCGGCGCGAGCGAATTCCAGCTGGGTGACCGGCGCGTTGGACCGGGCGCGATAGATGGGCCGCTTGGCGGTGAACTGCGGCGCCAGGTGCCGACCGGCCGCGAAACCGTTGTCCTCAGGCTTCACATCGCGGGGGCTGGTGACGATCTCGACATCCCGAGCGGCGACCCAGGCCTCGCGAGGCCGTGGCAGGCCCTGTTCGATGTCGACTACAAAACCGGGGTCAGTATAGGGGCCGGAGGGGTCATAAAGGGTGACCGGCGGCTCATTGGCGCTGGGATGGACCGCCACTTCGCGGAACGGCACCCGGATATCCGGAAACAGGGCGCCGGCGGCATAGACCTTGCGGCTGCCGGGCCGCTCGCCGACCGGGATGGCGCCATTGGTCGGCTTGGCCGGGGTGTGGATATTCATGTCTGCCGTCTCCTCGTTCATGGAGACCCGGTCCACGCCAAAGGTGGTGCAACGGCGTCCAGTCGGATGCCGCGTCCCTCTCCCTTCGCCGGCATGACCCGGATCAGGTTCGTCGGGTCAGGGGACTACCCCTCTCTCAGCCGCTGATTTGCGGCTCCCCGGAGAACAGCACCGACTCTAGGCTGTTCATTGCCCCGGTCAAGCGTGCCAACCCTGCGCCAGTTCGCCTGTCACGGACAGGCGATTGACAGGACCGGACCCGATCGTGAACTCTGTCGGTACGGGGAGCTGATCGACGTGCTGACTGAAGATATCACGGCCGTGACGAGCCTGCTGCAGGCAGGCCTCTGGCTGCTTGGCGGCTATGGCGTCCTCGCCCTTGCCTTCGGACTGTTCTACAGCCTGTTTCTGCCAGCCCGGCTGGCGCCGGGCGCCCGGCGCTCATCCATTGCATTTCGCCTGCTGCTGGTTCCTGGCGCGGCCCTGCTATTCCCCTTTCTGCTGCTGCGGCTGATGTTCCGTCCGGCGGCAGGCCGATGATCCGCGAGCGACGCAAGGCGCATGTGGGGGCTTGGCTCTGGCTGGCGCCCATTCTGGCGCTTGTCCTGGGGATCTCCATCGCCTCAAAGCCGCCGGCGCCGGCTGAGCCGGGCGCCGCCGTTCCCGGCGCGGAGGCCGACTGATGGCCCATGGATTCTCCGCAGTTCAGTGGAACCGGCTGAAGGTCTGGTACGACCTTGGCGTCATGGCGCTGGCTGGTTTGTTCATGGGCCTGTTCCATGTCGTCGAAACCATGGCGCTGTCGCCCGGCGAGACCGTTCATCCGGTCCAGTCCGCAATCCGGGCGACGGGCGCCTGCACATTTCTGCTTCTGACCACCACCCTGGCGCTGGGCCCCCTGGCCCGGCTGCATAGGATCGCCGCCCCCCTGCTCTACAATCGTCGCCATCTGGGCGTCACAACCTGCCTGGTCGCCCTTGCCCATGCGGGCCTTGTTCTGGTCTGGTACTTCGGGTTCGCCAAACTCAATCCGGCGCTGGCGTTGCTGGTCAATCGGCCCCTCAGCCTCCAGGTGAGCAACCTGCCCTTTGAACTTGCGGGCCTGGCCGCCCTGATCATCCTGGTCTTCATGGCCGCAACCAGCCACGACTATTGGCAGAAGGTCCTCTCGCCCCTGCGCTGGAAGCGGCTGCATATGGCGGTCTATGCAGCCTATGGCCTGATCGTCGTCCATGTTGCGTTCGGCGCCATGATGCTTCAGCAGGCCGGTCCCCTCACCGGCATCATCCTGATCAGCGCAGCGACGCTCACGGTGCTGCACCTGTTCACCGGACTGCGGGAAGTGGTCAGGGAAAGGCTCTCCGAGCGTTCGGAACAGTTCCTGCCTCCTGATAGCGCTGACCATTGGACAGGGCCTGAAGCCTGGCTTTTGGTCGGCGCTCCTGAAGCCATCCCCGACGGCCGGGCGGTGATCGTTTCGCCGGAGTATGGCGAGCGGATCGCCGTGTTCAGAGACGGCGAAGCCCTCTATGCCGTCACCAATGTCTGTCCTCACCAGAATGGCCCTCTGGGCGAAGGGCGCATCGTTGATGGCTGCATCACCTGCCCCTGGCATGGCTGGCAGTTTCGCCCGTCCGACGGCGTGTCGCCGCCCCCCTTCGACGAGAAGATTGCGACCTACCGTCTGAGGTTGAAAAATGGCCTTCTCTATGTACGCCCCGAGCCCATGGCGCCCGGGTCCCAGGCGCCCGTGATCCGGATTTCGGGGTAGGCTGCATGACAGGCTTTCCCTCTGGCAAGGCCACTGAGCAGGTGAAGGCGCCCTTGAACCTGGCCCCTCGGGGCAGGATGTTCATCGGCTGGTCTCCACCCGACTCCGGGACCAGAAGAGGACTTTTGCTGGCCGGCCTGGGCATGGCCGGGGCCGGAACGGCCGCAGCCTTCGCCGCCGGGCCGCTGGGCTTCATGCCAGGGTCAGGGCGGTGGGACCCGACAGCGGTCAGAACCTGGACCGGCCAGCTGATTGTCGATCCCTACCCAACCCTGATCTGGCGGAACAAGGCAGGTGAAGACCAGACAGCCTTGCTGGGCTGCCCGGACAAATGCGGCGTGCGCGCCGAGGTCGAGCGCTTCGCAAATCAGTCGGTTACGGTCCGGGGCTCCCTGATCGAGCGAAGCGGCCTGAAGATGATCGCCGGAACCCTGGAGCCTGGCTGGATCAGCAGGGGCCAGGCCCCGGCGGTCGCCCCGCCCAAGGCGCTCCCCCTGGGAGCCGTGGAACTCCAGGGCGAATTGATGGATGCAAAATGCTGGCTGGGAGCCATGCGACCGGGCGAAGGCCTGACCCACAGGAGCTGCGCCATTCTCTGCGTCCGGATGGGCCTGCCGCTACTGTTCGTCGCTGGCCCGCCCGGTGGGCGGAGAAGGGCGTTCGTGGCGGTGGATGAACGGGGCAAGCCGTTCGACGAAGCCATACTGCCCTTCGTGGCGGATCCGGTCCGACTGTCGGGTCAGGCCCTGTCCTGGCGCGGCTGGCCGCGTCTGAGTTTTCCGGTCCAGGCCCTGAAGCGCCTATAGCCGATCCGCCCCGAATGTATCGCAACTGATCGGGTCGCCCGCGTCATAGCCCTTGCGGAACCAGCGCATCCGCTGAGCGGCCGTCCCGTGGGTAAAGGCGTCCGGCACGACCTGGCCCTGGGTGCGGCGCTGAATGGTGTCGTCTCCCACCGCCGCGGCGGCCTTCAGGCCATCCTCGATGTCCTGGTTGGTAAAGGCGAGTCGACCGCCCGAGGTCTGGCTGGCCCGGGCCGCCCAGACCCCTGCGTAGCAGTCGGCCTGGAGCTCGAGCCGGACTGCTCCGGAGGTTTCTCCCTGCATCCCCATGGCTTTCGCCCGGTCCATCGTATTCTGCAGACCCTGGACGTGATGGCCGACCTCGTGGGCAAGGACATAGGCCCGGGCAAACTCCCCCTTGGCCCCGAACTCGCCCTCAAGCTCCTGCCAGAAAGTCAGGTCCAGATAGATCTTCTGGTCCGCAGGACAGTAGAAGGGGCCCATGGCTGCCTGACCAGCCCCACATCCCGTGCGCGTGGCGTTGTCGTAGAGAACCACCCCGGCCGGCCGATTGTAGGCGGCGCCGTCGGCCTCAAACAGGGATGACCAGACCTCGTTCGTAGAGGTCTCGACCACATCCACAAACTGTCCGGCGTCATCTTCCGGCGTTCCGACGACAGCCTTCTGCTGGACGGCGGCGGGATCGCCCTGACCGCTGACAATGCTCAGCATCTCCTGCGGGTCGATCCCAAACACAAAGACACCGACCAGAACCGCCGCGGCGCCCGCGATGCCGATGCCGCCGGCTGCTGCGCCGCCCGACAGGCCCCGGCGATCCTCGATGTTGCCGCTTCGTCGGGCTCTGCGCCATTCCATGTCTTCTGTTCCCTTGACCAGCCCTGCACAGGCTGCACCGCTTCCGGCTCCAGCGTCCAGAGAAAGTCGCATGACAGACCCGCGCGCTGGACGCCGCCGGGTCCACTGAGGGTGGCTGGCCGCACGGGCCTTTGACAGGCCCTGGAGCCTGTTCCGTCATGATTGAACCGATCAAAACGAAAAACAGGCTCTACCCCAGAATGTTGGAGCCTGTTTCGATCCGATAGCCGCTTCGCACCTATCGGAACATGCTCTAGCGCGGGCGCGCCTGGAACCGGGTCAGTTGCCGGGCTGGAGCGTCCCATTCGGGGGCAAGGGATTGCGCCCTCCGATAGTCGGACCAGGCGCCCGGGGCATCCCCCAGGCCCTCCCGCGCCAGGGCGCGGTTGTAGAAGGCCTTGGCGGGCTCATCGACCCCCAGTCCGATACCCCTGTCGATTTCGACCAGCGCGGTCTGATAGTCGCGGCTCGCCATGCGAAGCACGCCGCGATTGACGAAGGCTTCTCCGAGCCCCGGCTGTATCCGCAGCGCCTCGTCGAAATCCCGAAGGGCTGCAGGATAGGCCTTGCCCCGCATGCGGATCACGCCACGATTGACCAGCGTGCCGGCGCGGTCCCGGCGCGACAGGCCTTCCTCCGCCAGGGCGCGACTGCAAAGCTCGATCGAGCTGCGATCGAGCCGGCCGGCAAAGGCGGCCTTCGAACAGGCCGGAGCCAGCCCCTCGCCGACGATGAGCACCGAGGCCATGGCCGGTCCGCAGGCGAACGCGGCCAGGATTGCGATCAGGCCGGACCACCTCATCTGCGGCTCACGGTGAATCGGGTCAGCTGAACCTGGGGCTCCTTCCAGTCGGGCGCCAGCTCTGCGGCCTTCTGATAGGCCAGATAGGCCGCTTTCGGATCATCCAGGCCCTCAAGGGCGATGGCGCGATTGAACCAGGCCTTGGCAGGTTCATCGACGCCAAGAGCCAATCCACGATCGATTTCAGAAAGGCCTTCGCCGTACCGCGCCTGGGCGATCAGACTGGCGCCCCAGTTGACATAGGCCTCGCCGAGATCGGGCTTCAACCGCAGCGCAGCTGCGAAATCAGACCTCGACTCATCATAGGATCTTCGACGCAGCTTCAGGACCCCTCGATTGACGAAGGTCCCTGCCCGGTCGCGAGGCCCCATGGCCTGGGTCTCAAGAGCGATCGTACAGGTCTCGATCGATTTCGGGTCTGACCGGCCCGCGATAGCGGCCTTGGAACAGACAGTCGCCAGCCCGGCCCCGAGAACAAGAGCGGCGGCTGATGCGGTCTGGGCCGTCACTACAAGGGCCAGCGAAGCCAGAGTGGCCGTCGCCACAACAATCCTGCGGGGTATTGCCATTGGACTCCCCATTTCTCTTCTTATCGATGGACGCGAGAATAACATGGATCGCGGGAAGCCGGGATTACAAATACCGGACCGCCGAGAGGTCATCACATGGGCCCGAAGCGCCAGGGGTCTCGCTAGTCTTCTCGCTCGCGAATGCCGGTCAAAGCCACCCAACCATGGGCGCGCTCCTCATAGATCGACCGAACCGGCGCCGGAAATTTCGGATCTGCGAAGGCTCCGACGGCGATGGCCACGACGTCGGGTGCTTCCGCCATCCGCCATAGAAGGGTGGACCCGCAGGCCGGACAGAATGTGAAGGTGGTATGCATGCCACCATCCCCGACCCGCATGAAGCTCGACTGCGCGCCCCGAACCGCGACCCGGCCTGACTCGTATCGCGCCTGCACCCCGAAGGCGCTGCCGGTTCTCTGCTGGCAGGACAGGCAGTGGCAGACGCTGACCCGGACCGGTTCCCCCTGGCAGGCGGCGGTCAAGCCGCCGCAGACGCAGGAGGCCATGCGAAGGGCTGTCACGCTGTCGGCGCGAAAAAGGGACGATCCCCCAGCACGGTCGCCCGGGTCATGATCCGGCGGTGCGGCAGGAAGTCATCCACGGCGCGGTGCTGGGTATTGCGATTGTCCCAGAAGGCCACGTCGCCGGACCGCCAGCGCCAGCGCACAACGAACTCCGGCTTCTGGACATGGGCATTGAGGAAGGTCATCAGCGCCTGGCTTTCCTCGCGCCTCAGTCCCTTGATCCGCCGGGTAAAGACGGAATTGACGAAAATCCCGCGCTGGCCGGTCTCGGGATGGCAGCGAACCACAGGATGGGTCACCGGCGGATTCTCGGCGACCGCCTTTTCATATCGCTCCCGGCCCGCCTGGGATCCCGCCAGACCCTGGGCGGTAAAGGCGTAGGCGAAATCATGGATCGCTTCCAGGCCCTCGAGAAAACGCTGCATGGGCGCTGAAAGGGCGTCGTAGGCGGCGGACATGGAAGCCCACATGGTGTCGCCTCCGGTCGGCGGCAGGGTTCGGGCGGCCAGGATCGAGCCCATGGGGGGAGTCTCGATGAAGGTCACGTCCGTGTGCCAGAAGTTGTTGTCCGTAGGATTGTCGACATGATTGTCGATAATCATGATTTCGGGGTGGGCATCGTTGCGGTCATAGAGCGGGTGGAGGTGAAGGTCCCCGAACCGCGCGGCAAAATCCCGCTGCTGCCCGGGCGTGAAATCCTGCCCCTCGAAAAAGATGACCTTATGGGCCAGGAGGGCGCTCCTGATCTCGCCGATCAGGTCATCACTGGCCGGTTCGGCGAGATTGACGCCCCGGACCAGAGCTCCGATCGCCGGACTCAGGACCTCGATCTGAAAACTGTTTGAGCGGGTCATGCCTTGCCTTCCGGTCCTTTGGTCGATGCGCCGGCCCTGGCGGCGACGGGTTCGGGGGATAGCGCCGGCCCCTCGGAATAGGTCGCCGATCCTCCCACCATGACAAGCGCTAGATCGTCGAGGCGGTCGCGCTCATCCAGTTGCCTGCGAAGCTCTGCATGGCTCAAGGCGTCCAGCCGGTATCCTCTCAGGACCAGGATGGCGCCGAGGGCCAGTACGGCCGGCGCCACGGCGAAGATCAGGCTGAGGGTCAGGAGCGCCGATTCGCTGTTGGCTGCGCCGGCCTTGGCGTCGAAGCCGGCATTGGCCAGGATCGAGGTGGACAGGATGACGGCGCTGGCGGAACCGATCTTGATCGAGCCGGTCAGCAGGGAAAACAACAGGCCGGACTGGTCATGGCCGGTCTTCAGCCGCACCTCGTCGCCGACATCCGCCATCATGGCCTTCAGCAGGATCGATCCAGCGGAAAACGGCAGGCCAGCCAGGAACATCACCAGGATGCTGAACCCCAGGCCCTCCGGCGCCACCAGAACCGATAGCTGGGCCAGGGCATAGGCGCCGGCAGCCACCATCAGCGCACGATGCTTGCCCAGCTTCCCGGCCAGGCGCGTCCAGAGCGGCGCCCCGACCAGCGCCCCGACGAAATAGACCAGAAGCAGCTGCGCCGCCTGGCCCCGCGGATAGCCATGAACAGCGTCGAAATAGAAGAAGAACAGTGTCCCCGCCAGGGCTGGCCCGGTTCCCAGCAGGATGTCGGCCGCCAACAGCCGCAGGGCGCTCGGCTGTCGGAAGAGCTGCAGAAAATTGCCCAGCCTCATCGGCCTCGGCGCCCGGCGGATGGCCGGCTCCGGCATGGCCACGAGGGCCAGGAGCATGGCCGGCGGCAGGGTCAGGATGACAAACCAGCCCATGCCCTGGACCCCCTGAGCATCACTGGCCCCCGCAAACTGCTTCAGGATGACCGGCAGCGCCAGGATCAGCAGCATGCCTCCGACCGTAAAGGCCTGCCACCAGCCATAGATCCGCGAGCGCTCTGAATAGTCCGGCGCGGCCTGAGCGGCCCAGGCCATATGGCCCAGCTGGGCCATGGACTGCCCCATGAAGCCGAGCACAAGCCAGAGCAGGATATAGCCGGCGCTGACCCCCGGCTGAGCCATGAACAGCATGTAGATGGCGAGCATGGCCAGGGGCGCCCCGGCCAGAAACCAGGGACGAAAGCGGCCAAGTCTGGTCCGGGTCCGGTCCATGGCCAGACCCAGCAAGGGATCAAACCAAAGGTCAAAAATCCTCACCAGCCCGAAGGCCCAGCCGACTGCGGCCAGTCCTACCCCGAGATCCCGGGCGTAATAGTTCGGGAGGTAAATGGTTACCGGCAGCATCATGGCTGCAAGGGGCAGGCAAGGTGCGGAAAAGGCGGCGACCCGCCAACTGCTATGCCGCTGTCCCATGATCGGAAACTGGCCTCCCCTGCTTTTTGAGCATGTTGGACGCAGGCGGGGGGGGCGGGCAAGGGCCTCCCCCCTTTTCGGGCGAAGCGGCCGCGAAACTTCGGCCCCAGACTCACGCCAAAAGGGGGAACGCGGCGTGACGGGCTATGCCAAACGGGAAAGCGGGCTGGAGTCCGGCGTTCATTGCTGGCGAATTGACCCCCAGTCCCTGGTCTGGGAACGGCCAAATGGCGAAACCCTGACCCTGCTGTGGCGCGATGTGACGGATCTCCGAATCGCCTTCGCCCCGACACGATGGAAGCCCTGGCGTCGCCTGCTGGAACTGCGCGCGAGGCATGGCAGACGCCTGGTGATCGACAACAGCCACTATCGCGGACTTGGCGACTTCGAGGACCGTTCCGCCAGCTTCCGGACCTTTGCTCTCGATTGTATAGACCAGGTCGCCCGGGCGGCCCCAGCCGCGCGGGGATGGATCGGCTCGCGGCTTGGCGACTATCTGGCCAGGCTGCTCTTGGCCATGCTCGCGACAGCCCTGCTGATCTGGGTGCTGATCGCCCTGCCGACGCCCCTGGGCCTGCTCGTCGTACTCAAGCTGCTATTGATCCTGGCCAGCCTGCCCATGCTGATCCTCTGGGCTATTCGCGCCCGGCCTCGACGGGCCGCCATCAGCCCGGAGGGTGTGGGTCGCAGCCTGACTTGACGAAGCGCCGCCCAGGGGCAGGCCGGCGATCAGTGCTCCCGGCCGGACTTCCAGAAGGTCTGGAGCAAGGGCTCGAGCAGATAGTCCAGGGCCGAGCGGGCCCGGAGCGGGATCAGGATCTCGACTGGCAGACCGGCCTGCAGGCCTGTACGGGCGCCGCGGACCTTGCGAATTCGCTCCATCTCGGCTTCGGGAACGGAAATCTCTCCCCGGAAGAACCTCTCGCCCGACTGCTCATCGACGAAACTGTCGGCGGAAAGCTTGGTCAGGAGTCCCTTGAGGATCGGCAGGTCCCGCTCATGCAGCGAGGTGAACCGCACCTGGGTTTCCTGACCCAGCCGCAGATCGTCGGCATCGGCGGGCGAAATGCTGGCCTGGATGACCAGGGCGCGATCCTGAGGCACGATCTCCATCAGGGTGGCGCCGGGGGCAAGAACGCCACCGACGGTGAAGACGGTCAGACCAACCACCTTGCCGCCGGCCGGGGCCCGGATCACGGCATGACCGAGTTGATCGCGAAGAGCGCCCAGCTTTGGCTGGAGTTCATCGAGCCGAACCTCGACATCCCGCAACTGGCCAGTGACTTCCTCGACAACCTGTCGGTCGATGGACAGCAACTGCATCCGGGATTCGCCAATGGCCTCGTTGGCGCGGGCCACCTGGGCCCGCAGGGAGCCCGCGTCACCGGTCAGTGAGGCTTCCTCCCGTTCAAGCGCCCGGACACGGGTTTCCGGAGCGTAGCCCTGTTCCGCCAGCCGGCGAACCCCGACCAGTTCCTCACCGATGAGCCGCAACTGTTCGGCATTGGCGTCAAGCTGGCGCTGGTATCCAGTGATCTGCTCGTTGAGCTGGCTCATCCGCTGGTTCAGCACGCCTTGCTGGGCCGCCACCGACGACTTGCGGGCCGCAAACTGCTGACGTTGCAACATCATGGCGTCATTGGCCAGGATGCGGTCATCAGGACCCAGGCTGGCAAATTCGCTCGGCGTGGGCACCTCGGCGCCCGCTTTGCGCTCGGCGTTGAGCCGCGCACGCTGGGCCAGCAGCGACATGACCTCGCCCGACATGGCCCGCTCATTGGCGCCCAGTTCGGTTGTGGAAACTTCGGCCAGGGCCTGCCCCTTGATGACGGCCTGGCCATCCGTGACATGGATCGCCGTTACGACGCCGCCGTCACGGATCTGGACGGCCTGGCGGTTGCCGGCCACCGCGATCACCCCCTGGGCGTAGGCGGCGGCGTCCAGCCGGGCAATGGCGGCCCAGCCCAGGAACAACCCGAAGAAAAGCAGGACCACAACGGCGCCGAAACGCAATTCACGCTGCGGATTGTCGCTGAGCGGCGCCTTCGGCGGCGCCTCGGCCTCAGCCATTTCGCTGGCGGGCCGGGCGGCCATCTCTTCGGCGGCGCTCATTGCGGACCTTTGAGTTCAACGACGTTGGAGGCCGGCGCGGGCCGGGCGGCGCCGGACATGGCGGCCATGACTTCAGCCCGGGGCCCGAAGCGTTCGACGGCGCCATCCCGCAGGACCAGCAGACTGTCGACCACCGCAAGGACGCCTGTGCGGTGGGCGATGACGACGATCGAGGCGCCCCGCGCCTTGACACTGACGATGGCGCGGCCAAGCGCGGCCTCGCCTTCAGCGTCCAGCGCGGAATTGGGCTCGTCGAGCACGACGAGGGAGGGATCGCCATAGAGGGCGCGGGCCAGGGCGACCCGCTGGGACTGGCCGGCCGACAGGCCCTTGCCGCCATGGGCCAGAACCGTGTCGTAGCCCTTTGGCAGGCGAAGAATAAGGTCATGCACCCCGGCCGTCTGGGCTGCCGCAACCACTGCAGCGTCGATCGCCTGGGCGTCGTCGCCCTTCCAGACATCAAAGCGGGAGATATTGTCGCGCACCGTTCCGGCGATCAGACCGCTGTCCTGGGGCAGATAGCCGATATGGCGACCGAGCCGATCAGGATCCCAGTCAGCAAGGTTGGCGCCGTCCAGCCTGACCACTCCGGAATCCGGAGCAATCGCGCCGACCGCCACACGGGCCAGGGTGGTCTTGCCGGCGCCGCTGGGACCAACCACCCCGAGGGCCTCGCCGGCCTTGATGGCGAAGGAGGTCCCCTTCAGCAGCAGGCCTTCGCCGCCAGGGGCCCGGAGCACCACCTTGTCGAACTGCAGGGCGCCCTTGGGCTCAGGCAGCTTGGTGCGGGGCGTTTCCGACTCTTCCTTGGCGAAGATATCCGCCAGAGTCTTGAGGGCGGTCCTGGCCTGGACGACCACGCTCCAGGAACCGACCACCTGTTCAACCGGTTGAAGGGCGCGGCTCATCAGGACCGAGGCGGCGATGATCGCACCCGCCGAAATCTGACGCTCGACCGCCAGCCATGCGCCCAGTCCCAGGGCCGCGGACTGCAGGAACAGGCGCATGAACTTGGTCGCCGAGGCGTAGACACCGCCGGTGAACTGGGCCTCGCCAGACATGCCGAGACCGAGCCGCCGGTCCGTCAACTGACGCTCGCGCAGTGCGCCCCGCATGCCCATGGACCGGACCACGTCAGCATTCTGGGCCGCCGCTTCCTGAGCGGCATAGGCGGCGTTGATCGCCCGGTTGGCGGTCTGGGCCTTGGTCTTGGTCGACCGTTCGTTGAAAAGGGCCAGCGCCACCAGGATGACGCCCCCGGCAATGGTCAGGGCGCCCAGCGCCGGGTGCAGCATGAAGGCGATGATGACATAGAGCGGTGTCCAGGGCGCATCGAGAAAGCCCAGCGCCGCCTGGCCTGAAATGGCCTGACGCAGCACGTCGAACTCACGCATCCCCTGAACCGGCGCGCCGGGCGCAGACCTGGCCATCAGACGCTCGAGGATCGGCCCGGCCAGCATCTTGTCCAGGCGCAGCCCGACCCGAACCAGCAGCCGCGCCCGAACAGCGTCGAGCAGAGCCAGTGTACCCAGGGCGAAGGCCACCACCAGGGTGATGTAGAGAAGGGTCAGCAGTCCGCCGGTCGGAACCACCCGGTCATAGACCTGCATCATATAGATGGTCGGCGCCAGGAACAGCACGTTCAGCAGGGCGCTGAACAGAGCAATCCCGATAAAGTGGGGCCTGCAGGCGATGAACGCATCCGCCAGCGGCTTGGGCAGATCGACGCTGAGAAGCTTCAAGGATGACCCTTTTTGGCGAAGCGCATGACCTGCATAGATTAATCGGGAAATCAGACAGGCGACTTTGGCGGACAGAATTGGGCAAGCGGGTTAAGCAAGCCTGTTGGGCAACATACACAATCACGCCGCCTCGGCACACTCCCCAATTGGTGGATTTGCCCCGCAAGGCGGGTTTGGGCCAGGACGGTTGCATCGCAGCCCCCAAATGGAGCCGTCCCTGCCGAACGAAAGGATAGAACCCTCCAGTGGTCCAGGCATTCAGACGGGAATGCCAGGTCCAGAGCCTGCTTTTCCGTTGTGATCCGTTCGATCATAGCGGAACAGGCTCTAGCGGCGTCAGACAAAAAGGAGCCCCGCGGATGTCACGCGGGGCCCAGGCCGGAGGTGGTTGGTTTCAGAAAACCCGCCGATGCAAGGCAAGGGCTGCAAAGCCCTTACTGCAGAGGCGCCGATCCCCTGTCCTTGATTCAGGTCAAGCCCTCAGACGGGTCGGGCAAGGCGCCGATCCTCCCGAGGAACGCTTCGAACCGGCTCAGGGCCGCTACGCTGGCCGCTTCATCGAACCGGATCGGCAGCCGGGCCTTGATGCCGGGCTCATCAAAGGCATGGGTGGCCTCGACGCCCCAGAGTTCGACATCGCAGCCGGCCCGGATCGGCGCCGCAAACGCGCGCATGTATCCCTGAACCCCCGAGAAGTGATCCTTGGTCGGAATGACGCCGAACACCCTGGGCGTCCTGAGCCAAGGCTTGCGCCAACTCCGGGCCACGAGGCCCACATAGGGATAGGCGAGGAACAGCCCCCGGACTTCGTCCACCGGCCAGGCGATGGAATCGGACAGGTTCAAGCGGCTCCCCCCGTCCAACCTTGCCGTCATCAGATCCATCAGAGCCCAGGACCCATGACTCCATCCGGTCAGGACGATCCTCCGGGAATCGACGCCCTTGAGCTGACTCGCCCCCCAGATCGCGGCAGCGACATCGCCAGCGCGAGACTTGCCGCGGAACATCAGGCCCGTGCAGACGAAGACCTGCGCCCAGCGTCGGCTCCATCCTCGCGGGCTGTAGCTGTCGATGATCAGCACTCGCCACCCGGCCCGGACGGCAGTCTCGGCATAGGTCAGGATGTGGGATCTTACTCCGCCGCAGCCGTGGAACATCAGAACGGTCGGAAAAGACCCGTTACCGGCAGGCGCCATGTCGATGACATGGCTCCAGAGCCTGGACCAGCGCCGGGCCGTCGAGTCTTTTTCGAACATACGCCGCCCCAGCCGAATGCCCAACAACACGACGCCTCGGAAAGACCCCGAGTCTATCCCGTTCAGACGAATTCTTTGCGACCGATCCTTGTCAGAAACCGGGTCCAGTGTGCCTCGGCCTGCCGGGTGAGGTCGGGGTCGAAGGTCATCGGAGCTGTCGCGCCGGGCTCATCGAAGGCATGCGAGCCCTGGGCGACCCAGGTTTCTAGTGGCACATCCTGGCGAGCCAGCGACGCATAGACCGCCCTGGCCTGCGCCGCGCTGGAAATGTGATCCCTGGCGGCGATCAACCCAAAGGTCGGCGGTCGATGGCGCCAGGGCTTCCGGCGCGTCCGAACGATGGACCCCACGAAAGGATAGACCAGAAACAGCCCCGCAACCCTGTCACGCAGGGCCATGTCCGGGTCTGCCAGCCCGGCCAGACCTTTCCTGTCATCCTCGAAAGTCATCAGATCCATGATCGACCATGAGCCATGGCTCCAACCGGCCAGGACGATAGACGAAGCGTCGACATCCGCTCGCTGAGCGACACCCCGAAGGGCCGCCAGGATGTCACCCGCTCTTTGGCCACCCCGCATCCTCAGGCCAGTGCAGACCATACACATGGCGTAGAGCCGGCTCCATCCTCGGTGTGCGAAGGAATCCACCACAAAGGCGCGCCATCCTATGTCCGCAGCCAAAACAGCATATCGGGTCATATGCTCGCGAACGCCTCCACAGCCGTGGAACAGCAGCACGGCAGGTCGGGGGCAACTGTCGTCCGGCCCAAAGACCTGGATGTGCGGCTTCAGTCTTTCCCAACGCGCGCTCACCGTATCCAGGGTCATGGCTTTGGCGGCGTCAGGCTGAAGGGCTGGGACACAGTCTTGAAGACCGGCAAGGCTTCACAATGCGCACTATGGGCCGCCAGGGCCGGATAATCGACAAAGGCCACCGCTGCGGGTAGGGCCTCGGAGACGAACCTCAGCATGGTTGCCAGCATGACGTCGGCATGGGTGAGTCCCGGGCCGAACCAGCCTTCCGCAGGACGTTCGGCCCTCTGTCGGTCAAGCAGGGCGAGGGTCTCAAGCACCTGGGCCCGACAGCGGCTGACCCAGATCTCGGCCGGCGCGTCGCGAAACGCCCCCTCATAGACCAGGCTGACCGCCTTGTCGGCGACCCCCGCCGCCAGGGCGCAGACTCTCAAGGCCTCTCGCCGGTCAGGACCGGTTGCCGCGATCAGGGCCCGGCCTGGTCCGACCATGTCGTCCAGACAGTCCAGGATGGCGGCGCTGTCCACCAGGACCTGGCCATCGTCCATCACCAGGGTCGGCACCCGCCGCAGCGGATTGACCCGGGCGATCCTGTCGACATCCCCGAACCCGGCCCAGGGCAGATGTTCAAACGGCAGCTCGTAGAGGGTCAGGGCTATGCCCACCCGGCGAACGAAGGGCGAGTCATACTGTCCGATCAGTTGCAAGGCCGTCCTCCGTGACGCCGAAGCCTGATCTGTATTGCTACAGCCGATCGAGCCGGGCAACGGGCTGAAGGTCAGCGGGCCTCGACATGGCCCGACATCGGCATTGCCGGTGTCGGGCCATGTTGCTGAACGGCGGCCCCGGCCTGATTACAACACCCAGGTCCCGGTCATTCCGGTGACATCGCCGGTGAACAACAGGGCAAAATCCGCCCGGCTGTCGCCATTGATATCCGCCTGCAGCTGGGTCTGGCCGGTCGCCGCATTGAAGGCCAGGGTGTACTGGCCCGCCATACCGGTGAAGGCGGCGGCCAGGACAAAGGCCTGGTCACCCGCCAGGACGGTGTCGGCGTCGATGGCGGACAGATCGAGAATATCCGTCGCGGTCAGATCGGTGATCAGATCGGTGTTCGAGCGGTTGGAGTCCGATGCCGCCAGATAGACGAACCGGTCCTTGCCGGCGCCCCCGGTCAGGCTGTCGGCGCCGCCGCCACCGGTCATCCGGTTGGCCAGGCTGTCCCCGGTCAGGCTGTCGGCAAACTTCGATCCGGTCAGGTCTTCAAAGCCGGACAGGGTGTCGATGCCGGCGCCGCCGGTGTTCTGGGCGGTGGCCAGGGCAAGGCTGACCGTCACGCCCGAGACCGCCGAAGCATAGCTGACCAGATCGGTCCCGGCCTCGCCGTTCATGACGTCATCACCCGCCCCGCCGTCGATGATGTCGTTGTTGCCGCCGCCCAACAGGACATTGGCGCCTGTGTTGCCTGTGAGAACATCCCGGAAGGCCGAGCCGGTGACGTTCTCGATGCTGACCAGGGTATCCTTGCCCGCGCCGCCCGAGGATAGCCCGGTCAGCAGGTTCACGGTGACCGCCGAGGTTGCCGTAGCGTAGCTGGCCGTATCGAGGCCATCACCGCCATTGAGGGCGTCATTGCCCTTGCCGCCATCCAGGATATCGTCTCCGGCCAGGCCGGTCATCAGATTGACCAGGCTGTTGCCGGTCAGTGTGTCGCCGAGCGCCGAGCCCTCGAGGTTTTCAATGTCCTTGAGGGTGTCCAGGCCGGCGCCCAGGGTGTCCTGGGCCACCGTCAGGGCCAGACTGACCGTGACCGCCCTGAGGGAGGTTGCATAGCTCGCGGTATCGAAGCCCTTGCCGCCGTCCAGCAGGTCGGCGCCGTCGCCGCCGTCCAGGAAGTCGTCCCCGGCGAAACCGGCCAGGCTGTCATCGCCCAGACGTCCAAACAGGGCGTTGGCGCTGCCATTGCCATTGAAGGTGTCGGCCAGGGCCGTTCCGTAGAGATCCTCGATCCCGGAGATCTTCACCGTGCCGAAATTGATGTTCTGGGCGGCCGTGAGGGCCAGATTGACCGTGACCCCCAACCCGCCAGTCGGTGCGACATTGTTGAAATCGATCCGGTCACGGCCGAGGTCGCCGGCAATGACGTCATCGGCAGCCACGGGCGGGTCGATGGCCGGACCCAGGCTGGAGCCGTAGAGGAAGACGTCGTCGCCCTCTCCGCCATACAGCTTGTCGGCGCTGGCGCCGTTGAAGAAGGTGTCGTTGCCGGCCTCTCCATACAGGGTGCTGCTGTCGAAGCCGCCACTGAGGAAGTCGTCGCCGTCTCCGCCATAGAAGGTGTTGTTGCCGTAGTTGTCGTAGATCCGGTCAGAACCCGCCGTGCCCCGGATGGTGTCGTTGAACAGGGTGCCAAAGACGCCATACTCCTCGAACCCATCGTAGGTCCCGCCGCTGAGCGCCGCCAGGATGGCCGAGGCGTCGCCGGTCGAAAGGTCCAGGTTGAGGGCCAGGTTGTAGGAGACGAAGGAGACGAACAGCCGGTCGAAATCGGCGCCCCCCGATGCGATATCGCCCAGGCCGACATAGGCCACGTCATTGCCGGCGTCGCCCTGAAGGGTGTCGATCGAAAGATCGTCATGAGCCAGACCCAGGATCGCACCGCTGACCGGATCCACGAAGGCGCCCGTCA
The DNA here is from genome assembly GCA_029866155.1 of Caulobacter sp. Classification (GTDB taxonomy): domain Bacteria; phylum Pseudomonadota; class Alphaproteobacteria; order Caulobacterales; family Caulobacteraceae; genus Caulobacter. The sequence goes on along the minus strand of JARWZW010000011.1, from coordinate 695 downwards.
ACAGATTGATATTGGCCCCGTGCCAGAGAATGTCCGAACCATCGCCGCCGATCAACGTATCGGCGCCAAGTCCGCCGTAGCTGAAGTCATTGCCGGCGCCCAGGTCGATGCGGTTGGCTTGGTCATCCCCTCGGATGCTGTCATTGAACCCCGTGCCGATGACATTCTCGATCCCGATCAGGGTGTCATTCTCGCCGCCGGCTCCCTGAACAATCCCCTGGACCGAAAGGTTCAGAAACATGCCGGCGGTGCGATAGGCGTAGCTGACCGTATCGATCCCCGCCCCGCCGTCCAGCGTGTCGGAGCCGATGCCGCCCGTCAGGATATCGTCTCCGCCGCCGCCGCGAAGGGTGTCATTGCCCGCGCCGCCGTTCAGAATGTCATTGCCAAAGAGGTTGGCGTCATCCTCGATCTGGGTGATCGGTCCAGACCCGCCCTGATTATTGAAGCTGTTCATCCGGATCGAGCCGTCACCCAGCAGGACATCGTCACCGTCACCGCCATTCAGGGTGTCGCCGCCTTCACGTCCCGCAAGCACATTGTTCCCTCCGTCACCGGTCAGAACGTCATCAAAACCTGTACCCGACATATTCTCGATGCCGGACGCATTCACCGTCGAAGTCCCGTTGATCGTCTGGGCAGCGCCTTGCAGCAGCAGGGACGCCACGACGCCACCGACGAAGTCCTGATTGTTG
>JARWZW010000050.1 GCA_029866155.1 Caulobacter sp. | reverse complement strand
TCGTTCACACCGAGGGGGTCACAGGTTCAATCCCTGTCGCATCCACCATTCTTCGACCCTGCGAAACGGTTGGATCAGACCTCCCTTCAGGCCGACTCCGCCTCTTCCCGCACCTTCATCCGGATCTCCAGGCGCTTGCGGGTCACCGGCGTGCTGCGGGCGGCGGTTTCCAGGACCAGGGCGTCTTCGTCCCGGTTGGTGATGGGGGCGATGGCGGCGTCGGTATAGCGCACCCCGGCCCGGTAGCGGGCGACGGCGCGGCGCTGGGCCAGAGTCAGGCGGGCATAGGTTGTGGCATAGTTGGCCAGTTTCCAGGCGCTGATGGCGGTCTGGCGCAGGTGGAACCACACAGGGTTCTCGATCGGCATGCCATGTCGGCGCTGCTTGCGTCGAACCAGGCGCAGGACGCCGAACTCCGAGGTTCCCACCTGCTCCAGGCCCGGGCCTTCACGATAGATGATGAAGCTGTTGATCGTCGCCTTGGGCTGCCGCACCGAAACCTGCATGCGGCGGTTCAGGATCCGCTCCATATGTTCAAAGCTGTAGAAGCTGCGATGGGCCTCGCGGAACGCCTGGTCCCACTCCTCGTCCGACATCTTCGGATGGCGCGAAACACGGTGGCTCAGGTCATACTTGTTGAAGTCCGGGTCCATCCAGGCGCCCGCCGCCTTGTCCCGCTTGTGATCCTCGCTGCCGGGCAAGGGAGTCAGATAGTTGAGATAGAGCATGTCGACCGGCAACTGCTCCTTGATGAGCTCTATATCCCGAAGCACGGAGTCCCGCGTATCTTGCGGAAAGCCGATGATATAGCCGCAGGTGACGATGACGCCATGCTGCTTCCAGGCCAGGAACATCTCACGATATTCCTCGATCCGGTTCTGGCGCTTCTTGGCGGCTTCCAGATTGTCCGGATTGATGTTTTCCAGGCCGATGAAGATGCTGTTGACCCCGGCCTGGGCCATCTTCTCGATGAACCGGGGAATACGGTGGGTGCCGGTGTCGACCTGGATGATCAGACTGACCTTGATGCCTTCCGTTTCCCGAAGCTGGATCAACCGGTCGGCATAGGCTTCCCAGTTGCGATTGCGGGCGAGGTTGTCATCGGTGACAAAGAAGTGGTCGATGCCATGGGCATGGTTCTCGCGAACGATCTTTTCCAGGTCGTCCGCCGTGCGGAACCGGCTCTTGCGGCCCTGAACATTGATGATGGTGCAGAAACTGCATTCGAACGGGCAGCCCCGGCCCAGATCAAAGCTTGAGAGTCGGTCGATGACCCCCTCGAGGATATCCGGTCCCAGAAACGGGGTCGGGGTCCCGCCCAGGGCCGGGAGATCGGCCAGGTGGTTGTAGAGCGGCTGAAGCTGGTTGTTCAGCCCGTCGCGCAAGACAGCGTCAATCCGGCCATCCTCGGCTTCACCGGCAAAGAGACTGAGGCCCATGGCCCGGGCTTCCTGCAGTTCTTCCGCGTCGGTTCCCAGCATGGCGATACAGCCGGAGACGTGGAAACCGCCAATACAGACGGGCACGCCCGCCGCCCGCAGGGGCCGGGCGATGTCGAGGGCCCGGGGATACTGGTTGGTCTGCACGCCGATCATCATCACCAGAACCTTGGCGCCCGGCTCGCGAAACCGGCGAAGAATCCTGTCGGTCGAGACTTCGGTGTTCACCTCATCAATGGGATGGCAGACGACCCGGACATCCGGTCCAAGCGCCGTGCGGGCGCTGGCGTCCTCGACCAGGGCCGCGACACAGGCCAGGGAGTTCGAGGGCACCAGCGACCGCCACCATTGGATGGGGTATCCCTGATCGTCATAGTGGGTCGGCTTGATGAGATAGACATCCAGCACAGTCATGTCGGCCTTGCCTTCGATGTTGTCGCCGGACGATCTATTCTGATCATGCGAGGACGCAAGTCTCTCACATCATGCAGCCGTCGCGAAGCCCCCCGACCGCCCTATCGGCCTTGGTGCGCTAAGGGACAGCCCGGAAGGGCTCCATGATTTTTGTCTGCACTTCGGATTAACTCGCATCAAGCTCCCGTTGCCACATCACAGCGGTCGTCGGGAATGGCGAGTTGATAGCCGGTCGAATGACACTGTTGAACAACAACTGGAGAGACAGGACCATGGCCAGGCCCAGGATCGAAGGCGACAACGCCAACAACCTGCTGACCGGCGGCGCCGGGGACGACGAAATTCGCGACCGTGGCGGCTTCGACATCCTTTCGGGCGGCGATGGCAATGACCGCTTCATCTTCAACAAGGAAGGCGGGTCCGACACGGTCAAAGATTTCCAGAACGGCCTGGACCGGATCAACCTGACCAATTTCCGCCAACGCCAACGCCAACCCGGCCCTGGCCGCAGCATTCCAGGAGGGCGACGACGTTGTCTTCACCATGGCAGGCGGCGTTACCTTCACTCTCGAAAACGTCAGCCTCTCGGCGCTCGACGCCACGGACTTCTTTAATTGGCGATCAGACAAACCAGACCCGAAGGACAGGGGCGGGTGCGCGATGGCCTGTCCGCCCCTGTTTTTGCCTCCGCCCGCTAGGGCATTTGGATGAGCCATTTGGCCTTTGTTTGGGGCGATACCGCGCCTTACCACTTCGTCATCGATTGAATGGCCGGAGCACCCCATGACCCTCGTTTCTTCACGTCTTGCCCCTCTGGGCGCCGCCCTTGTCGTTGCGGGACTGGTAACCGGCGTCGCCACAGCGCAGGGCCAACTGGCCGGAGACACCCGGATCACAGGCGCAGCGCCAACCGTCCTGACCACACCGCTTCCCAAGCTGGAGTCGATCCTGGCTCAAGGTCTTGGCGAAAGCTGTGATCCTACCGACGGGACCGTGTTCGTCGCGGGCGGGACTGGTTACCAGAAGTCCGGCGAAACCCTGGGCACGGCCGATGTATTTGGCGGCGCAACCGGGCTGCGCCTGGTCGGCTCGCGGATGGCCGACGTCAACGGGGTGGTGGTCATCCTGTCTGATGGACGCAGGATCAATCCCAGGACCTTCCTGAAGTCCTGCACGGATTCTCAAAATCGCCCCGCCATCCGGGTAACCTTCGATCTCCCGCAAGTGACGACGACGACAACGGCCAGGTTGCAGTTGACCGCGCCGGAACCGCAGCCCTTGATCGCGCCGCCACCAACGCCGCCGCAGCTCTGCCGGGACCCCCTGACGGGCGTAAGCAAGCCCTGCCAGACCCTGCCGCCTTTGCCGCCCAGGTTCATCAAGGTGGCGGACCTTGGACTGGTTCTCCATCCGAGACCCTCAATCACAGGCGCCACGCCGGACAGGATCGACGCTGGCAGCGGTACTCGAACCTGTCGCGCACGGATTCGGTTCAGCGGTCAGAATCTTGCAAATGCGGACATTTCCGCCGGCTCGGCAGCCCTTACGAACTTCACTCGAACCATTGTTGCGCGATCGAGTTCAGCGATCGTCGCCGATGTGACAAAAGACTGCCCTGGTGGCGCCGGCTACATTTTTACGATGGTTTCCACGACCTTGAACCTGCGCCGTGGGCCCGTCGGCGCTTCTACTGCGATCACGCAGTGCGATACCTGCACGTCGGCACGCAGTCTCGGGACAGTGGCCATCGGCTTCCGATGACCGTTCTGACCCACCCTGAGTCAGGCGCTAGGCCAACCAGCCCCCGGTGAAGCCGGCGCGCTGGAGGCCTCGCTGGATGACCGGTTCACCGCGCATCCAGCGCCAGACCAGGCCGGTCCTGTGGTTTTCGATCATGGCCACGATCGGTCCCTGGTCGATGCCCAGCATGTCGTGGCTGACCCAGCCCGTCCCCGGCTGCACGGCGCCAAAGGCCGGCGGTGTCGGCCGGGTGAGGGTCGGATTGAAGGCGTCCTGCAGCCCCTGGGGCCCATAGATGGCGCGCCCATGCGCGTCGATCAGTCGCTCCAGGCTCGGCAGGACAATCTCGGGCGAAAACGGCAAGGACGCAGCCATGGCGGTGGGCGCCAGGGTGCCATCATCAAAGTCGTGGGCGCCCCGGGCGGCGTAGCTTCTGAACCGGCGTAGCCTCAACCCTTGAAGTTGGCGAAAATCGCCCGGGCCATCACAGGCCGTCAGCCCCCAGAAGTCAGCGCTGTAGCCGCCCCAGCCGCCCGGATTGGCGGCGGCATAGGCCTGCTGTGTCACCACAGCCCGCCGGCTGTTCTCGAAATAGTCGAGCTTCAGCTCACGCATGAAGGCGTCCTGGATCCCGCGAAAATCGATCCAGAGATGGCTGTACTGATGGCCGAACATTGGACCGAAGGCCAGGTGGGGAACGGGCCAGGTCGTCCATGATCGTCGATAGTCTTCTGTCCAGGCGGTCCAGGCCGAGGGGCTCATGGGCCCATAGTCGGCCCCGAGCGCCAGGATGTAGAGGATCATCGCCTCGTTGTAGCCGCGCCATTCATAGGGAATGAACCCTGCCTCGGGAGTCCAGCCAAGGGCGATCCGGCCCGAAGGCGTGGTCGCCCAGGCCCAGTCCACGGCCTCATAGAGGGCGGCCGTCAGTTGCCGCAGTTCGACCTCTTCCGGACCCTCGCCATCAAAGGCCCGGGCGGCGGCCAGAGCTCCCGCCAGCATCAGGGCTGTATCGATGGTGGAGAGCTCGCAGGTTCCGGCCCTCAGTCCCGTCTGACGGTTCAGGAAGTGATAGAACCAGCCCCGATGACCCGCGACGCCTGATGGGGAGTCTCCCTGTGGCGCCCGGCTGAGGGTGCGAAGCCCCTTGAGTGTCAGATCAACCGCCTGGCTGCGGCTCATCCAGCCCCTGGCGGCCGCGATGGCCCAGACCGTGAAGGCAAAGCCCTGGGCCCCGATCGAACAGGCCGATGGGCTGGGCCATCTATCCGCGATCAGCCCGCTTGCAGGGTCAGTGGCGGCCAGCAGTCCCTGGAAGGTCCGGGCCTGCAGTTCGCCAAGGGCGAGACTGTCCATGGGCCGCTAGACGCCCCAGGCCTGGGCCGGGCCAGATCCATAGGAATCCACCGCCGAGAACAGCCCTCGCACCATGTCACGTTCCGCCGGGGTCAGTTCCGGCCGCCAGATGTCGAAGATCAGGATGATCCTGTCCTGATCGGAGTCGTTCCAGGCCTCATGCTCGATCGTGTCGTCAAACAGCCAGGCCTCTCCTTCCCGCCAGAAGCGAGTTTCATTGCCCACCCTGAAACCACAGGCGCCGGGCACGATCAGCGGCAGATGGCCGATCAGTCGGGCATTTATGAACCCGTGGTGGGGCGGAATCCGGGCGCCCGGCTTCAATCGCGAGAACAGGATCGAGGGAGACCGACCTTCGATCGCACAGAGCGGCACATCCCTGAGCGCGGCCATGGTGACGGGACAGCGATCCGCCGCGTCCGACTGGGCGACGCCGTCCTTCCACAGGAAAAAGGCGGTCCAGTCCGGGCTGTCACGGACAGCGTGTCGACCACCGAAAGGACGGTCAGGCTGGGTCTGGGCATAGGGAACGAACCCCTCGCCTTCCGCAAGAATGGCAAGCAGTTCCGTGCGGATCGCGTCCGTCGCCGCCTCAAGACCGTCCAGCCAGTCAAACCCGGACCGATAATAGAACTGGATCTGCGGAAGACCTGGAAAATAATAATGGCGGGGCTGCTGAAGGTAGAGCGTCCTTCGGCCCAGCATCAGATCTACCGACTGGGAGAACCTGGCCATTTCTGGCGCATCGGGGACGAGGCCTGCGGCTGAAAGCGCCGCATCCAGATGATTGGCGTAGTCCTGTTGATACCGATCCGTCATGGCCCTGGCGCGGCGCAGTTCGGACAGGATCTCAGGAGGCAGGCGTTCAGGCGGCGGAGCGGCGGCCAGGGCGGCGCCATAAAAGGTGGCGGCGGCGCGGGGGTCGTCGGCCTCATGGAAATGGTCGCCTTTCAGAATCAGGCCGCGAACGTGCCTTGGCTCCTGAGCCAGGAGACGGTCAAGCGCCTTCAGCCGAGCTGCGGCGTCGCCCAGGTCCCTGCAGGCGATCGCCAGGCCCAGCAGGGCGGCCGGGTCGGCATGGGGAGCCTGTGCCGCCCGCTCGAACAGGTCCCGAGCCCCGGCAGGGTCTCGCCGGTTCAGGGCCAGGGCGCCGGCCTGGACCAGGGCGCGCGGATCAGAAGAAGTCGTCGACATGACCCGATCAAACGGGTCCGGCCAGCCAAGGTCAACCGCCCCGCGCCGCAGGAACCACCATTGACAGGTTCGAGGGCTGCGGCACGATCTCGCCATGACCCGCACCGTGCTCGCCTGGGCCGCCATATTGGCCCTGGCCGCCTTCGTCCTGCAGTGGCTGGAATTCCAGCAAAGGGCCCGGATGTTTCCGGCGGAGATCTATATCGCCCTGATCTGCACGGCATTCGCTGCCGGCGGCGTCTGGGTCGGCTGGCGGCTGAGCGCAAAGCCGGTGTCGGAGCCATTCATCCGGAACAAGGCGGCCCTTCTCAGGAACCCTCGCTTCCTGCCGGCCAGGGCGTGACAGGAACCGCGCTGGATAGGGACGCCGCAGGAACCTGCAGGCGTCCCTGTTCCGCCTAGTGTCCGCGCACCAGTTCCCGCATGGCCTTGTCGAGTCCGTCGATGGTCAGGGGGAACATCCTGTCGTTGACCAGTTGCTTCATGACCCCGATTGACTGGGTATAGTCCCAGTGGCGTTCCGGGGTGGGGTTGAGCCAGACAACGCTCTGATAGACCTGTGCGACCCGGTCCATCCAGATGGCGCCTGGCTCCTCGTTCCAGTGTTCAACGCTGCCACCCGGATAGGTGATCTCGTAGGGACTCATGGTGCCGTCCCCGACAAAGATCACCTTGTAGTCGCTGGGATATTTGTGAAGCACGTCCCAGGTGTTGATCTTCTCGGTCTGCCGGCGGCGGTTGTCCTTCCACACGCTCTCATAGAGACAGTTGTGGAAGTAGAAGAACTCCAGGTTCTTGAACTCGGTGCGGGCGGCGCTGAACAGTTCCTCGCAGAGCTTGATATGGCTGTCCATTGAACCGCCGATATCGAAAAAGATCAGCACCTTGATCTTGTTACGGCGTTCCGGCCGCATGACGATGTCCAGATAGCCCTTCCGAGATGTGCCCTGAATGGTGCCGTCCAGATCCAGTTCATCCGGTGCGCCTTCACGGGCGAACTTGCGCAGACGGCGAAGAGCGACCTTGATGTTCCGCGTACCCAGCTCGACGCTGTCGTCGAGGTTCTTGTATTCGCGCTTGTCCCAGACCTTGACCGCCCGGCCGTGGCGACCCTTGTCCTGGCCGATCCGCACGCCTTCCGGATTGTAGCCATTGGCCCCGAACGGACTGGTGCCACCGGTGCCGATCATCTTGTTGCCGCCCTCGTGGCGCTTCTTCTGTTCGTTGAGACGCTCCTGCAGCATCTCCATCAGCTTTTCGAAGCCACCCATGGCCTCGATCTGCTTCTTCTCTTCTTCGGTGAGGAATTTTTCGGTCAGGGCCTTCAGCCACTCGGCCGGAATCTCGGCGGTAATGCCGTCCTGGACCGTCTCCAGCCCCTTGAACACGTGGCCAAAGACCTGATCGAACTTGTCGAGATTCTTCTCGTCCTTGACCAGGGTGGCCCGGGACAGGAAGTAGAAATCCTCGACGGAGCGGTCGATGACCTGCTTGTCGAGGGCCTCCATCAGGATGAGATACTCTTTCAGCGTAACAGGCACCTTGGCCTGACGCAGTTCAGAGAAAAAGCGCATGAACATGGGCGGCGTCCGAACGGATGTTTGATTTGTGAGGATGAAGGGTCGAGGGCGGCCTGTCCAGCCATCCGGCGCGTTGCGAGTCGCCCGGGCAGGGCGTAGGTCAGCCGGGACTGATCGGAGGAACGGCCTTGGGCGACGCGACCATCATCGACGGCAAGGCTTTTGCGGCTGCGTTGCGAGACAAGATCGCCCTGGAAGTGGCCACGCTGAAGGCTGCTCACGGCGTCATGCCCGGACTGGCTGTTGTCCTGGTGGGAGAAGATCCAGCCAGTGAGGTCTATGTCCGCAACAAGGGCCTTCAGACCCTGGCCGCGGGGATGCATTCGGAAACCCACCGCCTTCCCGGCGATGTGCCTGAAGCCGATTTGCTGGCCCTGGTGTCCCGGCTGAACGCCGATCCGGCCATCCACGGCCTGCTTGTGCAGTTTCCGGTGCCCGAACCCCTGTCGCAGGCCCGGATCGTAGCAGCCATAGACCCCGACAAGGATGTTGACGGCCTGACGGTCACCAATGCCGGACGGCTGGCCAGCGGTCTGCCCGCCCTGACCTCCTGCACGCCGGTGGGCTGCATGATGCTGCTGCAGCACGCGCTCGGCAGCCTGAGAGGCAAACATGCCGTGGTGGTCGGCCGATCCAACCTGATGGGCAAGCCCATGGCTCAACTGCTGCTGGCAGCTGACTGCACCGTGACAATCGCCCATAGCCGCAGCGTCGACCTGCCTGGAATCTGCCGCCAGGCCGATATTCTGGTCGCCGCGGCGGGCCGGCAGGAAATGATCCGGGGCGACTGGATCAAGCCGGGCGCAGCGGTGATCGATGTCGGGATCACCCGCCTGCCCTCCCGCGATCCGGTCGCTGCAGCGGCCGGCAAGACCCGGCTGGTCGGTGATGTGGCCTTCGAGGAAGCCAGGGCCGTGGCGGGCTGGATCACCCCGGTCCCGGGCGGGGTCGGGCCCATGACCATCGCCTGCCTGCTGCAGAATACCCTGATCGCCGCGCGTCGGATCCACGGGATCGAGGAATAGCAACAGGGGGCCCAACCCTGATTGCGGTTGATTGCAGCCGTCGCCTCCTGTCTGTTTGCCGGATGGGGGACGATCATGACTCGCAACCGCTTTTCGCTGATCTCTGGCGGGATTTGTCTCGTTGCCGGCCTGTACCTCATTGGTTGCAGTCCTGCGGCCACGCCGATCACCCCGGAGCAGTCGGCGCTCCTGACCCCATCAGACGCGCGGCTGGCGGGTTTCTATGAAAACTCCTGCAAGACCTGCCACACCATAGTGGGGTCTGGCGCCCCCCTGGCTGGCGACATCACCGCCTGGAAGCCCAGACTCCAGCAGGGAATGCCGACACTGGTCGACCATACCGTCCAGGGCTTCAAGGCCATGCCCGCAGGCGGCCAATGCGGGGGCTGCAGTCCTGATGACTACAGGGCTCTGATCATCTTCATGTCCGGGGCGGAAAAGCGCTAGAGCATGGTCCGATAAGTGTGAAACGGTTATCGGATCGAACCATGCTCTAGATGTTTCAATCAGAGCCTGTTTTTCCGTTTTGATCGGTTCGATCAAGACGGAACAGGCTCTAGACAGAGTCAAGGACAGGAACCGAACTGTCCACCAAAGCAATCCGGGGGGAAACACCATGGTTACGCGGCGCAAGGCCCTGACCCTTTCTGCAGCCGCCCTGGGAGGGACAGCCCTGGCCGGTGGCGGAGCGGTCGCCATAGCCAACCGGGACAAGCCGGAACCACCCGCTCCGGCAGCGGTCAACCCCGAGGGCCGCATGCTGTGGCGTAACTGGTCCGGCATCCAGAATGCCTATCCGGCGGCCCGCCTCGCTCCGGCCGATGAAGCCGCCCTCGCCGAAGGATTGAAGGTTGCAGCGGCCCCCATCCGCGCCGTAGGGGCTGGCCACAGTTTCACAGCCCTTGCCGCGACCAACGCCACCCTCGTCTCTCTTGATGGGCTGAACGGGCTGGTCCGATGGGAAGGCGATGAAGCCGTGGTGCGGGCCGGCACCCGCCTTGGCGCCCTTGGGCCGCTGCTGGCTCAACGCGGCCGGGCCATGGCGAACCTGCCGGACATCAACAAGCAATCCCTGGCCGGGGCCATCTCGACCGGCACCCACGGAGCGGGACAGGGTCTCCAGGCGCTGCATGGCGACGTGACCGGCCTGACTCTGGTGACCGCGACCGGCGAGCGGATCGAGTGCGACAGACAAAAGCGGCCCGAGTTGTTCCAGGCAGCCCGGGTTTCCCTGGGTTCCCTGGGAATCCTGACCGAGGCCCGGATCCGCACCACTGCCAACCGCCGCGTCCGCCGCAGGGTCTGGGTCGAGGGTCTGGAAGAATCCCTGGCCCGGGCGGAAGAGCGCTGGAAAACCCATCGCAACTTCGAATTCTACGTCGTCCCCTTTACCGACCTTGCCGCCAACATCAGCCACGACGAAACCGACGACCCGGTGAAGGCGGCGCCGCCCGGCCAGGACGACGCACTGCTTGAAGCGCTCAAAGCGCTGCGCAACACGCTCGGCTGGTCGACAGGCCTTCGGAAGGCGGTTGCCAGGACCCTTCTCGGCGGGGTGCCGCCCGAGACCGCCGTCGACGAGGGCTGGAAGCTGCTATCCACGGAGCGACCGGTGCGCTTCAACGAGATGGAATATCATCTGCCGCTCGAGACTCACCTTCTGGCGCTTCGCGAGGTCCTTGCCACCATCGAGAAACACCGCAACGACGTGTTTTTTCCGATCGAGGTGCGCCGCACCGCCGGTGACGACGCCTGGCTGTCGCCGTTCCAGGGCGGGGCGCGCGGCTCCATCGCCGTCCACGCCTGGTACAAGGATGAGTATCAGTTCTTCTTCGAGCTGATCGAACCGATTTTCCAGCGACACGGCGGCCGGCCCCACTGGGGCAAGCTGCACAGCCTTAACGGACAAAGGCTTCAGGCCCTTTATCCGGACTGGAAGGACTTCCTCGAGGTCCGGCGCGAACTGGACCCACAGGGACGGCTGCTCAGTCCCTACATGACCGGACTCTTCGACCTGGCGTGATCCCCGGAGTTAGCTCGCCGGTGCGCCGGCCGACCCGACCCAGGCCGTCAGGTCCGTCAGGGTTGAGGTCAGGGCGGCGTCGAAGGCCGGAACGATGGCGCTGACCCTGTTGGCATTGGCGGGAACCTGGGCCCGGAAGATACGGTCGACCGTTTCACCATCCCGCTCGTTGCGAGACAGGCTGGCCCGGATTTCGACGAGGATCGTGGGGGCGCCTTCGGGATCGCCCGCATAGACGGCCTCGAAGCGCTGCACTTCAAGTCGCATGACCCAGGCTGAGCGGCCGGCGGCGCCGCGCGGAACAAGCCGTGCCGGACCGGCCAGGAAGGCGCGGGCCAGCTGCTCCTCGAACATGCGTTCGGCTGGCGTCACCCACCGTGCGCCGTCGATATAGGCGGCCGCGCCATTCGTCATGGTCAGGATGCCGTCGCTCGAAGCCGCCTGGTTGAAGACGATCTGTCCTCGAGTGACCTCGAACGCCTTGGTGGCGACCGCATCCGGCGCTGCGACCTCGAACCGGTAGAGCTGGGCGGGCTCGGCCTTCGGGAAAATCGTCACGCAACCAGTAAGGGCCAGGAGGGCCGCAACACAGGCGGCCAGGCGGGTCAGGGCGAACGTCACGGCTTCACCTTCTTTTTCGCGGCCGGGGGCTTGCCCACCAGACCCTGCGGGTTCTTTTCGGCCTCGGTCACCAGTCGGTCCAGAGAACCGGCGGCGTCCTGAAGCGTCACCACGGCCGAAGTCAGCTGCGGCAGACCCGTGGTCGTGAAATCACTGACCGGCCCGTCCAGCTTGGTCAGGATCGCGCTGACATCGGCAGCAGCCCGGTCAACCTTGGCCGCAGCCTGCTCGATCGAAACAGCGGCCTTCTTGGCGTCGCCGTCGATGAACATCCGGCCAGACTGCGCCAGCCTGGTGTATTCCCGGGCGGTTTCCTGGAATGTGGCGAGGGCCTCGCGGGCGTCAGAGATGATCTCCTTCTGAGCCCGGATCTCGGCCGTTACCGCCTGGAGATCCCCCAGAGCGGCGCTGAACGTCTTGACGTTCTCATCGCTGAGAACGTTGTTGACCCGGTCCAGGGCCTCGATGGTGCGGCTAAGAACCGTACCGCCACCAGCCAGCAGGTCTGAAAGTTGGCTGCGCTGGGTCAGAATGATGGGGATTTCCCCGGCTGCGACCGTATCCTTGAGTAGCTTCTTGGCAGGCGAACCGTCCTTGGCCGAGGCGCCCGCAGTAATCTGCACATAGTTGACGCCAGTGATGCCCTGGGGCTCCAGAGTGGCGAAACTGTCTTCCCGGATCGGCACGTCCGAGGTCACCCGCACACGGGCGATGACGCGATTGGGGTCCCGGCTGTCGAGGGCGATCTTGGCCACTTCCCCGACCTTGATGCCGTTGAAATGCACCTCCCCGCCCTCAGACAGGCCGCGCACCGGGCCGACAAACAGGATGTCGTATTCGTCGAAGCTCTTGTTGAAGCTCAGACGCGCCAGCCAGAAGGCAAAGACGATCATGGCGACGAACAGCAACAGGGACGCCGCCCCTACCAGCGCATAGTTGGCGTTTCTTTCCATCAGACCCTCTGTCCGCCAGCATCGACGGCCGCTCGCGCGGCCCGCCCCCGGGGCCCCAGGAAATACTCCTGGATCCAGGGATGCTCTGAATGTTCAAGCACCCGCACCGGCTCCACCGCCACCACCTTCTTGTCGGCCAGCACCGCGACCCGGTCGGTTATCGTATAGAGACTGTCCAGATCATGCGTGATCATGAACACGGTCAAGCCCAGGCTGCGGGAAAGATCCTCGATCAGTTCGTCGAAAGCCGCTGCGCCGATGGGATCCAGGCCCGCGGTGGGCTCGTCAAGGAAGAGCAGCTCAGGATCGAAAGCCAGGGCCCGGGCCAGTCCCGCCCGCTTGCGCATGCCGCCGGAGAGTTCGGCTGGTTTCAGGCTTCCTGCCCGGGGGGGCAGGCCGACAAGGGCGATCTTGAGCTCAGCAAGATCCCGAATCTCGGCGCGCGACAGGCGTGAATGTTCATGCAGCGGCGCCGCGACATTCTCCTGGACCGTCAAGGATGAAAACAGTGCGCCCTGCTGGAACAGGACGCCCCAGCGACGTTCGATCGCAGACCATTTCCGGCGGTTTGCCCGCTGGATGTCCTGGCCGAAAATCCTGATCGTCCCACCGTCAGGCTGCTTCAGGCCGATGATGGAGTTGAGCAGCACCGACTTGCCGCTGCCAGAACCGCCGACCACGCCAAGAACCTCGCCCTTCTGGACCGTGAGGTTGACGCCGTCATGGATGACATTGTCGCCAAATGCGGATCGAAGGTTGATCACCTCGATCGGCGGGGCGCCTTCGTCCAGTCCGTCATCGGTCAGGGAGTCGCCGCTGTCGGTCATATGTCCAGCTCCATATAGAGGAGCGCAAACAGGGCATCGACCAGGATGATGGCGAAGATTGCCTGGACAACGGCCGAGGTCACCCGCCGGCCGAGCGATTCCACGTCCCCCTCGACCTCCATGCCCTGACGACAGCCAATGCCGGCGATGATGATCGCCATCACCGGGGCCTTGGAAATCCCGACCCAGAAATTGGTTGCGCCGACATTGTCGACGATCCGCTGCCAGAAGAAGGTTGGAGACAGGTCCAGGATGCTCCAGCTGATCAGCATGCCGCCCAACAGTCCGGCCAGATCGGCCACGAATGTCAGAAGAGGCATGGTCGCCAGCAGAGCCAGAAATCTTGGCAGGACAAGGGCGTCGAACGGATCGACACCGATCACCCGCATGGCGTCGATCTCCTGGTTCATCTTCATGGACCCGATTTCGGCGGCGAAGGCCGAAGCGGATCGACCCGCAAGCAGGACCGCCGTGATGACGATTCCGAACTCGCGCAGGACGGCTATGCCGGTCGCTTCGACCACCAGAACTTCTGCAGCAAAGGCCCGAAGGCTGTTGATGCCGAGCAGCGCCACGACGGCGCCGATGAAGAAGGTCGTCGTGATGACGATCGGAATGGCGTCCAGCCCGGCCCGCTCACAGAGCGAGATAAAGGGCGCCCAGCGAAAACGACCTGGCCTGATGATTGCCCGACCGACCGAGGTCAGCAGGTGACCCAGGAAGATCAGGGTTTCATAGAGATCGATCCCGAGATTGACCACGCCGCGGCCGACCCGGACCAGGAGATCGAAGAACCCCCGCTTGGCAAGCGGCCTGGAGGGCTCCGCCTCGACCGCCTGGGCGACGAGATGGATCAGACGCTGGGTCTCCGGACGCGCCAGGAGCGCGCCGGCAGACTCGCGGCCGTCCGCCGCACGTATGATGGCATAGGCGCCAGCGGTGTCACATCGGCCGATGTGCCGCATGTCCAGGGTCACCGACCGACTGCCATGCAGCAGCTCCACCAGCTCCGCACCGGAACGGTTGAGGGTTTCCGACGTCCAGTCGCCCGTAAGCACGGCCGTCGGGCCGTGATCCCCCTGCTCAAGGGTCAAGTGGGCAGGTTTCGACATTGGCGACCGGCGTTCCTTCTCACTTTCGACCCTGCCACGCCGATGGCCGCGCGCAAAGTCTTTCGCGCAGCAGGAGGCTGCACAGTATCTCCACTTGCCCGTTTGAAGGCGAACGGCGACCCTGTGAAGGGCAAGGACATCACTGATGAACCCGACAGACGCCGACCCCCATCTGCCCGACGCCAGGCGCACCATCGCGCGGATCCTGACCGGCCTAACCCAGGGAGGGTTGATCTGGTGGCTGGTCCAGGCCGAAGGCGAGAAGCGATGGCCGGCGATTGATCAACCGCTCTATTCAGCCTTCATCCTGATGGCCCTTGCGGTTCCACCAGTCCTGCTCGGCGCCCTCGGCATATTGAAACCAAGGCCCCTGCTGATCTGGGCCGGGAGCGTGACGATCCTGTGCCTGGGTGTGGGCTGGCTGGATGGCTACCGCGCCCTCTCCCAGTCAGCCGAACCACCCTCTCCGCCCGTCATGCTCGGAATCGGCATTGGCCTGTTCGTGGCCCAGAGCCTGCTGGTTGGCGCCGCCGTCGACCAGCGCCGCCTGGCCCGCTACCAGACCTATTTCGACGTCGCCTGGAAGTATGGCGTCCAGATTGTCCTCGCTGCGGGCTTCACCGGGGTATTCTGGCTGGTGCTGTTGCTGGGCGCGGCCCTGTTCGGCGTCATCGGTCTGAAGGGCTTCGGCGAGCTGCTGGGCCAGACCTGGTTCTCGATACCCGCCACCACCACAGCCTTTGCAGCCGCCGTTCAACTGACTGATGTCAGGACGGGGCTGATCCGGGGCGTTCGCACAGTGGCCATGACCCTCCTGGGATGGCTGACCCCGCTGCTCGCCGGACTGGGCCTGGCCTTCCTGCTGGCCCTGCCTTTTACCGGCCTGGCGCCGCTCTGGGCGACCCGCAGCGCGACCGCGATCCTGCTGGGGTCCGCAGCCGCCCTGATCCTGCTGGCCAACGCCGCCTACCAGGACGGCGGGCGCGACCGGCCTGTCCCTGCCATCCTTGGGTGGGCGATCCGCCTTGCCGGTCTTCTGCTGGCGCCGTTGGCCGGCCTGGCCACCTATGCCCTTCTGCTTCGGATCGGTCAGCACGGTCTGACCGTCGACCGGATCGTCGCCGCTGCCTGCGCCCTGATCGCGCTCTGCTATGCGGTGGGCTACGGGGTGGCCGCAGTCAGTCCAGGTCCGGCGATGCGCCGAATCGAGCCGGTCAATATCGGAGTGGCCTTCCTTTCGGTCGCTGTGATCCTGGCCTTGTTGTCCCCCGTCGCAGACCCGGTCAGGCTTTCGGTCGGCGACCAGATGGCAAGGCTGAAATCCGGAAAGGTCCAGGCCGCGGCGTTCGACTATGGTTGGCTCCGGTTCGAGGCCGGGCGGTACGGCAAGCAGGCCTTGAACGATCTGGTCAGGCAGGGTGGAGAAGCGGGGCGTCTTGCCGCACAGGCGGCCGCCGCCCAGTCGCGGGAAGCCCTTCAGCCCGGGAAACCGGAAAAGACCCTAGGCAGGCTGCCGGTCTATCCGGTCGGTCAGTCCCTGCCGCAAGGCTTTGGCGACGCGGTCTGGAACGACCTGCCCTGGGGATGCCAACAGCAGAACCAGGCCTGCGCACTTTATGTGATCGACCTGGACGGCGACCGCCAGATGGAAGTCGTGGCAGCGTCCCAGAACGGGGAGGCCAAGGCATTTTCCAGATCCAGCACCGGATTCTGGTCGGTCGTCGGCGACTACGACCTGAAACCCTGCAGCGCCGCCGACCTGCGAGACCATCTGCGGCAGGGCCGGTTCAAGACCACGCCTGGCCGCTGGAAGGACCTCGAGTTCGGCGGCGCCAGGTTCCCCATGATGGCCCGCAAGCCGGACTGTCCGGCTAGCTGAAGCGCGCGTCCATCACAGGCGGAAGGCTGTCTGGCAGGCCAAGCAGCGGGCCGGAGGACAGCAGAAGCACGACTGAATCAGGCGTCAGGGCCTGCAGGCTGTCCAGGACCTGACGGGCGCTCCCTACGCCCCGGGTCGGAAGGCCGGTCGCGGAAATCCTCTCCAGGATCTGGTCGAAGCTCAGTTGGCTGTGGCTGGCGGCCCCATGATCCGGCGGGGGAATGACCAGGACCTGGGCTGCTCCGTCAAACACCGTATCGTACCAGGCCAGGCCCTCTGCGTTACGCCAGCTGAAGGTGTGGGGCTCGAACACGATGGTCAACGGCCGGCCAGGATAGTGAAGCAGCATGGCCTCGATGGCCGACCGGGCCTTTTCGTAGGACGAACCGAACCCTTCGATCACCGGGACCGACGAAGAAACAGTCAGTCGGTCCAGACGTCGGCGAATCCCCTGGAAGGACGCGACCCCGGACTGCAGCTGTTCGGGCGTCACCTGCCTTGAGCTGAGCAGGAAGGCGGCCACGCCCACGACATTTTCCACATTGTGCGCACCCAGCAACTGGGTCTCCAGGGCCAGTTTCTCACCATCGGGCGAGACCAGGGTGAAGGTTGTGGTTGCGCCAAAGCGGACATCCTCGCAATGCCATCCCTCGCCCGGCAGGGTTCCGTACCAGACCGGAATCGCGGCGCAGTGATCGGCAATCGCCCTGAGAGAAGGGGAGTCCCTCAGCACGACCAGGGCGTCGCGCTGCATGCGGCCAAGCAGCGCGACAAACGGGGCCTCATAGTCCGCAAAGGTGGGAAAGACATTCAGATGGTCGTGGACCAGGGATGTCACCATCAGATGGCGAGCATTGTACAGCAGGAACTTGGAGCGTCGGTCGGCCTGGCTGACAATGTACTCGTCGCCTTCCAGCACCACCATCCCGCTTCCCCAGGCTCCGGTTGGCCCACCGCCCGAAGGGATGGCCCCGATCATGAAGCCCGGGTCACGGCCCGCACCGGTCAGGATATGGGCCATCAAGGCCGTGCAGCTGGACTTGCCGAAACTGCCGGCGACCACGGCAACCTCCCGATCCCGGGTCTGGTCTGCCACCAGTTGCGGAAAGCCCGTGATCGGCAGACCCCGCCTGCAGGCCTCGACGAACTCGGGATTGGCGTCGCCATGCAGCTTGGCGCTGCCGCCCAGCACCACGAGATCGACGCCCGCCCCCAGGTTCTCGGCCGCCAGGCTTGGCCGATAGGGAATGGCCTGGACTTCCAGATAGGTGCTGATCGGTGGGAAGGCCGCTTCGTCAGAGCCGCCGATGACATGTCCGGCGTCACGCATCATCAGGGCGACCGCGCTCATGCCGGCGCCGGCGATCCCGATGAAGTGGATGTTGCGCCGTCCGGCGAGGGCAGTGGCATTGGTCATGGTCCGGGTGTCTGTCCGGGAAGGTTGTTTGTCAAATCCGGCGGCCGGCAGGCTGGAGCGGGCTTGCACCAGAAGGGGTTTGCACCGACTGTCCCGCCGTCTTGCGCTCAGGAATCCCGCACCGATGGACGCCAACACCCTGCTTGTTGTTTCCGCAGTCCTGGCCGCCTCTGCAGGCGCCGGCGCCGGCCTGCTCGCGGGACGACTGATGAACCTGCCGCGCCTGCTGGGCATCGGACTGGCCCTGGTCTCAGCGGGCGGAGCCGGCGCCCTGGCCTGGTTCATTGTCGGCCATGATGTGGTTCCGCGACAGGCCTTTGACCGGGCCCGCGCCGACGCCGAAGCCCTGCCCGAGGTCAGGATTCTCAAGGCCAGCTATCCCGAAGCCTATGGCAGGCTGCAGGCCAGCCTGACCTTGATTCAGGACAAGCGCCTGGGCGAGGTCGGGGTTCGACAACAGGTACGGTCCATCGCCACGGCGACGATGCTGGCCAATGCCCGAAAGGCCACGGACGCCAACGTCGTGCGGCTGATGCAGCTTCGCCGGGACAAGGCCAGGGCGCTTGGCGAAAAATCCGTCGCCTGGTGCTACGACTTCACCCGTGGCGCACGGCTGACCTTCGATCCGGACGCCGTCGTGGACGCAGCTCTGCTGGAGCGGGAACGAGCGGTCACCACCGACATTCTGACCCAGACGGCCAGGGAGCCCGTCCTCAACGCTGCCGGCGCCAAGGCCGACGACTACACCCTCAAGAGCCGTATCGATCAGTACTACGAGGTCGAACTGCGGGACCAGGTGGCATCCCGTGTCCAGTCCACCTTCCCTGAGGCCGATCGCAAGGTCATTGTGATGCTGACCGGCCGGAAGGTCAGTATCGACGATCCGGCGCGTCAGGGGCTCCTATGCCGCTACAGCATCGCCCTGTTGGACGAGACCCTGAAATTGTCCGCCGACAAGGCCGCCATGGTCTACCGCCTGAATATGGGCAAGGGCCTCTGAACCAGAAAGTGGCTCCCCATGTCCTGCTGGCTGCTCAAGTCAGAACCCGACGCCTTCTCCTGGGAGGATCTGGTCGCCCGCGGCGCTGCGGGCGAGCCCTGGACCGGCGTGCGCAATCACAGCGCCAAGCTGAACCTGATGGCCATGCGCTGCGGCGATCAGGCGTTTTTCTACCATTCCCAATCCGACAAGGCGATCGTCGGCGTCGCTGAAGTCATCCGGGAAGCCTATCCGGACCCGACCGACCCCAGGGGGGTCTTTGTCTGTACGGACCTCAAGGCCCTTGCGGCGCTGAAGAGTCCCTTCACCCTGGCCCAGGCCAAGACAGACCCTGAGCTCCAGGCGATGTCGCTCGTGACCTCGTTCCGCCTGTCAGTCCAGCCGGTCACGGAGGCCGAATGGCGCCATATCCTGGCGATCTCCGACCTTGTGAAGGTCTTTGCCGAATGATCGAGACGGATGATCTGATTCAGCTTCTTCCGGGGCCGGACTCCCTGCCCGCCGCACTGCTGGACCTCAACAATGCCCATGCACAGGAACTGTCCTGGCTGGAACCCGCGCGCTTTCAGCAATTGACGGACAAGGCCTTCCGCGCCTGGCGGATCGGCGAGGCCGAGGCGCTTTTGTTGAGTTTTGATCAGGACGCCGACTACGACAGCCCCAATTTCCAGTGGTTCAGAGAGCGGCTGGACCGTTTCGTCTATGTCGACCGGATTGTCGTTTCGCCGCGGGCAAGGGGCCAGGGTCTGGCGCGCCGGCTGTATCAGGCCCTGTTCGAGGCTGCCCGGCAGGCCGCGCATCAGCGCGTGGTCTGTGAAGTCAATTCGCAGCCGCCCAACCCGGTCTCGGACGCCTTTCACGCAAGCCTGGGCTTCGTTCTGGTCGGTTCGGCGCAGATTGGCGAGGATGGCAAGACGGTCAATTATCTGTCCTGCGACCTGACACCGGGCCTCTGACGGAGAACCGTTTGTGAACGAGCCATGGGCCGGAAGGGAGAAAACCATGCACAAGGGCGCCTGCCTCTGTGGCGCAGTCCGATTCCGGGTCGAGGGCGATCTGAATCCGCCGGACGCCTGCCACTGTTCCCAATGCCGCAAGTCCTCGGGCCATTTCTGGGCTTCCACCGACGTCGCCAGGGCAGCCCTGCGCATCGAGGGCGAGGACAGCATTTCTTGGTATGCCTCGTCGGAACAGGTGCGGCGCGGCTTCTGCCGGCAATGCGGATCATCCCTGTTCTGGGATCCTGTTCACCGGGACAAGATCGCCATCGCAATGGGCGCTTTCGAAAGCCCCACCGGAACGAAACTCCATATGCATATCTTCGTCGCAGACAGGGGCGACTACTACGATATCGCCGACGGCCTGCCCCAGAATGCGCAATGACTGACGCTCCGGCAGCGACTGAACCCCGTCTCGGCTGTGGCGCCGCCATCCTGCAGCAGGGCCGGATCCTGTTGCTTCAACGCAGACGCCCTCCGGAGGCCGGCGCATGGAGCCTGCCCGGCGGCAAGGTCGACCTCTTTGAAACGGTCCAGGCTGCCGTGGAGCGGGAAGTGTTCGAAGAGCTGGGAATCGCCATCCGGGCCCATGACCTGCTGTGTGTCATGAACCACATCGAACCGGAGGCCGGGCTCCACTGGGTCGCCCCCGTTTATCTCGTCACAAAGCATGAAGGCGCGCCGCGCCTTTGCGAGCCCGACAAGCACGCCGGTTTGGCGTGGTTTGCACTTGACGCCCTGCCGTCTCCCCTCGCCCGCTCCGTCGTGGCTGCGGCTGAGGCCCTGGAGGCGCGATCGGCATGACAGGACACTCGCCCCGAAGGCGACGAAGCGGACCGACCGCCCCGTCGCCCGCCAGGTCTCAGTACTTGGCCTTGAGGGTCAGGCCGTAGGTCCTGGGATCACCCGGATTGCCGAGGATCAGACCGGAGTTGCCTGCCTGGACGCTGGTGAACTGCAGATACTCTTCATCCAGCAGGTTCTTGGCCCAGATCGAAACTTCCCAGGGTCCGTCAGACCGCAGACCGATGCGGCCATTGACCACCGTATAGCCCTTGATCAACGCGTATTTCGACACTGAGGCGTCCGAATAGAAGTCCGAGCGATAGCTGGCGTCGACGCCGACATAGGCTTCACCGCCAAGCGTCCCGAGGGTCACCGGCTGGCGGTATTCCCCGCCGTAGGTGACGACCCAATCGGACAATCCAGGCAGCGGGTGGCCGCTCAGACCGCAGACCGATGCGGCGGTTCCGATCTTCTCCAGCGGGCAGGGACCGTTGGCGAAGGAAACATACTCGCCGTCGCTGTAGGCGACCGAGAGGTTGAGCTTGAGGGCGTCGATCGGCGTCGCCGAGAGGTCGACCTCGACTCCCTTGACCTCAACCTCTTCGATATTGGCCAGGTATCCCCTCAGGGCGCCCTGCCCGCCGGTGTGACCATAGGCGCTGCTGCCCGGCTGCGCCCAAGGTCGGTGTTCATCTTCGACACGGCGGAGGCCTGACCCGTCCTGGCGGCCAGGTGCGTGCAAGCGCGCTTTCAAGCGGCCTTGCCTATTGGCCCGGGGCCCGTAATGCTCCCTTCACGGAAGGGAAAGGGCCCAAACTCGTGAGTCTGTCGGACAAAACCTCTGAAAGCCGCGAGGCAGCGGACGGCGCGGTCCCGATGAAGCTTGAAGCGGACGATGCCAACCCGGAGACCGGCGGGCCGGATGGCGTCAATCCCGAAGCGGCGGCAGCGACGAAGCAGCTTGTCTTCAACGCTGCGGAACGACTGTTCGCCCTCCAGGGATTCCAGAACGTCAGCGTCCGGGACATCACCGCCGAGGCTGGGGTCAACCTGGCCAGCGTCAATTATCATTTCGGCTCCAAGGACGCCCTGCTGTTCGAGATCTTCCGCCGCCGGACGGCCGAACTGAATCGGGAACGGGCCCGGATGCTGCATGAGGCCAATGACCGCCATGCCGGTCGGCCGCCCGTATCTGAAATCCTGACAGCCCTGATCGCTCCGCCCCTGCGCTGGGCCGACCCTGCCGGCGAACGTCGCATCTCGGTTCAATTCCTGATCCGGGCCCGCAGCGAAGGCACCGCCCAGATCCGGGAGGTCCTGGGCGTCGATGTCACCCACCTGAAGCGGTTTTCGGACGCCCTGCTGGCGGCCTGCACCCACCTGGCGCCCGAAGAGGTCTATTGGCGGCTGCATTTCGTGCTCGGCATGATTCACCAGAACCGCTTCATGGAACTGGACCGGCTGCATGTCCTGTCCGAAGGCCTGACCCGAGAAGATGATATCGCCGCCCTGCAGACCCGGATGGTGGCCTTTGCCGAAGCCGGTTTCCGCTGACCCTGCCAACCGGAGCCAAGCCGTGGGAGGCCTGAAGAAGCGCTCCTTCTCCCTTGCCGGCCATGCGACATCCCTGGCGCTGGAACCGGAATTCTGGGCGGTGCTGGACGAGGCGGCCCAGGCCCGGTCCCTCAGCCTGGCCGCCTTGATCATCCGCATCGATGAGCAGAGGGGCGAGCGTCCTCTGGCCTCGGCCTGCCGGGTCTATGCCTTGCAGAGAATCCCACCGGCGCCAACGGGCCCGGACTGAACACCTACTGTGGCGGAGCCGGCATCGGCGCCGGACGCATGGGCGGGGGTTCCGGGAGAGACGGCGGCGTCATCCTGTCCGGGTGATGGATCGTGACATTCAGTCGGCCGACCCGCTGCAGCGAAGGCGTCAATCCGGAATAGGCCAGCCAGCCGATGCCGAGGATCGCCAGCAGGAGCCCGGCGATAACCAGGACCGGAAAAAGACGTCTGCCGAGGTTACGGTGGGACTTCAGGGCCATGGCCTTGGAACCTCCGCGCAGGGACTGCGCCAGGGGTTAACGACGGGGGATGCGTCTGCGTTCCATCGGGGAGCGTTCCCGTCGCTCCCGTTCCCCGCTTTGTGCTACATCCGTTCTCCTGATGACTGAGTCTGCCGCCCCCCCTGCCCGCAAGATCTCCGACATGGCCCGCGTGCGCGGCCCCGACTATCTGGAGGGCCTCAATCCGCAGCAGCGGCAGGCCGTTGAGGCGACCGAGGGCCCTGTACTGGTTCTGGCCGGCGCCGGCACGGGCAAGACCCGGGTCCTTACGACCCGCCTGGCCCATATCCTGGCTATCGGGAAGGCGCGCCCCTGGGAACTGCTGGTAGTGACCTTCACCAACAAGGCGGCCAAGGAGATGCGCGAGCGGATCGCCGCCATCATCGGCCCATCCTCAGAGGGGTTGCGCTGGCTGGGCACCTTCCACAGTGTCGCGGCCCAGATCCTCCGTCGCCATGCCGAGCTGGTCGGACTGAAATCCAGCTTCACCATCCTCGACACCGATGATCAGGAGCGGCTGGTCAAGCAGGCCATCGAAGTCGAGGGCCTGGACGCCAAGCGCTGGACGCCCAAGGCCCTGGCCGGGTTGATCGATCACTGGAAGAATCGCGGCTGGACCCCCGATCGCCTCCCGCCATCGGAAAGCGCCCAGTTCGCCAATGGCAAGGGCCAGCGGCTCTACCAACTCTACCAGGACCGGCTTCGCACCCTCAACGCCTGCGATTTCGGCGATCTTCTGCTGCATAACCTGACCCTGTTCATGCAGCATCCGGACGTGCTGGCCGAGTACCACGACCGTTTCCGCTACATCTTGGTCGACGAGTATCAGGACACCAATGTTGCCCAGTATCTCTGGCTGCGACTGCTGGGCCAGGCGCGCCAGAACGTCTGCTGCGTCGGGGATGACGACCAGTCTATCTATGGCTGGCGCGGCGCAGAGGTGGACAACATCCTGCGGTTCGAGCGTGACTTTCCGGGCGCCGAAGTGATCCGTCTGGAGCGCAACTACCGTTCGACCAGCCATATCTTGGCCGCGGCCAGCGGCCTGATCGCCGCCAACCGGTCGAGGCTCGGCAAGACCCTGTGGACCGAGGCTCCGGGCGGCGAAAAGGTCGCCGTGCGCGGGGTCTGGGACGGCGAGGCGGAAAGCCGACTGATCGCCGAGGAGATCGAGCGCTGGAAGCGCGACGGCGGCCGCTACAGGGACGTCGCCATCCTGGTTCGGGCCAGCTTCCAGATGCGGGCCTTTGAAGAGCGGTTCGTGATGCTGCAGATCCCCTACAAGGTGGTCGGCGGCCCCCGGTTCTTCGAACGGGCCGAAATTCGCGACGCCCATGCCTATCTGCGGCTGATCCAGTCGCCCGATGACGACCTGGCCTTCGAGCGGATCGTCAATGTTCCCAAGCGCAGCATCGGCGAGACCACGGTCCAGAAGATCCTGCAGCTGGGCCGGCTCAACGGGGTCTCGGCCATGATGGCGGCCCGCGGCATTGTCACAACCGACGAGCTGGCCGCCCGCACCCGCACGGCCCTGGCCGGTTTTGTCCGCGACATAGACCGATGGACCGCTCAGTTGCCCAGTGTCGGCCATGCCAGGCTGACCGAGACCATCCTGGAAGAAAGCGGCTATACCGACGCGCTTCGCCTCGACAAGGGCCCGACCAGCCAGACCCGGCTGGAAAACCTCAAGGAACTTGTCCAGTCCATGGGGGCCTTCGAGTCCCTGACAGACTATCTGGAGCATGTCTCCCTGGTCATGGACCTGGACCGAGGCGGCGGCGACGACAGCGTCCAGATCATGACCCTGCACAGCGCCAAGGGCCTGGAATTCCCGCTTGTGTTCCTGCCAGGCTGGGAAGAAGGCGTCTTCCCCAGCCAGCGCAGCGTCGACGAGAAGGGCGAAAAGGGCCTCGAGGAAGAGCGCCGCCTCGCCTATGTCGGCATCACCCGGGCCCGCGAACAGGCGCGGATCAGCTTTGCCGCCAATCGTCAGGTCTATGGTCGCTGGACCAGCCAGCTGCCCAGCCGTTTTGTCGACGAGCTGCCACCGGCCAATGTCGATGCGGCCTCCGAGACCGGCTATTACGGCGGCGGCCCCGGCATGCAGCAACCGACGACCAGCCGCTGGGACAACGACAGCAGCTTTGGCCAGGGCTATTCCTCGCCAGGCTGGAAACGCGCCCAGGCCAGGAGCTACCAGGGCAGCCACCCCGGCCGTTCCCCGGTTCTGGAAGGCGAAGGCAGGCTTGTGGCGGTCTCGGCGCCGTCAGCGACCAGCGCCTATGGCGTCGGCGAGCGGGTGTTCCACATCAAGTTCGGCTACGGCAAGGTCATGGCCGTCGAAGGCAACAAGCTGACCGTCGCCTTTGAACAGGCCGGCGAGAAGAGGGTGATCGACAGCTTTCTGGAGAAGGGCTGAGGGCGCTTGTCGGACTTCAGGTTCCTGAATTGGCGGCCTGCCAGAGGATGGTTGGCCCCGTGTTCCTGGCCAAGGGTGACCCGACGCGCAGCCGCAGGACGCGGGCCCTATCGGCGCTTCAATGAGGACCTGAGGTCCGGTTCACGAGCCTGCCCCCGATCCCTGCCAGGCGTCGGAAACCTGCAAAAGCGGCAGCCGATCGGCGCCCCAAGGGAACAGCTGTCGACGCGCGGCGTTGCCCATGTCGCAACCGAGAAAGCCCTCCGTCATGTCGATCTTGTCCCGCCTCAGGGCCTACCACGCCCTGCTCGCCATTCTGGTGCTGGTCGCCTACTTCGGCGCCGACTGGGAGCGATTGCATGTCTGGGTCGGCTATGGCGTAGCGGCGCTCATTCTGTTGCGGATTGGCATGGCGCTCAGCGGCGCGCCGCAGCTGGGCCTGTCGCGCTTCTATCCGGAGTTTTCCGGCCTGACCCTCAACACTCTCGCGACCCATCCGCTGATCAGTCACAGCCTTTTGCTGGGGATCGCCATCTGCCTGCTGGGCGTCACGGGGACCGGCATTGTCATGGACGGCGGCAGAGCCTTTGGCCTGGCCCGTCCGGCGGCGGTCAGCGCCATGCCGGATCGTCCGGAAGCGACGCCCTCGGCGGTCTCTGGCCGCGAACGGGATGAGGGCCGGGAGTCCCGCGAGGGCGAACGTCATGAGGGCGGCGGAGAGGGTGAGGACGGCCCCTTGGGCGAGGCCCACCAGCTGTTCGCCACCATCCTGATGGCCCTGGTGGCGACCCATGTCGCCTATCTGCTCCTGTTCAAGCGCCCTCTGGCCCGGTTCATGATCTTTCTGCCAGCCCGCAAGCCCAAACCGTAACGGCGTCATTGGCCCATCCCGCTCCCCGGCAGCCCAGGGAGTGGGAAGGGGCCAGTCCTGACCAGATCAGCGATACCGATTGCAGAGCCTGTAGGCCGTGTCCGGCGTCGGGCCAGGCATTGCCCACATGGCCAGCATGCAGCCCCGGTACCTCATTCCGGCTTCGGCCGAGGTCACGCCGAACAACTGGACGAAGATGTCGACGACGGAATTTCGGGCAATGTCCCTGGCAAGGGAGTCGACATCGGCTGGAACGGCGGACCGCGCTGCCGTCAGGACGGCCGAGGCGCCGCCCAGGGCCTTGATCTCGTCGCCATAGCCGGACTGCTTTTCCAGCGCCATGTCTGCGAGAAAGGCAGCATTCAGACGGTCGGTTTCCCCATTGGCCTTGGCGCGGGCGACCAGGGCGTCCGTTTCGGTAATCAGGGGGCCAATGGCCGCACGCATCCGCTTGATCCGGATGACGGCGTCAGCCGGCGGCTTTCCCTGATTAGCGACCACCGCATCCTGATAGGCCGCCACTTCCTGAAAGAACGGCAAGACCTTGGTCGAGGAAAGACCGGTGGTCTTGAGGGGTTTGCCGCTCAAGGTGAAATCCGCCGCCAGTGCGGGACCGGCGAGACCCAGAAGTACGACCGCAGTCGCTCCGGCGGCCAGCCGACGAAAGCTTGCAAATTTTGACATGGTGTTGGGTCCGTTCCTGCGAAGGACAATTGCCTCCAGAGACAACAGACTGGTTCCACAGCGCCGGGCTGACGAGGGCTGAACGGCTCATCCGAATGGCCGAACCATACCGGTCCGGGGAACAGAATCCCCGGCGGCCGCCTGTCGGTCGGCTGGCCCCGTGGAACAGCAGACAGTGCCCCTGCGTTGTCAGAGTCGAATTCAAGGAAGCCCGGCAATGTTGAGTCCGCTCGTCCGAAAGTCCTGGCCACACCTGGCTCGGCTCTACTTGTGAGCGACCGATCCAGGAACGCGCCAAGGGTCGATCACATGGCCCGCCCTGAACAACCGATGGATCTCGGCCTGACCCAGGCCCAGGCAGCGTCCCGCCTTGTCCGGGACGGTCCCAATTCTCTGCCCGTCTCCACTGGTAGGAGCCTGCTGCGCATCATTTTCGAGACCATGCGCGAACCCATGTTCCTGCTGCTGATCGGCGCCGCCGCGCTGTATCTGGTGCTCGGCAGCCTTGGCGAAGGACTGTTCCTGATGGGCGGCGCCATCGCCACCATCGGGCTGGTTGTCCTGCAGGAAAGCCGCAGCGAAAGGGCCTTGAGCGCACTGCGGGATCTCTCACAGCCCAGGGCCCGGGTGATCCGCGACGGGATCGAGCGGGTCGTCGCCGCCCGCGACCTCGTGTCCGGGGATCTGGTTCTGATCGGCGAAGGGGAGCGGTTGCCGGCAGACGGCGTCCTGACCTCAGGCGATGTCCTGTCGGTGGACGAGTCGGCCCTGACCGGCGAGTCGGCCCCGGTCTCGAAGCGGCTGCTGCAACCGGGCGAGGCCCTTGACGAGGCCGCCGCGCCCGGAGCCGAGGCAGGTCCAAACCTGTTCTCCGGGACCCTGATTATGCGCGGCCAGGCCGTAGCCCGCGTCACACGCACCGGACCGAACACGGCGCTGGGCAAGATCGGCATGTCCCTGGCCGCCATTGTTTCGGAGCCCACGCCGCTTCAGAAAACCGCAGGGCGCCTTGTCGCCTGGCTCGGCCTTTTCGCCATCGGCTTCTGCGTCCTGGTGGCGGTTGCTTACGGCCTGTTGCGGGGCGACTGGATCGACGGCGCCCTGGCCGGCATCACTGTGGCTATTGCGCTGATCCCGGAAGAGTTTCCCATGGTGCTGGCCGTGTTTCTGGCCCTCGGCTCCGGGCGGTTGGCGCATCAAAGGGTGCTGGTTCGGCGCAGCGCCGTGATCGAGGCCCTGGGCGGCGCGACCGTCCTCTGCGTCGACAAGACCGGCACCCTGACCGAAAACCGCATGCAGGTCGCCCGTCTCTGGACCGATGGCGAGGACCTGGCCATCACCGAGGCGACATCCCCGAGCGGCGCCAGCGCTGAGCTTCTGAGGCTGGCCGGAATGGCCTCCGCGGCCCGCCCCGTTGACCCCATGGACCGGGCGATCCGCGACCTTCTGGGCCGTCAGCCTTCCGGCCGGTTACCCGCCGATGCGGCCCCGCTGCGTATCTGGCCGCTGCAGCCGCATCGCATGGCGGTCGTCCAGACCTGGGCTGGAAAGGACAATTCGCCAGTCGCGGCCGCCAAGGGCGCGCCCGAAGCCATATTCGGTCTCTGCCATCTGGACGCCGACAGGCGTGAAAGCCTGACAAGAACCGTCGAGGCCCTTGCCGACCAGGGCCTCAGGGTGCTGGCCGTCGCCTTCAACAACCAGTCATCCCCCTTTCCGGATGACCCCGATGAGGCCGACTTCACCTTCGCTGGATTGGTCGGGTTCCTGGATCCTGTCCGCAAGGATGTTCCGGCCGCCCTTGCCCAGGCGCGATCTGCCGGCCTGACCGTCGTGATGATCACCGGCGATCATCCGGCCACGGCCCTGGCCATTGCAAGGTCCGCCGGCATCGATGTCGCGGGTGGGGCAATGCTGGGGGCCGAGCTTGCCGCCCTCGAGCCTGGAGCCCTTTCGGAAGCCCTGAAGTCGGTCCGGGTGTTCGCCCGGATCACCCCGGAGCAGAAACTGTTGCTGGTCGAGGGATTCAAGGCCGCCGGGGGCGTGGTCGCAATGACGGGTGATGGCGTCAATGACGCCCCGGCCCTTGAGACGGCCCATATCGGTATCGCCATGGGTCGCAATGGCACGGATGTGGCGCGGGAGTCGGCGGATCTGGTGCTGATGGATGACAGCTTTGCCTCCATCGTCGGGGGTGTCGCCCTCGGCCGGCGCATTTTCGACAATCTGCGAAGGGCCCTGATCTATGTGACGGCGATCCATGTGCCGATCGCCGGTCTTGCCATCCTGCCGATCACTTTGGGGCTGCCGCCGCTGCTCTACCCCATGCATGTGGTGTTTCTGGAACTGGTGATCGATCCGGTCTGCGCCATGGTCTTCGAGGCGGAGCCCGGCGCAAAAAGCGCCATGCAGCGACCTCCGCGCCCCCGGCATGAGCCCCTCTTCGGTCCGAACCAGATCGCCATGGCGCTGGTCCAGGGACTGGGCGTTCTGGCCGGGGTGATGGGCGTCTATCTCTGGGCGTTGGACCATGTGCCGGAAGCCGAAGCCCGTGGCGCTGCCTTCCTTACCCTGGTTGTGAGCAATCTGACCCTGGCCCTGGTCGATGCAGCTTCTTCGGGGGGAAAGCTGATTTCATCCCATCGCCGGATCTACTGGATCATCGCCTCAGTCGCAGGTGGCATGCTGGTCCTGGTTCTGGTTCTGACCGTCCCCGGCCTGTCGACCCTGTTCAAGGTATCGCCGCCGCATCCTGAACTTCTTTTTGCGGCTCTGGTGGTCGCCCTCTTCTGCGGCGCCGCAAGCGGGATCGTGCTGCGGCTGTGGCGCTGGGCCCGGCCGCTGCACCTTCCGCCCGTTCGGCCAGGGCTCCCCACATCGCCAGGGCGAGACTGACGGCCCGCATGTCACCGGTGATCGCGCCCGCCATGGGATAATGCCTCCTCCCGCTTCGATCCCTTCAGGAGGCCTCCCCATGGCAAAACTCTCTCCGGCCAGTCGGCCGCTCAATCCCCGGCAGTCGCGGTTTGTCGACGAATATCTGCGCGGCGGCAGCGCCCGGGAGGCGGCCGAATGGGCCGGCTATCGGTGGACGGCGGCGCGGCAGGCGGGGCATGAGCTGATGAAGCGGCCCAATGTGCGGGCCGCCATCGAGGCCGGGGTCGCGGCGCGGGACAATCCCCTGACCCGGCCCGCCGTGCTGCTGGAAATCAGCCGCGTCGCCTTCGCCAACATGGCCGACTATGTGCAGCTCAAGGACGGCCAGCCCAGTCTGGACCTGTCCCGGATCACCCATGCCAGGGCGGCCGGGTTTCGCGAATTCCGCTACAGCGAGACCAGCCGCGCCGGCGTCAGCCATCGCCGCCTCCATATCCGGCTGGGCGACAAGCTGGCGGCGCTCAAGCTGTTGCTGGCCCATCTGGACACCCACCAGGGTCAGGCCGAGATCGCCGACATGGCCAGGGCCGAGGCGGCGCGGCTGACGGCCATCGAGGCGGACAGCGAGGCTCCGGCCTGGATGACGGTGGAGGAGACTGGCGAAAGGCCCGCAAAAAACATGGACAACGTCGTTACCGAACCCTGTGACGGCCCTGACTTCGGCGTTACCGAACCCTGTGACGGCCCTGACGAAGCCCTGACCGTTTCTGACACCGCCCTGACGCAAAAACCGGCCCGCCCGCCCTACAGGAGACCCCGGCCGCTTAAGGAAGCGCCCTGGGTCGCCGAGATGCGGCAGGAACTCGACCGGCTGGAACGGGGCCTTATCAGTTGAAATTATTGAGATTTTTCTACACGCAGCCTCACCCCCCATCCGGGTCCGTCCTGGCATGGCCGAACCGGACCGGAAAATGCCGCCCGAAAAAAATGACGCAAAAAATTACGATGAAAAAAATGACGCTCCAGGATTTTTCAGGCCCCGACGCGTCAGGATCCTGCGTCCCCCGGGGCGGTTCACGCCTGCCCGGCATTGGGGGCTGCCAGTTGGGCGTGACCGGCACAGGGATCGTCTTGGACGGAGGCTGTGGCCGGCGCGTGGGTCCGGCCACAGCACAACCCGAACCCCTAGGCCAGGGCACCCCACATCGCCATGGCCAGGCTGAAGGCCCGCATATCGCCGGTGGTCGTGCCCGCCATCCGGTTCATTGCGTAGCCAAATGTGGTGTGGGCATCCATGTCGATAATGACGAGGGAGCCGCCATAGCCGCCCCAATAGATGGTGTTGGCATTGGGAAGCGGCACCATGCCACCGGCCAGGCCAAAGCCCATGCCATAGCGAACAGGAATGCCGAGGATAAGGTCATGGCCCTCGATCTGCAGCTCCAGCGCCTTGCGGCATCCGGCCTCGGAAAGGAAAGTCTTTCCCTGGACCGTCCCGCCATTGGCCAGAATCGACTGGACCATGGCCACCGAACGGGCATTGCCCGTGCCGCCGGCCGCCGGAATCTCCGCGCCCCGCCAGGCCCTGGTGCGGGTGGCGAGCGGATTGATCGGCGGGTTGCCGGACATGTTCTGCTGGATTTCGGTGCTGGGCCCGACGCTGATGCTCGCTTCAGCGGCGGGGATCGGAATCAGGTCCGCGACCCGATGGTCCTCGGACGCCGGAAGGCCGATGTGGAAGTCCGCGCCCAGCGGCTCGGCGACTTCCTGCCGGAAGAAGGTTCCCAGGCTGCGGCCACTGACCCTCCGGACGACTTCTCCAACCAGATAGCCCTGGGTCATGGCATGGTAGCCCGGGGCCGAGCCTGGTTCCCAATAGGGGGCCTGGGCGGCCAGCAGGCTGGTGGCCTTTTCCCAGTCATAGAGGTCTTCGGCGACCAGCGGCTCCTTCCAGCCGGACAGACCGGCGGAATGGCTCATCAAATGGCTGACCTTGACGTCCGCCTTGCCGTTGGCGGCGAACTCCGGCCAGTAGCGCGCAACCGGCGCATCGAAGTCCAGCTCTCCGCGGTCGGCGAGGATCAGGGCGCAGAGGGCCGTCATGGTCTTGGTGGTCGAATAGACGTTGACGATGGTGTCCTTTTCCCAGGCACGGGTCTTGGCCTCATCAGCCCAGCCGCC
Organism: Caulobacter sp.; assembly: GCA_029866155.1. Lineage (GTDB taxonomy): Bacteria > Pseudomonadota > Alphaproteobacteria > Caulobacterales > Caulobacteraceae > Caulobacter. Next base: position 91,270 of record JARWZW010000050.1, on the reverse strand, counting down.
CCAGAGGTCGACAACGATCTCGCCGTTCAGGGTGGCGCAGAAGGAAGCCCCCAGGTCGGCCCCGCTCCCCAGATTGCCCGCAAAAGTCTTTTGGACGTCGGCGAACCGGTCCTGCACATAGCCCATTGCCTCGCCGGCCATCGCCGATCCTCCCCTGTTTTGACCTGACTTACAGGAGGCGAATGGCAACGTCACCGGCCAAGCTTGCCTGCATATGCATTGAGCGGCGGGACATTTCGGATAAACCGGCGCCATGACCGAAGACGCCGTACAGATCATCGCCCGGGGGCCCCGCGCCGCCGCTGAAGCCGCTGCCGCCGATATGGACGCCAATCCAATGCTGGAGGGCGCGACCTACTCGATCCTGGAAGAAGACGAGGACAGGGGCGTCTGGCGGATCGACGCCTTTCCGGTCACTGGCGAAGAGGCCGATGGCATCCGCGCGGCCCTGGCTGGCCATAGTGAACTGGCCGTCGTCACCGAGGCCCTGGCTGACGCCGACTGGCTGGCCATGTCCCTGTCGGGCCTGCCTCCGGTCCGCGAAGGCCGGTTCTTCGTCTTTGGCCTGCATGACAGGGGGCTGGCCCCACCCAATGCCGTCACTCTCCGGATCGAGGCCGGCGCGGCCTTCGGAACGGGGCATCATGGCACCACGGCGGGTTGCCTGAGGGTGTTCCATGACCTGCTCAAAGGCCGCCGGTTCAGGAAGGTGCTGGACGTGGGAGCCGGAACAGGAGTCCTCGCCATAGCGGCGGCCCGTACGGGCTCTGCCGTAGCCATCGGAACGGATATCGACGCCCCCTCTGTGCGGATCGCGGGCGAGAACGCCGAGGTGAATGGCGCCAGGGCGCACTTTGTCCTGGCCTCCGGGCTTGGCCATCGCAAGGTGGCGAACCAGGCGCCCTATGATCTGGTATTCGCCAATATCCTGGCCCCGCCCCTGGTCGCCCTGGCGCAGGATATCGGCACAGCCTTGAGGCCCGGCGGGATCGCCATCCTGTCCGGCCTGCTTCGCACCCAGGAGCGGCGGGTCAAGGCCGCCTACCTCGCCCGGGGCTTTCGCCTGAAGCGTCGCCTGCATCGCGACGCCTGGGCGACCCTGGTCCTGCAGAAGGGCTGACAAAGGGGAACTTCGGCCTCGGGGGCACGTTCGGTCTGGCAACAGAGTCAGCGAGAAAGTTCTTCACATGACCAATTCTTCGGGCGACCCCGTCCACACGCCGCACGCCGCAGGTCAGGGCTCCGGCGGCTCCGGACCCTGGGTCATCGCCGGTCTGGTGGCGGTGGTGGCGATCATCGCCGTGGCCTTCATGGTGATCGGCCGCGATAAGGACGCCACCAGTGAGGACCTCAGGACTGTGGCAGAACAGTCCCGCCTGCAGGGCTTGGTGGAAGGGGCCCAGGCCGGGGCCGACTCCGCAACCCTTTCTGCCCAGATGGCCGGTGACCGGGTCGCCGCCGAGGCCCGCAGCGCGGCCCAGGATGCCCGCAACGCCGCCCAGGACGCCCGGGAAGACGCCGCCAGGTCCATCTCCGCACCCCCTGCACCCCTGCCAGTGACCCCGGAGCCTGCGCCCGAGCCGGCGCCGCCAATCCCGCAATAGGCCGCTTCGACCCGACAGACCTCAGGCTGCCGGGTCCCGCCCGGCCGCCTGATGGAATAGCCGGGAAAGCTGGTCTGCAAACCGCTTTTGGGCCGCCGTTCCCCGCTCCGCCAGTCCCGGAACAGGATTGGCGGTTCTGGCCGGGCCCGAAGCCGCCGCCGCCAGGGCGCGTGCGCAGGCCTCCGGGTCATGGGGGTCAAAGAACAGGGCCTCTGAACCCACCTGCTCGCGGTGCACCGGAAGGGCTGAGAGGACCAGAGGCGTCCCCAGAGCCTTGGCCTCCTCAACCGTTGTGCTCCAACCCTCGAAGAGTGAGGGATTGACCAGGGCGTCCGCCCTGGCGTTCAGCGCCAGGACTTCGGGAAATCTAAGCAGACCTAGCATCCGGAAGCAGTCACCCACCCCCAGGATTTCGATCCGCTTTCGAAGCTGCTCGACCAGGTGCGGCGCGCGTGGATCATGGGGAAGGCCGGAGGCTGCAATCACCGGCCTGACCTCCGGGGCCAGTCGACCAAGAGCCTCGACCACAACAGCGTGGTTCTTGTGAATCCAGAACTGGTTGGGCAGGAACAGGAAGCGCTCCGGCAATCCCAGCCGCCGCCGCACCGCCTCACCGGCGGCGAAGGTCGGCAGGGATGGGGGCCGCAGGGCGAAGGGGATCACCGCAACTGGCCGGGCCCGCGGGCCATAGAATGCGATCATGTCGGCATGGGCGTCCTGACTGGACAGCATGACGCAAGGCCGGCTTGCCAGGATCAGGCGGTAGCGCAGGTCGCGAACCAGCCTCTGAGACGGCGAAAACAGTTGTGGCAGACGGCGGTTCTGAAAATCCGGCAGCCAGGACACGACCGGAAGCTCCGGCCTTGGCCCATAATAGCCCGTCGACTCGAAGACCACATCGATTCCGGCCTTGGCAAAGGCCCTCTGACTGGCCGCCTCCGGCATTCCACCCATGGCCAGCAGGTCGTCCTTGCGCGTCCGGTCCCGCAGGGCCGTCGGCGTCGCCCCGCAGGCTGACCGGATCGCCTGACGAAGATCGGAGGAGATCCGGGTCGGGGCGAAGACCACAGGCTCGATCTGGGTCGCATGGGCCCGAAGCACCCGGCAGAGATTGAGGATGTAGTTCACCCCGCCCGTCCATTCCTCGGGATTGGTGATCCGGAAAGCGACACGAAGGCTCATACCGCCAGGACGCCATGGGCCAGTCGGCCAAGTCCATCCGCCAGCGAAACCCTCGAAAGGTATCCAGCGGAAGCAAGCCGCTCTGTCGAGCCGACCAGATGAAGCGGGTCGCCCGGACGGTCCTTCCCGTCAAAGGTAATGGCCGTGGCGCCCCCGCTGGCCCGGATCAGCATCCGCGCCATGTCCCTCACCGATGTCGCCCGGCCGGTGCATCCATTGAAGACAGGAACCGAGGGGTTGGCCCAGTCAGCAGCGTCGACCATCAGCCGTGCTGCGTCCTCGATCCAGATCCAGTCCCGGCATGCATCGCCACTGCCGGAGAGAATGATCTGTTCGGGGCGCCCAGAAAGCTGGATGATCAGGTCGTGGACAAGCTGCTTGTGCAGCCCCGGACCATAGACCGAGAACAGTCTCACCAGGGCTGCGGAAGATCCGTTCTGGGCCGCCCAGAACCGGACGGCCTGTTCCTGAAGATGCTTGTGGAACCCGTAGGGCGAAACCGGCTGGGGGGTCGCCGTCTCGGCGATGGCGACCATGTGCCGGTCTCCGTAGACTGCGGCGCTTGAGGCGTGAACCTGCCGCGCCGCAGGGGCCGCCGCCGCAGCCCAGGCCAGCAAGGTCACACAGGCTGGCAGCGTGCGCTGCAGGTCCCCTGCCGGATCGACGACCGACGCGCCAACGGACGCGCCTCCGGCCAGATTCAGGATCAGCTCCGGGGGCCCAAGGTCATCCGCCAGATCATCCAGGGCCGCGATATCGATCTCGCCGGTCCGCCAGGCGTCGATCCGACCTGCCTCCCAATGGCGCGGCCCATGGCCCAGGCCTGCGACGCGCCATCCGCGCTGCTTCAGTTCAGCAACGACATGGCGTCCAATCGCCCCGTTGGCTCCAGCGACGAAGGCTATCGGCATGGGTGGCTGCCATGTCGACCCCGACCAGGCAGCTGGGTCGGAAACCGGCCTACGAGCAGGAAGAGCCAGGGGGGCATCATTTTGGGGCTCCGGTTCTCAGGGGCGAACCTGAAGGCTTCAGGCGCCCGACATCAACCCTAGCGAGCCAGTGACCTGCGAAAAGTCACCCCAGCGCTCTTGGCGCCATCAAACGCCGCTTGCCACCATAATGGGCACGGCACGACCGCAGACACTCTCTCGTGGTGTGCTTTTTCACCATCGACCCCCTGATTGCATGACTGGCGCCGACTCAGCTCCGGGACTGCGAATCCGGAGTGAAGCAAGTCTTTCTGCCGACCCTGCGGGTGACGAAGCGACCTCGATTCGGGGCGGTCGGCCCTGCATGGGGCGAGTTTTCGAATCGTTGTTCGCCCGGCTGGCGCTGTTGCATCTAGCCAATAAGCCAATCTACGGCTAAATCGGCCGGTCGATCCCGTCATTGTGGCGGAATTCTTGGCCGCCGAGGCGGCGAATACACTCTCTAGGACGACTACATGGCGCGCGGTACGGTCAAATGGTTTAACTCGGCCAAGGGTTTCGGTTTCATTCAGCCTGACGACGGGGGCTCTGATGTCTTCGTTCACGTTTCGGCCGTTGAAAGCGCTGGCCTGCATGGTCTGAACGATGGTGACATCGTCTCCTATGAACTGGAACAGGACCGCCGCTCCGGCAAGCTGTCCGCAGGCCAGCTGCAGGTTCTGGGCAGTGGCCCGGCTCCTGATCGTGGTCCTCCGCGCGGCGGCGGCGGCGGCTTTGACCGTCCGCAACGCTCATTCGACCGCGCCCCCCGTTCCTTCGACGGCCCCCGGGCCGGCGGTGGCGGCGGTTCCCGCGACCCGGCCGGTCCGGGATCGGGCGTCGTCAAGTGGTTCAACTCGACCAAGGGCTTCGGCTTCATCCAGCCCAACGACGGCGGTGGAGACGTGTTCGTTCACATCTCGGCCGTTGAGCAGGCCGGCCTGCGCGGTCTGAACGAGGGCCAGGCCGTTTCCTACGAACTGGAAGCGGACCGTCGCACGGGCAAGACCTCGGCGACCAACCTGCGTATCGACTAGCATATCTGGGCCCGGTCGTCTGTCGACCGGGCCTTTTCCTTCCCGGGTGGAGACCGACCCTTGCCATCCGCCTTTGTTCGCCAGGGTCTTGATCCGGCGATCCACACCTCGCGTCTGATCCTCAGGCCCCACGCGACTGAAGATTTCCTTCATAGTCTCAGCCTCTGGAGCGATCCGGACGTAACGCGCTTCATAGGCGGTAGGCCGGCGACAGAAGAGGACGTTTGGGCGCGGGTGCTACGCTATATCGGGCATTGGCATGCCCTGGGATTCGGCTACTGGGCCATCTTCGAACGCAGCAGCGGACGGTTCGTTGGCGAAACCGGATTCGCGGACTTTCACCGCAACATCGATCCTTCCCTCAAGGGCATGCCGGAAATGGGTTGGGCTCTGGCGCCATGGGCCCACGGCTCCGGGTTCGCGAGCGAGGCCGTCATGGCCGCCCTGGCCTGGGGCGATCGCGCCTTCACGGCTCCGGCCTGTTGCATCATTTCACCGGAAAATGCGCCGTCCCTGCGGATCGCCGCCAAGGCTGACTTCAAGCAAGTCGGCTCGACCCGCTACCACGACGCCCCCACTCTTGTGTTTAGGCGGGAGACGCCGCAGTAGCCCGAGGCCCCGGCTACGTCAGAGGCCGAGCACCAGCTTCGCCATGATGTTGCGCTGGATCTCGTTGGAGCCTGCGTAGATCGAGGCCTTGCGATAGTTGAAATAGGCAGGAGCCGCCGGGGCCGCGTAGTCGGGCCCGGGCCGCGGCGAATTGGTCTCGCCCCTCTTGTCTGCCCAGGTGTCGGCGATGAATGGCTGGGCGTAGTGACCCACGGCTTCAACCACCAGTTCGGTGATCGCCTGCTGGGCCTCCGAGCCCGCGCATTTCAGCATGGACGAGGCTGGCCCCACGGTTTCTCCCGACCCCATGGCCGAGAAGATGCGTAGTTCGGTTGCGTTCAGCGCCTCGACCCGAATCTCGAGTTCCGACAGCTTGCGTCGGAAATCCTGGTCCTGGATCAGGGGGCCGGCGCTGTCGGACAGTTCTGCCGCAGCGATCTTCCGCACCTTCTTGAGGGCGTTCATCAGCCCCGGCGCATAGGCGTTGCCCCGCTCGAACTCGAGCAGATACTTGGCGTAGGTCCAGCCCTTGCCCTCTTCGCCGATACGGTTGGCCACCGGCACCCGAACATTGTCGAAGAAGACCTGGTTGATTTCCTGTTCATGCTCGACCGGGCCATCCAGGGTCGGCAAGGGCTTGATCGCGATCCCGGGGGTATCCATCCGCAACAGCAGGAAGGAGATGCCGTTCTGGGGTTTGGCTTCCTGGCTGGTGCGAACCAGGCAGAACATCCAGTCCGCCCACTGGGCATGGGTCGTCCAGATCTTCGACCCATTCAGGATGTAGTCGTCGCCATCCCGCTCGGCCTTCATCTGGAGCGACGCCAGGTCGGAGCCGGATCCCGGTTCGGAATAGCCTTGGCACCACCAGATGTCCGACTGCAGAATCGGCTGCAGATGCTGGGCTTTCTGGGCGTCGGATCCAAAGGCCATGATAACCGGCGCAACCATCTTCAAACCCATGGGTGAGGAGGTCGGAACACCGGCCAGGCTCATTTCCATGTTGAAGATATAGCGTTGGGACGCCGTAAACCCAGGTCCACCCAGCTCGTCAGGCCAATCGGGCGCCGCCCAGCCGCGGGACGCCAGCAGTTTCTGCCAGCGAACCTGACCGGCCTTGTCCAGATAGCCGTTCTTGGACTGCGCCACCTGTCGGCGCAGATCCTCGTCATAATGGGTCGTAATCCAGTCGCGGACCTCGCGCTGGAATTCCAAGTCTTCTGCGGAAAACGCGAGGTCCATCGATCCTACTCCACGGCGTCCAGATATTCGACGTCAGGACGGCCCGCCATGCAGGGCCCCATCTGGGCGCCCGAGGCCTTGAAGTAGTCCGTGCTGCCATGGGCCTTCAGCGCCTCTTCGGAAGCGTACAGTTCCAGGACCTTGTAGACGCCGGGCTCGATGCGGCTCCGGGTCAGCTGATACATCAGGTTGCCAGGCTCATTGGCCTTCACCTTGGCGGCGAGATCCGTGAAAATCGCCTCGAACTCCGCCGCTTTTTCCACCTGAACCTTCAGGGTCGCCACAACACCGATCATCGCCTTCACTCCCAAACAGTTGTTTGAGTAGCAAGATGGCGCGCGTGTCGCTCGTGGGCAAGTCCGACGTTGCGATAGGCGCTGATATTGAGCTCTGCGAGCACGCTAGCCTTGGGGCGGATCACGATCCGCGTAGGCTCGAAGAACCCGACTGTAGCGACTGCCGATCCCGACCATCAGTATATCCTCGAATGGAAACTCGTCAGGCTCGGCGACCCAGGCTCCCGCCACATCCAGCAGTCGCAAGGTCACAGTTGAGGTCCCGACGGAGTCGACGACGCCCACTTCAAGGCAGTCATCATCCTCGACCGAAACGGTTTCCCCCCGGGCCTGGGCGGAAAGGAAGAAACTCTCGAAACTGGAGAGGTCGATCCAGTCCAGCCTGGCCGCGCGGTCCACCCCCATCCATTCGAGAATGGCCTGCCTGTTCAAGGTTCTCTGGTCATGGATGACGGCAGCTAGCCGGTCGATCGGAAAAACCCTTATCCCGTCCATTTGCCAATCGTCTTCCAACTGGAGCAGCACCAGCCGCTCGCTCATTCGAAGGGGATAGCCGGAGTAGGAGGTCTTCTCGATGTTATCCGCGACCAGTTCGACATAGGATCGGAGCGCCATATGGTGGCGCAACGCAGCCGCGATCTCGTACTCAGCCTTGAGAAAAAGGACCTTGGCCAATACCGGCTTAGCGTCGCTCGTTCCAGCCGTAGGCTACCCAGTGATGGCCCCCGACCTTGCGCGCTTCGATCAGATCGCCCTCGCTGGCCCGCGCCCGGGACCTGCGCCCCGCCCGCGCCGCGAGGGCGGCGAAAACAAGGGTCGCGCTGGTCATCAGAGCCAGGATGACGACAGCGGCCGTGGCGAACACCGCCAGCACCGCCCCGATGGATACGGCGAGCAGAGTCGCCAGTACGCCGCCAAGCCATGCGAGGGCGCTCCAGGGGGTGCGCCCCTTGCTCACTGTTCTCGCAAACCGCTCCATCTGGTTCCTCCGGAAGCCACATTCGCTTCCCAGTCATGATAATTTGTCCGCGGGACCTGAACGTCAACCGAATGCGTCGTTCAGGAGAGACATTTTAAGTTTTCATCAATCATGCGGCGCCTTCAAGGCGTAGCAACCGACGCTCTCGCATGACAGTATCGAAGGCGGCGTTGATAGAGGCCGCCTTCGCCTCCGCCACGGCGATGAAGTCCTCCGGAAGCCCCCTCGCCCTAGCGCGATCAGGATGGGCTGAAGACAGCTGCCGCTTCCATTCAGCACGAAGTTCCGCGTCAGGCGCGTCCGGCAGGACCCCCAGAACGACATAGGGATCCTGAGCCCCGGCCCCGATATGGGTCGCCTTCACGCGGCGCAGGGTCAACCGTGACAGGCCAAACAGATCGGACACCCGCTCCAGATAGTCCAGCTCATCCTCGGTCACCGCCCCGTCGGCGCTGGCAATATGGAAAAGCCCGTCCAGGACATCCTCCAGAATCTGGGGGCAGCCCCGGTACCGTTTGGCCAGCCGCCGGGCGTAGCTCTCGAACCCCAGGGGGGTTTGGCGGGCAAGGTCGTAGAGGCGACGGATATTTCGCTCGGAACCCGGGTCCGGCTGAAAGACCGTGGCGAAGGCGTCGAACTCCTGATGATCGGCCCGGCCATCCGCCTTGGCCAGCTTGGCGCCCAGCGCCGTCACTGCGGTGGAAAATGCTGGATCCTCTCCCGGCAGGCCTGCTGGGCAGTCCGGACATTCGGCATCATCGACGCCACGCGCCGCCAGCCTTGCAATGTTTCGCCAAAACGTCATGGGAGGATAAACGGAAACTACGATGATGGCGGCGGAATGACAACGACCGGAATTTCTGCGGCCGGATGGACGTTCTGGATCGACCGGGGCGGCACGTTCACCGATATTATCGCTCGGGACCCTCGAGGAACCGAGCGCACCCTCAAGCTGCTGTCCTCATCACCGGCCTATTCGGACGCCGCCGTGGAAGCTATGCGCCGGTTCCTGAAGGTCAGGAACGGCGAGCCCTTCCCGTCATCCCTTGTCCATTCAATCAGGATGGGGACGACCGTCGCCACAAACGCCCTTCTGGAGCGCAAGGGGGCCCGTACCCTGCTGGTGACCACCAAGGGATTCGCTGACGCCCTGTTCATTGGCGACCAGTCCCGACGGTCTCTGTTCGCTCTGGAGTTGGTCCGGCCCGATCCCCTCCACAGCAGAGTGATCGAGGTCAATGAACGGCTGGCGGCCGACGGCGCTGTCGTCCAGACGCTGCAGCGTTCGAAACTTGCGGCGGAACTTGCGAGGGCCCGGCTGGCGGGATTTGAGTCGGTCGCCGTGGCCTTCATGCACAGCGACCTCAACCCGGCCCATGAACTGGTGGCCGGGGCCCTGGCCGAGGCTGCGGGCTTCTCCTGCATCGCGCTGAGCCATGAGGTTTCACCCCTGCCCCGGTTTCTGCCCCGGGCCGAGACAGCGGTGGCAGACGCCTATCTGACACCGGTTCTGCGGGCCTATGTCGACCAGGTCGCCCAGGCCGTGGCGGGCGCCCCTCTCTGGTTCATGACCTCGGCTGGCGGCCTTGTCCGGGCCGACGCCTTTCGCGGCCGGGACGCCGTTGTGTCCGGTCCGGCCGGTGGAGTGGTCGGGGTTGCCCACACGGCCCGACAGGCAGGTTTTGCCGCCGTGCTGGGATTCGATATGGGCGGCACATCGACTGATGTCTGTCGCTTCGCCGGGGTTCTGGAGCGGCGCGACCGTGCAGACGTGGCGGGCGCCCGGCTTCGCAGCCCGATGCTGGATGTTGAAACGGTTGCTGCAGGCGGCGGTTCGATCCTGGAGTTCGACGGCTTCCGGGCCCGGGTCGGCCCTTCCAGCGCCGGCGCCAATCCCGGCCCTGCCGCCTATGGCCGGGGAGGACCCGCCACGGTCACGGACGCCAACCTCGTGCTTGGAAGACTGGATCCGGCGCATTTCCCGTCGATCTTCGGCCCTGCCGCCGATGCTCCCCTCGATATCGGGGCCGCAAGGCGGCGCCTGGCGGACCTGGCGACAGCCATGGGTCTGGCCTCGCCGGAAGCCGCCGCTGCCGGGTTCATCGCCGTGGCCGTAGAACATACAGCCCAGGCCATCCGTCGCATCTCGACCGAGCGCGGATTCGATCCTCGCGATCACGCCCTGGTCGCCTTCGGCGGCGCTGCAGGCCAGCTGGCCTGCGACGTGGCCGACGCCCTGGGAATTGAGACCGTCCTCAGCCCGCACCATGCCTCCCTGCTCTCCGCCTGGGGAATTGGTCAGGCCCGGGTTCAGGCGCTGAGACAGGCCGGGCTGGACCTGGCCCTCGACGCTTCCGGAATGGCCGGCGCCGGAGAGCTGGCCCAAAGGTTGACTGCCGAAACCCAGGCGGCCCTCATGGCCCAGGGTGCCGAATCCAGTACGACCCGGGTCAGGCTGATGCTGCGCTATGATGGGGCCGATGCTGTCTTACCGGTTCCTCTGACCGATGCGGCGAACGCCAAGGCTGCGTTCGAGGCGGCGCATCAACGGCTATTTGGCTTTATTGAGCCTTCGCGGGCCATCCTGATCGCCAGCGTCGAGGCCGAGGCAGAGGCAGACGAGGCAGCAAGCCTGTTCAGCGCCGCTGACTCCGCCGGGCATCCCACACAACCTGGCGCTGACACCGACGCCTCCGGATCATCTCTTGCGGTCCACAGGGCGGAGTCCGTCATCAAGCCGCTGACCGGGCCCGCCCTTGTGGTGCGGGGCGATACCCAGATTGCTGTCGCCGAGGGCTGGACCGCGATCAGGGAAGGAGACGCCTTGGTCCGGCTGACCCGCGATCGCGACCGAGTAACCCCCTCCGACCTGTCTGATCGGCCAGATCCTGTGACCCTGGAACTGTTCAATCGCCGCTTCATGGGCGTGGCGGAAGCCATGGGAGCGGCCCTGGAACGGACGGCACACTCGGTCAACATCAAGGAGCGGCTCGATTTCTCCTGTGCCCTGTTCGACACGGATGGCGGCCTGGTGGCCAATGCGCCGCATATGCCGGTCCATCTGGGCAGTATGGGGGCCAGTGTCCGGGCCGTTCAGGCCCGCCATGATCACTTCCGACCGGGCGACGCCTTTGTGCTCAACAACCCCTATTTCGGCGGCACCCACCTGCCGGATATAACGGTTGTTATGCCGGTCTTCATGTCGCCGCATGATCCCGTGCCCACCTTCCATGTCGCTGCCCGGGGCCACCATGCCGATGTTGGCGGAATCCAGCCCGGATCCATGCCGCCCTTTTCCAGGACTATCGACGATGAAGGGGTGCTGCTCGATGCCCTGCCGATGATGCGGGACGGCCAGTTTCTCGAGACTGAAATGCGCGCCGCCCTGGCCAGCGGGCCCCGGCCCGCCCGCGCGCCCGACCGCAACCTGGCTGACCTGAAGGCGCAACTCGCGGCCTGCCAGGCCGGCGCTGCCGCCGTCGCCCAGATGATCGAGCGGTTCGGCCCCCGGATGGTCGCCCGCTACATGGCCTTCGTGCAGCAGAATGCCGAGATATCGGTGAGGCGGGCTATCGGCCGCTTGAAGGACGGCGCGGCGCATATTCCTCTGGATGGGGCGGGCGAGATCGTGGTGGAGGTCAGTGTGGATTCCCTGGCCTGTGAAGCGACCCTGGATTTCCGCCAGAGCACCGACCAACTGGACAGCAATTTCAATGCGCCCTCAGCGATCGTCAGCGCCGCTGCCCTCTATGTATTCCGCACCCTGGTCGACGACGACATTCCCCTCAATGCTGGCTGCCTGACGCCCCTTCACATTCTTACGCGCCACGGTTCCATGCTGGATCCACTTTCGCCGGCGGCTGTGGTGGCCGGCAATGTAGAGACCAGCCAGCATGTGGTTGACGCCCTGTATGAAGCGCTTGGCGTCATGGCCAACAGTCAGGGAAGCATGAACAACTTCACCTTCGGGGATGAGGAGCGACAGTATTACGAGACTATCTGTGGCGGCGCGGGCGCCACGGCCAATCGGGACGGGGCCAGCGCCATCCACACCCACATGACCAACAGCCGCATGACCGATCCGGAGATCCTTGAGCGGCGCTTTCCCGTCAGGCTGGAGACCTTTGAGGTCCGCAGGGGATCCGGCGGCGAAGGCGAACATCGCGGCGGGGACGGAGCTGTACGACGAATCCGGTTTCTAGCCCCCATGGATGCAGCGTTGCTTTCGAGCCGCAGGCTGAATGTTCCGCGCGGACTGGCGGGGGGTGGCGACGCATTGCCCGGCCGCCAGCGTTTGATAACCGCGCAAGGCGAGGTAAAGGTGCTGGACGGTTGCTTCTCCATTCGGGTTGCGCCGGGCGACGTCATCGAGATTGAAACCCCCGGGGGCGGTGGTTTTGGTCCAAAGGCCGGTGACGTCGGTCTTGCAGCCCCTGATCAGGACCCCTGAATGTCCCCTGTCGTCGCCCTGCTTCTGTCGCTCTTCGTCACCCAGGACCTGGAGGCCCCGACAAACCCGCCGCCGGCCCCAGCCGCCGCGGTCGAGCCGGAATACCCGATCCCTTCTGGTGCGCCTTCGGATGACTATGGCCTCGTGGCCTGGTGCTACGGCGCCCTGGCCAGCCACATGGCGCTGTATGACAAGGTGATACCGGAGGTGGAGCGGATCGAGGTGTCGATCGCAAAGATCCCGGGCGCCGCTCCAGCCGATATGAACAGTTATGTGGTCCAGCAGGAAGCGGGTCGCGACATGCTCAAGCAGTTTCGTCGCGCCATGGAGGCTGCCGAAAGGGCCTCGCCAAAGCCGATCTCCACCTACGGGGCCCAGGCCCTCAAGCAGGGCGGCACTGTCTGGTCGATGTTCAAGCCCTCGGACAGGAAACTGCTGGCGCGCGAATGGATGTCCTGGGGTCTTCCCGGTCGCTGCCTTCAGACATCCGAACGGCTGGAGGCACGTTCGGGGCTGTTCGGCCAGGCCCTCAGCTTCAACAGTCCCGGCGCCACGCCGGCCGCTGCTGCCGCGCCGAAGGTTTTTGAGCCGGAGCCCGAAACACCGTTTGGCCCCGTTTCCACCGCCAGCAGCATTGATGACCTGCTGCCGGGCGAGGATGCGCCGGTAGAAAGCCCAGAGACTCCTGCCCTGCGCGGACCTCTTTGACGACGGGCTTCAGGCCGCTGCATCGCCTGATCGGGCAGACGGATCATAGGCCAGGATCGGCGCCAGCCACCGTTCCGCTGTGGCGAGATCCCAGCCCTTTCGCACCGCGTAATCGACAACCTGGTCACGGTCGACCTTGCCAACCCCGAAATAGTGGGCGCGGGGATGGCTGAAATAGAGACCCGAGACACTGGACGGCGGTGTCATGGCGAAGCTCTCGGTCAGGGCCATGCCTGTGTTGCTTTCCGCCTGCAACAACCGGAATAGGGTCGCCTTCTCGGTGTGATCAGGCTGGGCCGGATAGCCTGGGGCCGGTCGGATTCCGACATAGTCCTCAGCGATCAACCGGTCGATATCGAAAGCTTCGTCAGGCGAATAGCCCCAGAGTTCGGTCCGGACCTTTCGATGCAGGGCCTCGGCGAAGGCCTCGGCCAGCCGGTCCGCCAGGGCGGCAGCCAGAATGGCGTTGTAGTCATCCCCTGCGGCCTTGAACCGGCTCGCCACCTCTGCCTCGCCATGGCCAGCGGTCACCGCAAAAGCGCCGATCCAGTCAGCGGGACCGCCCACCGGGGCGACAAAGTCGGAGAGCGCCAGGTTGGCCTTGCCGGACGACTTGTCCATCTGCTGGCGCAGGCTGTGGAAGCGAGCCAGTTCCTCCGTGCGGCTTTCATCTGCATAGACGGCGATGTCATCGCCGATCGCCTGGGCTGGCCAGAACCCGACGACTCCCCTGGCTGTGAACCACTGCTCCGCGATGATGGTCTGCAGCATGGCCTGGGCGTCTTTCCAGAGGTCCCGCGCGGCCTCGCCAACAACATCATCATCCAGAATAGCCGGAAAACGGCCCACCAGCTCCCAACTGGCGAAGAAGGGGCTCCAGTCGATATGTCGGGCCAGATCCGCAAGATCCCAGGCCTCGAAGGAACGCACCCCCACGAAGCTGGGCCGCACGGGAGGCTGCGCGGTCCAGTCGATCTTCAGTCGATGATCGCGCGCCAGGGCAATGGGCGTCCGGGTCTTCTGAGCCTGGCCGCGGGAGAACTGTTCCCGAACCCGCACGTAGTCGGCCCGGGTTTCGGCCTCCAGCCTTGGCCGTTCCTGCGACAGCAGTCCCGACACAACCCCCACCGCCCGACTGGCGTCCAGAACATAGGTTGTGGACCCCCGCCGATAGCCCGGCTCGATCTTGACCGCCGTATGGGTCTTGCTGGTGGTCGCCCCGCCGATCAGCAGCGGGATGTCGAATCCCCGGCGTTCCATCTCCGCAGCGACAAACATCATTTCATCCAGGGAGGGCGTAATCAGGCCGGAAAGCCCGATGATATCGACTTTGTGGGCCTTTGCCTCGTCGAGGATGCGGTCGGCCGGAACCATCACCCCAAGGTCGATGACTTCGTAGTTGTTGCATTGCAGGACCACGCCCACGATGTTCTTGCCGATGTCGTGGACGTCGCCCTTGACCGTCGCCATAAGGATACGGCCAGCCGCTTCCCGGGGCTTGCCGGCCTTTTCGGCTTCCATGAACGGCATGAGCCAGGCCACGGCCTGTTTCATGACCCGGGCGGATTTCACGACCTGGGGCAAGAACATCTTTCCGGCGCCGAACAGATCCCCGACGACATTCATGCCGTCCATCAGCGGACCCTCGATGACATGAAGCGGCCGTTCGGCCTCAAGTCGCGCTTCCTCTGTGTCGACCTCGATGAATTCGGTTATGCCGTTGACTAGGGCATGGGTCAGGCGTTGCCCGACCGTTCCGGTTCGCCATTCCAGATTGGCGACCCGCACCTGACCGGCGTCGCCCCTGTATCGGGGCGCCAAATCGACCAGCCGCTCGGTCTGAGAGCCGCCTGTTGCCGGCCTGCGGTTGAGGATGACGTCCTCGACCGCTTCTCTCAGTTCAGGATCGATGTCGTCATAGACGGGCAGGTCGCCGGCGTTGACGATGCCCATGTCCATCCCGGCATTGATGGCGTGATAGAGAAAGACCGAATGGATCGCAC
The DNA here is from genome assembly GCA_029866155.1 of Caulobacter sp. Lineage (GTDB taxonomy): Bacteria > Pseudomonadota > Alphaproteobacteria > Caulobacterales > Caulobacteraceae > Caulobacter. Next base: position 76,192 of record JARWZW010000050.1, on the reverse strand, counting down.
GGCGGACCGGCTCATTGCCCCGGAAGCTGAACGACACATTGGAAACACCGCCCGAGACCCGGGCATAGGGCAAACGCGCCTTGATGGCGCGGGTCGCCTCGATGAAGTCGACAGCATAGTTGTCGTGCTCCTCGATCCCTGTCGCCACCGCAAAGATATTGGGGTCAAAGATGATGTCTTCCGGCGGGAAGCCCACCCGATCCAGCAGGATGCCATAGGCCCGCTCGCAGATCTCGATCTTGCGGGCGGCCGTATCGGCCTGACCCTGTTCATCAAAGGCCATGACCACAACGGCGGCGCCATAGCGGAGGCAGAGCCTGGCCTGTTCGATGAACCGGGCCTCGCCTTCCTTCATGCTGATGGAATTGACGATGGACTTTCCCTGGACGCATTTCAGGCCCGCTTCGATCACCTCCCATTTGGAGCTGTCGATCATCACCGGCACCCGGGCGATATCGGGCTCCGCAGCCATCAGGTTCAGGAAGGTCACCATGGCCTGCCGGGAGTCCAGAAGGCCTTCGTCCATGTTGACGTCAATGATCTGGGCGCCCGCCTCGACCTGCTGGCGCGCCACAGAAAGAGCAGCGTTGTAGTCGCCCTCGACGATCAGTTTCTTGAAACGGGCCGAACCGGTGACATTGGTTCGTTCACCGACATTGACGAAGACAGGTCTCAAGGCAGCATTCCGTTGTCGATGGCGGGTTCACGTCCGCCCAGGGCCAGGCGCCGGCTGATGACCGCCTGGGGAAGTCCGTCCGCCAGGGCCTTCAAGGAGAAAGCGGGCCCCTTGGCATGAACCAGCCGCAGGCCTGCGACGGCAGACCTCAATTCCTTCATCCCGGCGCTGGCCACGGCCAGCTTGAATCCGACTGGATCCGCCGTCTCCAGGGGGCCGTCTCCGGGGACCGGGCCGATCTCGACCCGGGGAGCGGTCTGGAACAGGGCGTTGAGGAGGACTGCAGCCGCCTTGTCGCTAGCAGGCCGGTTCTGCCGGCTGCGCAGGTCACGCAGAAGTTCTGTCTCGACCGCTGTTAGGGCATGGGCCTTGTCCGGCCGGAAGGGGGTGGTCATGCCAGTTCAAACGGCTCCAGACCCGCCAGTCGCATGGCCTTGGGCCGCTCTGGCGGAACCCGCGGCGCAACGCCGGCCACGGCCTCGGCGACGTGACGAATGTGGTCAGGCGTGGTGCCGCAGCAGCCGCCCAGAATGTTGACCAGACCGCTCTGAGCCCATTCATGCAGGTGACAGGCCGTCTCATGCGGCTGCTCGTCATACTGGCCCATGGCATTGGGCAGTCCGGCGTTGGGATAGGCGGCCACCAGGGTTCCCGCCACCCGGGCCATCTCGGCGATATGGGGACGCATCAGATCAGCGCCCAGGGCGCAGTTGAACCCGATGGCGAAGGGCCTCGCATGCTTGACGCTGTTCCAGAACGCCTCGGCGGTCTGGCCGGACAGGGTGCGACCGGAACGGTCGGTAATCGTTCCGCTGATCCAGATGGGCAGGGCCTCCAGGCCTTCGTCCTCCAGATCGAGGATGGCCTTAATTGCGGCCTTGCAGTTGAGCGTGTCGGTGATGGTCTCGATCAGGAACAGATCGACTCCCCCCTCGTGAAGGGCCAGGACCTGTTCCCGATAGGCGTCATAGACCTGGTCGAAGGTCACGGTCCGGGCCCCGGGGTCGTTCACATCCGAGGACATGGACAGCATCTTGTTAAGAGGGCCGATGGACCCGGCGACAAACCTGGGCCTGTAGGGCTCCCGCGCCGTGAAGGCGTCAGCCACCGCCCTTGCCAGTCGGGCGCCGGCCAGGTTGATGTCGCGGACCGCAGACTGGCAGGCATAATCCTCCTGGGCGATCGAGGTGGCGCTGAAGGTGTTGGTCTCGCTGATGTCGGCGCCGGCGGCGTAGTAGGCCTCATGCAGTTTGGTCACCACATCGGGCCGGGTCAGGCAGAGGATGTCGTTGTTGCCCTTCATCTGGCCGGGATGATCAGCAAACCGCTCGGCCCGGAAGTCGGCCTCGGACAGTCCCTCCCTCTGGAACATCACGCCCCAGGACCCATCCAGCACCAGGATCCTCTCGCGGGCCGCCGCCTTCAGGGCGGCGATACGGTCCTGACGGGTCATGCTGCGGCCTCCAGGGGCGTCTCGCGCACGCCGAGGACACGGCAGATCGCATAGACCAGATCCGCCCGGTTGAGCGTGTAGAAGTGAAAGTCGTTGAATCCCTGCTCTTCCAGCTTGGCGCACATCTCTGCAGCGACGGAACAGGCGATCAGCCGACGGGTCTCCGGATCATGGTCCAGCCCGTCGAACAGATTGGCCAGCCAGCCGGGGATCGAGGCTCCGCAGGCGCCCGCCATCTTCACCAGTCCCTTGAAATTGGAAACAGGCATGATCCCGGGCGAGATCGGGATGGCGATTCCGGCGTCACGCGCCAGGTCGACGAACCTGAGAAAGGCGTCGATATCAAAGAAGAACTGGCTGATCGCCCGCGTGGCTCCGGCATCGACCTTGGCTTTCAGGACGTCGATGTCATGGGCCAGTCCGGGGCTTTCCGGGTGCCCTTCCGGATAGGCGCCGACCAGCACTTCGAACGGGGCCGCCGCCTTGAGAGCCGAAGTAAGCTGGGTGGCGTTAGCGTAACCGTCGGCGCGCGGCACATAGACCCCGCCAATCCCCCCCGGCGGGTCGCCCCGGAGCGCCACAACATGGCGAACCCCGGCGTCCCAATAGTCCCGGATCACCTGGTCGACCTCTTCGCGGCTGGCGTCGACACAGGTCAGATGGGCTGCTGGTCTCAGGCCGGTCTCATCCAGTATCCGCTTGACGGTCCGATGGGTGCGCTCTCGGGTCGACCCGCCCGCCCCATAGGTGACCGACACGAAGTCAGGCGCGAGGGGTTCCAGGCGGCGGATGGCGTTCCACAGGCTGGTTTCCATCTCCGGGGTCTTGGGGGGAAAGAACTCGAAGCTGATCCCGTGCGCGCGGGCCGGACGCTCGCCGGACCTTGCGACAGGACCGATCACCCTGCGATGGCCCGTCGGGCCTGCTGCGGGATGCGGATCGCCGGGGGCTGCTGACGACGGAGAGAGGGTCATGCGGCGCTCCGAAGGGACTCTGCAGGACGGGCGCCCGTCCAGATTTTGATGGTCAGCCCCTCACCGTCAACCGACGGAAGGCTGTCTTCGACGGCGCCGACAAGTCCGCCCGCCTCCAGCCAGCGGATCATTTCCTCATCGGTAAAGCCCAAGCGCCTGTGCTGGTGCTGACTGCGGAGGAACTCATGACCGTGGGGCGCGAAATCGACGATCAGCAACCGCCCGCCGGGGGCAACCAGCCGCGCCGCCTCGCTCACGGCGGCGGCCGGGTCGCCCAGATAGTGGAGCACCTGATGCACGGTCACCAGATCGGCGCAGCTGGATGGCAGGCCGGTGGCAAAGATGTCGCCATGCCGTAACTCGCAGCTCGACAGCCCAGCGCCGGTGACATTGACCCTTGCGATGTTGAGCATCTGCTGCGACAAGTCCAGACCGATAGCCCGACTGGCGCGCCCGCCCAGCAAGGTCAGCATCCGCCCGGTGCCGGCCCCAAGATCGACAAGCCGCCCGACATCGCCCTCGCCGGCTGCGCAATTGATGGCCGCCTCAACCTTGGCCTCGGCAGCATAGAGCGCGCGAATCTCGTCCCAGCGAGCAGCGTTGCGGGCGAAATAGGCCGCCGCCTCATCCGAACGCTCCCCCGCCACCTCGGCAAGCCGGTCGCTGTCACGGCGCAGCACCGGATCTTCGTCCTCGGTGATGTCAAGGGCGCAGTCCACCAGACGTCGCCCGGCCGCCGCAGCTGTCAGCCTGTAGAAAACCCAGGCTCCGTCGGGAAAACGATCAACCAGACCGGCCTCCGCCAGCAATTTCAGATGGCGGGAAACCCGGGGCTGGCTTTGATCCAGAATCCGGCATAGCTCGAGCACCGAAAGCTCTTCCGATGCCAGAAGCGCGAGGATGCGCAATCGGGTCGGCTCTCCCGCCGCCCGCAGCATGTCAACTGTCTGGATCGATCCCTGAATCATCGGGACATAAAGATATCTTTATATGGTCAAGTCAAGAGTTTCGGACGACTGATGGCATGGCCAGCTCTAACCCGGGACCGCCGGCTCGCAATTCCGGCGGCCAAGCCTATAGTCCACCAAATTTTCAAGGAGCCGTCCGCCGATGCGTCGCCGCACTTTCCTCGCCGCAGCCCCCGCCGCCGGCCTGACGGCCTCCATGGCGCCGTCCCTGTCCCAGGCCCAGTCGAATGACGCGGCGCGACAGAGACCTATCGGCGTCAATCCCAACCTGGACCGGGGCGATCTGCGCAGCGGCGACCGGATTGCCGGAGCGACCTATGCCAGCCGTTCCGCTGCCTGGGGCGTCAACGGGGCGGCCGCCACGGCCCATCCCCTGGCGACCCTGGCGGCCATAGATATCCTGCGCAGAGGCGGCTCGGCCGTCGATGCCGCCATCGCCGCCAACGCCTGTCTGGGCTTCCTCGAACCAACAGCCTGCGGCGTTGGCGGGGACTGTTTCGTCATGCTCTGGGACCCTCGCAGTAGAAAGGTGGTCGGGCTGAACGGCTCCGGCCGATCACCCGGGAACCTGACCCTGGAAACGGTGCGGGCGCGCTCGGAAAAAGGCGTCCTGCCATCTTTCGGTGCGGTCACGGTCAGTGTTCCCGGCGCCGTGGCCGCCTGGGGCGACCTTCACGCCCGCTACGGAAAGCTTGATTGGAAGGACCTGTTCCGCCCGGCCATCGCCATGGCCACGGAAGGCGTGCCGGTCGCCCAGACCGTCGCCTACTATCTGGCATCGAGCGTCCGTCGCTATACCAATCCCGCCTCCAGGATCGAGGAGGTGGCCAACTTCCTCAAGGTCTGGACCACCAACGGCAAGGCCCCGGCCGAAGGTGAGATTTTCCGCAACCCGGCTCTGGCCAGAACCTACGGCCTGATCGCCAAGGGCGGCCCCCGCGCCTTCTATGAGGGCGAGATCGCCGCCACGATCGAATCCTACTTCAAGCGGATCGGCGGCTGGATGACCCGCGGCGACCTGACCGCCCATCGCAGCGAATGGACCAAGCCCCTCGTCACCGGCTATCGTGGGGTCGACGTCTATGGGCTGGCGCCCAATAGCCAGGGCCTTTCAACCCTGCAGCTTCTGAACATCCTGGAAAATTTCGATGTGAAGTCCATGGGCTTCCAGTCCGCAGCGGCGATCCACCATGCGGTGGAGGCCAAGCGGCTGGCCTACGAAGACCGGGCCCGTTATTTCGCCGACCCCGCCTTTTCGCCCGCCCCCCTGGAATGGCTGAACTCAAAGGCCTATAGCACCGAGCGCGCTAGGCTGATCCGGCCAGACCGGATCTTGGATCCGGTCTATCCGGGCCAGGCGCCCAGCCGGGGCGACACCACCTATTTCACCACCTCCGACCGCGACGGGATGATGGTGTCGATCATCCAGTCCAACTATCGTGGCATGGGGTCGGGGCTGTCTCCGGACGGCTTGGGATTCATGATGCAGAACCGGGGCGAGTTGTTCGCCCTGACCGACGGCCATCCCAACCTCTATGCACCGCGCAAGCGCCCCTTCCAGACCATCATCCCGGGTTTCGCCGTTCGGGATGGCCAGCCCTGGCTGAGTTTTGGCGTCATGGGTGGCGACATGCAGCCCCAGGGCCAGGCCCAGATCATTTCCAACATGGTCGATTTCGGCCTTGACCTTCAGGCCGCGGGGGATGCCCCGCGCTGGCATCATGAGGGCGGGATGGAGCCAACCGGAGAAAACCTGGGAGTCCGGGGCCTGCTCCGGCTTGAAACCGGCGTTCCGGAAAAGACCCGCCGGCAATTGGAAACCATCGGGTGGAAGCTCGGCGCCAGCGACGGTGGTTTCGGAGGCTACCAGGCGATCGAGCGCTGGCCAGGCCGTTACGCCGCAGCGACCGAGATGCGAAAAGACGGGATCGCCCTCGCCTACTGAATCCCGCCAACCGGTGTCGCAAGCGGTTCGCCGGCAAAGTAGAGACGCAGGTTCTCCAGCGTCATGGCGATCATCTGGGGAATGCTCTCCAGGGTGCCACCAGCGGTATGGGGCGTCAGAACGGTGTTTGGCACGCCCTCCCACCGGGCCGGCGGGGTTGGCTCCTGGGCAAAGACATCCAGTCCGGCCATGCCCAGACTGCCGTCCCTGAGGGCTGAAATCAGGCCGTCCTCGTCCACCACCTGTCCCCGGGCGATATTTACGATACAGCCCTTCGGTCCCACCGCAGCTATGACCTCGGCGCTGATCAGGCCCGCTGCATCCCCACGGGCGCAGACCATCAGGGCGTCACTTTCCCGGGCCAGATCGATCAGGGACTCCGCCCGCCGCCAGCGGCTGTCCTTGGGTCTCGGGCCCCACCAGGCGATCTGCATGCCGAAGGCTTCCAGCCGCCGTGCTGTCGCCTCGCCGATATGGCCAAGCCCGACGATCCCGGCCGTCTTGCCCCGCAGGGACGGTCTGGGGCGCATCCGGTCGGAATGGGTCCATTGGCCGGCCCGCAACCGCCGGTCGCCTTCCACCAGACCGCGCCAAGCGCTGATCAGCAATCCGACAGCATGGTCGGCGACATCTTCGGCGTTCAATCCGGTGGAATGGGTGACGGCGATGCCGCGCGACCGGCACCAATCCACATCGACACCATCGTAGCCGACGCTGACACAGGCGATCAGCCCAAGGCGCGGCATTTCGGACATCAGACTGATGTCCAGCTTGAACTCGCCGGCATGAACCATGGCTCCGATGGTCTGTCCCGGCCCGGCCAGAAAGGCCAGTCGATCGGCCTGCTCCCATAGGCGATGCACCCGATAGCCGGTGCCGGTCAACACGGCCTCCATGGGGGCCAGCATTTCGTGAGTCAGCAGAAGTTCATTCGTCATGGTCATGCCTCGATCGTCCCGCCTCGCGGGACAGGGGTCAACCGCTGACCGCCGGCCTCTAGCGCGCGAACTTCTGGAACTTGATCCGATGAGGGATCAGGCTCTCGACACCCAGGCGACGCTTCTTGTCTTCCTCGTACATTTCGAAGTTGCCCTCGAACCACTCGACATGGCTGTCGCCCTCGAAGGCGAGGATGTGGGTGCAGAGACGGTCAAGGAACCAGCGGTCGTGGCTGATGACCACGGCGCAGCCGGCGAAATCCTCAAGCGCCTCTTCGAGGTTCTGCAGGGTCTCGATATCCAGGTCGTTGGTCGGCTCATCCAGCAGGATGACATTGCCGCCGGTGGCCAGGGTCTTGGCCAGGTGGACACGGTTTCGCTCCCCGCCCGACAGCAGACCGACCTTCTTCTGCTGGTCGCCGCCCTTGAAGTTGAAGCTGCCAACATAGGCGCGGGAATTGATCTCGCGCTTGCCCACCATCATGATGTCGGTGCCACCGCTTATGGCCTGCCAAACCGTCTCGTTGGGGTTCAGGTCGTCACGGCTCTGGTCGACATAGGCCAGCTTGACTGTTTCCCCCAGACGAAGAGACCCGCCGTCCGGCTGTTCCTGGCCGGTGATCAGCTTGAATAGGGTCGATTTTCCGGCGCCGTTGGGACCAATGACCCCGACGATGCCGTTGGGCGGCAGCTTGAAGGTCAGGTCCTTGAACAGGACCTTGTCGCCATATTCCTTTTCCAGGTTGCTGACTTCCAGCACCAGATTGCCCAGGCGCGGGCCCGGCGGGATCTGGATGACGGCATGGGTCTGGGCGTGTCGGCTGTTTTCCTGCTCCCGGACCATTTCGTCATAGGCGGCCAGGCGCGCCTTGGACTTGGCCTGACGCGCTTTGGCGCCCGAACGCACCCACTCCAGTTCACGGGTAAGGGCGCGCTGGCGTGCTTCAGATTCGGACTGCTCCTGGACCACCCGCTTTTGCTTCTGTTCCAGCCAGCCGCTGTAGTTGCCCTCATAGGGCACGCCCTTCCCACGATCGAGTTCAAGCGTCCATTTGGTAACCTGATCCAGGAAGTAGCGGTCGTGGGTGACCAGGATGACACAGCCCGGGAAGGCTTCGAGATGGTGCTGCAGCCAGGCCACGGACTCGGCGTCCAGGTGGTTGGTCGGTTCGTCCAGCAACAGCATGTCCGGCTTGGATAGCAGCAACCGCGCTAGGGCCACCCGGCGCTTTTCACCGCCCGACAGCTTCGTCACGCCGCTTTCATTGGGCGGGCAACGCAGAGCGTCCATAGCCATTTCGATGCGGCTGTCGATATCCCACAGATTGCCGGCATCGATCTTTTCCTGGAGAGCGGTCATCTCCTCCATCAGTTCGTCGGTGTAGTTCTCGGCCATCTCGACGGCGATGGCGTTGTAGCGATCGAAGATCTGCTTTTCCTCGCACCAGGCGATGACATTTTCCCAGACCGTCTTGTCGTCATCCAGGTGTGGTTCCTGCTCCAGATAGCCGCGTTTGACGCCATCGGCGGCCTTGGCCTCGCCGTTGAACTCATGGTCGATGCCGGCCATGATTTTCAGCAGGGTGGACTTGCCCGAGCCGTTGACCCCGACCACGCCGATCTTGGCGTCCGGATAGAAGGACAGCCAGATGTTCTCGAAAACCTTCTTGCCGCCGGGATAGGCCTTTGTGAGGCCTTGCATCTGGAAGATATATTGGGCGGCCATGCGGGGGCGCTCGCTCTCGTCAGGTTCGGGTGTATGGAGTTGGCCCGCATGTAGCGAGCGGGGCCCCTGAAGGCAATGGCGGGGGGGACTGCCGGACGAAGAACAACGAGCAGGTTCAGTTGTGCGACCCCTTAAGGCCCTGGCCATCTCCCTTGCCTTCGCCCTGGGCGTTCTTTTCCTGCTTTGGCTCACGGCCAACTGGCTCATGGGCGGGCCCTGGTCGACGACCTGAACCCGGGGCTCGACGAACAGCACATCACGGCGTTGCCAAAGCGACATGGTTCTGTCTGCGAGATGTCTCCCAAACGTCTCCGGCCCGTCGCGCGCCGCGACTATCGCCCGGCCCGGATCTCGCCAACGCGCCCGGTCCGCCAAAAGGGGATAGCCAAAATGAAACTCAATCTGATTGCCGGCGTCGGCGCGGCTGCGCTGCTGAGCGCCTTTGCACCCGGCGCCTTCGCCGCTGATGGCGCGGATGCCGACGGCGCCAACGAAGTCGAAGCCATCGTCATCTACGGCCAGGGCCAAAGCCGCCAGGTCCAGACCGTCAGCGAAGCGCAGATCGCCGAGTCCGTCTCCGGCGTCAGCCCGCTCAAGGTCCTGGACAAGCTGCCCGGCGTGACCTTCCAGTCGGCCGACCCGTTCGGCGCCTATGAGTGGTCGACCCGCATCTCCATCCGCGGCTTCAACCAGAACCAGCTGGGCTTCACCCTCGACAACGTGCCGCTCGGCGACATGAGCTATGGCAATCACAACGGCCTGCATATCAGCCGCGCCATCGCCAGCGAAGACATCGGTAAGGTGGAACTGGCCCAGGGCGCCGGCGCCCTGTCCAACCCCTCCAGCTCGAATCTGGGCGGCACCATCCAGTTCTTTTCCCGCGATCCGTCCGACACCTTCGGTGGCCAAGCCAACCTCACCATGGGTTCGGACAACATGCGTCGCGCCTTCCTGCGCCTCGAAAGCGGCGAGCTGGACGCGCTGGGCGGCCTGCGGGGCTACGTCTCCTACGCCGACCAGAACACCGACAAGTGGAAGGGCGGCGGCGAGCAAAAGCAGCGCCAGTTCGACCTGAAGGCCATGCTGCCGGTCGGAGAAGGCGACATCACCGCCTTCTACAACCGCTCTGAGCGTCGCGAGCAGGACTATCAGGACCTGTCCTTCGACATTATCAAGCGCCTGGGCAGCGACTGGGACAACACCCAGCCCAACTGGGGCCTGGCCGTGGCCGCCGCCGCCGCCTACCAAAACGGAACCCCCTTGCCCGCGCCGTTCGGTACGGTTGACGACGCCTACTACGCCGGCGCCGGCGTTCGTGACGACAACCTGGCCGGCCTGAGCCTCGACCTGCCGATCGGCGAGATGGTCACCGTCAAGGGCACCGCCTATTCCCACACTGACGAAGGCCAGGGCCTTTGGTACACCCCGTACCTCGCCAGCCCGGGCTATGGCACGGTCGGCTCCAACGCCGCTCCCCTGTCGATCCGCACCACCGAATACGACATCGACCGCAAGGGCCTTGTCGGCGGCGTCACCCTGGATCTCGGCGCACACACGGTCAGCGGCGGCTTCTGGGTCGAGAACAACGAGTTCAACCAGGCGCGTCGCTTCTATGCCGAGACCGCCAACCGTCCGTCGCGTGATCCCCTGGGCTTCCAGTCCAACCCCTTCTTCACCCAGTGGGAATACGCCTTCGAGACCCGCACCGTGCAGTTCTATCTGCAGGACGTCTGGGCCATCACTGAAGCCCTGAAGGTCAACTTCGGCTTCAAGACCCTCAAGGTCGAGAACGAAGTCAGCACCGTCCAGGTCTTCGACCCGACCCGCGTCATGGAAGGCCAACTGGACTCGGAAGATAACTTCCTGCCCCAGATCGGTTTCGTCTATCAGGCCGACAATGGCATCGAAGTGTTCGGCGGCTACACCGAGAACGTCGCAGCCTATGTCTCGGCCGCGACCGCCGGTCCGTTCGCCTCACAGCGTCAGTCGGTGGTCGACTACGTCTCCAAGAGCCTGGAGCCGGAATCCTCCAAGACCTTCGAGGGCGGCCTTCGCTATCGCAACGACCGCTTCCAGGGCGTTGCGGCGGTCTATCACGTGACCTTCGACAACCGCCTGCTGGCGGCCAGCACCGCCGCCCCGATCCTCGGACTGCCGGCAGTCCTTTCCAACGTCGGCTCGGTCGAGACCAATGGTCTGGAACTGGCCGGTGAACTGGAACTGACCGACAACCTTTCGATCTATGCCTCCTACGCCTACAATAAGTCCGAGTATCAGGATGACGTTGTCTCGGCGACGGGCGTGGTGGAAATGGCGACCGCCGGCAAGACCGTGGTCAACACCCCGGAAAACCTCTTCAAGGCGGAACTGTCCTACGACCGGGACGGCTTCTTCTCGAAGCTGGCTGTGTCCTACACCGGCTCGCGTTTTTACACCTACGAGAACATCGGGGGTGAAGTTGACGCCTATACCGTGACCGACCTGACCCTGGGTTACCACTTCTCGGGTAACCCCTGGCTGGAAGGCCTCGACATCCAGGCCAATGTGACCAACGTCTTCGACGAAGACTATATCTCGACCATCGGTTCGGGCGGCTTTGCCAAGAACGACGCCGGCGGCTTTGCCCAGACCATCCTGAACGCCCCGCCGCGTCAGGTGTTCTTCACCATCAAGAAGGCCTTCTAGGCCCGACATTCGGGACGGTAATCTGGCGGGGCCGGGAGCTTGCTTCCGGCCCTTGCCATTTCCAGCGAGAAGACAGGAACCAGGATGAGCGATCTGAACCGCCGAACCACACTTGGCCTGGCCGCCGGGGCCCTCGCGTCTCCAGCCCTGGCACGGACCCAGACCGCCGCCGGACCGGACGCCCCCCACCCGGCCCTTGCGACACCCCTGACTCGGATCGCCTTTGGCTCCTGCGCCAACCAGGACAAGGACCAGCCCATCTGGGAGGCCGTTCTGGAAGCCAGGCCGGACCTGTTCATCTTCCTCGGCGACAACATCTATGCCGACACCCGCGATCCCGAAGTCATGCGCGCCAAATATGCCAGACTGGCCGCCAAGCCGGGCTTTCGTAAACTGAGAGACAAGGTCCCGGTCTGCGCCATCTGGGACGACCATGATTTCGGCGAGAATGACGCGGGCGGTGACTATCCTATGAAGGCCGAATCCCGCCGCCAGTTCTGCGACTTCTGGGGGGAGCCCGCCGACAGCCCGAGACGCAGTCGGGAAGGCATCCACGCCGCCTATCTTTTCGGTCCGGCCGGCCGACAGGTCCAGATCGTCCTGCCCGACCTGCGCTGGAACCGGACCCCGCTCCACAGGCTGGACGGCGTCGACTACAAGACCTGGGCCGCAGCCAAGACCCTGTCGGGCCAGCCCGTTCCCGGGCCCTATGCCCGTGATCCCGACCCGGCCTCCACCATGCTGGGAGAACCGCAATGGGCCTGGCTGGAGCAACAGCTCCGCCAACCCGCCGACCTGCGCATCCTCGCCAGCAGCCTGCAGGTTCTGGCCGATTTCGCCGGCTGGGAGGGCTGGATCAACTATGCCAACGACCACCAGCGTCTCTTCGACACCATCCGTCGGACACAGGCCGAGCGCCTGTTCTGCATCAGTGGCGACACCCACTACGGCGAAATCTCGCGGCTATCGGTCAATACACCCTATCCGATCTGGGATGTGACCTCATCTGGCCTGACCGAGGTCTGGCCCGTGACGCCCCCCAATGCCCTTCGCCAAGGCAGTGTCCTGAGGGAACAGAATTTCGGCCTGATCACGATCGACTGGACGCCTGCAGCGCCCCGGCTCCAGATAGAGGTGCGGGATGTCAATGGCCGGCCCCGCCTTGGCCTGCCGCTGGATACGGATACGCTTCGCCCTAGGTGCTCCGGATCAGGACCTGTTCGCCCCTGCTTGTAGGCGGACAGCCGGGGCAGGCCATTGCAGGGGAACTTGAATGAAAGCGCTTTTGATTCTGGGCCTGCTGGTCGGTGTTTCCGCCGCGGCCCATGCGGCCGAGCCCACCGCGGCCCAACGGACCCGGGGCTACCTTGACGCCATCAGGCAGATCGATCCGCAGATCCGGTCGGTCCTTTGGATCAATCCTCGCGCACTTGATGAGGCCGGGGCGGCTGACCGACGAACAGCCGCGAGCCTGTCTCCGCCGTTGAACGGCTTGCCCCTGCTGGTCAAGGACAACATCGATATTGCCGGTCTGCCCAACACAGCCGGTTCCCTCGCCTTGAAGGACAATGTCCCGACAAAGGATGCGCCGATGATCACCCGCCTGCGGGCGGCCGGCGTGGTCATTCTGGGCAAGACCAACCTTTCCGAATGGGCCAACATCAGGTCGTCAGAGTCCCTCAGCGGCTGGAGCGGCCTGGGCGGCCAGACCCGCAATCCCCATGACCCGGCGCGCAGTCCCTGCGGGTCCTCGGCGGGCTCGGGCGCAGCGGTCGCTGCAGGCCTGGCCCAGGCGGCGATCGGGACCGAGACCGATGGGTCCATTACCTGCCCGGCCTCGATCAATGGCCTGGTGGGTCTGAAACCCACCGTCGGCCTGGTGTCGCGCACCGGCATCATCCCAATCAGCGCCAGCCAGGACACGGCAGGCCCCATGACGACGACCGTCACCGATGCGGCGCGTCTGCTCACCGCCATGGCAGGAACCGATCCCTCCGATCCGGCGACCGCCCAGGCCGACAGCCAGCGCAGCGACTATGTTGCAGCCCTCAGATCCGACAGTCTGAAGGGCGTCCGGATCGGAGTCATGCGCTATGCAACGGGGTTTCACGCCCCTACCGACCTGGCCTTCGAGAAGGCCCTGATCGTGCTGCGGGGCCGGGGCGCCGTCCTGGTCGACATCAAGGACTTCCCCGACCGCTCCTCCATAGGCGGCCATGAGATTGTCGTGCTGCTGACCGAACTGAAGGTCGGTCTCAATGCCTATCTGGCCGGAACGGACCCTGCCAGGGTCAAGACCCGCACCCTGGCGGATGTGATCGCCTTCAACCGCCTCCACGCCGACGATGAAATGCCCCTGTTCGGTCAGGACCTTTTTGAACAGGCCGAAGCGACCGGTGGCCTGGCCGATCCGGTCTATGTCAACGCCCTGGCCCAAGGTCGAAGGCTGGCCGCTGGCGGCCTCGACAGCCTGCTGAAAGAGAACCAGTTGATCGCTCTGGTCGGGCCAACCGTGGGCCCCTCCTGGCTTATCGACCCGGTCCTGGGGGATCGCTATGTGGGCGGCGGCGCCGGCAATGCGGCCGCCGTCGCCGGCTATCCTCACCTGACCGTTCCGATGGGGCGGGTCTCTGGCCTTCCCGTCGGGCTGTCCTTTGTCGGTCCGGCCTGGAGTGAAGCCCGGCTGCTCGGCCTCGGCTATGCCTACGAACAGGCCTCCCGTCCCTGACGACGCCTGCACATCATGGCCCGGGACAGGTGATCGCCCGGGCCGCCGCCTGCTTCGCAGGACAGGGGGCGAGCAGACCGCAGAACAGGGCGAACAGGCAGGCCAGGGCCTGGGTCCTGAGCGGATAGTCCACCACGGAATGAAGCAGGAGCGACAGCAGGCCGATGGCGGCAGCCCGGGCAACGGCCGCCTGGTCGCCCGGATCCCGAAAGGCGCGGACTGCGGCAGGAGCGAACCAGGCCAGAAACAGCACAAGACCCAAGGGAAACAACAGCCCAGCCTCGAGCCACAGCTCAAGGAAATCGTTATGGGCGTTGTTGAGATAGGCCGGTTCCACCATCTCGATCGGCTCCACGGAACTGAAAATCGCTTCGAAACTGCCCATTCCGGATCCAGCCGGCTGAAACTCCCGAGCTAAGTCCAGGATCACTGGCCATGACTGGAAACGCCCCTCCCCGGTTTCAAGTTGATCAAAGCGCTCCAGCACGGCGCCGGCCCCGATCTGGAGGGCCAGAACGAGGACAGCGGCGCCCCCTAAAACGATCCACAGGTCTCCACCCATGGTCCTGTCCGGCCGCCTGCGGAACCGGAGGAAACTGGCCAGGCTCATCAAGAGGGCGAGTCCGCCCAGCACCAGGCCAGCTCGGGATCGGGTCGCCACGACACCTATAACCAGAAGGCCGGACAGGGCGGTGTAGAGGGTCACTTCCGCCCGGCGCTTCCAGGCGCTGGACCTTGCCCGGAACACCGCCAGGCAGACTGTCAGGGGAAGGCCGGCGACCAGGGCGATGGCCTGATGGTTGCGATTGGCGAAGAAACCGATCGGCAGACCGGCATGGACCTCCGCAGCGGGCTGGAGCGGCCTCGCTCCCCAGGTCACCTGCAGGGCGGCCAGCGCCAAGCCCAGAACCAACAGCGCCAACACCAGTTCAAGCAACCTCTGGCGACCGGGCAGATCAATGGTCGCAGCCCCCAGACCCAGGGTGATCCCGGGCCAGAGCCAGAGAAAGGATGCCCAGGTCCGATCGGGATCCAGTCTCAGCGGACGAGGGCCGATTGACGCATCGGCAGCCTGGAGGGTCTCGATCGCCAGCGCTCTGCCTGGCAGATGGGTCCAGACCTCGACCGGCAGAGGCGCCAGCTGCACGATGGGCACAGCAAGGACGAATCCGGCCAGTCCAACCAGCGACCAGGTTGAACGGTCCGTTCCGCGGGTCATCAACCGCCAGACGACAGCCGGAAAAAGGGCGAGAGCGAACAGCTCAAGGACCAGGATCAGCCCGTCCCGTTGCTGATTGGACCCGCCCAGAGTCATGGCGAGGGACAGCAGGATTCCGAGCCCTGCTGCAAACAGGGCCTCGGCTGACAATGATGGGTTGGCAAGGCGTGGCGACGTCATGGAACGCCGCGGACGGCCCGGACGCCCGGACGGCCGGCAGTGGGTTGGATCACGATCTCGTCCAGCTGGATTTCGACCGGCTGCGGACGCTCCCCGGTGACAGGCCGAACCCGGATCGACTGCAGCTCGCAGTCCCGATCAGGGACCACGAACCGGGAGGCTGTTGACCGCCAGGCCCCTGGCGCCATGGCCAGGGGACTCGACACCAATCGAGGCCCTGGGAAGCAAGACAGATCCAGCCTGAAACGTCGGTGAGGCTGCCCCGACAAACTCCTCGCCTTGACCGCCAGTTCATAAGAGCCGGCCGGCAGGAACAGCAGTTGGCTGATCAGGGGCGCTGAACTGCCGAAGAGGTCATGTCGCGCTGTCAGGAATCCGGGGACATCGCCGGGGTCCGGTTTCCACAGCGACAGACCTCCCCCCGGAGTAGCAACCTGCCAATTGAAAGGCGGAGGGCCGGCCAGTCCATCGAAGCCGCCATCATGGACCCGGTTCCGGTTGGCGCCCGAAGAGTAGATCACGGTCCAGAGCCGACGCGCCGCTGGATAGTCTCGGCCTGAAACATGACGCCTCAAGGCGGGCTCGACCAGAGCATCGTCCAGCAGCTTGCCGCTCCTCGTCATTTCGATCAGCAGGGAATCCACCGAGTCCGGCGGCGCAGCCTGCGAAAGACGTCTCAGAAGGTCGGGCCCCCAGGCCGGATCTTGCAGCAGCACCGTCGACAGGGCCCGGCGAGCCCCAGGCTGGTCTATGACTGTGGAAAGCTCGAAGGCCAGCAGCGACCCACCTACCGCCTTGCGGCGCGCCAGCAGGTCGAGGGACCGGATGGCCTGATCATACCGACCTGACTGAAGCCCCTCCTGAAAAAGCCAGACTTCCCCGGCCGTGCTCCGGCGTGTGATCCGCGACAGTTGATGGACAAGTTTCGACTGTGAGGCCCCCTCGCCGCCCTGGCCAGCGAGCGCCGCGAGGGTGGTCAGGGCTTCAGTGTCATAGGGATTCCGCTCCAGTCTCCGCACGGCCGCCTTGCGCGCGGCTATGTCTTCAGGGCCTTGCCGGTCGATCGGCAGGGCGTAGACCGGGCCTGCCCGCCGGAACAGCAAAAGGGGGACGGTCCGGTCCTCATCAGCCCTGGGGGTCTGAAGAGCCCGATACATGAGAAGACCACAGGCCAGGACGAGCACGGCGGTCGCCAGCCTGGCAAGCCGGGGACCGGAGTGCGGCCGCGCCGGGCCAGGCCCGTTCCGTGCTGCCGCATCGTCCACAGTCAGGCGTCCTTCTTCTGCAGCGGCCTCTGACCATACTGGTAGGCATAGGCGTAGCCGTACCCGTAGCCATAACCATAGCCGGCCGTCTGGGCGTCGAACTTGGTCAGCACGGCCCCAAGGATGTTGGCGCGCGCCTGAAACAGGCGACGGATCGCCATACGTACAACGCTGCGCCGCGCCACGGCGGACTCCACGACGATCAGGGTCGCCGCCGCCCGAGCCGCCAGAATGGGCGCATCGGCAAGGCCAATGATGGGGGGGCCGTCGAGGATCACGATGTCGAACCGGGCCTGGGCCTCACGGAGAAGATCGAGCAGTCGGGGCCCGGCGAGCAGTTCCACAGGATTGGGCGGCAAGGGTCCACTGCTCACCACCTGCAGGCCCTGCTGGTCAGCGTCCTGAAGGACCGCTTGCAGGTCCATGCCCGTCAGGACGTTGCTCAGCCCCACAGCGTTGCTGACGCCCATAAGCCGGTGGATGGAGGGGTTGCGAAGGTCGGCATCGATCAGGAGGACGCTCAGACCCAGCTGGGCGAAACTACGCCCCAGGGTGGTCGAGGTCGTGCTCTTGCCTTCCGATGGTCTGCTGCTGGTAATCAACAGACTGCGCGGAGCGCCGCTGGACGAGGCGAACTGCAGGGCTGTCCGGGTCGAGGTATAGGCCTCCGCTAAACCGGATCTGGGATCGGAAAAGGCCTGCAGGGGCGTCATCCCCCTGTTCAGCACGGGGATCACGCCCAGGGTGGTCAGACCGATCTTGGCCGACAGGTCGTCAGGCGTCCGGATGGCCTCGTCAAGCAATTCGAGAAAAAGGGTCGTCGCCCCGGCAAGGACCAGCCCCGCCGCCAGGGCGATGGCCATGTTGAGCAGAAGCTTCGGCGAAGAAGGTCCCGATGACGGCCGGGCGCGGTCCACGACCGAGACATTGTTGTTCCCGACGCCACCGGCGACGCCCACCTCCTTGTAGCGTTGCAGTAGTCCGTCATAGAGGGTGCGATTGGTGTCCACCTCCCGCTGCAGGATGGTGTTCTTGATGTTGCGTTCCCTCAGATTGATGAAGGAATCTTTCAACCCCTCCACCTGGACGGCGAGCGAAATCTCCTGGCTGCGGACCACCTCGAAACGTGATCGGATCGAGGATCGAATGCTCTCTCCGGCAGCCGTCAACTGACGGTCGACCTCATCCATCTGGGCCTTGAGCTGCTGCATTTCCGGCATGCCGGGCGCAAAGACCTTCAGCTGCTCCTGGTAGGTCGAGGCCAGCTTGGCGCGTTGCTGGAGCAGGGCCTGGATGGTGGGGTCGCCAAGCGCCTCAGGCTGCGAGAGGATCGACATGGACAAGGACTGGCGCCAGCGTTGCTCCGCACGGATGCGCTCACCCTTGGCCGCCGTTAGCATGCTGTTGATCGCGGACAGGTCAGCGGCGGTCAGGGACTGGCTGGCGGAATCCGCCGGTGCTGTTGATCCCGAGCCAGCCGGAGTGACATTGATGATCTGCTGCTGGGCGCCGTAGGCCACCAGTTCCTTCTCCGAATCTTCCAGCTTCTGTTTGACCTGGGCCAGCCGCTCCTCGAGGAACTGCCGGGCGTAGGAAGACGACTCAAACCGCCGCTCCAGGCTCAAGGTCTGGAAATTCTCGGCCAGGGCGTTGGCGACTCGGGCGGAGAGGTCTGGATCGGGGCTGGTGAATTCAACAGTCACCAGACGCGAGAGACCCTGCTGTCGCACCGATGTCCGCGCCATCACCAGACCCGTCAGACGATCCTCTATCCTGGCGGCTGTCGGGACCTCTGCGCCGGCAGGGTCAAGGCCAGCAAACCGACGCATATCCCTGTCCCGGGCCAATTGCAGATTCTGGACCACCCGGCGGGCCAGGGTGTCGCTCTTCAGCAGGCCGATCTGGGTGTCCAGAAACTCCGCTCCGGTCAGGGCTTCACGGGGCGCCAGGTCGGTCATCTCGACGATCTTGCTGGATTCACGATCAATCTGGATGGTGGTTTTCGCTGTAAAGAGGGGCAGGGTCAGGAGGGTCACCGCCAGCCCCAGGATCAGACAGGCGCCAATGACAGCGCCAATGACCCAGCGATGCTTGAGGATGGCCCCCCAGATGGCGGCAATCTCCAGCCTTCGCTCATCGCGCAAAAGCGACTCTTCGAGAAAAACGTCACCCTGTTCAACAAAACCGTCGTTAGAAATCATCGGCCTCCTGTGAGAGGCCGGGACCGGTCCGCCATGGAACTGCGGGTCTTCGGAATAGTAGTCGCTCTGCAATGCCATGGACGCTGTGCCTCGGTAGGGACGGAGGGGACTAGAAGGGCCGGAAAATCGCCAGGCCCGGTAGCGAGCTGACAACCTCCCGCCAGACCCCCTTGAGCTGCGATCCGTCCACCACGATGACGTCATTGCCTCGAATTTCAGGGTCTGGCGCCTCTCCCCTGCGAATGAGCTTGAGATCGAAGACCGCCACCGTCCGTTCTCCGGCGAGGGTCCGGAACACCACGACCCGGCTGAGGTTGGCGAACCTGGGGTCCGGCCCCTTGGCCAGAGACACCGCCTGGATCAAGGTCGTGGGGCCGATCAGGGGATAGACGCCCGGCTGCATAACCGAGCCATCGACCGTCACGCGTTGGCTGAGAATCTCGCTGACGCGAACCGTCACCTGCGGTGATTGCAGGTAGCGCCCCAGAAGGCGGTCGGCGATCTCGGCGGACAGCTCCGGCGCGGTCTTGCCCGCAGCCGTCACATTGCCGATCAGCGGCAACAGAACCTGTCCTCCGGCATCGACCTGCACATCCTCAAGGGTCAGGTCCCGGACCTGATAGACATTGACGCTGATGCGATCGAGCGGACCGATCCTGTAGCCTTCCAGGGGCAATTGAGCGGTTGGCGCTGTATCGACCGGTGTAAAGGCGTCTGAAGGCCCGGTTTCCTTTGACAGGCCGTTGGCGCAGGCGCTGAGCAGGACCGCGATCCCGAGAACCAGGACGGTCCGGAAACGGTGCCCGCCCCTTTTCCGGTCAGGCCGGGAACCGTTGTTCAGGGGCAAGGAGATCGCCAGGCCAGCCCGCTCCGTTGCGCGGTGATCCGTCACGGTCAATCTTGACCTGTTCATCTAATGGGCCCGGAAAAAAATGAGATGCGGGACGGTCAGGAAGAGGATGCGAAGGTCTGACAGCAGCGACCAGTCCTCTATGTACTGACGATCAAGGACCAGACGGCGTCGGATCTCGAAAACCTCGCCACCGCCCCGCAAGCCGTTGATCTGCGCAAGTCCAGTTATTCCAGGCCGGACCTGGAACCGCAGGCCATAGTCCTCGATTTCGGCGGCGTATTTTTCGTCATGATCGACGGCGTGGGGCCTCGGACCGACCAGGGACATCTCACCCCGCAGGACGTTCAGGAGTTGGGGCAGCTCGTCTACGCTGGAGCGCCTCAGAAGCCGCCCCAGGGGAGTGATCCGGGGATCGTCGACCGTCGCCGGGGCTGTGGCTCGAGCGGTCTCCTGCCCGGCCACGGTCACCATCGAGCGGAACTTGAAGACCATGAACGGGCGACCGGCAAGGCCCGTGCGCTTCTGACGAAACAGAGCTGGTCCGGGCGATTCCAGACGGATGGCCAGCCCGACGACGGTCAGGGCGGGCAGCAGCGCCAAAAGTAGCAGCAGCGCGCCCAGGAGGTCGAAATAACGCTTGAAGAGGCTGGCGGCGGCACGAGCCGGGCCGACAACCTGGTTATCGCGGCCGTAATGGCCGATGGCGATGGCCTTGAGCCGGGCTGATGTCATCGGACGGTCGGACATGGGAAGGCTCGACACCACTTCTCGCGGCCCAGCAGCGACCATGCCCGCTAGGGGGGACGGTCGTACTGTCTTGCAGACGGACCACGGCCGGGGATCAGGACCGCGCGGGAAGCGGGACCCCGTCACCCGGGACCTTCAACAGCCGTGGCGACGATGGGATCGACCTGGCCCCTATCTGGGGCTCTTGCCGCCTTCCTTGTCGTTGGCTTTGTAGATGATGGCGCTCGCAACAACGGCTCCGGTGGCCAGGAAAGCGGCCATCTCGAGGCTCATCGCCTCGGCGAACTGCCGGCTGACCTTTCCCTTGGAGGTTGAAGCACGCTCTAGGGACGGCGCCGGTTCGATCTTGGCCGGCGAAACGGTGGGCAGGCTGGCCTGAGCCGCAGCCTGTCCCCCCAGAAGCGCGAGGCCGGCGGCGGCGATCAACATGCTCTTGGTGATCATTGTCATTCCCATCAGGTGAGTAGGGCGTCCGGGAGGTAAGCCCAATTTGAGTATGATATCGAACGGTCAATAACCCCACAATGAGGATAATTACAACTTTGCCGATTTTTTCCCATCAGCACCGGCCGCCACACCATTTTGACGCTTCTTTAGGCGCCCTGCGATCAAGACGATCAGTCCTCGCCGACTGATCGCCGGTCTCCGGCCCGCGTGTCGGCTGGATCAGGCGAATGGCGCAGTTCGTGACGGCGGTCGCGCCTCGGGCAAATCTGGGCAATCCTGACGCAGAAACGTCGCCCTCAGGCCTGAAATAACGGCGATCATCGTCAACCACCGTCGGACCCCAGTCGGGGCATGGCCTTCACACCCCCGGCGCGCTATTTCTTCAAACAGTGAAAAGCTTGGAGGTCTGGCTGAGATGATCGACCATTCCTATTCCCTGCAACTCTGTGAAGAGCCGGACTCCCTCTGGCGCTGGTCCGTTGTCGACATCAATGGCCGGCTCAACGCAAGCGGCCTGTCCCTGTCCCAGGAAGCAGCTCGAAATGCGGCGTTCCGTGAGATCGGCCAACTGGCCCAAAGGGACGAATTGGAACCGTTTCGCCAGTGACGGCATTCTGCTGAGCGTTGTATAGCAAGCGCTAGACCGGGCTCGCCTCAGGCAGAACCGCTTTGGGGGCTGCAGTCTGGCTAACCGTCACATCCCGGGGGTCGAGTGCTTCATCCTGTCATCATGTGCGGCGGCGCAGGCGCACGTCTCTGGCCCGCATCTCGCCCTCACCGGCCCAAGCCCTTCATTCCGCTCGTGGGCCCGGTCTCGATCTTCGACCGCACCCTTGAGCGGTTGAGCCACCTGCCCGATGTGGCGCCGCCGATCATTGTCGCCGGCGCCGGGCATTCAGGACTGATCGAGGCGAGTCTCGCAGCCGCCGGGCTTGATGGCCTTGTCGTCATCGAACCCGAAGCCCGGGACAGCGGCCCCGCCATGGCGGCGGCCGCCCTGATTGTGGCCGCGCGCGATCCCGAGGGGGTCTGTATCTTCCTCGCCGCCGACCATCATATTCCGGAGCCGGCCGCCTTTGCACGGGTCGTGGCGCTTGCGGCCGATCGGGCCCGCCATGGCGGGATCGTCACGCTCGGTGTGACGCCGGACCAACCTAGCAGCGCCTACGGATACATCCGACCCGGACAGACCGGAACGGATGGCGTCCGGACCGTTGAGGCCTTCGTCGAGAAGCCCGTCACCGACCGGGCCATGGAACTGATCGCCGAAGGCTGCCTATGGAACAGCGGCATGTTCATCGCCAGGGCCCAGGTTCTGATCGATGAACTGGCGGCCCATGCGCCTGAAATGCTCGGCGCCGCCTCCCAGGCTGTGGATGAGGCACGGATAGACGGCATCCGGCTCCTGCTGAGCGACGCTTTCCGCACTGCGCCCAAGACCTCCATCGACTATGCGGTGATGGAAAAGACCAGCCAGGCTCTGGTGGCCTCCGCAGAGTTCGTCTGGTCCGACCTGGGCGCCTGGGACGCGGTCCTCGCCGCCGCCCCCGGTGATAACCTTGGAAATCACGTCTCCGGCTCGGCCTACCTCGAGGGCGCCGAAGGTTGCCTGGTGAATGTCGGCCCCGGCATGACTGTCGCCTTGGTGGGCGGACGAGATCTGGCAGTGATTGCCGATCAGGGCGACGTCATGATCTGTGAAATGGCCCAACTGGAGAGGGTCAAGGCCATGGTCGACCGGATCCATCTGGATCGACCAACCCTCCGGGCGGAAATTACCCGCGCTACGGTCGGTCAGTATGATCGATGGCTCAATGTGTCGGCTCTTCCCCTCTGGTGGAGCCTCGGGGCTGACCATCTGCAGGGCGGGTTCCACGAAGCCCTCAGCCTGGAAGGGGCGCCTGTCCTGGCGAACCGACGGCTGCGGGTCCAGGCAAGACAGACCCACGTGTTTGCCCAGGCCGGCATCGCGGGATGGACTGGCCCTTGGTCCCAGGCAGTTCTGCACGGATTGTCGGCTCTGGAAGGTCCTTTCCGGCGGCCGGACGGTCTGTTCCGGACCTTGACCACAGCTACGGGTAAAGCCCTCGACGAAACCGCCATGCTTTATGATCAAGCCTTTGTCCTTCTGGCACTGGCTTCGGCGACCCAGGCCGGCATTCGCCCGGACACCAACCGGAGCATGGCGCTGGAACTGCTGAGCGCCATCCGGGCCAACTATGCGGCGCCATCAGGCGGTTTCCGCGAGGCCGCCGGCCATAGCTACCAGTCCAATCCCCTGATGCATCTGTTCGAAGCGTCCCTGGCCTGGATCGAAACCGATGGCTCGGAAGTCTGGCGCGCCCTGGCCGCCGAGGTCGCGAGCCTTGCCGGCCGACATTTCGTCGATCAACAGGGGGGGTTCCTGCGCGAATTCTTCGAGACGGACTGGACGCCTGCAAAAGGCGAGGCTGGCCGGGTCGTCGAACCCGGGCACCAGTTCGAATGGGCGTGGCTGCTGCTGCGATGGGGAGTCCTTGCGGGGGAATCCTGGCCCCTGAAAACCGCCTGGCGTCTCTATCAATGTGGCGTCCAGGGTATCGATGCCCGCCGCGGCGTGGCCGTGGACGAGCTGGATCCCGATCTCAGGGTCAGCCGGCCATCCGCCCGGCTCTGGCCCCAGACCGAATGGCTCAAGGCTGCAGCTCTCCTGGCCGAGCAGTTGCCGGAACAGCGCGAAGCCCTGCTGGCTGATGTCGGTCGGGCCGCCCATGGGCTCGGCCTCTACCTGGTCAACCCCGTGGAAGGGGTCTACCGGGACAAGCTCGACATCGCCGGAGCCTTCAAGGACGAACCCGCCCCTGCCAGTTCGCTCTATCATATCGCCGGGGCGGTCGAAGCCCTGAGGCGGCTGGAGCGTCTAGGTCTGGTAACCCCCTGACGCAGTTGAGGGCCTTGGCCGAAGGCCACAGAGCACACAGACGCGGTGGCCCGGCCGTGAGGAGCTGTTTCGCCGTTAAGTGGACAAGGACCCCCCAAAGTCGTCGGGCTAGGAGCGCCTGCGGCCGGGCCGCCCCCCTCGCGAGGCGACGCTAGGTCACTGTCGACGGGTCGGTGATCCTGTGCCAACTGCGGCCCTGCAAGTCTTCACCGAAAGGGCCAAACCATGCATCTCGATTCCTCCATTGCCGCCGTAGTCACCGGCGGCGCGTCCGGGCTTGGCGCGGCTACGGCCAGACGCCTGGCGGCCGACGGCGTCCGCGTCGCGATCTTCGACATGAATGCAGATCTCGGCGAAGCGCTGGCGACCGAGATCGGCGGCGTGTTCTGCCCGGTCAATGTGACAGACGACGCCGGCGTCGACGCCGCCTTCGCCAAGGCCAGGGCCGCCCATGGCCAGGAACGCATTCTCGTCAACTGCGCGGGCGTTGGCGGCTCGGTGAAGACCGTTTCCCGGGACAAGCAGACGGGAGAGGTCAAGATGTACCCGCTCGAGAACTTCGAGCGAATCCTTCAGGTCAATCTGATCGGCACCTTCCGCTGCATCACCAAGAGCGCTGCCGGCATGCTGTCCCTCGATCCGCTGGAAGACGGGGATCGCGGCGCGATCGTAAATACCGCCAGCGTTGCGGCGGAGGACGGCCAGATCGGCCAGGTCGCCTATACGGCGTCAAAGGCCGGGATCGTCGGCCTGACCCTGACTGTGGCGCGCGATCTGTCCAGCGAGGGCATCCGGATCAACACCATCCTGCCCGGGATCTTCGATACGCCCCTGCTGGCCCGGGCGGCCGAGCATGTGAAGGCGGCGCTTGCGGCCCAGGTTCCCTTCCCAAAGCGCCTCGGCCGGCCAGAGGAGTTTGCGCATCTTGCTCACACCATGATCACCAACGGCTACTTCAATGGTGAGGATGTCCGCCTCGATGGCGCGATCCGCATGGCGCCACGTTAACCCCAGAATGCAATCGGGGGCCCACCAGGTCCGGTGGGCGCCCGGCAGCTTCGATCATCCCGTGATCAGTCCTTGGCGCGCTCATAGTAGCTGCCGTCCTCGGTCAGGATGACGATACGCGTTCCTGCGGCGATATAGGGCGGCACCATAACCCGGGCCCCATTGGACAGGGTTGCCGGCTTGTAGGACGACGAAGCGGTCTGCCCCTTCATCGCCGGCTCGGTGTCGACGATCTCGAAGGTCACCCGGGCCGGCAGTTCCATGGCGATCGGGACGTTTTCGTGGATGGACAGAAATACGGTCATGCCGTCGCTGAGCCACTGGGCCTTGTCGCCGATCATATCGCCCGAGACCACATATTGGTCGAAGCTCTCGGGGTTCATGAAGTGGTACCCCTCGCCGTCCTGATACAGGAAGGTATGTTCCCGTTCATCGACGAAGGCCCGTTCAACAGACTCGGTCGTGCGGTAGCGTTCCGACACCTTCACACCGTCCGAAATGCGGCGCATATCCAGCTGGGTCACGGGCGTGCCCTTACCGGGGTGGATATTCTCGACGTTCAGAACGACGTAGAGCTTGCCGTCGACATCGACGACGGAACCTTTGCGGAGCGAGCTGGCGGCAACCTTCACAGGGCAGTTTCCTCTTGGGCGCGGAACAGTCGCGACGACGCACTGCCTTCCGCTAGATAGGGTGTTGAGCGCTCTCCTATAGCGTCATGGCGGGAATCGCCAGTCGTCTCCGTTTCAGGCTCAGGATCCAGACTTGAACTCTCCGTCCGCATCTTCCTGGTGGCGACCTGATCGTCACCAGGATCGCCGCCCTCTGCTCATGGCGCGCAACCGGATCACTGCCGCTGTCCGCGGCTGGTTCGCCAGTCATGACTTTATCGAGGTGGAGACGGCGGCCCTGCAGGTTTCTCCAGGCAACGAGGCCCATCTTCACGCCTTTGCCACAGAGGCGCTTGAACTGACTGGTCAATCTGCGACCCGCTATCTTCGCACCTCGCCCGAGTTTGCCTGCAAGGCGCTGCTGGCCGCGGGGGAAGAGCGGATCTTCGATTTTGCGCGGGTCTGGCGTAACCGCGAGCGCGGGCCCCTGCATCATCCGGAATTCACCATGCTGGAGTGGTACCGGACCGCAGCCCCCTATGAGTCGCTCATGGAGGACTGCCAGGCCCTGCTGATCCTGGCGGCCGAATCTGCCGGAACCGGCCAGTTTCGCTTCCGCGGACGGGTCTGCGACCCTCTAGCCTCGCCCGAGCGGGTGACTGTCGCAGAAGCTATCCAGCGCCATGCCGGCATCGAGCTGTTGTCGACCCTGGATTCGGGAGGCGAGACGGACAGGGACGCCCTCGCCAGCCGGGCCTCGGCCGCAGGCATCAGGATCGCGGATGACGATAGCTGGGCCGATGTCTTCAGCCGGATCCTGGTGGAAAAGGTGGAACCGCACCTGGGCGTCGGTCGGGCCAGCATCCTGTGCGAATACCCCGTCTCTGAGGCGGCGCTGGCCCGGCCCAAACCCTCCGACCCTAGGGTCGCCGAGCGGTTCGAGCTCTATGCCTGCGGAGTCGAACTGGCCAACGCCTTCGGCGAACTCACTGACGCCAACGAACAGAGGCGGAGGTTCGAGATCGAAATGACCGAGAAGGCGCGGCTCTATGGCGAACGCTATCCGATCGACGAGGATTTCCTGTCAGCCCTGGCCGTCATGCCGCCGGCCTGTGGATCAGCCATGGGATTTGACCGGCTGGTGATGCTGGCCACCGGCGCCAGTCGGATCGAACAGGTCCTCTGGTCTCCGGTGCCGGACATCGACCGATGATATCAGAGGTTTGCGGAGCCCCGGCATATGCTTCATAGGCCCGCAATGACCCGCGCCATCACCCTTCGCACCCCCGAGGCCCTTGCGGAACACGGCCTGGCCGACCGTGGTCGATTGGCGAAACTCCAGCAGGTGGCGGACCGATACGCCGTGGCCATCACGCCGACGATCATGGACCTCATCGATCCCGATGACCCCTTTGATCCTATCGCCCGCCAGTTCCTGCCTTCCGAAGCCGAACTCGACTCCACGCCGCTCGAGCGACCCGACCCGATCGGCGACGAGGTCCATAGCCCGGTCGAGGGACTGGTTCATCGCTATCCGGACCGTGTCTTGTTGAAGGTCACCCACACCTGCGCCGTCTATTGCCGCTTCTGTTTCCGGCGGGAAATGGTCGGCCCCCAGGGAGAGGGAACCCTGTCGTCCACAGCACTGGATCAGGCCATGTCCTATATCGCCGAACGACCTGACATCTGGGAAGTGATCCTGACTGGGGGCGATCCCCTGGTGCTCTCGCCGCGCCGGCTGCGGGACCTGATGGAACGGCTGGCGCGGATCGACCACGTCAAGGTCGTTAGGCTCCATACCCGGGGCCCAGTGGTCAATCCTGACTCGGTGACCGACGCGCTGGTTGAAGCGCTGAGAGCCTCCGGCAAGGCGACCTGGATAGCGCTGCATGCCAATCACCCCAGGGAATTGACCCCCGCCGCCCGCCAGGCCTGCGCACGACTGATCGAGGGGGGCATGGCCATGGTCAGCCAGACGGTGCTGCTGCGCGGTGTCAATGACGACCTCGAGACCCTGGGCGCCCTGATGCGGGCCTTTGTCGAGACGCGGATCAAACCCTATTATCTGCACCAGGGCGATCTCGCGCCCGGCACGGCCCATTTCCGGACCTCGATCGCGGAGGGACAGGCGCTGATGCGGTCCCTGCGCGGCGCCTATTCGGGCCTCTGCCAGCCCGGTTACGTGCTGGACATCCCCGACGGCCATGGGAAGGTCCCGGTCGGCCCCAACTATCTGGTCGGCGGCCAAGTCGAGGATCCGGCCGGCAGGCTTCACGCCTATCCGGCTTCAGTCTGACGGGTCTCAGTCCGGACGCTGACTGATCAGGCCGGCTTCCAGGCCGACCAGATCAAGCCTGGCCAGAGCCCGATGATGAGAAGAAAGCTCAGACTGACACCCCAAGGGACTGTGTCCCAGCCCTGAGAACGGATCAGCGGCAAGACAAAAAGTCCCAGATAAAGGGACTTGTAGATCACCTGCAGCAACAGGATTCCGACAAAGGCCCGGGGCGCAATCAGTCCGAATACGGAACAGGCGAGGATTGCGGCCCAGAGACTGGCGACGAGCAGTCTCAGGCCGGCCGACTCCGGAACCTTGCTTTCGAAGACCGCAACAGTTGGCCCACCGACCGAAAGCAACAGGGACCCGACAACGGGGACCAGGATCAGGATGTTAAGGCCGTAAGCGGCCCGCAGCAGGGTATCTAGCATCATCAGGCCTCCAAACTAGAAACGGTCTACGTGACAGGCCTGGATGCAGATCAGCGCTTCAGTCGCCCGGCGGCGATCTCCCGCGCCTTCCAGTCCATACCGTTTCGAATGCGGTTGCCGACAGCGGGATGGTCATAGAACAGCGCCTCCTCCAGCGCCCCCGGCGTGGCTGCGCGATACTCGACGGTCTTCATGAGGGCCCGGGCCAAGCCATCGGGTTCCCGGGCTGCCATCAATGAGAAATTGTCGGCATCGGTTTCGGCGATCCTCGAAATCGAGCTCATCAGCGGGCCGCCCAGCACGCCGATGACCACGAGAGCCGCGATGAAGACCGGATAACCGGCCGGATCAGAGATTCCCTTGACCTCGCCGGCGCCCAGCAGCCGGGCCATGGGCGCAAAAAAGCGGTCCACCAGCCAGAAGGCGGCGATCAGCAACAGGCTCATGGCGCCTAGTTGCCAGAGGATATGCTGGCGGGCGTAATGACCCATCTCATGTGCCACCACGGCCCGCACCTCCCCCATGTCTGCACCGGCCTTGAACATCGTATCGCTCATCGCGACACGCGCCGACCCGAACAGGCCCGAGACATTGGCGGTATAACGATTGGACTGTTTGGACCCGTCATAGACAAAGATCTTGTCAGACGGCACGCCATGGGCCTTGGCTAGTTCGACCACGGCGTCCCTTACCGGCCCGGGCGGGGCGGGGGTGTAACTGTTGAAGATCGGCTCGATGGCGATCGGGGAGATGACCAGGCCGATCACCAGAAATACGACTGAAAGGCCTGATCCCCAGATCCACCAGGTCTTCGGCGCCCGGCGGAGCACCGCATAGAAAAGGGTCATCAGCAGGGTTCCAACCACCAGGCCGATGACGGACCCGATCGCCCATTCGCCCAGCCAGCCGGGAAGGCTCTGGCTGGTCAGGCCATACTGGCTCTCGCGCCACCAGGATTCATAGATGGACCATGGCAGGCCCAACAGGGTGATGAACAGCTGCGCCGCCGCCAGTACGGCCAGAGAGGCCAGCCATGGCCGAGAACGCCAACCCTCGATCGCCTGCCGGATCCGCACCAGCAGCCCGCTGCGAATGACCAGCCAGGAGATGGCCAGGGACACCAGGGCCGATCCCAGGATCAGCCAGTGGCCACCCTGGGTATAGGCCTCGGCCTTGGCGTGGGCCTGCGGCGTGATGGTCGAAAGATAGCGCGCCGTTTCGGCTGCGGCATCGAAGACAGCTGGACTATTCATGCGGCCTACTCCCCTTGAACTCTCAAGGCGTCGCGCGAAACGCCGCCTATGTCAGCTTAATTCCCCGAAAGGTGCAGGTTGAATCCCAGACGCTCATACTGCGTTTCCGGGACGCCAAGGGATTGAAGGGCAAGCTGCATCTGCCGGGCCAGTTCCGTTTCAAGCGCCGAGCCCGCAAGATTGTCTGCCTCTTCGGGGTCCTGGAGGAGATCGTACAATCGATGACCGCCCGGTTTCATGCGCGACCAGAAGGGGACCGGATCTCCCGCCCGCCATATCTGGTGGATCACCGGGATGTCCGAACCCGGCATCCGGTCCAGAAAGGCCCGTCCGTCAGGCGGTGGAAGGGCCTCGTCCCGGCTCAGCACGTGGGTGGGCATGGTCGACCAGCGGTTTGACAGCATGGACAGGGGCGCATTGTCCGTGACCGGAGACCGGACGTATTTGTACCGGCCGGTGACCAGCTGCACATCGCGCCCCCAGACTCCGGTCAGCAGCCAGTCCCGGACACCGTCTGCATCGCCCTGCAGGACAGGCAAAAGGGAATGGCCATGGGTGCGATGCTGCACCTCCACCTCGAACAGGTCTGCGAGGGTGGCATGAATGTCGACAGCCGTGGTCAGGGCAGCGACTTCGCGGGGCTCAAATCCCGGGTGATGAATCAAGAGGGGAATATGGGCGAGGGGCTGATAGACCGGCACACCCGGCTTTCCCCAGATGTCCTTTTCGCCCAGGTAGTGCCCATGGTCGGTGCAGATCACGATCAGGGTGTCGTCCCAGAGATTATTGCGATCAACCGCCTCCATGACGCGTCCAAGCCAATGGTCGATCATCGAAAGCTTGCCGCCATAGCTGGCCCTGAGTTGCCGGGCCTGGGCCTCGGAAAGCACTCCCTTCTCGATGGCGCCCTGCATATAAGGCGGCCAGATCAGATGCGACCCCTGCCATTCCGGATCATAGAGAGACGCCCAGGGTTCAGGCGTATCGAACGGTTCGTGCGGGTCGAACTCATCGACAAAGAGCAGAAAGCGGTCATGGGCTCCGGCGTTGTCGTCCAGCCAGCGGGCCGCAGCGCCCATCGTCCGGGGACCAGGAAAATCCGCCTCATCCCGGAACCAGCCCCTCGAATTGTCATAAGGCATGTGGCCCCGGCCAAACCGCGGGGCGCCCTGCCAGCTGGGGTCAGGCCGGGTCTTCCGGGGGTCGCCCTCATGACCGCGCTCGTAGTCCCATGCCGTAAAGTCGACGTGGTAGTTCTCACCGCCGCTTTCAAACAGATGGGGATGATCGCTGATCAGCTGCGTGGTCACCCCGCATCTCGTCAGGCCGGCTGTTATGGCCTCTTCCCAGAGCTCGACGGAGCCCCAAGCCCGCCACAGAAAATCAAGCGATCCGCAAAGGATGTCATGCCGGGCCGGCATGCAGGGTAGCGAGCCGGTATAGTGGTTGGTGAACCGCTGCGAGCGGGCGGCGAAACGATCCAGGTTCGGGGTTGTGAACTCTGTCCCACCATAGGCCCCCAGCATATGGCGGTTCAGGCTGTCCAGTAGGATGACGATGGCGTTGCGGGGCTTCTGACTGGGCATGTCCGTCCTGGCGTTTTGGATAGGAGGCCACGCCTCCGTCCGTCTGTCAGGTCAAAAATGTGAGCCGCCAGAAACCTCAGCGATGGACCAGGGCAGCCTGGGCCGCCGCCAGCCTGGCGATGGGCACCCGGAACGGCGAGCAGCTGACATAGTCCAGCCCGACCCGCTCACAAAAGTCGATCGAGGCGGGATCGCCCCCATGCTCGCCGCAAATCCCCAGCTTGACATCGGGGCGGACGGCGCGGCCCCGCTCGGTGGCGATACGGATCAGGTCGCCCACGCCTTCCTGGTCGAGACTCACGAAGGGGTCCTTGTCGAAAATTCCCTTGTCGATGTAGTCGTTCAGGAATTTCCCGGCATCGTCCCGGCTGATGCCGAACGTGGTCTGGGTGAGGTCATTGGTGCCGAAACTGAAGAACTCTGCAAATTCCGCCAGATCACCCGCCCGCAGAGCGGCCCGGGGGAGCTCGATCATGGTCCCGACCAGATAGGGCAGCGCCAGCCCGCGCTCGGCCAGGACAGCCGAGGCGGTGCGATCGGTCAGTTGGCGCAGGAAACGCATTTCCTCACCCTTGCCGACCAGGGGATGCATGATCTCCGGCACGGGCGCCGGCTTGCCGGAAGCGGCGATATCGCAGGCGGCCTCCATGATGGCCCGCACCTGCATCTCGTAGATTTCCGGGAAGCTGACCCCGAGACGGCAGCCGCGATGGCCCAGCATAGGATTGCTCTCATGCAGTTCCCGGGCCCGTCGCATGAGCTTGGTCGGGTCCAGCCCCGTCGCCTCGGCAACGGCCAGCAGATCGGCCTCTTCGTGGGGCAGGAATTCGTGGAGCGGCGGGTCAAGCAGACGGATCGTGACCGGCAGCCCCTCCATGATGGTGAACAGCTCGACGAAATCAGCCTTCTGGAAGGGGGCGATCTTCGCCAGGGCGGCGCGACGGCCGCTCTCGTCGTCCGCCAGGATCATTTCCCGAACTGCAGCGATTCGATGTTCGTCAAAGAACATGTGTTCAGTACGACAAAGGCCAATGCCTTCGGCCCCGAACTGCCGAGCCGTACGGGCGTCGAGCGGGGTTTCAGCGTTGGCCCGCACCTTCAGGCGACGGACCTTGTCGGCCCAGACCATCAGGGTGGCGAAATCGCCAGTCAGTTCCGGTTCGATCATTCGAACCGAACCGGCCATGACCTCACCGGTCGAGCCGTCGATCGTGACTGTTTCGCCTTCACGGAACATCTTGCCCCGCACCGAGAAGCTGCGGTCCTTCAAGTCGATGGTTATCTCGCCAGCGCCGGAAACGCAGGGAATGCCCCACCCTCGGGCCACTACAGCGGCATGGCTGGTCATCCCGCCCCGCGCCGTGATGATCCCCCGGGCGGCATGCATGCCCTTGATATCTTCCGGGCTTGTCTCGTGGCGAACCAGGATGACGGCTTCCCCGCCCGCCCCCCGCCGCTCGGCGTCCTCCGAACTGAAGACGATGGCGCCCACGGCCGCGCCGGGGCTGGCCGGCAGGCCTTTGGCGATCACCAGTCGTTCGGCGTCCGGTGCAATGGTGGGATGCAGGAGCTGGTCAAGCGCTCCGGGTTCGATCCGCGACACCGCCTCTTCCTCGGAGATCAGACCGTCGCTGGCCATGTCCACCGCGATTTTCAACGCCGCCTTGGCGGTTCGTTTTCCATTGCGGGTCTGCAGCATCCAGAGTCGGCCCTGCTCGACCGTGAACTCGACGTCCTGCATGTCGCGGTAGTGGCGCTCCAGGGTTGCGGCGACGCCGCTGAACTCAGCAAACACCGCCGGCAGCGCCTCCTCCATGGAGGGATTGGCGTCGCCCATTTCCTCCCGCGCCGCCCGTGTCAGAGACTGCGGCGTGCGGATGCCGGCCACAACATCCTCGCCCTGGGCGTTGATCAGGAACTCGCCGTACAGCCGCGCCTGACCGGTCGAGGGATTGCGGGTGAAGGCCACGCCTGTGGCGGAGGTTTCCCCCAGATTGCCGAACACCATGGACTGAATATTGACCGCGGTGCCCCAGCTTTCCGGGATGTCGTGCATGCGGCGATAGAATTTGGCCCGATCGTTCATCCAGCTCTGGAAGACGGCGCCGACGGCGCCCCAGAGCTGGGCCTGCGGATCCTGCGGAAAGGATTCGCCCAGGTCCCGCTCCACCGCCTGTTTGTATTCCGAAACCACCCCTTCCCAGTCCGAAGCGGTCAAGGCGGTGTCGACCGATACGCCCAGCCGATCCTTGTGGTCGTCGAGAATTTCCTCGAAGGCGTGATGGTCCAGCCCCAGAACGACGTTGGAGTACATCTGGATGAAGCGTCGGTAGCTGTCGAAGGCGAAACGCCGGTCGCCTGACAGTTTGGCGAGGCCCTCGACGGTCGCGTCGTTGAGACCAAGATTCAAAACGGTGTCCATCATGCCCGGCATGGAGGCGCGGGCCCCAGAACGCACTGAGACCAGCAGGGGATTGGCAGCATCGCCAAAGACCTTGCCGGTCACGGCTTCGATCTTGGCCAGACCGGCTGCGACCTGTTCGGACAGATTTTCGGGATAGATCTGGCCATCATCATAGTACCGATTGCAGGCCTCAGTGGTGATGGTGAAGCCGGGAGGCACCGGCAGGCCCAGCGACGACATCTCGGCCAGGTTGGCGCCCTTGCCACCCAGCAGGTTCTTCATCGACGCGTCTCCATCGGCGCTGCCGCCTCCGAAGCTGTAGACCCAGCGGTTCGTCATAGAGCCGTCCTCTTGCACATCGATTCCGGGAGCCACCGGAACGCCTCCAGATAGCGCCTGGGGGCGCCTGGGGAAACACCCGAACGCGACCTCCTGCGCTACGCCGGGGGCGATGGTTCTGTTCTAGCCCGTCACCAGAGCGAAGTCCGCGACCCTGCCCATGCCGTCACGGACCTGCCGAAGAAGCATAAGCCGGTTCTCACGTTCCGAGGCCACGGGCGAATTGACCAGCACCGCCGTGAAAAAGGCGTCAACCGGCGCCCTCAGGCCGGCCAGGGCCGACATGGCGCCAGTGAAGTCCTCGGCGGCGAGGGCGGCGTCGAGTTGCGGCGACAGGGTTTGTAGCGCCGCAAACAGTGCGGCCTCCTCGATCGGTTCGGAGACAAACGCAGGGGTTCCGGTCGGCAACGGGCCCTTCTTTTCCTCGGCCTTCAGAATGTTCACGGCGCGACGATAGCCGGCCAGCAGATTGGCCCCGTCCCAAGTCTTGAGGAAGGTGTCCAGGGCGTCGACTCGGGCGACGATCCGCACCAGATCGTCATCCTTCAGGGCAAAGACCGCATCAACCAGATCGAAACGCTTGCCCTGGTCGCGCAGGGCCACCTTCAGTCGGTCAGCAAAGAACGGCAACAGGCTCTCGGCCTGATCGCCGGCGGCCTGAAGGACCGGAGTCAGGGAAAGTCGCCTCTGACCATCCACGACAATCCTGATCACCCCGAGCGCCGCACGACGAAGCGCGTAGGGGTCCTTCGAGCCTGTCGGCTTTTCATCAATCGCGAAGAACCCGGTCAGGGTGTCAAGTTTGTCCGCCAGGGCCACAGTTGCGCTGAGCGGCGAGGCCGGCACGGCGTCGCCCGGTCCCTGAGGCCGGTAATGGTCCCTGATGGCCTCCGCCACTGCCGGATCCTTGCCATCGGCCAGGGCGTAGTAACGGCCCATCACCCCTTGCAGTTCAGGGAATTCCCCGACCATCTGGCTCGACAGATCGGCCTTCGCCAGTCGCGCCGCCATTTCGGCCATATCAGGGTCTGCGCCAACCAGGGGCGCGATCTTCCTCGCCAGGACCGCGATCCGCTCGACGCGCTGCGCCATGGTTCCAAGCCGGGCATGGAAGGTGACCCCCGAAAGCTTTTCCAGCCAAGGCTCAAACCCGGCCTTTCGATCCTCTGCCCAGAAGAAGCGCGCATCGGACAGTCGCGAAGACAGGACCTTGGCATTGCCGGCCGCGATCAGTCTGCCGCCATCCGCGGCCGCGATATTGGCCACGGTGATGAAATGCGGCGCCAGCTTGCCTGTCGCCGGGTCCCTCACGGCAAAATACTTCTGGTGCGTCCGCATTGAGGTGCGGATCACCTCCGGGGGCAGGTCGAGAAACTGGGGGTCCATGTCGCCCAGAACGGGGGTTGGCCACTCCGCCAGTCCAGCCACCTCATCCAGCAGGCCCTCGTCCTCAACCAGTTCGAGGTTACGGGCGAAACACAGGGTCCGCGCGCCCTCGACAATGCGCTGCTTGCGCTCCTCGACATCAAGGACCACGAAATGCCCGGCCAGAGCCTCGCGGTACTCATCAAAATCCCGGGCGCGAAAAGCCAGACCGCTGCCCATGAACCGGTGACCCTGGCTTAGATCCGCTGCGACCAGGCCCTCGAAGCTCACCGGAACGACCTGCCGATCAAAGACACATAGAATGCGGCTCAGCGGCCGAACCCAGCGCAAACGTCCATGGCCCCAGGTCATGGACTTGGGCCAGGGGAAACCCCGCACCGTCTGCTCAACCAGCTCGGCGATGATCTCCGGCGTTGGCCGGCCAGCCGAGTGGATGCGGCCGAACCACAGGCCATCCCGCTCGACAAGCTGCTCGCGGGACAGGCCGGTCTTGCGCAGAAAACCCTCGACCGCCTGGTCTGGCGATCCAACCCTGGGCCCCTTCAATTCTTCGTCACGGTCAGCCTGGGCCAGGGGCAGGCCCTCGACCACCA
The DNA here is from genome assembly GCA_029866155.1 of Caulobacter sp. Taxonomy (GTDB): domain Bacteria; phylum Pseudomonadota; class Alphaproteobacteria; order Caulobacterales; family Caulobacteraceae; genus Caulobacter. Next base: position 40,378 of record JARWZW010000050.1, on the reverse strand, counting down.
GCGCCAGCCGCCGGGGACCGGCATAGGCCTTCATGCCCTCGCTGATCAGGCCGGCGGCGGACAGGCCATCCCGCATCATGCGTTCGAGATCGCGGGCCGCCTGGGCCTGCATACGGGCGGGAATCTCTTCGGAAAACAGTTCGAGAAGCAGTTGGGGCATGGCTATTCTGGATGGCCGCTTCTGATATGCGGGCTGTGATTGCGACGGACGGAGAGCAAGGTCTGCTTCAGGCGGCTCACGCCGCCCTCTCCTGCTGTTCCAGCCAGGCGGACGCGCAGAGTTTGCAGAGGTCGCGGATTCGGCCGATGTAACTGGCCCGTTCCGCCACGGCGATGGCGCCGCGGGCGTTCATCACGTTGAACAGGTGGCTGGCCTTAAGGACATGGTCATAGGCGGGCAAGACCAGGGCCTGACCCTGGGGGCCCTTGCCAGCCAGAATGAGGGGAACCTGGAGCTCCATGTCGGCAAACTGTCGCTTCAGGGTTTCGACATCAGCGATCTCGAAATTGTAGGCGCTCATCTGGCGCTCGTTTTCGAGGAACACATCGCCATAGGTCAGGCCGCCGCCCGGAGCTGACGGATCGTTGAAGGGCAGGTCGTAGACACTGTCGACGCCGAAAACATACATGGCCAGCCGTTCGAGCCCGTAGGTCAGTTCACCGGCCACCGGATAGACGTCCAGGCCGCCGACCTGTTGCATGTAAGTGTATTGCGACACCTCCATACCGTCGCACCAGACTTCCCAGCCCAGGCCCCAGGCCCCGACGGTCGGGTTCTCCCAGTCGTCCTCGACGAACCGGATATCATGCTGGCGCGGATCCAGCCCGATGGCCTCCAGCGAGCCCAGATAGAGGTCCTGCATGTTGGGGGGATTGGGCTTCAGCAGCACCTGATACTGGTAATAGTGCTGTAGGCGATTGGGGTTCTCGCCATAACGTCCATCACCCGGGCGCCGGGATGGTTGCACATAGGCAGCATTCCAGGCTTTGGGACCCAGGGCCCGCAGGACCGTGGCCGGGTGCAGGGTGCCAGCCCCGACTTCAAGGTCATGGGGTTGCAGGATGACGCAGCCCTGCTCGCTCCAGTACTGGTGCAGCGTCAGGATCAGGTTCTGGAAGCTGTTCGGGGGGGTGCCGGTCATGGGGTCGATCTGAAGCGCGTTCGCAGGTGCAAAAAAGTCGGCGGACCATAGGGCCCCCCGACTGGGTCTTCAAGCGAAGCAGAGGCCTTGGAGGAGCCGGCGGTCAATTGCCGCGCGCAGCCGTGCGGGAACCGGCTCGCGATTCAGGCGGGTACTTGACGCGGTTTTCGACCGTATCCCGGACAGGTCCGTTGGTTACCAGGACCGTGTCGGCGATCATCGGCCGGACGGCGTCCGGCAGCATCGCCGCCTTGTCGGATAGGGAGTCTCCGACCGGGACGGCTGAATCTGCGGGTTCCATTCCGGCTCCGGCGGGGGAATCCGCCGGAGAAAGAACCATGGGCGCCGCTTCATCCGGGGTCAGAACCGGCTTGGCTGATTCCTTTTTGGTCGTTTCCCGCGTCGGACCCCTGCCACCATCCAGGGCCAGGCCGGCGGGGAGGCGGGTGTCCGTCTGGGCGAAGTCGAGGTTGCCGGACTGCGAGACCTGGCCTCGGTCCTTAGGTTCCTGAGCGGCGTCCACGGTGTGGCCTATGACCTGGCTGGTCAGCAGCCTACGGAACCGGGCCGCATTGGCCATCAGCAGCACAGGGTCTCGGGCGGGCGAGACTGTGTCGGGGGCGTCGGTCGGCGCAAGGACCTTCAGATTGCCGCTGGTCCTGACGGCCTGGGTCGGAGATTCAGACCTGGCCGGCGGAAGAGATGGCCGCGCAACGGGATAGCTCCAAGGAGCGGCGTCCCGGTCGACGGTCGGGGATTGGGCCAGGGCAGCGCCTGTCAGAAGGGATGCCACGGCCGCTGCCGTCAGGAAATGGAATCTGTTCATGGTGGGCCTTCTGGGTTTGAGGATGAAGGACGTTGCGGACGCCCGGAAAACAGTGATGCCGCAGCTTCTTCGCTGAAGTTTGGACCGCGGCGTCGGGTGGCCGCCGCTCAGTGTCATGCGACTGAGCACGCAATGGATTTCCCAAGTGTCGGCGCCTTGGTAGGCGTTGGCCTCCGACGGGAAGATCAGCGCACCGGTGCGGCGCCGGGTTGCCGTCGATCACAGGCTTGTGTGGCGCCCGGGGTGGTTGCGGCCGGACGGCGCCCTTCAGGTGAGGAATGCGCAGTCCGAAACCAGAGCCGATCAAATAATTGAAAAATCAAAGATATCAGATGCAACCCGTACCCGGAACTCGGGCTGGCGCCCGCTCGGCGCCGGGCGGAATGCGATCCGACCTGCCGGCGACTTTGAATGCCGCCGGGACTGGGCGCCCCCGGAAGGGCGCCCGTTTTGTAGGCGATTGCGGGGCATGACCGCTCACCGTTCAAGCTCAGCGTCACTTTCTGCTCGAATTTATATCGTGACACCGCCGTGACGGCCGGTCTGGCCCGATAGCCTTCAGGTGATCGGAAACGGTCCACGTGCGGCCCGTGACTGGCCGTCATTGGACAAGAACAGAGGGGCGCACGCCTCACGGGCGAGCGGTACAAGGCGCATGAAACTGATCATAGCGGTGGTCAAACCCTTCAAGCTGGACGAGGTGCGTGAAGCCCTGGTTGCAGCTGGAATCGAAGGCATGACCGTCTCGGAGGTTAAGGGATACGGCCGTCAGAAGGGCCAGACCGAAATCTACCGGGGTGCGGAATACCAGGTGAACTTCGTTCCCAAGGTCAAGGTCGAAGTGGCCGTGGACGACGCCGCAGCCGGCAAGGCTGTCGAGGCCATCAAGGCCGCTGCAGCCACCGGCAAGATCGGCGACGGCAAGATCTTTGTCCTCAATCTCGAGGACGCGGTGCGTATCCGCACCGGAGAATCCGGCGCCTCGGCGCTTTGACCCAAAACACACATCGCTCAAAGGGGATTGCGACGATGAATTTCTTCAAATCCGGACGGTTGGCGGGGCTCTTGCTCGCCGCCGCCATTGTCGGGGGGCCCATGGCCGCTCCGGCCTTTGCCCAGGAAGCGGCTCCCGCCGCCGAAGCGCCCGCAGCGGCGGCTCCGGTTGCCCCGGAAGCTGCCCCTGCCGCCGAGGCCCCGGCCGCTGCTGAAGCGCCGGCGGTCCCAACCCCGGACAAGGGCGATACCACCTGGATGATGATCTCGACCGTTCTGGTCCTGCTCATGATCGTTCCCGGCCTGGCCCTGTTCTATGGCGGCCTGGTCCGCTCCAAGAACATGCTGTCGATGCTGGTCCAGGTCACCACGGTGGCGGCCATCGGCATCATCGCCTGGGTCTTCTGGGGCTATTCGCTGTCCTTCACCGACGGCGCTGGTCTCAACAAGTACATTGGCGGACTGGCCAAGCTGGGCCTCAATGGCGCCATCTTCAATGCGGACGGCGCCTTCACCAATGTGGAGACCTTCTCCCGTGACGTGGTGATCCCCGAACTGATCTTTGTGGCCTTCCAGGCGACCTTTGCGGCCATTACGGCGGCCCTGGTTCTGGGCGGCGTTGCAGAACGCATGAAGTTCATGGCCGTGGTGGTGTTCGCCATCCTCTGGCCGCTCCTATCATACTACCCGATGGCCCACATGGTCTGGTGGTGGGCCGGTGCGACCTCGGCCTTCGGTCAGACGGCTGACGCCCTTGCCGGCGGCGCGGGTCTGCTCTGGGGCTGGGGCGCTCTGGATTTCGCAGGCGGCACCGTCGTGCACATCAATGCCGGTATCGCCGCCCTCATGGGCTGCATCATCCTCGGCAAGCGCACGGGCTACCAGAAGGAGCCGATGCAGCCTCACTCCCTGACCCTGACCATGGTCGGCGCGGGCCTGCTCTGGGTTGGCTGGTTCGGCTTCAACGCCGGCTCCAACCTGGAAGCCAACGGATATGCCGGACTGGCCCTGATCAATACCCTGGTGGCCACGGCGGCTGCGGGTGTTTCCTGGCTGGTCGTCGAACAGGTAACCCGCGGCAAGGCCAGCGGTCTTGGCCTGGCGTCCGGCATCGTCGCCGGCCTGGTTGCAGTCACCCCGGCCGCCGGTTTCGCCGGCCCGGTTGGCTCGATCGTCCTCGGCCTGATCGTCAGCCCGATCTGCATCTTCTTCTGCTCGGTCGTGAAGAACGCTCTGAAGTACGATGACAGTCTCGACGCCTTCGGCATCCACGCCGTCGGCGGGATCGTCGGCGCCATCGCCACAGGCATCCTGGTCAATCCGGCCCTGGGCGGCGCAGGTGTTGTCGACTTCACCAACGGCAAGACCGGCTATGACATGGCCTTCCAGATCACGGCCCAGATCAAGGCCGTGGGCGTTGCGGTGGTCTGGTCCGCCGTGGCCAGCTCGATCGTGTTCTTCCTCATCAAGTTCATCTTCGGCCTGCGTGTCAGCGTCGAAACCGAGGAAGATGGTCTGGACATCGCAGAGCATGGGGAGCGGGCTTACCACTCCTAGGTCCTCTCCCGTCTCCGGGGGGAGAAATGCGGGGGGCGCGACGGGTAACCCTCGCGCCCTTCGGCGTTTGTAGTGCCTGAACCTACCTCAGACCCACGACTGGATGGAGCGGGCTGGACGGCTCGGCGCTTCAGCCCAGGCGACAGCGCCGGACCCACCAATCAGGCCGCATCGACTGCAGGCGTTCTGCCAGTCCCTCGGCCTCGATATCGCCCGCGCAAAGCGCAAAACAGGTGGCCCCGGAACCGCTCATCCGGGCCAGCAGGGTTTCAGGCTCGCCCCGCAGGGTCTCAAGCACCTCGCCGATGGCGGGCTGCAGGGACACAGCCGGGGCCTCCAGGTCATTGCGGCAGGTGGCCAGCACAGCGGCCGTCTCGATGGCATCCTCGAAACGGTCCGGCAACCAGGGCCGCTCCGCATCGCCTGGGCAGCCTGCGGCGTCATAGGCGCGGTAGACCAGGGGCGTCGAGGAGGCCACACCGGGATTGACCAGAACAGCGTCAAGTCCCGGCATTTCGGGGGCGCCCCGAAGCCGGTCGCCACGGCCCTCTCCGATGACCGTCCTCGCCCATAGACAGGCGGGTCCGTCAGAGCCGATGCCCGCGGCGATGGCCGTAAGCCATTCATCCTGCACGGCCAGCCCCAGGGCCTGGCGCAATAGTCGCAGAACCGCACCAGCGTCGGAAGATCCGCCCCCCAGCCCTGCGGCGACCGGCAGCTGCTTGTCGAGGATCAGTCGAAACGGCGGCTGGGGCCCACCGACATGGGCCAGGAGGGCCTTGGCCGCCCGCTCGACCAGATTGTCAGGCTGCCCCTCCAGTGGGCTGGAAAAGGGGCCTGTGACCTCAAAATCGGGCGCCTCGGCCGGCTGGACCGCCACAGTATCTCCGATGTCGGCGAAGGCCATCAGGGTGCTGACTGGATGGAAACCGTCCTCTGCCGGGGCCCCGACATGCAGGAACAGGTTGACCTTGGCCGGGGCAAAGGCGGTCAGGGACATGGCTTCTCTCCAGCGAGCGGTACTCGCGTCAGGTCGTTCAGCGCTGGACCACCACCGGCTTGACCCCTTCAAGCCCGGCTTCCAGCTTGCGTTCGACCTTGGCCTTCAGGCTGTCGGATGGCTTGAGCTGCAGGGCGCGCGTCCATTGGAAACGAGCCTCGATCCGACGGCCGACCTGCCAGTAGGCATCGCCCAGATGGTCATTGATGTCCGGATCGGCAGGTTCGAGCAGAACCGCCTGCTCGAGATTTTCCACGGCGTTCCGGTAGTCGCCGAGACGAAAATAGGCCCAGCCGAGACTGTCGATCATCGCGCCGCTGCGCGGGTTGGCGGCGACGGCCTTCTGGACCATGGCCGTGGCCTCCGCCAAGCGTTCGCCACGATCAATCCAGCTGTAGCCCAGGAAGTTCAGCAGTTCGGGCTCTTCCGGCGCCAGTTCAAGGGCGTCGACCAGATCGGACTCGGCGCCGATCCAGTTACCGGAGCGCTCCCGCGCCACCGCCCGGAGATACAGCATGCGCCAGTCGCTGCGAGAGCCGTCGATCTCCAAGACCCGGTCCAGAAGGACGGCGGATTCGGCGTATCGCTCATTGGCCCGAAGGATATCGGCATAGTTGACCAAGGTGTCCCTGTCGCCGTCGGCCGCCGCCTCCTCGGCCATCTTCAGAGCCTTGGCGCCCTCGCCCGCACTCTGGAAAGACCAGGCCAGGCGTGACCGCGCCAGGGGAAAGGCGCTCGAGCCGGCCTTGACCCTCGAGAAGGCGGTGCGAGCATTGTCCGGATCGCCCATGCCGGAATAGACGTCGCCCATCTGGATCCAGATGTCCTCCCGGGCAGGGTCCAGCCGCGCGGCGAGGTTGAGATAGCTGAGGGCCAGCTCATATTGCTTTTCGGCCCCCATGGCGGCTGCAGGGGTCAGCAGCGCCCTGGCCGCGCCCTCCCGGATCGAAAGCATGGCCGGCGGTTTGCCTGCCGCAGCAGCCCTGGCCCTGGAAGCCGCCAGTTCTTGATCGGCCGGTTCAATGGCCAGGGCGGCGTCATAGACAGCCACCGCATCGGCCTGGCGTTTGCGACGCTCGAGGAAGGCGCCATAGTCATGGGCGAAGATCACCGAAGCGTCGCCATAGGACATCAGGATCTTGAAGTTGGTTTCCGCCTCGTCGAACCGCTTGGCCCGTTCGTAAAGCAGGGCCTGGTTCAGAAGTCCGAACACCTCCACCAGGCGGTCTCCCCTCAGGATCGGACGGGCCACCGCCGCCGGCAGGTCGCCAGCCGCCGCAGCCGCCCAGGGGGCCAGCAAAACGGCCGCCTGCCGATGGGGAAAACCAATGCCCTGGTCGACCAGGATGGATTTGGCCAGGGCGCCATTGCCGGAGGCCATGTCCTCGACGGCGCGGGTCAACTGACCCAGACGCACCCTGACCGCGACCCCCTCCCCTTCGGTCGGCGCAAGTCGCGCGGCCTCGGGCACATTTCCGGAGAAGAGGGCGGCCTGGAAGGCCCGCTCCTTGAGAGAACCGGCCTCCGCCCCGGCCGACCGGGCCCTAGCGAAATAACTGGCCGCCTCCTCGTTCCTGCCATCGGCCTGAGCTGCCTGGCCGGCCAGGAACTGGCCATAGCCGGACCGCCCGTCAAGGGTCGGCTGGACCGGCCGCAGCTGGGCCTCCTCGGCCGTCGGGCCGGAGGTGGCGCAGGCCCCCAGGGCAAGCAGGGACAGAACGGCGGCGGAAAGGGCAAGGCGCTTCATGACGCCTAACTTGCCCCAATCCATGGCGTGAGCAAGGCGCTTCGCCGTCCAGCCGTCATCCAGACCCTACATGTTGGGGTAATTGGGCCCGCCGCCGCCTTCCGGGGTCGTCCAGACGATGTTCTGCGAGGGATCCTTGATGTCGCAGGTTTTGCAATGGACGCAGTTCTGGGCGTTGATCTGGAACTTGGGATTGGCGCCCGCCTCGTCGTACAGCACTTCATAGACCCCCGCCGGGCAATAGAGCCTGGCCGGTTCACCATAGCGGGGCAGGTTGATGCTGATGGGGATCGACGGATCCTTCAGGGTCAGGTGGGCCGGCTGGTCTTCCTCATGATTGGTGGCCGACAGGAAGACCGAAGACAGCTTGTCGAAACTGATAACGCCATCAGGCTTCGGATAGGTGATCGGCTTGTAGTCCTCGGCCAGCCCGGTGGACGCGGCGTCGGTCTTTTCATGCTTCATTGTGCCGAGGAACGAGAAGCCGCCTAGCAGGTGGGTGCACCACATGTCGAACATGCCCACGGCGCCGCCCAGGAAGGTGCCCAGCTTGGTGAGGATCGGCTTGGCGTTGCGGACGACCTTCAGTTCCTTGGCCACCCAGGAGCCTTCGTAGGCGGCCTGGTACTCGACCAGTTCATCGCCCACCCGCCCGGACGCCAGAGCCTTGAAGGCCTCTTCAGCAGCCAGCATGCCGGTCTTCATGGCGTTATGGCTGCCCTTGATCCGGGGAACGTTCACAAAGCCGGCCGAGCAGCCGATCAGAACCCCGCCGGGGAAGGTCAGTTTGGGGACCGATTGATAGCCACCCTCGGTAATGGCCCGCGCGCCATAGGCGATACGCTTGCCGCCCTCCAGGTGAGGCTTGACCGAAGGGTGATGCTTGAACCGCTGGAACTCGTCGAACGGCGAGAGGAAGGGGTTCTTGTAGTTCAGGTGCACCACATAGCCGATGGACACATAGTTGTCCCCGAAGTGGTACATGAAGCTGCCGCCGCCGGTCTGGTTGTCGAGCGGCCAGCCGGTCGTGTGCTGGGCCAGCCCCGGCTGGTGCTTTTCGGGCGGCACCTGCCAGAGTTCCTTGATGCCGATCCCGTACTTCTGCGGCGACTTGCCCTTGGCCAGGTCGAATTTGCCGATCAGTTGCTTGGCCAAGGAGCCGCGCACGCCCTCGGCGATGAAGACATACTTGCCATGCAACTCCATGCCTGGCTCGTAGCTGGACTTCTTGTGGCCATCCTTGCCGATACCCACCACGCCGACCACCACGCCCTTGACCGAGCCGTCCTCACGCAAGACCAGCTGGCTGGCGGCAAAGCCGGGATAGATCTCGACGCCAAGCGCTTCGGCCTGGGTCGCCAGCCAGCGGCAGACATTGGCCAGCGAGCCAATATAGCAGCCTTCGTTATGCATGAACGGCGGCAGGGCGAACATCGGCAAGGAGGCTTCGCCCTGGGGCCCCAGAACCAGGAACCGGTCCTTGGTGACCGGGGTTTCCAACGGAGCGCCCTGCGACTTCCAGTCGGGAATCAATTCCGACAGCGCCCTGGGATCAAGGACGGCGCCGGACAGGATATGGGCGCCGACCTCGGAGCCCTTTTCCAGCAGCGCCACGGACAGCTCGGTTCCGGCCTCCGCCGCCAGCTGCTTCAGCCGGATGGCGGCCGACAGGCCTGCCGGTCCGCCACCGACGATGACGACATCATATTCCATGGCTTCCCGCTCTTCGGCGGCGCCGGTCTCTTCGCTCATGGTCAGTCCCCGGTTCGATCCTGTTGTTAGGCTTATCTGAAGCAGACCCAAGTGCGGTCAAGCGGCAAACCGCCAACAGACCATCCAGAAGCGCTGAAAGACCGGCCAGATAGCTCTGGCCTGGCCAAATCGACGGTTCCGGGTGACCTGAGCCCGGAGTCTGGCCTATCCTGGGTTCATGAGCCTGGACGCCCACCGCCGCGCCACCGAGAGCCTGATCGCCTTCTGGGCCGATTCAGGTGTCGACGCCCTTTACGGCGACGAGCCCTTCGATCGGCTGGCAGAGGGCGCGCAGCGGCTGCAGGTCAAGGCCAGGCCTCCGGAGCCGACGCCCCTGAAATCGGCCCAGGCCCGGGCCGCCAGCCCGGACATAGCCGACGCCCTGGCCGCTGCCCGCCACCTAGCGGCGGCCGCCGGCACGCTGGATGAACTGGCTGCGGTGATCGCCGGGTTTGAAGCCTGTCCCCTTCGGTATGACGGCGCCCGTCAGGCCGTGTTTTCACGAGGTCCGCACGCAGCCTCCCTGATGGTGATCGGCGAAGCGCCGGGAGCCGAGGAAGATTCGCAGGGAATCCCATTCGTCGGACGGGCCGGAAAACTGCTGGACCGGATGCTGGCTGCAGCCGGACTGACGGACCGGGCGTTCATCACAAACACCGTCTTCTGGCGTCCGCCCGGCAACCGCACTCCGACAGCCTCGGAGCAGGCCGTCTGCGCCCCCTTTGTCGAGCGTGCGATCGCCCTGGTTCAGCCAAGGGTCCTGCTGCTGGCGGGCGCCGCCTCCGCCAAGGCGCTGCTGCGGCGGGAGGATGGCATCCTGTCCATAAGGGGACGTTGGTTTGAGTGGCGGTCGGAAGACGGCGACATGGAGCTTCCAGCCATGCCCACCCTTCACCCGGCCTTCCTGTTGCGACAGCCTGCCGCAAAGAAGAAGGCATGGCAGGACCTGCTGACCCTGACAGAGAGACTTGATCGGCCGGGCAGGCCCCACTAAGCCTTCGCGCTTCCAGTTTGGGGACCGGGCGGGGCGCTTGGGGAACAGCATGGTCCTGGCCGAAACATTGATGGCGAGACTGCGAACCGTTCTTGCGATGGCCCTGGTCCTTTGTTGCACAGTCCTGACCACGGAGGTTCAGGCCGCCGATGGCCCCTTGGGCAAGGCGGATGCGGCCCTTTATCGCCAGGCTTTTTCAGCGGCGGACAAGGGCGACTTCGCCGCATCCACAGCTGCGCTGGACAAGCTGAAGGACCGGTCCCTGGTTGGCCATGTCGAGATGGTCAAGCTGATGCATCCGACCGCCTACAAGGCCAGCTACAGCGATCTGGCCGCCTGGCTGAAGACCTATCCGGAGCTTGGCGGGGCCGAACGGGTCTATGGCCTGGCCCAGAAGCGCCAGCCGCCGAGGTCGCCCGAACCTCGCGCCCCTGACTTTCTGGCGGCGGTCCGCGACTGGACAGCCGGCTCTCAGCCGGTCGCCGGCGACCGCAGCTTTGCCGCCCGCGACGCCTATTACTCGGGCGAGATCAATCGCGCCTGGGCCCTCGGCCCCACTGCGGGAGAGCCCTGGATCGCTGGATTGGCCGGCTGGAGACTGGGCAAGATCGAAGAAGCCCGCCGTTTCTTTCTCCAGGTCGCCCGGGACGAAAGCCTGGACGACTGGAGCCGGGCGGCAGGGTGGTTCTGGGCCGGCCGCTGCGCCGAACGGTTGGGCGACACCGCAACCGCCCTCAACGATTTCGGGCGGGCCGCCGCCATGCCCTATACCTTCTATGGCCTGATCGCCTCCCGGAAGGCAGCGGCGCTTCCTGATCGACCCCTGGCGCAACAGGCCGGCAGCCCGCCACCGACATCCACCCTGCTGGTCAGGGTGTCGAACCGCGAAGATCGTCGAACTGGGGGCCTGCTGGACCGGGATGAGCGGGCCCGTCGCGCCGCCGCCCTGACCCAGATCGATCGCCCCGTCGAAGCGGCCCAGGAACTGCGGGTCGGGCTGGTCCTGGCGCGGAGCGAAACCGCCCAGCGTGAGTGGCAATCCCTGATCATTTCGCTGCGAACCCCGCTGCAGGTTGCGGCTGCGCCAGCGCCCGCAGCCAGGCGCGCCAAGGCCCGCCCCTACCGGCCCGAGACCTATGAGACTCCGGAACTCTATCCGGATGGCGGGTTCACCCTCGACCGCGCCCTGATTTACGCCCTTGTCCGTCAGGAAAGCCGGTTCAATCCCTATGCCTACAGCGCAGCCGGGGCGGTGGGCCTGATGCAGGTACGTCCTGAATCCGCAGCCCGCGCCGCCGGGGACGACCAGCTGATGAACAACATCATGCCCCTGTTCGATCCCCCTACAAACCTGCGGGTCGGACAGGACTATATGCATTGGCTGATCGAGCGCGGACTTGGCGGCGGCGAGGAGGCTTTTGACCTGTTCCGGATCATTGCGGCCTACAATGCCGGTCCCGGCGCCGTGCTGAAGACCCGCAGCCGGCTCGAGCCGGACGCCGACGCCCTGTTGTTCATCGAAAGCCTGCCGGCCCGGGAAACCCGCGACTACGTGGAAAAGGTGGCCTTCGGCTACTGGACCTATCGCAGCCAGTTCGGCCAGTCTGCCGCCACCCTCGACGCCGCCGCCCGCTATGCTCGTCTGGTGGACATGCGCGCAGATCGCTGAGAATCCCGCCACCGGGCGAGATCCGCCCCGCTGTCTATGTCCTGGAGGGTTTCCAGCCGCGCGACCGCCCCCCCAAGGGAGCGCACCGTATCGGCAAGGGTCTGGTCCGAAGACCAGCGTATGGCCTTGAGTCGGACATGACGCGCCCGAGCCGCTGACAGGGCAAGCAGCCAGAACCCACCATCCACGGCGGGACCGATCGCCGCTCCACTTCGGCGCAGGGCCCTGAGGCTGGCGGCGATCCTGGCCGGCGCAACCTCCGGCGCGTCGGTTCCGATCACGACGACGGGCCCTGCAGCATAATCGCGAAACCCGGAACGAAGCCTTGCGCCCAGGTCGCCTCGCCCCTGGGCCTCAAGGGTGTCGGCGCGCCAGAGGGGGTCGGCTCTCCGGCCGGCCACCCTGATTATCAGTCGCCAGCGGGGGTCACGAAGACTGCGGATCAGGCGGCTGCTCATGGCGCGATAGATCCGCCAGGCCTCCACGGCGCCCACGTCCCTGGCAAGCCGGGTCTTGCCAATGCCGATCGCCGGGGCCCTGGCGAAGATGACCAGGGTGGGACGCTGCCCCTTAGCCGCCATATCGCCTCGCCAGGTCTTCCGGCTCGGCGCCGGCGAAATATCGGGCCAGCAGTCCCCAGTTGCCGAGGCTGCGACGCAGATAGCCATCGCGCCGGAAGCGCAGGGCCGAGGTACTCGCCCTGGCCTCGAGCTGGCTAAGCCGCCGGGCGCCGATGCGCCGGACCAGATCGACGTCCTCCATCAGCGGCAGGGGCCGGTAGCCTCCCACTGCATCCAGCAGGCTGCGGGAAATCAGCAGGCCCTGGTCACCATAGGGCAGACCCAGCAACCGGCTTCGCAGGGCGACCCCGGCTTCCCAGAGCCGGGGTTTCCAGCCCCGGTCATCAAGGGCGAACCGGAAATAGCCCGCCTGGTCTTCCGGGCCGTCCAGATGGTCCAGCACCGGCTGGGTCCAGTCCCGGGCTAGTCTTGTGTCGGCATGCAGCACCAGCAACCAGGGCGACCGGGCCGCCGTGCAACCCGCGGCCAACTGGACGCCCCTGCCCCTTTCGGTGCGGATCACCCGCGCACCGGCGTCCTCGGCAATGTCCAGGGTGGCGTCGGTCGAGCCCCCGTCGACGAGGATCAGTTCCTTGACCAGACCTTCGACCGCGGCCGGCACCAGGACCGACAGGGAGGCCCCGAGGGTGGCCTGGGCGTTTAGCGCAGGAATGACGACTGAAATCATGCCGCCTTCATGACCGGTCGGCAGCCCGGATGAAAGGGCCTGATTGGACGCCCCTTAGTTCTTGTTTTGTTCTATTCGCAGTGTTACTACCTGCCGGTGTCACCGATCCCCATCCAGACTAAGGGCCGCGGCGCCCGCTCCAACGCTGCCAGCCGGTTTCTCAGCCATCAGAAGGAGTCGTTTGACGATGGCTGGACCAGTGAAGACCAAGCGCCAAAACCGCTCCGGACGGAGGTCGAGCCGGATTTGGCCAGGAGCATCATCGCCCGAAACAACAGTCCCGACATCGCCTTCGACCAGTCGATCAATCCCTATCGGGGCTGCGAGCATGGCTGCATCTATTGTTATGCCCGGCCGGCCCACGCCTATCTCGGCCTGTCGCCGGGCCTGGATTTCGAGAGCCGACTGTTCTTCAAGCCTTTCGCCCATGAACTGCTGGCCCGGGAGCTCTCGAGAAAGCGCTACAGCCCGCAGGTCATCCATATCGGCGGAGATACCGATCCCTATCAGCCCATCGAGAAGTCGCTTCGGATCACCCGGCAGGTGATCGAAACCCTGTATCGTTTCCGCCATCCCTTCACCCTGATCACCAAGTCCGCCCTGATCCTGCGGGACCTCGACATCCTGGGGCCAGCCGCCGCCGAGGGCCTGGCCAGGGTTGCTGTTTCTGTGACCACCCTGGACCGAAAACTGGCCCGGAGCATGGAACCAAGGGCCGCCACGCCGGCCCGCCGCATAGAGACGATCAGGGCCCTCAGCGCAGCAGGCGTCCCGACGGTCGTGATGTTCGCCCCGGTGATTCCCGGTCTCAATGACCATGAACTGGAAGGGGTCCTGGAAGTCGCCGCCGAGGCCGGAGCCAGCAGCGCCGGCTATGTGCTTGTCCGCCTGCCCCGGGAAATTAGCGGCCTGTTCCAGCAATGGCTGGCGACCGACCAGCCCCTGAGGGCCGGCAGGGTCATGTCCCTGATCCGCCAGATGCGCGGCGGCGCCGACTACACCGCTGACTGGGGCCTTCGTCAGACCGGCGAGGGGCCGGTCGCCGAACTGATCGCCGCCCGGTTCAAGGCCGCCGGCCGCAGGCTGGGGCTGGACCAGCCCCGCCCTGAACTGAACCTGACCCTTTTTGCCGTTCCAGCCCGCTTCGGAGAGCAGATGGACCTGTTTGGCGGCGAGACCAGCCGCCGTGAAGGCCCGCCGACCGCTGGGGCGACACCCCGGTCTAGCGGGAAAAAACGCCCACCAGCTCGACATGCGGCGACCAGAGGAACTGATCCACCGGCAGGACCCGCTCCAGAGTGAAGCCGGCATTTACCAGGATACGGGCATCCCGGGCGAAGGTCGCCGGATCACAGGACACGCCCACGACCCGGGCGACCTTGGACAGACCAATCTCCCGCGCCTGTTCCATGGCTCCCGCCCTGGGCGGGTCAAAAACCACGGCGTCAATTTTCGCCAGCTCACGGGCGAGGACGGGTCGGCGCGCCAGGTCCCGCGCCTCTGCCGTGATGGATTTCAGGCCCGGCGCGGAACCTCCAGCCGCCTTGAGGGCGGCGATGGCGGGCGCGGAGGAGTCGGCCGCCAGGACAGTTCCCACCTGGGCCAGCCGGAAGGTGAAGGTGCCGACCCCGCAATAGAGATCGGCAATCCGCGCCGCGCCCGAAACCGCCTCTATAGCGAACTGCGCCATGGCGACCTCGGCCTGGGGCACTGCCTGCAGAAAGGCCCCCGGCGGCAGGGCGACGGACGCCGGCCCCAGTGTGACCACCGCCTGGCGGGCGCCGTAGACGGCTTCGCCAGCCAGGGTCACCCGTGCGAAATTGCCGGCCTCGGCGGCCTGGGCCGCCCGCACCCTTGCGTCCGCCGAAAGCCCGCCGCTACGCCGCTCTACACCGGTGATGTCCACGTCCAGACCGGTCCGGGTCACGGTGACGTGCAGGGTTGGCGCCGATTTGGGATGTTCGAGAAACGGCCTGGCCAGCAATCTCAGGGCCGGAAAAGCCGCCACCAGTCGGGGATCGGCGATCGTGCAGATATCAAGCGGAGTCAGCTTCCAGGACCTCCGGCCCTTGAAACCCAGCAGGGCGCCGGCCTTGCCGCCCGGCCGCGCATGAAGCGCCAGGCGACGACGGGACCCCGGGGGCGAAGCAAAGGTCTCCAGCACCTCGGTCTCCAGGGACTCCCGGGACAGGGCCTCGATCACCCGGTCCCGTTTCCAGGCCAGGTAGGGCAGGGCTGACCAGTGCTGCAGCGAACAGCCGCCACATTCGCCGAAATGCGGGCAGGGCGGCGCGATCCGGTCGGGGCTGGGCGACAGGATGCTGTCCAGTTCCGCACGGGAGCCTTCGGGGAAGACCCGCACCTGCTCGCCAGGCAGGGTAAGGGGCACAAACACGCCGCCGTCCCCGATGCCATCGCCCTGGGCGCCAACGCGATCGATCTGGATATCTCTGGTGCCGGTCAGCGGACCTCTCCATGGGAAACCGGGACATCCCCGAACCCGCAGGGGACGGCGGGACGGCAGGACGGCGGTGCAAGTTGTCTGCTCATCGCATACTATGAACAGTCCGGTCAGCTTTCGTTCAGGATCGGGCTCTCATCATTGGAAGAATGCGGCGGGGCCCGTCTTTCGCGCCCTGGGCCGAACGGCCCCGCCACTGTTGGCAAAGGAAAGAATGCAATGCGTGGATTGATGACCTTCGTTCTGGCCGCGACCCTGGTGGCCCCGGCCCTTGCGGCGCCCAACCTGGCGGCCGCCCAGCAGTACCGCGACTACGGCAAGGGCGATCTCTGCGTCCAGGAAAAGCAGGAAGCCAAGCGCGAGGGAACCCTGGCCGGAGCCGTGATCGGCGGAGTCCTCGGCGCCGCCGTGGCCGGTGACGGCAACCGCGCAGAAGGCGCTCTTCTGGGCGGAACGGTCGGGGCCTTCACCGGCCGCGAAGTCGGCCGCCAGAGCGTTCGCTGCGCCAACTATCCCAAGCGCATCAACACGCGCCGAGACAACTGCCGCTGGGTGCAGGAGAATCGCGGCAAGCGCTGGGAGGGCTTCGAGGTCTGTAAGTACGGCGATGGCGTTTGGCGTCCCAGCGGCCGTTACTAGGCTGAGAGGACCCGGTCCCTGATAAGCAGGTCCGGGCCGGAACCTGACCCAAAATTGCCCTGAAGACCTGTTGTCATTCCTCCCCAGCCGGCCCGGTCGCCCCGGGCCGGACGGGCCTGAGGGCAGAATTCCAATTAGGCGGACGGCGACCGGCCGTCCGCCACTGGCATTGTGGAGTTGAAGTGATGATCCGTCGCACCAGTTTCCTGGCCGCCGCCAGCAGCCTCATGATCTGCGCCACGGCCATGGCCGGCTCCCCGACCATCGCGGCTGCGCAATCCGCGCCTGCCTCGCCGCGTCAGGACGAGGCCTATGCCTATGACACCTGTCACCGCGACCGGGTTGAGCGAGGGACGGGAGGGGCCTTGCTGGGCGCCGGCCTTGGCGCTCTCGCAGGCTCGAACATCGCCAGCAGGGGCGCCAGGACCGAGGGGGCGGTGCTCGGCGGCCTGCTTGGCGCCGTGATCGGTGGAAATGTGGGAGCCTCTTCGGCCGCCTGTGTCGAAGGCGACTACGGCCCGCCTATCGCAAACGAGGGCCCGTATGACGACACTGCCGAAGATCAGGCCGAAGCGCCGCCTCCGTCCGATGAAGGCTATGCCGGCGCCCCGCCGCCCGGGTATGGCGATTCGGTCGAGACGACCGAGACCTGCCGCGTCAAGAAGCGCCGGGTGGTTCAAGCCAATGGCGTGGTTCGCAAGGAATATGTCCAGGTCTGCAAGTCCGGACAGGGTGGGTACTGACCCGACTCAACTGACCCGTCGCACCTGGCGAGCGGGTCAGCTTCCGGGTCCGCCTATTTTTCCGTAACGAGCGCCGGCTTGGGCGTCGCCCGCTTCGCCCCGGCCTTGAACCCGGGCTTCATGAATTTGACCAGCACCCGCTGTCCGACCAGGAACGGCGTCCCGTCGGCGGAAACCACCACCTCGACAACCCGCTCATCGCTACGCTGCGAGGGATCATCGGAGGCCAGCTTACGGGCCCCGAACACGCCGGCGCGGCGAAGAACCTTGCCCAGATAGACCTTCTCAGGGTCAGACTCCGGCTGCATCTCGACCTCCTGCCCTTCCCGGACATTGGGAATATCGGCCTCGACGATTTCAGCCCGGACGATCCGCGCTGTGTTGGGCTCGAGATCGAACATGGTCGAGACATTGAGGGTCGAGGCGCCCGAGCCGGGATTGGCGTAACGGCGCGCAATCCGGCCATCAGTCGGGGCCCGGATGACCGTCAGTTCAAGGGCGTACTCTGCTTCCCGCAAGGCTGCCCGGTTGGTAGCGACCGAGGCGCGCTGGGCGTTGATCTGGGCCTCCCAATCTCGAATCTCGTCCTGCTGGCGGTCCAGCCGCTGGCGGGCGACGAAATTACTGGCGGCGAGGTCCTGAAGCCGACCATATTCGCGTCGGGCTGCGGTCAGCTTGACCTGCAGAACGCCGATCTGGGCCTCCGCCTGAGCAACCTGGGCCCTGGCGCGATCCACTGCCAGACGGGGGTCATCGTCTTCCTGTCGGGCCAGGACCTGGCCGGCGGTTACGGGCTGGCCTTCCTCGACGAAGACGGCCTTGACTACGCCGCCCCGACGGGCGGCCACCTGGATGATGCCCCCCTCAACGTCAGCCTTGCCGTTGGCGATCGCCGCAAAGGGACTGGGCGCAATCATCTTGGCCGCAGCATCGGTCTTTTTCTTCTTCTCGGCACCCTGCCCCTTCATGGCGAAGAAGCCGCCGACCAGGACAACGATCAGGACCGAAACGATCCAGAACCAGCGGCTGCGCAGAAAGCCAGGCATGCTTTTCGGTATCCCTTGCGAAATCAGTGGGAGAGCGGAGGAGGATTTAGGTCGGGCGTGCGGCGCACGTCATCCAGTATCCGGCCGTCCTCGATATGGATCACCCGGTCGGCATAGGCCTCCAGGCGGGGGTCATGGGTCACGCAGATCACCGCGGCGCCATGCTCGGTCGCCGCGCGACGCAGCAGGCGGATGACAATCTGGCCGTTCTCGCCATCCAGGGCCGATGTCGGCTCATCGGCAAAGATAAGGTCAGGGTTCTTGGCCAGGGCCCGGGCGATGGCGACCCGCTGCTTCTCGCCACCGGACAGCTCCGCCGGTCGCTGCTTCATCTTGTTGGACAGTCCGACCTCGGCCAGGGCGGTTTCGGCCCTGCGCACGGCCTCGGACTTCGACACACCCTGGTATTTCAGCGCGGTCATCACCTGCTGGCGGGCGGTCAGGGCCGGAAAAAGGTTGAAGCCCTGGAAGATGAAGCCGCAATGGTCCAGGCGAAACCTGTCGATCCGGCCAGAGGAGAGGCTCCAGAGATCGCGGGCCTCAAGCGCCGAGACCTTTCCCTCATCGGGCTTGAGCAGGCCGGAAAGGGCCGCGACAAGGGTGGACTTGCCCGAGCCGGACGGGCCCATGACCATGGTGACATCGCCGTGCCGGGCGTCGAAATCCACGCCTTTCAGGACCTCGACAAACGACTTGCCGGTCTTGAACCGCTTGGTGATACCGGTCGCCTTGAGGGCGATTTCGCCGAGGCGGCTGGAGGACTTGGCGGCAGCGCTCATCGCAGGAGGTCCGCAGGCTGGCTGTTCTTCAGCACGCCCAGGGACAGCAGTCCCGACAGCATGGCGATGATCAGCAGGAATACAGAGATCGAGATGACGATCGGGGCCGGAAAGGCCATGGGCAGACCGCCTGCCGAGGCCAGCATGGAAACCAGCCAGGTCAGGACTCCGGCCGCCACGACGCCGATCACCCCGACCCAGAAGCTCAATTCCATTACGATGACTCGCAGATCGCCCATCGAGACCCCAAGGGCCCGGAGAGAGGCGAACTCCTTGATGTTGGCCATGATCGCGCCGCGCAGGGTCTGCCAGGTGATGGCGATGCCGATCACGGCCCCCATGATGACCGCGAACATCAGGATGATGCTGATGAACTGCTCCTTGAACATGGCGCTTTCGTTGGCGGCGGACAGGTCCTGACGGGTCCAGGCCTTGAACTTGCCGTCGCCCATGGCGTTGAGCTGTGCGGCCACGACTTCGGCCCGTGCCGGATCGGCGATCTTAACCATCAGCGGCGCCACCCGGGGGCCGGTATCGGCCTCTCCCAGCATCCGCAGAGTGTCGCGAGACATCACCAGGGTGGCCTGCATCATGTTTGGATAGCCGGTGGTCACCGCAGCGATGGTGATGGTCTTGCCATTGTAGATGGCCTTGTCGCCCAGCTTGACGCCCAGCCGCCCCAGGGCCGTTTCATCCACGGCGACGGCATAGGGCTGACGCAGGGTCTCAACAAGCGCGGTGCTATAGTCAGTCGGCACCGTCACATAGCCCGGAATGGCGTCGATAACCGTGACGCTGACGAACTCTGTCTTGCGGTTCTTGGGGCCGCCGGGCGGCGCGTTCAGCGCGTCCTCTGCAGGCACAATGTTCTGGAAGCGTCCGCCGGAACCATCCATCGGCGCGACCTGCACCACCTCGGGATGACCGATCACGATCGGCATCAGCCGACGCGGCAGGCCGGACGGGCCTCCATTGAAGAGCGCCGTTGCGCCAGGTCCCAGCACCATGATGTCGGCGCGGGCCCGGTCGATCTGGGCGGTGAACCCCTTGCCGATCCCCATGAACATGCCGACGAACGCCAGGACCAGCAGGCCGGAAAAGGCCAGGGCCACGACCGCCGCCATGTAGCGACGCCATTCATAGATCAGTGTGGCCAATGCGAGCGACATAGTCGGCTGCAACCCTCCCGGAACAGAGGGCCCGTATGGACGCAAGCCCGGTCCCCTTCCAAGTTAAATCGGGGTAAGGCCGCGGGTCGGCCACGCGACATCGATTCCGCCTGGTCACCGTCAACAAACTGTCATTTCCGGGCTGGTCACGGGTGTGTCGGGCGCCATATGGCTGGATCAGCTGTCCCTTGCGGACTTCGGTTGACCCTTTCTGAGAAGCCTCACCATGACTCGAACGACCCTGCTTTCAGTTGCCGTGATCGGAGTCATGGGACTGGGCCTTGCGGGACTGGCCGCTGGTCCTGTCCGGGCAGACGAAGGCATGTGGACCTTCGACAGTCTGCCGACGGCGAAGATCAAGGCGGACTACGGCCTGGACCTTGACGCGAAGTGGCTGGACCGCGTCCGGCTGTCGGCGGTCCGGCTTCAGGGATGCTCGGCTGCGTTTGTCTCGCCGAATGGCCTGATCCTGACCAACAACCACTGTATCCAGGGCTGCACCAGCGCTCTCTCATCCGGCGGCAAGACAGACTATGTGAAGAACGGGTTCCGGTCGGTGCTGCGCGAGGACGAGCTGAAATGTCCGGGCGCCACGGCCGAGGTGCTGCTGACGATCACCGATGTTTCCGAAAAGGTGCGGACCGCGACAGCCGGTCTGAACGGACAGGCCTTCGTCAAGGCCCGGGACGGAGCCATGAGCGCCTCCGAGACCGAGATCTGTGGAAACAAGGCCGGCCTGCGCTGCCAGACCATCTCGTTCTATCGGGGCGGCCAGTACAAGGTCTATCAGTTCCAGCGCTACACCGATGTCCGCCTGGTGTTCGCGCCTGAGTTCGACATCGCCTTTTTCGGCGGTGATCCGGACAATTTCAACTTCCCCCGCTTCGACCTGGACGCTGCGTTCCTGAGAGCCTACCAGGACGGCAAGCCAGTCCAGACTAAGTCCTATCTGCCCTGGTCGGTCCAGGCGCCCAAGGCCGGGGATCCGACCTTCGTAGTGGGCAACCCCGGATCAACGGAACGGCTGCTGACCGTCTCCCAGCTGGAGACCCAGCGCGACCTGACCATTCCGGTGAGCCAGCTGCAGCGCTCGGAGTATCGTGGCAGGCTGATCGAAATGGCCCGCGCCAGCCCCGAGGCCAGGCGGATCGCCGGGGACGCCCTGTTCGGCGTCGAGAACGGCTTCAAGGTCTTCTATGGCCGCCAGCTGACCCTAAACGACCGTGCCTTCATGGAGGCCAAGCGCCAGGAAGAAGCTGACCTGAAGGCTCGGGTCGCTGCCGACCCGGCCCTTGCCGCCAAGATCGGCGACCCCTGGGCAGAGATCGCCAAAGCCCAGCGGGTCATTGCTGAAAACTACCTGCCCTTCCGCCAGCTCGAGACCGAGGCCGGCGGCGGCTCCCGGCTCTATGGCTGGGCCCGCACCCTGGTTCGCAGCGCCCAGCAGCGCGCCAAGCCGCCGGAAGCCCGATCTGCAGACTATTCGGACTCGCGCCTGGCCCAGACCGAGCGCGCCCTGATGGCTCCCAATCCGGTCGAGCTGGACATCGAGGTACTGAGACTGGAACACTGGCTGCTGAAGACCCGCGAATATCTGACCGTTGACCATCCTGGAACCCGCTCCCTTCTGGGCAAGGAGAGCCCGGAGGGCCTGGCCGCAAGTCTGGTCAAGACGTCCAGCCTTGCAGATCCGGCTGTCCGCAAAGCCCTTTGGGATGGCGGACTGGAAGCCGTCTCCGCTTCAGACGATCCGATGGTCCAGTTCGTGATCGCGACAGAAGGCCAGGGCAAGGCCCTGCGGGAAATGTGGGAGACGGAGGTCAGCGGACCGGTCGACCGTGCCGCCGAAAGGATCGCCCAGGCCCGCTTCGCCGTCTACGGGTCCAGTGTCTATCCCGACGCTACCTTCAGCCTGCGCCTGTCCTACGGAAAGGTGGCCGGATGGACCTATGGCGGCCGGACGATCGATGCCTTCACGACTCTCGGCGGGACCTTTGACCGCGCCACCGGTTCTGCCCCCTTCGCCCTGCCGCAAAGCTGGCTTGACGCCCGGTCCCGGCTGAAGTCCGAGACTGTCTTCAATTTCGTCACCACGAATGACATCATCGGCGGCAATTCGGGATCGCCGGTGATCGATGCCAGAGGTCAGGTTATCGGAACCGCCTTCGATGGCAACATCCACAGCCTGGGCGGCGCCTATGGCTATGATGGACGCCTCAACCGGACCGTTGTTGTCTCGACAGCCGCCATCACCGAGGCCCTTCGCACGGTCTATGGCCTGGAGGCGCTGGCCCGCGAACTTACCGGGAAATAGCCGACCGGGATCAGCCCTTGCCCCCCGGCGGATTGCTGGATAGGGCCATGGGCCATGACCCTGGATCTTGATCGTCTGGCCCGGCTGGACAGCTTCCTTATCGACCTCAACCGCGCGTCGGCCGCGGCGATCCTTCCGTTGTTCCGCGCCGACCACGGGCTGGAAGACAAGTCTCTGACAGCGGGCCCGGACGCTGTGTTCGATCCCGTAACCGAGGCCGACAAGTCAGCCGAACGCGCCATACGGGCGATGATCGAGGCGGCCTTTCCCGATCACGGTATCATCGGCGAGGAATATGGCGAGGACCGGCCGGAGGCCGAGTTTGTCTGGGTTCTGGACCCCGTGGACGGCACCCGCGCGTTCATCGCCGGCCTGCCCCTCTGGACCACGCTCATCGGCCTGCGTCACCAGGGCCAGCCGGTCCTGGGTTCGATCGGCCAGCCCTATATCGGCGAACTCTTCATAGGTCATCCTGGCGCCTCCCGGCTGATCAGCCGGGGCGGCGAGACTCCCCTGCGTGTCCGGGCCTGTCCAAACCTGACGGACGCCATCATCTGCACCACCGATCCAGCGATTTTGACCGAGTCTGAACTGGGCGCCTGGACCCAGGTCCGTTCCGCCGCCAGGCTGGCCCGCCTTGGGTTGGATGCCTACGGCTATGCCATGGTCGCCATGGGACGGATGGATCTGGCTCTGGATACGGGCCTCAAGGTCTGGGACGTCGAGGCTGTAATTCCGGTAATCCAGGGCGCGGGCGGCGTGGTCACCCATTGGGATGGCGCACCGGCAAGGACCGACGGGGGACAGTTCGCCTTTGCCGGAGATCCGGCATGCCTCGAGGCCGCCCTTGTTTCCCTGCGACGATCAGCCAGCTGAGCCCGGCGCCCACTGGTCCAGCAGCGGGCCAAGCTCGGCCCAGACCTGAGCCCGAACCGCGTCGGTTTCTTGGAACAGCTCATGGAAGGCGCCATCAATGGACCGCCACCGCCCAAGGGGAATCCGGGCGACGATCTGTCGCTGGTCATCATTGTCCACCAGCGCTTCCTGGGCGGCGCTGAGCACCACGACCGGCAATTTAAGCTTCGTCACCGCCGGTGACGATTTCAGCCAACGTGAAGCGGTGAAGGCGAATTCGAGCCAGGACCATGTGCCCGATCCCAGGGCCAGGTCCGGACAGGCCTTGAGCGGCGCAAGATTGCGATCATAGCGGACCCGGTCATGGGTCAGGATATTGCCCTCGAACGGTCCACCCATCGGGGTCCCAGGATTGCCGAGAATGTAGTCGTCGCCCCGGTAGCGGCTCATCACCCAGGCCAGGGCCCTGACGCCTGGCTTGGGTCGGCCAGGTGTCTGCAACCCCAGCATCGGGGCCGACATGAAGGCCCCGACGAACCGATCGGCCTGCCCCTGGGCAAGGGCGATCAGGGTCAGGCAGCCCCCCATGGAATGGGCCATGGCGATCCAGGGTCCGGGAAGCTGGGCCTCGAAGTGATCCAGGATCGCCCGATAGTCTGCAACGAAGTCCTGAAAGCCGACCGCATGGCCCTTCAGAGGATCCGGCAGAATACGTTCTGACAGCCCCTGGCCGCGCCAGTCATGGACCAGGACGACGAAGTTCCGGGCCTGCAGTTCGCACACCAGCTCGAAATACTTCTCGATCGTCTCGCTGCGCCCAGGGCTGATCACCACCGAGCCACGAGGCTTGCCCTTCGGCCGGAACAGGGCGACCCGCAGCCGGGCGCCGCCTGCGCCGACCACCCAGTCTGCGGATCCGTCCGGCGGGACTGGCGATTCCTGTATCCCGATCAAGGGGGGTTGCAGGGTCGTCATACGCGACCGGCAAGCATCAGGGCCAGGGGGGGACGGGCAAACTGCAGGGATATGACACCCGGCATCTGTTCGGGATCATAGGCGGGATGTCCCGTCTGCATCGGCAACGGCCGGCTGACCCCGGCGGCGTTCACCGCCTGACCGCTGCCAGCGCCTCGAAAGACGATGCGTTTGACCTTGGGCGCCGCAAAGCCCAGCACACCGGCCTTCGAGCGGATAGCGGCCTCGCA
The DNA here is from genome assembly GCA_029866155.1 of Caulobacter sp. Taxonomy (GTDB): domain Bacteria; phylum Pseudomonadota; class Alphaproteobacteria; order Caulobacterales; family Caulobacteraceae; genus Caulobacter. Next base: position 16,239 of record JARWZW010000050.1, on the reverse strand, counting down.
TTGCTGGATGGCTGCCGCCAGATCGGCCGCTTCCATGGATTGGCGAGGCCGGGTGACGGCCTGCAGTTCCATGCTAAGGTTGATCTTGGCGCCTTTGGGCGCAGCCATCTCGATCTGGGCGTCGGATTTCAACTGACCCAGGGCGGGCGTGAACAGCAACCGGCCGTCGTTGCCGATCGGGACGGCCGTCCGTCCGCCTCCCGTGTCGATCAGGGTCAGGGCCAGTCCGGTCGGCCGGCCTCCGTTCTGCTTGAGGTAATAGGCCATCACAAACCGGCTACGCTGAGCCGGAGGCAGCCCCAGATACATATCCAGATAGGGGTAGAGTTTTTCCAGCTTGACCGCCTTGGTTTCAGCCGAAGCGGCCGATGCAAGGACAACGGGCGGCAGCAGGGCAAGAGCGGCGAGCACCGCCCGACGGGTCTGGATCATGATCTCATCTTCCTCGATGGGGACGCCCCGCCCCATAAAAACAGAACGGCGCGGAAGGGTCACCCCCTCCGCGCCGCATCCACCCACCCGGAAGGGTGAGTGATAAAATCAGGCCATCTTGGCGAACAGGGCGCCCATTTTCGGCTGCAGCGACATGGCAAGGCCCATGTCCGACAGCTTCAGGCGCCCGGACATGAACGCCATGGTGGCGTCAAGCTTGCCAGCGCCCATTTCCAGCAGGTCGGCCAGGGACAGGGTCATGGTCAGATCAGCCGGCGAGTCTTCATTGGTGACCGAACCGCCGTCGATATGGATGAACCCGTCGCCCTTAAGGTCGAACTTGAGTGACTTGCCGAGACCGGAATCTTCTCCGACGGCGGCCTTCACGCGATCAGTGATTTCTTGCAACGTAGCCATGACGCTCTCCCTTTATTGCGCTGAAATTGGGGATAGCTTGGCCGGGCTCGCCGGGCAAGCGAACAGCGATCCGGCGGCCAAAAAAGTGACGGGGGCGACACCTTTTCCGGAACCGGTCGCTACCCGAAGACGACGCCGGCGTGCTTGGGACCGGCAAATTCCATTCTCGATGGCAACCTGGCAAAGCGCAGCTTGGCCGCCGCCGCCATGACGGAAGGATTGAAGGCAGGAGAGCCATTGAACTGCGGCAAGGGAAGGGCCCTGCCATCGGCCATCACCGCGGAGCCGGAGCCGCCGCCCGGGAAGGCCACCTGAACCATCTTCGGGGCGACCATGCCAAAACGCCCCGCCGCCTTTTTGACGATGGCGTTCACATCGCTGAGGCTGGCGGCCACCAGCTTGGCGTCCATCTCCAGGGTGGGGCGCGCCGCCCAGACCAGTCCGATACGGACCGAATAGCCGGATGCGTCCTGGCCCTCGAAGATGATGCGCGATTTCTCGGTCAACTGCCGCAGGCTGGGTTCCCGCTCGAACCTGCCGTCGCTGGCGATGGGAACATTCGTCCGGGTGCCATCCTTGTCCACGATGACAGCCTTGACCCCCTGGGCAGGCTTGCCATTCTGAGTGAGGTAGAAAGAAACCTTGAGGCGCGCGCGCTCAGACGCGGACATCTGGAGAAAATTGTCCAGAAAGACGAAAACCTTGGCGACCTCGATTTCCCGCTGCGCAGCCAGGGCCGGCGTTGCGGCCAGGGGCATGGCCAGCAGCGGCATGCTGAAAAGGAAGCGTCGATCGACCGTCATTTCGGCTTTACCAGTTTCAGGGTCATCCGATCGCTTTCTCCCACAGCGTCATACTCGGCGTGATTAAAGCCCGCCTTTGGCGGCTGCCCACGGGGCGCTGAAAGGCGGGTTGGCGACAAGGTCCATACGCCAAAAGGGTGCTTCCGGTCATCCTTGGGATTGGCGTTGATTTCACTGGTCGATTCCAGCGAAAATCCGGCCTCCTTGGCAAGCTGTATCGCGTAGTCCTGCTGGACATAGCCGTCGGCCGCCAGCGGGTCCTGGACCGCGCCGGGCAGGCCACGGTGCTCTTCGATTCCCAGGATGCCGCCGGGCTTGAGTGCGGCATAGGCATCCTTGAAGGCCTTGTCTGCGATCCCTGCCGCGATCCAGTTATGGAGGTTGCGAAGGAAGAGCACCAGGTCAGCAGACCCGGGCGGCGCAACCGGGCCGCTCGTCGGCCCGAAGGCCGTGACCTGGGCGTCTCCATAGAGGCGGGCATTGTCCTTGAGCTTGCGGCGGTAGGCTTGGACGACTTCACTGACAGCCGGGTCCAGGGGCTGGAGATTGGCGGCATAGAGCCGTCCATTGGTCGCATCCAGATAGGGGGCAAGGATATCGGTGAACCAGCCTGCCCCAGGCCAGAATTCCACCACCGTCATGCCTGGCTTGAGCCCCCAGAAGGTCAGGCTCTCGAGCGGATGGCGATGGACATCACGCGCCCGGTCAGCCGGCGACCGCCATTCGCCGGCGACAGCGTCCGCGATGGTGACAATCTTGCGAGCGTCGACCGGGCCGGTCTTGTCGAGCGAAATGGCTCCGGAGGCGGCCGGCTTTTCCTTGCAGGCCGCCAGGCCGGCCACGGCGCCCAGACCGATCAAAAGGTTCCTGCGGGAAGAGACGGAAAAACTTGACGCCATGAAATCCGTCACTCTGGTCGCCCCCGCGGCCCGCTCGTCCAGCGGCATACCTTGGCCATCGCCTCAGGTCAAAAGCTCCACGCTCACTTTGGCTTGACGAAGCGCAGGGTCATTCTGTCGCTCTCACCGATGGCGTCATAGGCTGAGCGGTCAAACGCTGGATCTGCCGGTTGGCCCGCTGGCGCAGACCGCTTGACAGGCGGAAGGGTCCAGACCCCGAACGGATGGTCCTTGGTGTCACGCTTGTTGGCGTTGATCTCGCTAGTCGCCGCCAGCTTGAAACCAGCCTTTTCGGCGGCCGCGACCACAAAGGCGGTGGACATGTAGCCGTCTGAGGCGCCGGCCGCCTGGGGCCTGGGGTCAGCGCGGTGTTCCTCCACCGCCAGCACGCCGCCTGGCTTGAGGACCTGGAAAAAGTCCGTCATGACCTTGTCCAGATGACCCTGCGGCGACAGCCAGTTGTGGATGTTGCGGGCGGTCAGAACCAGGTCGGCGGAGCCTGGCAGGCCCAGGGCCGCAGACTTCGGTCCGAAATTGGCATAGCGCACGGTCCCGAACAGGGAGGCGTCGGCATATCTGGCCTCTAGGGCGGCGCGACCCTTGCGGGCGCCCTCGGAAAGAGCGGGATTGTCCAGATCCGCGACTCCGGCGGCGTAGGCGCCGCCGGTGGCCTTGGCGTAGGGCGCCAGGATTTCAGTCCAGTATCCTGTGCCCGGGCTGACCTCGATGACCGACAGTCCCGGGCGCAGTCCCCAGAAGGTCAGGCTGTCATAAGGATGGCGAGCTGGGTCGCGAAGCCTGTGGGCCTCGCTCCTCTGCTGCCCTTCGATCGCTGCCTTCAAGGCCGCGTCCACTCGGGGCGCCGCCGAGGCCGCTGTGCCGTACGAAAATGCCAACAAGCTGACCAGGGCCAGAACAGACCGACGCATCATGGGGGCGAAACTCCTTGAACTGTTCAACATGAAATAGCTCAGGCCAGGCCTTGTGCAAACAGGCAAGCTGACCGGAGCCCGTCACTTGAAATCGGTAAACTCATTCCCAACTGTTGTCCCGAGGCGCCGCTATCGGGCCTTGAGGACAGTTGGCGAAGCCAGACCGGTTCGTCAGTCCTGTGTGATGCAACCTTGCTTGACCAAGAAGGATGTTACCAAACATGCGTACGATCGATTTCTCCCCGCTGTACCGCTCCGTGGTCGGTTTCGACCGCTTGGCCTCGCTGCTCGACGCAGCCGCCGCCCAGGATGGCGCAACCGGCTACCCGCCCTACAATATTGAACGGACCGGAGAAGACTCCTACCGAGTCGAAATCGCGGTCGCTGGCTTTCGGCCCGACGAACTGACCATCGAGGTGAAGGAAAACCTCCTCGCCGTTCAGGGGCGCAAGCCGGCCAATGATGATTCCCGCAAGTTTCTCCACCGCGGCCTCGCCGAGCGCAACTTCGAGCGCCGGTTCCAGTTGGCCGACTATGTTGTGGTGAATGACGCGACCTTGGCGGATGGTCTCCTGGCCATCAGCCTGAAACGGGAACTGCCCGAAGCGCTCAAGCCCCGGACGATCAAGATCGGCGCCCCAGCAGAAAGCGCGCTGATCGATGGTGAGAAGGCGGCCTGAAACGCCGACCGTCAAACGGATGAACGGGGGGGTGGCGCCGCGCGCCGCCCCCTTTTTGTTGATTCAGGTTTCCAGTCCGATCGCCGAACCGATGTCGGCGTCGCGGAAGCTGGTGCGGACGACCTTGGCGCCGGTGAGGTCCGCTCCCCTCAGATCGGCGCCGTCCAGGATCGCCGCAGACAGGTCGGCCGCCTGGGCCCGGGTATAACGCATCCGCGCCAGATTGAGCGTCGCCGGACTCGACCGTTCCGGCGTGAGGGGCAGAACCCCGACCATGGCGCCGCGCAGGTCAGCCTTGGTCAGATTGGCGCCGGCCAGCTTGGCGCCCCGCAGATCGGCCCCGTGCAGGTCGGCGCCCCTCAGATCAGCGCCGTCCAGGTTTGCGCCCTGCAGCTGAACCCCCGATAGATCCATTCCGACCATGCAGGCGCCCTTGGCCGAAATGGCCGTCAGCCGCATGCCTCTCAGGCGTCCACCGAGGGTGCGAAGATCGGCATGGTCCAGCCGTGCCGGTGCGCCGCGCTGGCCACCGCTTTCGCACCAGGCCTGATTGCCCATGGCGGCTTCCAGGCGTTGGGGCGCCAGGGCCAGCTCCTCTGCTGTCGGCGACAACAGGACGCCGGCCATACGACACCCGCTCGTCCGGGCGAGGCCGACCTCCACCCCGGAAAGCACAGCCCCTGACAGGTCAGCGCCTTCCAGATTGCAGCCGGACACCTGGGCGCCTTCCAGATTGGCGCCGGCCATGTTGGCTTCCTTGAGATTGGCTCCGGTCATCACAGCCCCCCGAAGGGAACAGTCGGTGAAATCCGAGGCGAAGGCGGACAGGCCGTTCATGCGCGAGCCGTCCAGGGTCGCACCGACGAAAAGCGCGCCATCGGCGTCCCCTGCCCTGTCCTCATGCTTGAGGCTGTCCAGCCCCTTGCGCGGATGGGGGATCGCGATCTGGCCCTCACGGAAATCGGCCTGGGTCAGGTCAGCCTGGGTGAGATTGGCGCCATGGAGGCAGACGCCGCGCAGGTCCGCCCGCACCAGGCTGGCCTGGATCATCACCGCTTTTCGAAGATCGGAGCCGAACAGGCTTGCGCGGTCGAGCCGGGTCCGCAGCATCCGCGCTCCGTCCAGCACAGAAGCCGAGAGGTCAGCATCGCAGAGATTTCGGCCCGAAAGTTCAAGTCCGCTCATATCCATGAATCGCAGGCTCGCCCGCTTGCCACCGGAGCGACCGCTGAGAAACCGCTCATGCGCCGAAACAAGCAGGTCAAGCTCGCTCTGACTGATGCGACGACGACCGGCCAAAGAGTTGGAAACAAGCTGCAACGCGAGGCCCTCAGACGCCGAATCAATCCGCGAACACAGTTAGCCGAAATGAATCGATGAAAGGTTAGCAAGAGCCGGCGACCGCCATTTTGCCGCCTAGAGCCTGGTCCGCTATGAGCATCCCCACCGAAACGGAAAAACAGGCTCTAATTCAGAATGTTAGAGCATGTTTCGATCCGACAACCGCTTCGCACTTACAGGAACATGCTCTAAACCAAGGATACAGGCCGGGGCTAGCCCGCTCTGGACCAGTCTAGGCCGCGAGTCCCCAAGAGGACCGCGCCCGTCAGGTCTGCCCCCCTCATCTGGGCCCCGGTCAGGTTGGCCCGCGAAAGATCGGCGCCCCTGAACACCGCCTGCCGGAAATCGGCCCCGGCCATCTCGGCCCCCTTCAGGATCGCCCCCGTCAGATCACAGGGCAACAACCGGTCGGCCGCTAGCAGCAGGGGGCCCATCTGTACGTCCCGCAGGTCAGATCCGGTCAGCCGGGCCCCGATCAGGCGGGCGCCTCGCAGGTCGGCATGGCGGAGATTGCAGGCGCGGAGGTCGGCGCCCTCCAGCTGAGCACCCTGAAACTGCACCCCCTGCAGGTCGAGCCCGTAAAAGGTCGCCCGCTTGGCGGAGAGAGCCGTCAGGTTGAGACCCTTCAGGCTGCCCAGGGCGCGAAGGTCGGCGCCGTCGAAGCTTGAAGGCCGACCTTCCGCCCCTCCGGTCTCGCACCACTGGGCGTGAGAGCGGATCATGTCGTCGAAGGGCAGTCCGGCGACGGCCGTGCCTGACGGACGATCGGTAAGGACGCCCTTCATATTGGCGTCGGAGACATTCCAGGCAAAAATCTTGGCTCCGACCAGTATGGCGTCCGATAGATCGGCGCCGGACAGATCAGCGCCTGACAGATCCGCCCCGGCGAGATTGGCCCCGCTCATGCAGGCCTGTTTCAGGTTGGCCCGAACCAGCTTGGCGTCCTTGAGGATCGCGTCGGTGAAGTCGGCCTTGACCGCCACAATCCCCGACAGTCGCGATCGCTCCAGGTTCGCCCCCGAAAGGTTTGCGCCGCGAACATCCCCGGTCCGCGCCTTGTGCTCCAGGACGCGAAAACCCTTCAAAGCATCGGCGGCGGCCAAGGTGCCTTCGCGAAGGTCGGCCTCGAACAGGTCCGCCCCGGAAAGGTTGGCGCCGCGCAGGCAGGAACCCCGCAGATCGGCCCGCCGCAGGGACGCTTCGGTCAGGTTGGCGTCCTGGAGATCGGCTCCAAAGAAGCTGGAATTGTCGAAACGGGCGCCGGAAAGATTGGTCCCGGCCATGGCCGCGCCGGCGAAGTCCGCGTCGCAGAGGTTCCGCCCCCTCAGGCTCAGGCCGGTCATGTCGCAGAAACTGAAGACAGCGCGAGCCCCGCCGCCCCGGCCAGACCAAAGGCGATCATGGCGGGCGCAGATCAGATCGACATCCTGCTGTGTCAGCCGTCGAGTGGTCGACGAGGGCGCGGCGGTCATGCGCAGGGCTCCTTCGATCCGAAGCCTAGACGCAATATGCTTAATCTTCCGCTTACGTGCGATCGGTCCGCTGCGGCATGGCCAATGACTGGCTTCGGAACCAGGCCCAATAATCGAGGCTGTCGAGAACCCAGCCGGAAAGAAGACCGGTCTCGACCACAATTCCGGCTGCGGTCAGCCGCTCCGAACCGCGCCCGGACGCAAAGGGGGAAGGGTCTTCACAGGCCACCACCACCCTGACGACACCCGCTGCAATCAGCAGGTCGGCGCAGGCGACGCCGCCGGACGACCGGGCGCCGCAGGGCTCGAGGGTGACGTAGGCCGTGGCCCCGCGCGCCAGGCTGCCGGCCTGGACCAGGGCCTGGTCCTCGGCATGGGGGCGTCCGCCGGCTGCGGTGGCGGCCTTGCCGACGATCTTTCCATCTCGCACCAAAACGCAGCCGACCACCGGATTTGGCGAGGTCAGGCCAAGATTGATCCGTGCCGCCTCTACGGCGGCGCGCATGTGGCTGTCGTCGCTCAACCGATGCCGGGCAGGGCTTGCGCCCGGTCCTCGTCCAGATAACGAGCCGAGACCGGCTTCAGGCCGGTGTCCAGTTCTATGACCAGAGGATTGCCCGTGGGAATTTCGACACCGACGATCTGGTCATCCGGAACGGCGAACAGCAGCTTGACAATGGCGCGGAGCGAATTGCCATGGGCCGCCGCCAGAACCGTGTCCCCGGCCTTCAGATGCGGCGCAATTTCCGAGGTCCAGTAGGGCTCGACCCGGTCCAGAGTCGTCTTGAGGCTCTCGGTGTCGGGGATCGCCTTGCCGGCGTACCGGATGTCGGTCGTGAAGTCATAGGCGCCGCCGGGCGCCAGCGGCGGCGGCGGAACGTCGTAGGAGCGACGCCAGATGGTGACCTGGGCATCGCCGTGTTTTTCAGCCGTCTCCGCCTTGTTCAGGCCTGTCAGACCGCCGTAATGGCGCTCGTTCAACCGCCAATCCCGGACGAAGACGAGATCGGACTGACCGGCTGCCTCCATCGCCAGGGCGCCGGTCCGGATGGCGCGGGTCAGGACCGATGTATAGGCCCGGTCTATCGTGATCCCGGCTGCCTTGAGCAGGGCTCCGGCGCGCTGCGCCTGGAGCTCACCTTCAGCCGTGAGATCGACATCCACCCAGCCGGTGAAGCGATTTTCGAGGTTCCACTGGCTCTGGCCGTGGCGAAGCAGGACAAGTGTCGACATGGGCCTGTGCGCTAAGGCGAGAAGCGGGAATGGTCAAGGCGATGCAGGGCGGCCTGCTCCCGTTTGGACTGAATCCTCTCCCCAGACCGCCGCAATCAGCTATATCGACCGTATGAGAGATCGCTTTTTCTATCCGCTTGCGGCCACATTGACGGTCGGGATGGTGCTTCTGGCCCTGGTCTGGCCCCAGGGACAGGGCATACCTTCACCGGCGCCTTTTGGGCATCCGCAGTCCACCGGTGCAGCGATTCCAGCCCCCAGGCTCACCCAATGATCGATCAGCAATCCATCGCCGCCGGTCGCCGCGTGCTGACCATCGAGTCCGAAGCGCTGAGCCTGATGGCGGAGGAACTGGGTCAGCCCTTCGCCGCAGCTGTCGAACTTCTCTACGCCGCCCGCGGCCGGGTGGTCTGCACCGGCATCGGAAAGTCCGGCCACGTCGCCCGGAAGATCACGGCGACTCTGGCCTCAACGGGAACCCAGGCCATGTTTGTGCACGCCGCCGAGGCGAGCCATGGCGATCTGGGCATGGTGGGCAGCGAAGATGTTGTACTCGCCCTGTCAAAATCGGGCGAGGTTCGCGAGCTTTCGGATTTCATCGCCTATTGCCGCCGGTTCGACATTCCCCTGATCGGCATGACCGCCAACCCGGAAAGCGCCCTGGGCAAGGCCTCGACCGTGATCCTGCGCCTATCGGACTCGCCGGAGGCGACAGGGGAGCTGAACGCGCCGACGACCTCGACCACCCAGCAGATGGCCCTGGGCGACGCACTTGCGGTGGCCCTGCTGGAGCGCCGGGGGTTCACCCCCAAGGACTTCCATGTCTTTCACCCGGGCGGAAAGCTGGGCGCCATGCTGAGAACCGTGGGCGACCTCATGCACCGTCTGGAGGAGGCCCCCTTGACCTCCAGCGACACCCCCATGCCGGAAGCTGTCCGGGTCATGACCGAACGGGGCCTCGGGGTCGTCGGGATCGTCGACGAGGCTGGCGTCCTGATCGGCGTGGTTACGGATGGAGACCTGCGACGGAATTTCGAGGGCCTGGGGACCAAGACTATCGCCGACATCATGACCCGCAACCCCAAGGCCTTGACCGAGGACTCCCTGGCGGCAGATGCAGCCCGCATCATGAACGAAAGCCGGATCACCGTCCTCTTCGTCATCGCCCAGGGCAAGCCGGTCGGCGTACTGCACGTCCATGACGTCCTGAGCGCCGGGGTGATCTGATCCTTTTGCAAGCGGCCGACCGACAAATGACGGGCCTGGACCAACTCACGATTGCCGCTCGTGACCACAAGGCCTACACCCGCCGCCGTGTCCGTACCGGAGCCAGTTCGCATGCCCTTTCTTCCTCGCGCCGACCTCCTGCCCAACACCTTCGCCTACGAGAACGAACCGCTCGTCAAGGCGACCGGCTTCCGGGAATATGACGCCCGATGGCTGTTCGGGCCGGACATCAATCTATTGGGAATCCAGGCCCTGGGCCTTGGTCTCGGAACCTATATCCAGTCGCTCGGACACCAGCGGATCGTGGTTGGACATGATTTCCGGTCCTACTCCCTGTCGATCAAGCAGGCTCTGGCTCTTGGTCTGATCGAGGCCGGTTGCGAAGTGCTGGATATCGGCCTCGCCCTGTCTCCGACGGCCTATTACGCACAATTCGACCTGGATGCGCCCTGCGTGGCCATGGTGACCGCCAGCCACAACGAGAATGGCTGGACCGGCGTCAAGATGGGCGCGGCCCGTCCCCTGACCTTCGGCCCGGAAGAAATGGGAGCCCTGAAGGACATCGTCCTGAACGGCCGCTTCACGCCACGGGATGGCGGCAAACTGACCCGGATCGAGGGCATGGCGGAACGCTATATCGCCGATGTTTCACGGCGGGCCTCCCTGACCCGCCCCCTCAAGGTCGTGGCGGCCTGCGGCAATGGCACGGCCGGGGCCTTCATTCCGGACGCCCTCCGGCGGATGGGCGTGGCAGTTGTCTATGAGATGGACTGCAGCCTCGACTGGACCTTTCCCAAATACAATCCCAACCCCGAAGATTCCGAGATGCTGCACGCCATGGCGCATGCGGTAAAGGAATTCGGCGCCGATCTGGCCCTTGGCTTCGACGGCGATGGCGATCGCTGCGGCGTGGTGGACAATACGGGCGAGGAGATCTTCGCCGACAAGATCGGCTTGATGCTGGCCCGCGATCTGGCGCCCATGAACCCGTGCTCGACCTTCGTTGTCGATGTCAAATCCACCGGGCTCTACGCTACCGACCCGATCCTGGCGGCCAATGGCTGCACCACCGTCTACTGGAAGACCGGCCACAGCTACATCAAGCGCAAGTCGGCGGAACTGGGGGCCTTGGCCGGGTTCGAAAAGAGCGGCCACTTCTTCCTGAACGAGCCCCTTGGCCGCGGCTACGACTGCGGCCTGACGGCGGCGGCGGCCATCCTGGCCATGCTGGACCGCAATTCGGACAAGACCCTCAGTCAGATGAAGGACGCCCTGCCGGTGGCCTTCACTTCCCTGACCATGAGCCCGCACTGCGGCGATGAGGTCAAATATGGCGTGGTCGAGCGGGTCGTGGCTGAATACCAGGCCCTGGCGGCGGCCGGCGGCCAGATTCTGGGTCGCGGCATCCGGGACGTGATCACGGTCAACGGCGTCCGGGTCGCCCTGGATGACGGCAGCTGGGTCCTGGTCCGGGCGTCGTCCAACAAGCCGGAAGTGGTCGTCGTTGTCGAGAGCACCCTTTCCGCTGACGACATGCGCGCCCTGTTCCATCAGGAAGTTAAGCCGCGCCTCGGCAAGTATCCTGAAATCGGCGCCTATAACCAGGAAGTCTGATCCAGGATCGGGGGCTGAATGTCGTCGACGGTGGACGTTCGGCGAGACTCCCCTGAGTCTGCAGGACTTGGGGAGGCGTCCGCATGAACCTTTGGCCCCTGCTGGGCATAGCTGTGGTGGTGGCGGGCTTTATCGCGCGCCTGAACCCCTTGCTGGTGATCGTGACCGCAGCTGGCGTCACAGGCGTCGCGGCCGGCATCAGCCCATCTGACGTCATCGCCGCCTTCGGAAAGGCCTTCAAGGACAACCGCTATATCAGCCTGGTCTGGCTGATCCTGCCGGTCATCGGGCTGCTTGAGCAGGCCGGCCTGCAGGAAAAGGCCCGTAGTCTGATCGCCCGGGTGCGGGGGGCGACCACCGGCCGACTGTTGCTGCTTTATCTGGTCATTCGCCAGATCACTTCCGCCCTTGGCCTGACGTCGCTGGGCGGTCACCCCCAGATGGTTCGCCCCCTGATCGCCCCCATGGCCGAGGCTGCGGCGGAAGCGCGCCATGGCGCCCTGCCTGACGGTCTCCAGCAATCGATCCGGGCGCAGGCCGCGGCGACCGACAACATCGGGCTGTTCTTCGGCGAAGATATCTTCATCGCCATAGCATCCATCCTGTTGATCAAGGGCTTTCTGGAAACCAACGGGATCGTGGTCGAGCCCCTGTCGCTGTCGGTCTGGGCGATCCCCACGGCCGTCTGCGCCCTGTTGATTCACGGCGTTCGGCTCTGGCTGCTTGATGGCAAGATCGCGCGGGCGGTCCAGCCGGACCGCGAATGATGATCGGCCTTGATCTGCTCTATGTCGTGGGAGGGCTGTTCTTCGCCGCCATGTCGAGCGTCAGCGCGTTGGACAAAACCAACCCAAGGCGCTTCGGAAACTTCGCCTTCTGGGGGCTACTGGCCGGCAGCTTCCTGTTCGGCTCCTATCTCAGTGATCTGCTCAACGGCCTGCTGGTCCTGGCCCTGGCCCTGTTGGCGGGCTTTGGCATGGTCGGCCGCGGCGCCTCCTCCGCCACAACGGCGGAGGACCGCAAGGAAAGTGCGCAACGATTTGGCGCGAGACTGTTCCTGCCGGCCCTGCTGATCCCCATTGTCACCCTCGTCGGCAGCTTCCTGTTCAAGAGCCTGTCGATCGGGGGGCAGCCCCTGGTCGATCCCAAACACTCGACCCTGGTTTCCCTGGTGCTCGGCATACTGTTGTCACTGGGTCTGGCCATGATCATGCTGCGCCCGAAGCTGATGACCCCGCTTCAGGAAGGTCGACGACTGCTGGACACGGTCGGGCCGGCTGCGCTTCTGCCCCAGATGCTGGCCGCCTTGGGCGCCGTCTTTCTGGCCGCCGGTGTCGGCCAGATTGTCGGACATCTGGCCGGCGCCTGGATCGGCGATAGCGGCCCGCTTGTGTCAGTCGTCGCCTATACCTTCGGCATGACCCTGTTCACCATCATCATGGGCAACGCCTTCGCCGCCTTCCCGGTGATGACGGCCGGCATCGGCCTGCCGCTCATCGTCAGCCGCTATGGAGGCGACCCGGCCATCATGGCGGCGATCGGCATGCTGTCGGGCTTCTGCGGAACCCTGATGACGCCCATGGCCGCCAACTTCAACCTGGTGCCCGCCGCCCTTCTTGACCTCAAGGATCGGTATGGCGTCATCCGCGCGCAGTTCCCCACCGCCCTGATGATCCTCGGCGCCAATACGGTCCTGATGTATGTTCTTGTCTTCCGTCGCTGATCTGACCCCGGGCCTGGCCAGCCGCCTGGCAAAAATCGCCCTCGGACATGTGACGCGCCCCTATCCGCACAAGGCCGACCACGTGTTCGGGTCAGAGGCCGACATTGCGCCTCATACAATCGATCACCCGATCTTCTTCGGCAGCTATGACTGGCATAGTTGCGTCCATGGCTACTGGCTTCTGGCGACCTTGCTGAGGCTCTTTCCAGCCATGTCCCCGGCTGACGAAATCCGGACGCTGCTTGACGACAGCCTCACCCCTGCAAAGGTCGAGACGGAGCGGAACTACCTCCTCCGGCCCACCTCCCGTGGGTTCGAGCGACCCTATGGCTGGGCCTGGCTGTTGATGCTGCAGGCGGAGTTGCTGCGGCATCCGGCGACCTGGGCCGGGACCCTGGCCCCCCTGGCCGACGCCTTCGCCCGCAGATTTCGGGACTACCTGCCCCTGGCCACCTACCCGGTCCGGACCGGCGTCCATTCCAGCACCGCCTTCGCCCTGCGGCTCTTTCTGGAGTATGCCGATCAGGCTGGCGACCTGTCCCTGTTATCCCTGCTCAAGGCAAAGGCGCTGGACTGGTATGGCCAGGACCGGGAGGCCCAGGCCTGGGAGCCTTCCGGCGAAGACTTCCTGTCCGCAACCCTGGTCGAAGCCGCCCTCATGGTTCGGGTCCTGCCGCCCCGGGAATTCACCGTCTGGTTCGATAGCTTCCTGCCACGCGCCCGGCTTCGACAGCCTGAAACCCTGTTTGCCCCTGCGACAGTCAGCGACCGCAGTGACGGAAAGATCGCGCACCTGGATGGCCTGAACCTGTCCCGCGCCTGGTGCTGGCAGGCCATTGCAGCCGCCCTGGCGCCTGATCACCCGGCGGGCGCGGCGGCCATGGAAACGGCCGGGACCCATCTCGCCGCCAGCCTGCCCCATGTTTCGGGCGACTATATGGGCGAGCACTGGCTGGCCAGCTTCGCCCTGCTCGCCCTGCGGCCTGCGCCGTCCGCCTTACAGGCGACGACAGTCTGACCTGATCCGGCGATCAGCCGCCGGCCGCCCTGACGGCGCCGGCTATCTCCCTGACCAGCCGGGTCACCAGCGCCTCGTCATCGCCCTCGGCCATGACGCGGATCAGGGGCTCGGTGCCCGAGGCGCGGACTAGGACGCGGCCGCTGCCATGGAGTTGCTGCTCTGCGTCGGCTATGGCGGACTGGACCACGGCATTCTTCAGGGGCTCGGCCCCGCGATTGAATCGGACATTCTCCAGCAGTTGCGGGACCGGTTCGAACTGCCGCGCCAAGGCGCTCATCGGCTTGCCCGACTGGACCATGACGGCCAGCACCTGAAGCGCCGCAATCAGGCCGTCGCCGGTGGTGGAAAAGTCCGACAGGATGACATGGCCCGACTGTTCGCCGCCGAGGTTGAAGCCCCCGGAGCGCATCCGCTCCATGACATAGCGATCCCCGACCCCGGTGCGCTCGAGGGTCAGGCCCCGCGCCGACATGAACCGTTCGAGGCCGAGGTTGGACATGACCGTGGCGACCACGCCGCCGCCGCTGAGCCGCTGGTCCGCCGCCCAGGCGCCGGCGATCACTGCCATGATCTGGTCGCCGTCAACAATCAGCCCGCCTTCGTCGCAGATGGCTACCCGGTCCGCATCTCCGTCCAGCGCGATGCCGATATCGGCGCGATACTCCTTGACCGCCGCCGCCATGGCCGAGGGATGGGTCGATCCGCACTGGTCATTGATATTGAAGCCGTTGGGTGAAACTCCCAGCTCGATGACCTCGGCCCCGAGCTCGTAAAGCACGCTCGGCGCGACCTTGTAGGCCGCTCCGTTGGCGCAATCGATGACCACTCGCAGCCCGTTGAGGCTGAGGCTCTTGGGGAAGGTCGCCTTGACGATCTCGACATAGCGGGCCTGGGCGTCGTCCACACGCAGCACCCGTCCCAGTTCCCGCGACCCGACCAGGCCATCCTGCAGGCCCTCGTCCATATGGGCCTCGATCTCGGCCTCGCGGCGGTCGGAGAGCTTGTAGCCGTCCGGTCCGAACAGCTTGATGCCATTGTCATGAAAGGCGTTGTGGGAGGCGCTGATCATGACCCCCAGATCGGCCCGCATCGACCGGGTCATCATGGCCACGCCCGGCGTCGGCAGGGGGCCGAACAGGCGAACATCCATGCCCATGCTGGTGAACCCGGCGACGAGGGCGGGTTCGATCATGTAGCCGGACAGCCGGGTGTCCTTGCCGATGACCACCAGATGGCGACGGTCAGCCTCGGTCCGGAACAGTTTTCCGGCCGCCAGGCCGACCCGCAGGGCCACTTCAGCCGTCATCGGATGGCTATTGGCCAGGCCCCGGATTCCGTCGGTCCCGAAATATGAGCGCTTGGCCATGACTGATCTCCCCAAAGGCGAACCCGCGATGTGGCATTCCATCGCCGACATCGCCAGACAAGAAAGTCTTCAAACTGTTTCGGCACAATCAACCCCTGAGCACGCAACAGTTTGCAACGCATTTTCATGCGGCCTGCAGCCTGCCGGGTGCTAGAGCGCTTTCGCCAACCGCGCGAGCGTAGGGCCAGCGTCGAAACAGTCGGTGAATCAATCCATGTGCGGCATCATTGGCATCGTCGGCAAATCATCCGTGTCCGCGCGCCTCGTCGAGAGCCTGAAGCGGCTGGAATACAGGGGCTACGACTCGGCCGGTATCGCCGCCGTCGTCGATGGCCGGGTGGAGCGCCGCAGGGCAAAGGGTAAGATCCGCGCCCTTGAGGACGTTCTGTCAGAGGCGCCGATCGAATCGACGGTCGGCATCGGCCATACCCGCTGGGCCACCCATGGCGTTCCCTCGGTGCCCAACGCCCACCCTCATACGGCCGGCAGGGTCACCCTAGTCCATAACGGCATCATCGAGAATTTTGCCGAGCTGAAGGCGGAGTTGAAAGCGGCCGGACGGCAGTTCGAAAGCGACACCGACACCGAAGTCATCGCCCAGTTGATCGACCAGAGGCTTGAGGCCGGCGACACGCCCCTGGCGGCCCTGAAGACAACCCTCGACCGGCTCACCGGAGCCTATGCCCTGGCCATCCTGATCCAGGGCGAGGACCGCCTGATCCTCGGCGCCCGGCGCGGCAGTCCGCTGGTCGTCGGAGAGGGCCAGGGCGAGATGTTCCTGGGCAGCGACGCCCTTGCCGTCGGCCCCTTCACCAACCGGGTGATCTATCTCGAGGAGGGCGACTATGTCGCCATCGACGACGCCGGAGCACGGATCTTCGACCAGACCGGCGCCGCCGTCGACCGCCCGGTCAGGATTGTCTCGGCCGCTACGGCCTTGGTGGACAAGGGCAATCACCGCCACTTCATGGTCAAGGAGATCTATGAACAGCCGGACGCCTGCCAGCATACCCTGACGGCCTATCTCGACCCGGTTCACGGTCGGGTCAGGGCCCCGGGCGGCGTGGACTTCGCCAGGG